>NZ_JAGOLP010000096.1 GCF_017994015.1 Ferrovibrio sp. | reverse complement strand
ATTGGCGGTATTTCAGCCCCCGCCCTTCCAGCCCCCGTGAATCAGCGCCAACCCCCTGCCCGGTTTGGCTTTTTCGATATGGCGAAGGCTGGCCGGATTACAAGGGCGATGTCAGCGGAAGCGCAGTACGTATTTAATGCGCTCCAGAATCGCTTCCGGGGTCATCGGCTTCACCAGATAGCCGTTCACGCCCAGGCTCTTGAGCCGGATCACCGCATCGGCGCTGGCCGAACCGGTGAGCATGATGATCGGCGTATCGCGATAATACTGCCGCGACTTGCGCACTTTCTCGACAAAGGCGAATCCGTCCATGTTCGGCATCGCTAGGTCGCAGATCACCAGATCGATCGGGTTGCGGGTGGCTTCCAGGATGTCGAGCGCCTCGGTGCCGTCCATCGCCTGGCGGATATTGCTGAAGCCCAGTTCCTCCAGGATATCCACGTTGATACGGCGGGCATAAGCCTCGTCCTCAACGATCAGAATCCGGCGCGAAGCCAACTCGGCAGGTAATAAGCTGGGCATGCGACCGGCTTACAACGACCCACCGGGGGCTGGCAAGAGGCAGTTTGGCCGTAAACCTGATGTTGCATCGACATTCTTCCGCATTGCAGCAATTCGACTTTGGTCGGTTGCAAAAAATTTCCTTGGAGCCGGCTTAGCTGCTATCTTATATTTCAGTTGCAGCCGGTTTCGGTGAAGAAGGCCGTCGAATCACACGACACATAAAAAACGGCCCGAGTTGAGGAAACACACAACCAACAATACCCGAGGAGGATTCACGATATGACTAATTTCACCAGGCGTGACATGATGAAGACCACGCTCGGCGCCGGCGCCGCCGTCGCCGCTGCGGGCGCCGGTCTGCTGACGCCGGTCGAGGCCGCCGCCCAGGCAGCCAAGGGCGATCTGGAAAAAGGCGCCAAGCTGCGCATGCTGCGTTGGAGCCAGTTCGTCCAGGGCGATATCGACCAATGGATGGCCAACACCAAGAAGTTTACCGAGCTGACCGGCGTGGAAGTGCGCGTCGATCGCGAAGCCTGGCCCGATGTGGCGCCGAAGGCCTCGGTTGCCGCCAATGTCGGCGCCGGCCCGGATATTGTGCTCGACTTCTTTGACGTGCCGCACCTGTTCCCGGACAAGGTGGTGCCGCTGACCGATATCGCCACCGAACTGGGCAACAAGTATGGCGGCTGGTTCCCGGTGGCGGAGAAATATGCCAAGCGTGGCAACACCTGGATCGGCCTGCCGCTCGGCGCTGCCGGTGCCTGCATGGTCTATCGCAAGAGCCATCTCCAGGCTGCCGGCTTCTCGTCCTTCCCGAAGGACATGGACGGCTTCCTGGCGCTGTGCAAAGCCTTGCAGGCCAAGGGCACGCCGGCCGGCTTTGCGCTCGGCAATGCCGTGGGCGACGGTTCCTGGACCTACTGGCTGATGTGGGCCTTCGGCGGCAAGATGGTGGACGACAAGAACAACGTCGTCATCAACAGCCCGGAGACGATCAAGGCGCTGGAATTCGCCAAGCAGCTCTACCCCACCTTCATCAACGGCACCCTGGGCTGGCTTGATCCGAACAACAACAAGGCCTTCCTTGATGGCCAGATCAGCCTGACCAATAACGGCATCTCGGTTTACTACGCCGCCAAGAATTCGCAGGACCCGAAGATCAAGGCGCTGGTTGACGATATCGAGCATGCCAATTTCCCGATCGGCCCGGTGGGCCGGCCGACCGAACTGCATCTTTTCAGCCAGGCTTATGTGTTCAAGTATTGCAAATTCCCCAAGGCGGCGAAGGCCTACCTCAAATTCATGTGGGAGAAGGAGCAGTATGAGCCGTGGCAGACTGCCGCTATCGGCTACATCACCCATGCGCTGAGGGGCTATGAGGAAAACGCTGTCTGGAAGTCGGATCCGAAGAATCTGCCTTACCGCGACACGGTGAAGAACATGCTGTGGCATGGCTATTCCGGCCAGCTCGGCTATTCCTCGGCTGCTGCGTTGAACGATTACATCGTCAACAACATGGTGGCTCAGGCGGCTTCTGGCTCCAAAACCCCGCAGGAAGCTGCGGCCGAAGCCGAGAAGCGTCTGATCCGCGTTTACAAGGTCTGATCCGTCAGGGAGTGCCGGGCGGCAGCAATGTCGCCCGGAATTTCCGCCCGGCGTTGTTTACATTCTTCATGGCGGCATCATGAGCATTGCGATCAGGCGCGTTACCCTGTGGGAACGCATCGCGGAAAACCGCACCGTACTTTCCATCGTCTTCATGGCGCCGGCGGCGGTGCTGCTGCTGCTTTTCCTCACCTACCCGCTTGGCCTCGGCATCTGGCTCGGTTTCACCGATACCAAGATCGGCCGTGTCGGGCATTTTATCGGCATCGAGAATTATATCTCGCTGCTCGGCGATAGCATCTTCATGCTGTCGGTGTTCAACACCGTGCTCTACACCACGGTGGCCACGGTGATCAAATTCATCCTCGGCCTGTGGCTGGCGCTGCTGCTGAACCGGCATATGCCGTTCAAGTCGATCATCCGCGCCGTGATCCTGCTGCCCTATATCGTACCCACGGTTCTGTCGGCCATTGCCTTCTGGTGGATTTTCGACTCGCAATTCTCGATCATCTCCTGGGCGCTGACCAAGATCGGCCTGATCGACAGCTATATCGAATTCCTGGGCGAGCCCAACCATGCCCGCGCCTCGGTGATTGCAGCCAATATCTGGCGCGGCATTCCTTTTGTGGCGATCTGCCTGCTCGCCGGCCTGCAAACCATATCGCCCAGCCTGTATGAAGCAGCGGCGCTGGATGGTGCCACGGCCTGGCAGCGTTTCCGCTTCGTGACAGTGCCAAACCTGCTGCCGGTGCTCAGCATCGTGCTCACCTTCTCGATCCTGTTCACCTTCACCGATTTTCAGCTGATCTATGCCATCACACGCGGCGGCCCGGCCAATGCCACGCATCTGATGGCCACGCTGGCCTTCCAGCGCGGCATCAATGGCGGCGCCCTGGGTGAAGGTGCGGCCATCGCCGTGGCGATGATCCCGTTCCTCATCCTCTCCACCGCGTTATGTTACTTCGGCCTGCAACGGCAGAAATGGCAGCAGGGGAATTGACATGACCGATACCACCGTTTCCTCAGCCACCTCGTCTGGCGCTGCCGATAATCGCGAAGGCATGGGTTATCTCGAAACCCTGCCACGCCAGGTGGTGGTGTTCTGGATCCCGTTGCTGATCTTTCTGTTTGTTCTGCTATTCCCGTTCTACTGGATGGGTCTGACCACGTTCAAACCGAACAGCGAATTGCTCAACTACCGCGACAATAACCCGCTCTGGATCGTGCAGCCGACGCTGGATAATATTCGCAAGCTGCTATTTGACACGCCCTATCCGGAATGGCTGCTCACCACCATGGTGGTGGCGGTGGTGGCCACGGCGCTGTCGCTGTTTGCTTCCGTGCTGGCCGCCTATGCCATCGAGCGCCTGCGTTTCAAGGGCGCCCAGGGCGTCGGCATGGCGATCTTCCTGGCCTATCTGGTGCCGCCGAGCATTCTGTTCATCCCGCTCGCCACCATGATCTACAATCTCGGCCTTTATGACAGCATGTGGGCGCTGATCCTCACCTACCCCACCTTCCTGATCCCGTTCTGCACCTGGCTGCTGATCGGTTATTTCAAGTCGATCCCGTTTGAACTTGAGGAATGCGCGCTGATCGATGGCGCCTCGCGGGTGCAGATTCTGATCAAGATCGTGCTGCCGCTGGCGGTGCCGGGCCTGATCTCGGCCGGCATCTTCGCCTTCACGCTGTCGTGGAACGAATTCATCTACGCGCTGGCCTTCATCTCCTCGTCGGAGAACAAGACCGTGCCGGTCGGCGTGCTCACCGAGCTGGTGGAAGGCGATGTGTATCACTGGGGTTCGCTGATGGCAGGCGCGCTGTTCGGCTCGCTGCCAGTGGCGATCCTGTATTCCTTCTTCGTTGATTACTACGTCGCCTCAATGACCGGCGCAGTGAAGGAATAAGCCGCTCAATAAACCCGACGTCACCTTCGGGTTTGACCCGAAGGTCTTCATCCAACCCGGCTGAGATGCGCGGATCAAGTCCGCGCATGGCGGTTACTTTGAGCACGCTGCCAGTGGTGCCGGTGCAGCGGGCGCCGGCCCGCTCAGGCTTTCCAGGAAGGCGACCAGATCGTCAATCTCCTGGTCGCTGAGAAACAGTGGTTTGAGCAGCCTTTCGCCATCCACATGCAGGCGCTCTTCGTTCAACTCGGAATAATGCCGCACCACCTCGCGCAAGCTGGCCTTGCTGCCGTTATGCATATAGGGCGCGGTGCCAACCAGATTACGCAGGCTCGGCACGCGAAACTCGCCCCAATTGCGATGCAGCAAGGTGACATGGCGTGTCTCAATGGCCTGGCGTGCCAGGTCGTCGCTGAAACGGCCCAGCCGGGTGTAATCACTCTGGCTTAGGCGGCGGATGCCGAGATGGCGGCCAGGATCAACCAGCCCGGGGCGCACCAGATACGGCACGCCGATATCGTGGAATTCGCGGTTGGTGAAGCCGGCGCCCATATGGCAGGTGGTGCATTGCCCGGCGCCGACAAAAAGCCGCGCGCCGCGCTGCGCTGCTTCGGGCAGGTTTGCTGGCTGGCCGGCCGCCAGATCGTCGCGGAACTGGTCAAACGGCGCCTTGCCGCTCGTCAGTGTCTCCTGGAATGCCGCCAGCGCCTTGGCGGCATAGATCGCCACCGTCTCGTCATCCGCGCCCGGGCTTTCGCCCAAGGCGGCGCGATACCGGCAACTTAAATCCGGATTCTGCCGCAACCGCTCGGCCACCAGGCGCAGCGAGCCGGCCATTTCGCTCGGCGCCAGCAGCGGCCGCAGGCTTTGCGACCACAGATTATCTTGCGCGCCATCCCAGCCAAACCAGCGATTCCAGCGGATATCCAGCAGGGTTGGCACATTGCGCAGGAATTCACCGCGCCCCTTCTCGCCATCGCTCCAGCGCTGCGCCGGCTGATGGCAGGTGGCGCAGCTCATATCGGCTGCGCCCGATAAAGCCGTATCGAAAAACAGCGCCTGCCCCAGCGCGATGCCGGCCGGCTGGCCGGAAAGCCGGTTGCTGGGATCCGGCGCCCAGGCCGGCGGCCAGGGGCCGTGGCGCAACAGGGCGGCACGCTCGGCGGCGGTGAATTCAAGCGCCAGGGCCGGGCCGCAGCACAGCAGCAAAGCCAGCAACAGCCAGCGGATCATTGCGCCAGGTGGGGGCTGGTCAGCCGCTGCCGCGCGCCGGATGGCAGGCCAACTTCAAACACAAATTCCCATTCGCCCGGCATGTGCAGCACCAGGCCTTCGGCGCGATATAGCCCGGGCGCGGGATTGGTAATGCTGGGGCGGTAATTCATGCCATGGCGATGCGCCGGCATATGCGCATCCACTTCAAGTGCGCGCGGCGCCGGGCAGACGGCGATTTCGAGCGCAAAGGGCTGCCCCACCGGGATTGGCGCCGGCTGGCTTTTGTAGGCGATGGTAACGCCGTTATTGCGGCTCTGCTCGGTGCCTTCAAAGCCCGGCAGGCAGGCCCAGGCCGCGCCCGGCAGCAAGGCAACCAGAGCGACAGCCAGCAGGCAGCGGATCATTGCTGCGCCATCATGGCGCTGAACAGGCGGTCGCCGTTGCGCCAGCCAATCTGCTCGGCCACATCCGGCGGCAGATCAGCCAGCCAGGCGCGCGAGTAGCTGGCATGCTGTTCCACATAATACCAGCGCTCCGGCGTGAAGGTGTCGGTACCCACCAGGAAACGCTGCGGGTATTTCAGGAAAACCGGGCGCCAGGCATCGGCCACCTTGCCCTTGCCGCTGCCATCCATGCTGCCCTGATCGTTGCGGAAGGCCAGATCGGCCCAAAGTGCCGGGTGTTTCTCCAGCATTGCCGCCACCGCTTCCGGCCGGTCAAAGCCCGAATGCGCCCACAGGATACGAGCCTGCGGGTCTTGCCGGAAGACACGCTCCACCGCATCGGCATCACCATGCAGGTGCAGATAAAGCCGGCGCTGCTTCGCGATCTGCACCATACGGCGCACCACCGGCAGATCGGCATCGGCGCCATAGACGTGAAATTCACCAATGGCGACGTAGCGGTATTTCGCCAGCCGGCTTTCCAGATAATCAATCACCGTCGGGTCATGCACCCAGCTGCTGAGTTCGCCGCGCTTGCGATAGGGCCGCAACACAGGGATGACAATATCGGGTGCCAGGGCATGAAGCTTTTGCGTGCCTTCGTCATCAGACGACGACACCATGGCGCGGCGCAGCCCGGCCTGGCGCAGAATCTTCACCGCCTCTGTCGGCGGTACCACATCCCAGGCATCATGGCTGTAATGCAGATGGGCATCAAAGATCGGCATGTCGGCTGCGTGCACCGGTGCTGTTGCCGCCGCAAGCCAACCACAGGCCAATAAGCCAATCGCACCTCGCAGCATTGTCGCACTCCTTCTGTTGCGCTGTAGGATAGGCCGCTATGAGCCAAGAGCAAGTAGACAATTTTGACGAGAAGCTTCCGATGCGGAACACAATTTTGTTAAGTTACCCCAGTGATGCACCCGAATCTAAAGCACCTGCATTTCCTGCACCAATCTGCCCAGCATGAACTGATGCGTCGGTTCCTGGAAGCCGCCATCGGCATGCATCCGCTGGACCGGCTGCCACCGCGCGCAGCATTGCAGCCGCAGGCGATGCCTCAGCTGCTGCCGCATCTGGTGCTGACCAAAGTGGAATACTGGCCCGAGCAGGTGCGTTTCAAACTCACCGTGATCGGCCAGGCCACCGCCGACACATTGGGCCTGCATCTGGCCAACCGCTACATGGATGAAGTGCAGGCCACTGAATTGCCCAGCCTGAGCCATCCGATCGAGGACCGGCAGCAAGTGGTGAGCGAGGGCCTGGCGCTGTATCGCTTCGGCGATCCGCGCATGCGCCATAATGCGGATTTTGTCCGTATCGAGCTCTGCCACACGCCGCTGGCCGATGAT
>NZ_JAGOLP010000039.1 GCF_017994015.1 Ferrovibrio sp. | reverse complement strand
CTTCCTCGGCACCGGCCATGTTGAGCAGGATGCGATAAGCGGTGACAGTGGCGCCGCGCAGATGGCGATTGAGCAATTCGGCATAGGCAGCACGGTCCTGCCCCGCCACGCGGGCCATCAGGGCGCGGTCATGATCGGCGGCCAATTGCCGTTCTGCGCTGAGAGGGCGGATTTCAGGCGCGGCCACGCCACCGCTCCGCCGCGCCGGGGAAGGGCCGGCCAGGGTTGCTGGCCGAGCCGGATATGTTGCTGCCGTGCTGTTCATGCAGAGAGCTACACGGCATGGCGGCGGATTTCCTGCGCAGCCCGCTCAACGCCTCATGCGCCGGTATCAAGCGCACGCAATTCGGCATTCAGGCGGGCGATTTCCTCGCCGATGGCTTTCAGCGTTTCCGGCTGGTCCCAGTCGCGATACTGCTCCTGGCGATAGGCCAGGGCGTTGCGGTAGTAGAGATAGGCATTAAGCCGGTTGCGCACATAATTATTCTGCGTCTTGATCACCTTGCCGGGCGCGCCCACCACGATGGAATTATCCGGGATCACGGTGCCTTCCTTGAGGAAGGCGGCGCCGCCGATGATGCAGTTATTGCCGATCACGCAGCCATCCATGATGGTGGCGCCGATGCCGATCAGGCAATTATCGCCAATGGTGCAGCCATGGATCGTGCAATGGTGCGTGATCGAGCAATGGCTGCCGATATAGGTGCCGGTCTGGCCACCGATATGCAGCATGGCGAAATCCTGGATGTTGGTGTATTCGCCCACCACAATCTCAAAATTCTCCGCCCGCATCGCCACGTTGATCCATACCGAACTGCCTTTTTCCAGCCGCACCTTGCCATAAATCTGCGCGGTTTTGTGGATATAGGCGGGGTCGTTGAGGACCACGTCGGGGCCGTGGATCGGCATGGGGCTTCCTTCCGGTTGGTTTTTTTATGTCACTGCGCTTGGTTGAACAGGTCGTCGGCTGCCTGGCGCGCGGCTGCGGCATCCGCCGGGTTGGCACCGCGCAGGAAGGCGCGGCGCTGCTGCTGCGATGATGAGCGCAACGTGGCGTAATAATCCAGCGAGCCAGCGCGTAATTCGTCCAGCGGCTTCAACAACTCCTCACGCCGCACCAGCACCTTGGCGCCGGTCAGTGCCAGGTTGGCATTGTCGTTCAGGATATAGACCAGCGGATCGGCCAGATTATCCACGCCATTGCCCAGCGCATCGCGCAGATTGGCCGGGCCGAGCAGGGGCAGCATCAGGAACGGGCCTTCGCCAATGCCATAGCTGTGCAGGGTCTGGCCAAAATCCGCCGGCTTGCCTTTCCAGTCGAGCAGGTCATCGGCGGCATCCCACAGGCCCAGCACACCAACAGTGCTGTTCACGGCAAAGCGGCCAACCGTGGTGGCGGCATCGCCGAGATTGCCTTGCAGGGTGTGATTGAGCAGCACGGCGGGTGATTTCAGATTGGTGAAGGCGCTGCGCAGGCCACCCTTCACCACATCCGGCGTGAAGCTGTAAAGCCAGGCGATGGGGCGCAGCAAAAAGGTATCCACCACCTCGTTGAAGGCGAAGAAAGCCCGGTTCACCGGCTCGATCGGGTCCCAGATTTCGCTGCTGCCGGCAGTGCCGGCGCCCATTGCCTGGGGCATGGCCTGACTGTAGCTGGCCTGACTGTAGCTGGCTTGGGTGAAACTGGCTGCCGGCATGGAACTGGCGCTTTGCGACCCGCCATAGCGCGCCAGATAGGGGCTATCATACCATTGTCCGGGCCGCCCCGCGCTGGGGCCGGCAACATATTGGGTCGGCCGGATCGGCGGCGAGGCTGGCGGTGGGCTGGCGCTCTGATACCAGGCATTGGGCAGGGCGGCGGGCGCGGCAGCGGCGTAACTGGCTGCGGCCTGATAGGCCTGAGGGCCAAAACTCGGCGCTACGCGGGCGATATAGGCGGCGGTCTCCTGGGCGCGGCGGCGGTCATAGACTGCTTCGCGGCCAACGATTGTAGCCAGATCACGCCCCACCCGGGCCTCAAGCTGGCGTTCCTTGGTGGCCAGAATCTGGCCATTACCCAGGCTGCCATAGCTGGCCCGCTCGCGGGCTTGATCGATGCCGGCCTGTTGCAGGATGGCGGCGATTTCTGCCGCCACCGCCGGCGCCACGTTTTGCGCCTGCACTTGTGCCGGCTGTGCCAGCAACAGCAGACCGATCAGGGCCATATGGTGGCGTTTCATGCGGTTGCGGCCCTCGGATCGGATTGGCTTTGGCGGGATCAGGGTTTGGCGGCTTTGCCAAAAGTATCGGCGCGCTGCTCGGCTTCGGCAAACAAGGCCGCATCCAGCTTGCCGCGTAATTCGGCCAGCCGGTCGATGGCGGCCGGATGGCCGCTGCGCGCCGCCAGGGTGAGCCACGACAGGCCCAGCACATCATCCTGCTGCACCCCTTCGCCGCGCAGATAGCGATTGCCGATATGATTTTGCGCCTGGGCGTAATTCTGTTCGGCGGCCTTGGTGAACCAGGCGGCGGCGGCCACCAGATCGCGGTGTGTGCCTTCGCCGTCGCGATACATCTTGCCGAGATTATACTGCGCCTTGTCCAGCCCCATTTCGCCGGCCCGCAGCAGCAGGGCAAAAGCGGCGGGTTTGTTTTCCGGCCCGCCCAGACCTTCCAGATACATCTTGCCCAGGCTGTACAATGTGCGCGCTGAGCCATTGGCCTGGGCGCGTTCCAAAAGCTTGCGCGCCTCGGCCATATCCTGCGCCACACCATCGCCGGCAATATAGAGCATGGCCAGATTATGCAGCGCCTGCGGATGCTCCTGTGCTGCCGCCTTGCGCCACCAGGCAATGGCGGCGCGCAGGTCTTCCGACAGGCCCAGCCCATCGCTGTACAACACGCCGAGATTATACTGCGCCCGGGCATCGCCGGCTTCCGCCAGCGGCAGCCATAACTTCAATGCCGCATCAAAATCGGCGCGTTCGTAGGCGGCAAGGCCTTGGTCGAAAGCATCGGGGTTGCTCTGTTGTGCCAGAACCGGGCCATGCATCAGCAGCATCGCCAGGCCGCTGGCGGCGAGGGTTTTGCGTAGCAGTTTCATGTCCTTCACTCCCACTGCATTATAGGTCCGGCATCGGGGCCGGGCTTGGTCAGCGTTTGGCGCTGATGCTTTCGCGGTCGGCACGGGCGCGCAACACACCGATCAGGTCACCCACACCCCGGCTGCTCGCCACGGCGATGAATTCATCGCGCTGGGTCAGCGCCATGCTGACGCCTTCCACAGTCACATCAATGATGCCGAGGCGCGGCCCGGCAAATTCGCGCACCCGCCAGTCGCAGCGGATCGGCTGACCATTCTGCGGATCGATGCGGGTGGCCACTTCAGTATCGCTATCGCCCACCGCGCGCGTGCCCAGGATGCTGAAGCCGCTGGCCTGAAAGCCGGCCAGGCGCCGCGCATAGCTGCGCAGCACAAAGTCGCTGAACACCTGCTGGTATTCAGCCGCCTGCTCCGGGGTCAGGCCGTTATAGGCGCGGCCCAGCACAAAGCGGGCGATGAAGGGCAGGTCAAACCCCTGGCGCAGCAGGTCGCGCAATTGCGCCTCGCGCTGCGGCAAGGATAGCGGCTGTTGCAGGATGCCCAGCGTATATTGACCCAATTGCTGGATGAAATTGGCGGCGGCGGCCGGGTTGGCCGCCAGGGCCGGGCGGATGGCTGCCAGTGGCAGCAGCAGCCCGGCCAGCAACAAGCTGCGACGCCCGATTTGCCTCGGTGCAGGAAGCCGTGTCGCGCTTGGCAGACGAATCATGGCGCCATCCCTCATGGTCCGAGAATACAAACTGGTTCCCGGCGAGGAAAGGGCGAGGGGGGCAGGTTAAATTTGCCCGCCCCGGTAGGATATGGCCTTACTTGGTCGCCTCTTTCAGATAGGCGATGATATCGGCCACTTCGCTTTCCTTCTTGATGCCGGGGAAGATCATCTTGTTGCCCGGGATATAGCCTTTCGGATCGGCCATATAGGCGGCGATGCTGGTTTCGTCCCAAACCACTGCCTTGGCGGCCATGGCATCGGAATATTTGAAGCCGGCGCCGGTGCCGGATTTGCGCCCGAAAACGCCATGCAGGCTGGGGCCAACACCATTCTTGCCGGCTTCCAGCGCATGGCAGACCCGGCATTTGGCAAAAGCCTTCTGGCCGGCAGCGGCATCGGCGGCTTGCGCCTGGCCGGCGGCGGCAAAGCCGAGGCCGAGGCTAAGGGCGGTGGCAAAGGTCAGGCTGCGCAGCATGGTCGGGGCTCCCAAATCTACAGGCTTTGCTGGGGGGGGGATAAGACTACGCGCCTGATTTAGCACGGGGCGGCACAGGGTCAAAGCGACCGGATGCCGCAGCTATTTTTTCCACAGGCGCGATTCGCTGCGGCGGCATTTACCACCGCTTAAGAGGCGCATGGTTAGCTGTGCCGGTTTCAGCAAGGGTTGCGGCGCATGAACATGATGACCAGCCTTGGCCAACCCCGCTTGCAGAGCATGCTGGCGGCCGGTGTCGAGGTGTTGCGGATACAGGAAGGTCTGGCGGCACGGCGCGGCAATCTGGTGGCCGAATTGCTGCGCGGCCAGGGCGATTTCTATGAGCAGGAGCATTACCCGGCCGGCGATGTGTTCGATCCGGAAAGCGGCGCGCAATACTATTATCATGCGCATCGCGGCGATGCGCGCGAGCATGGCCATTTCCACGTTTTCATGCGGCCGCATCATCTGCCCGAGCGGTTTGAGCCGGCGCAATGGGCAAAGCCGGGGCTGAAAGTGCCCTGCGGCCCGCTTGGCGCGGCGGCACTGGCGCATATTGTTGCCATCGGCATGGATAATTACGGCCTGCCGGTGCGGCTGTTCACGGTCAACCGCTGGGTCACCGATGAAACCTGGTTTGCCGCCCGTGATGTGATCGCCATGCTGGATCGTTTCCAGGTTGGCCATGCCTATCCCTCGGCCCGGGTGAATAGCTGGCTCACCGGCCTGCTAAGGCTGTTTCAGCCTGAAATCGCCGAGTTGATCCGCCGCCGCGATGCCGCCGTGGAAGCCCGTGGCCGCGCCAACCCGCGCGCCAGCGCGCTGGAAGACCGCAGCCTGGAAATCACCGCTTCACTCGATATCTCAGTGGAGCGCCGCGTGCGCCAACTACGCCGCTCGCTCGGGCAATGAGCATGTGACCGATTCCGTCACCCTGCGGCGCAATGCTGGCGCCACAGGAGGCGGTGGCTGCTCGGCGCCATACTGGAACGACACCGTATCGGCGCCGCGGGTGATGCTGGCCGGATGATCAAAGCCGCGCCAGCTATAACTCCGGCCATCGCCGCTGCGAATGTTTCGACAATCCAAAAAATCCTGTGTGACACATCGTTCAATCCTCCGCAGCAACAAGTGAATCAGATCAGGCCGCTAGGCGCGACAGGTTTTTGGAGGTGGCGACCTGATGTTGCGAGACTTCAGTTATTCCGGAGCGTGCGAATGGACAATCTGTTGAAAGCTCACACCTACATTATCGAGACACTCCGTGAAGCGGCTAAACGAGGGGCTGCTACTTGACCTGCCAACTCAAAATCCGCTGGGTGACATATTCTTTGATCTGGTCCAAAAGGTGGAAATTCTGCTGTGACACCGAGAACTCAATTATCAGATTCTCAACGACAACATACGTTTTGCATATCTCTAAATTATCCAACGACTTCGCCGATGTGGTTGATTTAAAGCACGATCCCATCCAGTAATTCGAGAGTGGAGGTATCTGCTTAGACTGTTCTGGATTTTGACTCACCAGTTCCCATGACGAACGCAGGGTCGGCTTTCGATAAATGCGAAACCAAGGCTTCCCCTTGACCGGCTCTACCACCCGTTCAGCGTATTCGCCAGTCGCGTACCAAAGCTCTCTATGTCGATTCGGATACTTGTATCGAAAAACCTCATGCTCGCTAAGAGCTGCAAGGAGTATCAGCACGTCCTCGTGGGTATTCTTGTCTTGCTCGACGTAGCCCCTGATCGCCTGCCCGATCTCGTTCGCCGGGATGACCAAAAGTGCCTCATTTGCCCCATCATCAAGACCAGGAAGCCAGCTCAACCAACCTGGCACGGCAGTCTCACGCGAGTATTGCTCCGGAATACGGAAGGAATGCTCGCGTAATTTTAAAACAACTGTGTTGCCCTCCTTCAAGGCTAATGCCGAGCTAGTGCTGGAGCTGATCCACAACACCGCCAGGACCGCTAAGGCTAGTCTAAGAATGCTCATCGGTTGTCACAACGATTACACCAAACTGCTCGTGTCCAGTTAGCCTCACCAAGTCTACCAGTGAAGGGTGTTCCTCCAAAGGCTGTTGCTGGAAGCCCATGCAAGACAAATACTTCGTGATGATACTCGGCCACTTGACGCGGGCTCAATAAGCCCGGGGCCCCCCTCGCATCACTATCTACTGCAATCACGTGGGCCCTCATTAAATCCACCCTTATCTGCATTATATTGACATCCTTCCCGGCATAAATACGGCTAAATGCATTCAATCTGTCATTAATGGACGCTCCACCAAACAGGGTATCGATCAGGCCGCCAGGAGGATCTAAAGACTTTAAGGCGATATCGGCAATCGGATCTCCAATCGCCCTCCGCGAAGACCAGAACTCCCGTACCTTGCCATCATTGGCCAATGTGCGTTGCTCAGGAGTTATGCCGTAACCCTGGCTCTCTGCTGCATGAGCTGCATGATTGAACATATAAATGAACGCACTAGTGGCAGCGCCGTTGGCGAATTTTCCACCGGCTGCGACAGAAGCCGCGCCGCCAACCACAGCGCTGGCAACGGTCTTGGCCAGAATCTCCCCTACTTCCTTGCCCGGTATTGCTGCCTGAAGAACGGAGCTACCAAAACTGCCAATCGCAGCCCCAAGGAATGCTGAACCAAAATCCCCGTCTTGTGCGGCTGCCAACCCACCTTGCGCAACACCATGCAAGGCTGCCCTGCCGACAAATCCAATATCAAGACCGCCAATCCCGAATGTTAGGGCACCACTAATGCCGCCAACAATTGCCCCTTTTATGCCTCCAGTAAGACCGCCAGCGACAGCGCCAACAACAATAGCTGCTTCGAGTGACTTGAGCCCGGCAATCCAACCCAGGCCAGCCGGGCCGAGAGCAACAGCCGATACGATGCCAACTGCAAGCGCAACAACTGGATTGCGGAACAATCTGCCTATCTTCAGATACCCTGTCGGGTCTGTGTATGTGAGCGGGTTGTTGTCGACATAGGAGTACCGGTTGAAAGCCTGTACGGAGAGCGGATCGGCGATGATCGGGTCGGCGGAGATGAAGCGGGCGATCAGCGGGTCGTAAAGCCGGCCATTCATGTGAACCAGGCCGAGCTCTTCGATATGCTCGTGATCGGTGAAGCCGCGGTTCGGCAGGCCCGAGGCTTCCAGGCTGCCGGTGGGATCGGCGGCGCCATTGGCGTTGCGCCGCTTGCCCCCTGTAAGCGCGCGACCGCGAAGCGGGCGTGGGCGCACAGGCCCGAAGGGCCATCATACGACATGCGCTGGACCACGGCGCCGGCAGCATCGGTGACCATTGTGGTCGAGCCCAGATGGTCGCGGTGCAGCCAGGACCGGGTGACATTGGCCGAGCTATGCGTGTAGCTGATATCCGTGGTGCGGATGGTCAGCGCGATGCCGCCGCCCGCCGCGACATAATCGGTCCAGGCGACATGCGCCACGGCCAGGCTCAGGCTGCGCTCGCTGCGCGCGCCTGTGGCCGCATCGGTGTAATAATGCGTCAGCCCGCCTGGCGCGCTTTTCAGTACAGGTCAGCCGGGTTGATCCCGAGCGTCCATGGGAGATCAATTTTGCCGTTTATGAGCCAACCATTGCCGCTGCAAATCTGGCGGCATCAAAGCCTCAATGCGGGTAGCCGACCCGGCGCCATTCGGTGAAATTATCGCGGAAGCCTGAGTAGGATTCCCAGATGCGTTTAAATGTGGGATTGGCGGCGGCCTGTTCGGCGGCCACTTCATTCCAGGCTTTTCTGAACGCAGCGAGCATTTCCGGCGACCAAGTATGCACAATGGCGCCCTTGCTGCGCAGGGTGTTGATGGCATAGGGCTGCTGCGCTTCGCCTTCGGCCAGGCTGTCAGCGATATTGTCGCCGCAGACGGTTTCCACCATGGCCTGCTGCGCTTCGCTCAGGCGTTCCCAGGCCTGGCGCTGGAATACCAGCAGGATGGCGGTGAAGGGCTGGTGCCAGCCGGGCAGGTAATAATGCGGCGCCACCTTGTAGAAGCCGAAGCGCATGTCATTCATCGGCGTGGAGAATTCCGAGCCATCGAGGACGCCGCTGCGCAGGCCGTTAAACACATCGCCGCCCGGCATCAGCATCGGCTCGGCGCCGAATTTGCGCATCACTTCGCCGCCCAGCCCGGTGAAGCGGATTTTCATGCCGCGCAGATCGGCCGGGCTGTTGATCTCCTTGCGGAACCAGCCGCCGCCCTCGGCCGCCAGCACGCCACACACCATCGGCACCACTTCATAGCGGCCGAATAGTTCATTCATCAATTCCTGGCCGCCGCCATGATAGAGCCAGCCGAGATATTCCGAGGTGCGCGGGCCAAAGGGCAGGCCGACAAAAAAGCCGAAAGCGGCATCCTTCTCCAGCAGATAGGCGGCCGAGGTCCAGCCGGCATCCACTTCGCCGCTGGCCACGGCATCGAACACCTCATTGGCGCCAACCAGGGCGCCGGGTTCATGGAATTTCAAATCCAGCGCGCCGGCAGAGAGCCGCGCCAGCTTGGTGGTGGTGGCGGCGCCGATGCTGCCAAGCTGTGGCGCAGCGGATGTGTAGGAGGAGGCGAGGCGCAGCGTGATCGGCGGCATGTCGCCACTCAGCACAGCAGTGGCCTGCGCTGGTGCCGGGCGTTCCGGGATCGGCGTGGCGCGCTGCACCGCCAGATATCCCAGGCCGACTGACAAGCCGACGAAAAAAGCCACGATCGCAACGGCGAAACTGCGTGCCATGTCCTGTCGGACCCTCTGGATTGTTGTGGCTCAAACTATCTGAGGCGGAAACATACGGTCTGGGCGCAGCAATTGGCAACCCGTTCTACCAGCGGTTCGGCATGGCCGGTCATTTCGCCTTCACGCCCCAGGGCCGGATCCAATCCAGGGTTTCCTCGGTGCGGCGCGATGGCCGGTATTCGCAGCCGACCCAGCCGGCATAGCCCAGGTCATCCAGCCGCCGCAGAAGGAAGCCGTAATCCAGCTCGCCATTGCCGGGTTCGCGGCGATCCGGCGGGTTGGCGATCTGGATATGCTCAATCAGCGGCAATTGCCGCTCAAGCCGCTTGCTCACATCACCATGCACCACCTGCACATGATACATGTCGAATTGCAGCCGCAGATGCGGCAGCGCCATCTCGCCCAGGATACGCTCGGCCACATCATAATTGTGCAGGAAATAGCCCGGTATGTCGCGCTGGTTGATTGGCTCCAGCAACAGGATCAGCCCGGCGCGTTGCGCCTGCTCGGCGGCCCAGGCCAGATTGTCAAGGAAACAGGCTTCCAGCGCACGATGATCGGCGCCGGCCGGCGCCACCCCGGCCATCACATGCAGGCGCGGGCAGCCGGCGGCGGTGGCGACCTCGAAGGCGCGCAGCAGACCGCTGCGGAAATTCTGCCGCTGGTTCGGCAGGCAGGCCAGGCCACGCTCGCCGGCTTCAAAATTGCCGGCCGGCGTGTTCATCAGGGCCAGTTGCTGGCCATTGTCGCGCAAAGCCGCAACGATGGCCGCTGGCGCCTGATCCGGCTGGAACATGAATTCCACCGCCTCGAAGCCCTGGTCGCGCGCGGCGCCGAAGCGGTCAAGAAAGGCATATTCCTGAAACATGAAGCTGAGATTGACGCTGAAACGCGGCATCTGGCTGTCCCGGCTCTATAATTTCCCTATCGGGGCTTCGCCCACAATGTCATTTCTGCTAACTCTTAGGCAAGCAGGTTTCGGCAGAGGATCAACGGCGTGCAGCCAGGCGGCATGAGCCTTCAGCATGAGGGTGGTGATGCGAGGCTGAGCCTCACCGGCGCCTGGACCTTGCCCAGCGCTGAACGCCTGGCGCGCAGCCTGGATGATCTTGGCAAAGGCAGCAGCCTGCTCGGCGGCAGCCGCCGGCTGCGGATCGACGCTGCCCGGCTGGAACGGCTGGATACCGCCGGCGCGGTGCTGTTGCAGCGCCTGTTGCAGCGGCTTGGCCCCGGTATCGCGGTGGAATGGCAGGCGCTCAGCCCGGAACACCGCACCCTGCTGGATTATGTTGCCGGCTGCGATGCACAAAGCGCGGCACCGCCGCCCACGGGCAATGGCCTGCTGCGCTTTATTGCCTATCTGGGCTGGCAGGCGCTGTTTTTTGCCCGCGAGGGCCGCCGCTTCATCGAATTCATCGGCCGGGTGGCGGAAGCCTTTGCCCGCATTGCGCTGAACCCACGCCGCCTGCGTTTCACCTCGGTGGTGTTCCATATGGAACAGACCGGGCTGAATGCGCTGCCCATTGTCGGCCTGATCTCATTCCTGATCGGCGTGGTGATGGCCTATCAGGGCGCCGACCAGTTGCGCCAGTTTGGCGCCGAGGTTTTTGTGGTCAATCTGGTTGGCGTGTCGGTGCTGCGCGAACTTGGCATTCTGCTGACCGCAATTGTGGTGGCTGGCCGCTCTGGCAGTGCCTTCACGGCGCAGATCGGCAGTATGAAGGTGAACGAGGAAGTGGATGCGATCCGCACCCTGGGCCTCGATCCGGTGGAAGTGCTGGTGGTGCCGCGCGTGGCCGCCCTGATCCTGACCCTGCCGCTGCTGGCGTTTTTTGCCGATATCATGGGCCTGCTGGGCGGCGCGCTGATGGCCTGGGTGTCGCTGGATATCACGCCCTTCCTGTTTTTCCGCCGCCTGCATGAAGCCGTGTCGCTCAACAGCTTTTTGGTTGGCCTGATCAAGGCGCCGGTTTTTGCCGCGCTGATCGCCATGGTTGGCTGTTACGAGGGCTTGCGGGTGAAGCGCGATGCTGAAAGTGTTGGCCGGCTCACCACGCGCTCGGTGGTGCAGTCGATCTTCCTGGTGATCGTGGCCGATGCGCTATTCTCGATCCTGTTCTCGGCTTTGGGGATTTAGATGGCCGATGATGTGGTGATCCGCGTGCGCGGCCTGGTGAATGCCTTTGACGGCTTCAAGGTGCATGACGGGCTGGACCTGGATGTGCGGCGCGGCGAAGTGCTGGGCGTGGTCGGCGGCTCGGGCACCGGCAAGTCGGTGCTGCTGCGCACCATCATCGGCCTCAATCAATCCAAAGCCGGCAGTATCGACCTGCTGGGCAGCGACATGGTGAAAGGCGACGAGGCCATGCTGCGCGCGGCGCGGCAGCGCGTCGGCGTGCTGTTCCAGGATGGCGCGCTATTCTCGTCGCTCACCGTGGCGCAGAATATCCAGGTGCCGCTGAAGGAATTTTACCATCTGCCGGCTGATCTGCTGAACGAGATTGCGGCGGCGAAAATCCGCATGGTCGGCCTGCCGGCCAGTGCCGGCGGCAAATATCCTTCCGAGTTATCCGGCGGCATGCGTAAACGCGCCGGCCTGGCCCGTGCGCTGGCGCTTGATCCGGAAGTGGTATTCCTTGATGAACCGACGGCCGGGCTTGACCCGATTGGCGCCGCAGCCTTTGATACCCTGGTGCGCGATTTGCAGCAGGCGCTTGGCCTCACCGTGTTCATGGTGACGCATGATCTCGACTCATTGCATGCGATCTGCGACCGTATCGCGGTGTTGGCGGAGAAGAAGGTGCTGGTGGTGGGGCCGCTGCGTGAGTTGCTGTCGCATCCGCATCCCTGGATTCAGGAATATTTCCACGGCCCGCGCGCCCGGGCGGCAAGCCAGACCGCCGCGCAGCAGAGCCACGCCGAGGAGGCGAGATAAAGCATGGAAACCCGCGCCCACCATCTGCTGATCGGCAGCTTTCTGCTGCTATTCCTGGTCGGCATTCTCGGCTTTGCGCTCTGGCTCGCCAAGACGCAGATCGACCGCGAGATTGCGCGCTACAACATCCTCTTCACCGGCTCGGTGGCGGGGCTTGGCCTGGGCGGCGATGTGCGCTTCAACGGCATCAAGATCGGCAATGTCAGCCAGATCAGCATCGACCGCGAGGATACCGCCAAGGTGCGTGTCACGATCAATGTGGCCGCCGATACGCCGATCCGCCAGGATAGCGTTGCCAGCCTGGAATTGCAGGGCATCACCGGGGTTTCCTTTGTGCAGATCACCGCTGGCAGCAAAGGCGCCACCATCCTGCCCGCCAGCTTTGGCGATGATATTGCCGAGCTGCCTGAAATCCGCTCCAAATCCTCTTCCATCGCGGAATTGTTTGAGGCCGCACCGGACCTGGTGAACCGCGCCGCCCGCATCATGTCGGATCAGAATATCGACAATATTGCCGGCATCATCGGCGATATCCGCCAACTCAGCCTGACCATTGCAAGCCGGCAGGAAACGCTGACCCGGGCGATTGATGGCTTTGATCGCACCAGTGCCGATATTGCCGTGGCGGCACGCGCGGCGCGCTCTGTGGCGGAGAAATTCGATGGTTTGGCCGATGAGGCGAAATTGACGCTGATATCTGCCCGCGCCACGCTGGATAGCGCCACGCGGCTGCTGGACGAGGATGCCAGCGGCACCTTGAAAGACAGCCAGCTTGCGGTGCAGGAATTGCGCGGCGCGATGCGCGACCTGAGCGGTGTGTTGACGGCGGTGAACGAGGTGGTGGCCGAGAACCGGGCGCCGATCAACGCCATCACCACCGATGGTTTCGGCGAGTTCCGCCGCTTCATCGCCGAGGCGCGTATCCTGGTGGGCAGCCTGGCGCGAGTGGCGCAGCGGCTGGAGGATGATCCAAGCGCGGTGCTGTTTGGCAACCGCGATGCGGAATACAAGGGCGAGGGGAGCCGGCGATGAAGCAAGGCATCATGCAGCGGCGCAGTTTTTTACTTGCATTGGGTGCTGGTGGCCTGCTGGCAGGCTGTGGCGGCATCATTCCGCAGGCGCCGCCCTCCAACCTTTACACATTGTCGCCGAAAAACACTTTCGCCGACAATCTGCCCAAGGTGGATTGGCAATTGGTGGTGGAAGAGCCCTACGCGGCAGGCGGGCTGGATACGCATCGTATCCCGATCATGACCAATCCCTATGAGGTGAAATACTATGCCGAAGCGCGCTGGGCCGAGCGCGCGCCGCGCATGGTGCAAACCCTGCTGATCGAGAGTTTTGAGAATACCGGCAAGATCGTTGCCGTGGGCCGGCAATCGGTTGGCCTGCGTTCCGATTTCAACCTCAAGAGCGAGTTGCGTGAATTCCAGGCCGAGCTTGCCGAAGGCGATCCGCTGCCCAGCGTGCGGGTGTCGCTGGCCTCGAAGCTGATTGGCCAGCCGCGCCAGGAGATTGTTGCCGCCCGCATCGTTGAACATCGCGTCAAGGCCAAAAGCACCGAGGTGCTGGCGGTGGTGCAGGCTTTTGATGAAGCGCTCGGGCGCGTGCTGCGCGAAACCGTGCAATGGACCCTGCGTGTTGGCAGTCGCCTCGAATGAGTGTGTATTGTCTTTGAAAATATAGTTTTTGGTGTATCGTGGCTTCTCGGGCGGTCTAATTCGCTTCGAGGGGGAAGTCATGCCTGCGCTTTTTGCCATTTTGGCGGCGCCGTGCCGTCGCCTGTTTCATCTCATGCTGATTGGTTGCTGCGGCTTGCTGCTGGCCGCGCCCGGCTTGGCGGCGGAAACCGTCAGGCTCAGCCCGGCGCAGCATTGCGCCACCCCGCCCGAGCCGGCCTTCCGCAATGGCGCCATCAGCATTCAGCCGGCCAAGAACTGGCAGCCGCCCGGTGGCCATGTTGATGCCAAGGTCACGCCGCTGGAACGGTTGAAGGAGACGGCGCAGATCGTGGCCTGTTTCCAGTGGCGCGATGGCAGCGGCCAGCCGGTGGCCGGAACCCTGCCGGTGCTGGGCGATATTCAGGTGACAAAAACCAGCACAACCAGCGAATTTGATATCCGCATCACGGTGCCAAAATTGCCGCCGGCGGCAAAAGGCGCCGAGCCGGCAAGTGAATTGGGCGTGCCATTGGCCACCATGCGGATTATTGCCGTGGACGGCGGCAACAAGCTGCTGGATGTGGCAGTGCCGCTCGGCATCCAGAGCCAGGGCTGGGCCTTCAGCGTGGCTGTGCTGCTGCTTGGCCTGGTGCTTGCCGGGGCCTGGTGGTACAGCCGCACATTCATCAATCTGAAAGACGCCAATTGGCTGCTGCGGCTGATTTCCAGCCGCAACGGCGTGGCCAGCCTGTCGCAATTCCAGATTATGCTGTGGACCACGGTGGTGGCCTTTTCGTCGATCTATGTGATGGTGCTGTCCGGCACACTGATCGAGATTTCCGAGAGCACGCTCACCCTGCTGGGCATTGCCGGTGCAGCCACCCTGCTGTCGCAATTCAACAAGAAGGTCAGCGACCAGAAGGAAGCGGCCGCCATCGCCAAGGAGACACCGGAGCAGCTGGCGGCGCGTGAGGCGGCCGAGGCAGAGCAACGGGCCGAACTGGCGGCGCGCCAGGGGCGGGCCGTGGATGCGCCGCGCCTGCCGGCCTGGAGCGACCTGATCGGCGGCACCGATAGTGGTGAAACCATCGATGTGACCCGGTTGCAGATGCTGCTTTTCACCTTGATCACCGCCAGCTTTGTGCTGGTGAAGGTGTTCACCGGCAACGAAATACCGGCCATTCCAGCGGGCTACCTGATCCTGATGGGCATCAGCAACGGCGTCTATATCGGCTCCAAGGCTATTCGTTAACCCTGCTGCTTCAATTCCACGATGGGTTTGCTCATCACCGCTTCCTGGTCCCAGGGGAACAGAATCCAGGTATCCTGGCTTACTTCAGTGATGTAGCTATCCACCATCGGGCGGCCATTCGGCTTGGCATAGATGGTGGCGAAATGCGCCTTGGGCAGCAATTGGCGCACCGCCTTGGCGGTGATGCCGGTATCCACCAGGTCGTCCACGATCAGCCAGCCTTCGCCGCCCGAGGGCAAAGCCGCTTCGGCCTGTTTCAGGATATTGACCTGGGTGCCACGGCTCAATTCGTTATAGGTTGAGCAGGAGATGGTTTCGATCACACGCAGGTTCAGCTCGCGCGCCACGATGGCAGCCGGCACCAGGCCGCCGCGGGTGATCGCCACCACGCCCTGATAGGGGCCGCGCTCCAGCAGGCGCCAGGCCAGCGCCTTGCAATGGCGATGCAGTTCTTCCCACGATACCGGAAAGAATTTGTTATAGCCGTGGCTGTCCGCCATTGTCGATTTTCCCCTGTTAGTCCAGATCGGCGCCGGTGGCGGCGCGGTAAGTTTCAATCGGCTGCCGGATCCAGTCCGGGATAGCCACCGAACGCACTTTCTGGTCGTCGATGATGCAGGAAACCAGCTCGCCGGTGAAGCAGCCTTCGCCGGCCAGATTGCGCCCCAGGATGCTGAAAGTGATGGTGGACCGGCTCAGGCGCGGAATGCGCAATTCAACCGTGAAAGCCTCACCCGAGCGCAAAGGCTTCTGGAAATCCAGCCGGCTGCTCACGGTTGGCGAGCCAAGATGATGCTGCTGGTGCAACTGATAGAAGCTGACGCCGATCCGCTCGCGCCAGAAGGCTTCCACCGTCTCCATCACATAATCCAGGAATTGTGTGGTGTAGACGATGCCGGCCGGGTCGGCCTCGCCCCATTGCACCACGCGCGCGACGGTGAAGGGGCGGTCAGGCGAATAGGGTGGTGTGTTGGGTGTCATGGCGCCGGACTATAAATAGGCAGGCTTAAAAATAGAAGGGGCTCCAACTATCCGTTGGAGCCCCAATAGTCTGGCGAGGGTGGCGTGCGGCGCCTCAGGCGCGCACGTATTCGAAATCCACCGGCATGTTGTTGATGCCGCGCGCCGGCGGGGCGATCCAGTTGGCGAATTTGCCGATCTCGGTCACCGGCCGCATCAGGCTGATGACATAGAGGCGGTCTTCCTCGGTGGGCAGCCAGGCATGATGCCGGGCGTCCCATTCCGCCTGGCTGACGATGCGGCCGGCGGGATCAACGCGCAATTCCGAAAATTGGCCGATCTGGCGATGAAATGCCCGGTGCGGCAGCTTCAGTTCAAAATCGATGCCGGCGCGCTTGATCACCTGATTCCAGCGCATCACGCCACGGGCGCAATCGGCGACGTAGTCGTCGCGCAGCCGCTCGTTCAGCGCGATCAGCGCCGCTTCTTCCTTTTCGCGGAAGCCGTCACCGTGCGGCTCCAACACTTTGTAAACCGCATCGCTCAGCTTGTGGTCGTCGTCGATGCGCACTTCCTCGAAGCGGCCCTTGATGCCCATCGTGTAATAATTGGCGGCATTGGTGGAGATTTCCGAACCGAACAGGTCAAGCGACACCGAGAAATGGAAATTGAGGTATTTCTGGAGTGTCGGCAGGTCAATCACGCCATGTTTGCGCACATCGTCGGTCTTGAAATCGCGCATGATCTCGCAGGTGCGCTGCAACACGCGGCTGATGCCGGTTTCGCCCACAAACATGTGGTGCGCTTCCTCGGTCAGCATGAAGCGGCAGGTGCGCGACAGTGGATCGAAGCCGCTTTCGGCCAGCGAGGCGAGCTGGAACTTGCCGTCGCGGTCGGTGAAGAACGTGAACATGTAGAAGCTGAGCCAGTCCGGCGTTGCCTCATTGAAGGCGCCGAGGATACGCGGCTTGTCAGCATCGCCTGAGCGGCGCTGCAACAAAGCCTCGGCTTCCTCGCGGCCATCGCGGCCGAAATAGGCATCCAGCAGATAGACCATGGCCCAGAGATGGCGACCTTCCTCCACATTGATCTGGAACAGGTTGCGCAGATCGTAGAGTGAAGGGCAGGTCTGGCCGAGCAGGCGCTGCTGCTCCACCGAGGCCGGCTCGGTATCGCCCTGGGTCACGATCAGGCGGCGTAGCACGCCGCGATATTCGCCCGGCACTTCCTGCCATGCGGCTTCGCCCTTATGGTCGCCAAAATTCACCTTGCGGCCGGCTTCCGGCTCGGCCAGGAAAATGCCCCAGCGGTAATCCGGCATCTTCACATAGCCAAAATTGGCCCAGCCCTGCGCATCCACGCTGATGGCGGTGCGCAAATAGGCTTCACGCGCCTGGAACCCGGCCGGACCCATATCGCCCCACCAATCCAGGAATTTCGGTTGCCATTCCTCGAGCGCGCGCTGTAGGCGGCGATTGTCAGACAGGTTGACGTTATTGGGGATACGCTGGCTGTAGTCGATCGCCATGGTTCAAACCCTCCTGCGGTCATAGGCGGCGCGTTGGCCGGTGCCGTAAAGCTTGAGCGCGCCTTGTTCGCCAACGGCGTTGGGGCGCTGGAAAATCCAGTTCTGCCAGGCGGTGAGCCGGGCAAAAATCTTGCTCTCCATGGTTTCCGGCCCGCCGAAGCGCAAAGACGCTTCCATACCGGTGAGCGCATCGGGCGAGAAGGCGGCGCGCTCCTCGATGGCAATGCGCACTTCATCCTCCCAGTCGATATCGTCGGGGGTGAAGGTGACCAGGCCGGCAGCATCGGCGGCAGCGGCATCCAGGTCGGTGCCGACCTGCTGGCGCAGGGCCTCGGCCCGCTCAGGCGCATCGAGCGAGCGGCTGGCCAGGCGAGACAGGCCGTTGACCATCGGATAGGTGCCAAAATTCAGGCCGGTGAGGCGGATGGTGGCCGGTGGCCGGTTGTCGCCCTCAAACTGGCCGTCGAGCATGTAGGAGCGGTCGGCGGCGAGCACCAGTTCCAGCAAAGTGCCGGTGAAGCACGAGCCCGGTTCGATCAGCGTGAAAATGCTGCGCGATGACACATCGATGCGTTTCAGCACGCGCTTGAGGAACAGGCGGATTTCGCGGATGCGCCAATCGGCGGCATGCTGTTCCAGCAGCGCATCATATGCGGCCACGGCATCGGCATCGCCCTGGCTGCGGAATACCCACATGCCAATATTGTCTTCGTTGCTGCGCAGATGCAGCACCAGATCATCCAGCTCGCGCGCCAGGGCCAGCGGCCAGAAGCCGGCACCTATGCCATCAATGCCGGCCGGGGCGGGGGCCTGCGGGCCGTTTATGGTGATTTCGGCAATGCCCTTGGCGCGGTCAAGCCGGGCCTCCACATGGCTGTAGCGGATGCTGGCATCCTCGATCTGGCGCGCCAGTAGCGGCAGTTTGATGCCCTGGGAATCGCCTGGGCGATCCGATTTTTCAGCCAGCGCCACGGCGCGTTCGCGCACCGCATCCTGCATGCGGGTGCGCGGCACAACTTCATCCACCAGGCGCCAATCCACGGCGCGCTTGCCCTTGATGCCTTCTTCCAGGGTGCAGAAAAAATCGGCGCGGTCACGCCGCACCATGCGCTTGTCCACCAGGCGGGTGAGGCCGCCGGTACCGGGCAGCACCGCCAGCAGCGGCACTTCGGGCAGCGACACGGCGGTGCTGCCGTCATCCGCCATCATGATGTAATCAGCGGCCAGCGCCAGTTCATATCCGCCGCCGGCGCAGGCGCCGTTCACGGCAGCGATATAGGTCTGGCGCGATTCCGCCGAGGCTTCCTCGATGCCGTTGCGGGTCTCGTTGGTGAATTTGCAGAAATTCACCTTCCAGCCATGGCTCGACTGGCTCAGCATACGGATATTGGCGCCGGCGCAGAAAACCCGCTCCTTGGCCGACGTCAGCACCACGCTGCGCACTTCCGGATGCTCAAAGCGCAGCCGCTGCACGGCATCATGCAATTCGATATCGACGCCGAGATCGTAGGAATTCAGCTTCAATTCATAGCCCGGGCGCAGGCCGCCATCCTCGCGCACATCCAGCGCCAGCGTGGCCACCGGGCCATCGATGCTGAGTTTCCAGTGTTTGTACTGATCCGGATGTGTGCGGAAATCGACCGGAGCTGCGGCTCCGTTTGTGGCTGCTTGCTCGGCCATGGCGTCTCACCCCTTGAATTCGTGAGAAGCATTATAATGCATATTTACCGGTCGGCAAGAATTATTTTGCAGGCGAGAGCCAGCCCGGATGTGCCTGCAAGGCAATCAGCAATTCGGCGGCGGCGTCATCCAGCGCCTTGCCGGCGGTGTCAAAAGCCATGTCGGCCTTGGCATACAATGTTTCGCGCTGGGCCAGGATACGTTTCAGGTCGGCCATGGCTTCGGTCTGCCCGGCCATGGGCCGCATGTCGCCCTGGGCGATCACCCGGCCCATATGCTCTTCTGGGCGGGCCTTGAGCCAGATGGTGAAGCAATTGGCCAGCAGATGCGCGAAGCTGCCCGGCTCGGAGGGCAGCGAACCCGGTGCTGCAATCACGGCCGGGGCGCGTTCCGCGGTGACGCGTTCCAGCGCGCGGCGCTCAAAGCGGCGATAGGCACCCTGGCCATAGAGATCAAAAATCTCGTTCAGGCTCAAACCCGCTTCGGCCTCGATTTCCTTGGCCATTTCAACAAAATGCAGACCCAGCCCGGCGGCCAGGCGCTGGCCCAGGCTGGTCTTGCCGGCGCCGCGCAGGCCGATCAAGGCGATGTGCCGCTTCACTGCCGGGGCAACGCCGAAGCGCTCGCGGATCACATTCTGCAAATCCTGCTGCTGTGCCGGGGTGAGGGCTTCGATCTGTTGCAGCAGCAAGGCCTGATCGATGCCGTATTTTGGCCGGTCGGCGAGAAAATCGCCCATCGGTAAATCCATGGCGCGGGCAATCTGGCGCAGCAGCAGGATCGAGATATTGCCGGCGCCGGTTTCAAGCTGGGCCAGATAGCGTTCCGAAACCCCGGAATCGCGCGCCAGCAGCTTGCGGCTCATGCCGCGGCGGGCGCGGGCATTGCGCACCCGTTCACCCACGGCGCCGAGGAAGGCTTCATCCTCGCCACTTGCCGGCTTGGGATCGAGCTTGGCCGCTGCCGTGGCGGGGGATTTTTCCGGTGTCTTGCCCATATCATGCATTATAATGCTTTTTACTCTGGAATGCCAGAAATCAGTGCGCTATATTTCGGGCGCTTCATGTGAAGGAGGAGCGAAGATGCAGATTACCATCCTGGTTGGCACAATGACCGGCACCGCCGAAATTGTTGCGGGCGATGTGAAGAAGGCTTTGGCAGCCGAAGGCCATGCGGTTGACGTGCTGCTGATGGACAATCTGAAAGCCGACGTGTTTCAGCGCCCGGGCGCCTTCCTGATCTGCACCTCCACCTATGGCCAGGGCGACGTGCCGGACAATGCGCGCGATTTCCATGCCGACCTTGTGGCGGCGCGGCCTGATCTGAGCGGCAAACTGGCCGGCGTGATCGGCCTGGGCGACAGCACCTATGCCGATACCTACAATCATGGCGGCATGCAGTTTGAGCAGATACTGAACGAACTGGGCGCCACCCTGGTGGGCGAGCGTCTGGCGCATAACGCTTCCGGCACCACGCTGCCGGAAGAAGATGCCGTGGTCTGGGCGCTGGAATGGGTCAAGCTGGCCTCGCCGCTGGCCCAGGCCGCGTAAAGCCGAGGGCTTAAACCGGCGGCAAAAGCCTTAAAGCCGGCCGCCGGTCGATAATAAAAAAATAGAAAAAAACGGTTTCTGGGAGGAGACCATTATGCCCCGCTTTCTCGACTTGCCGCGGCGCTATAACGCCACCAGCCATTTTATCGACCGGCATCTGGCGGAAGGGCGCGGCGCCAAGCTGGCATTCATCGATGATCGCGGCAATCACACGTATGCCGAGCTGGCCCAGCGCGTGAACCGCGCCGGCAACCTGCTGAAAAGCCTGGGCGTGCAGCGCGAGCAGCGCGTGCTGATGGCAATGCTGGATGGCATCGATTTTCCGGCGCTGTTTTTCGGCGCCATGAAAATCGGCGCCGTGCCGGTGCCGGTTAACACGCTGCTGCCAACGGCGGATTACGATTTCCTGCTGCGCGACAGCCGCGCCGTGGTGCTGGCGGTTTCGGATGCCTTGCTGGAGAAATTCCGCCCCATTGTCACCGACCAGCCGTATCTCAAACATGTGCTGATCTCGGGCCGGGTTGCCGCCACGATCAAGCCGCTGGAAACCCTGCTGGCCGAACAATCCGATCAGCTTGATGCCGCCGAGACCACGCCGGATGATATCGGCTTCTGGCTCTATTCCTCCGGCTCCACCGGCAAGCCCAAGGGCGCCATGCATCTGCATGGCGATATGGTGCACACCGCCGTGCTCTATGCCGAGGAAGTGCTGGGCCTGGCCGAAAGCGACGTGGTGTTTTCTGCCGCCAAGCTGTTCTTCGCCTATGGCATGGGCAATGCGATGAGCTTTCCGCTGCATGTCGGCGCCACCGCCGTGCTGATGGCCGAGCGGCCGACGCCGCAAAGCGTGTTACAGCGTTTGCAGCAGCACCAGCCCAGCATCTTCTATGGCGTGCCGACGCTCTATGCTGCAATTCTCGCCGATGCCACGATCAATCGCGACAGCGGCTCGGCCCGGTTGCGCCATTGTGTTTCGGCCGGCGAAGCTTTGCCCGAGGATATTGCCCGCCGCTGGCAGGAGCGGTTTGGCGTTGCCATCCTGGATGGCATCGGCTCCACCGAGATGCTGCATATCTTTGTCTCCAACCGGCCCGGCGATATCCGCCATGGCACCACCGGCAAGGCGGTGCCGGGCTATGATCTGCGTATCGTTGACGATCAAGGCCGTGAGGTGAATGACGGCGAAATCGGTGAATTGCTGGTGGCCGGCCCTTCGGCCGCCATCGCCTATTGGAATAACCGGCCGAAAAGCCTGGCTACGTTTCATGGCCCCTGGACCCGCACCGGCGACAAATATGTGCGCGATGCGGATGGCTATTACGCCTATGCCGGGCGTTCCGACGACATGCTGAAGGTGAGCGGCATCTGGGTGTCGCCATTCGAGGTGGAATCAGCTTTGCTGGCGCATGAAAAAGTGCTGGAAGCCGCCGTGGTGGCGCATGAGGATACTGACCGCCTGATCAAGCCGAAAGCCTATGTGGTGCCGCATCAGGGCATCATTGCCGACGATGCCCTGGCGGCCGATCTCAAACAATTTGTGAAAGACCGGCTGGCGCCGCATAAATATCCGCGCTGGATTGAATTCGTTGCCGAATTGCCCAAGACTGCCACCGGCAAGATTCAGCGTTTCAAACTCAGGCAGTGATGCAAGTCGCAGATATTTCCGCAGGTCGGGTTGAGTATCGCTGGATTGGCGCGCGCAACCCTGCTGCGCAGCCGGTGCTGGTTTTCCTGCATGAAGGCTTGGGCTCGGTTGCGCAATGGCGCGATTTCCCCGATCAGGTCGCGGCTGAATGTGGCCTGCCGGCTTTGGTCTATAGCCGCATCGGCTATGGTGGTTCGTCAGCCTGCGCGCTGCCGCGCCCGATCAGCTACATGCATGATGAGGCGCTCAGCCTTCTGCCGGAATTGCTGCAAGTGCTGGGCATCGCGCAGCCCATTCTGGTGGGCCATTCCGATGGCGCTTCGATTGCCCTGATCCATGCCGGCGCGGCGCCGCATCCGGGCCTGCTCGGCATTGCCGTGATGGCGCCGCATAGTTATGCCGAGCCGATTTCGGTGCAGTCGATCCGCGCCGCGCATGATGCCTATGCCAACGGCGACCTGCGCCAGCGCCTTGCCAAGTATCACGGCGCCAATGTGGATTGCGCCTTTCGCGGCTGGTGTGATTCCTGGCTCAACCCGGATTTTGCCCATTGGAATATCGAGGCCGAGGTGGCGCGTATCCGGCATCCGGTGCTGGCGATACAGGGTGAGGGCGATGAATACGGCACCCTGGCGCAGATTGATACGATCAAGACTTTGGCCAAAGGCCGTGTCGAAACCCTGATCCTGCCGAATTGTGGCCATTCACCGCACAAGGACCAGCCCGACGCGGTGCGCGTGGCCCTGGCCGGTTATGTGCGTTCGCTTCAGGGCGGCGCTTCATCCAGATAGGCGACTACCGGGCAATTCACTGTGATGCCGGATGGCGCGAAAGGCGCGCCGTCCGGGCCATTGATACCCTTGCCAAGCTGGCGGTAAATCTCGGCCTGATGCGTGATGCGAATATTGCTGCCGGCCTTCACCCTGTTCTCGGCCCAGGCGGCCATGCTGACACTCCAGAGCGGTGAATAGCCGCTGGCGGTTTTGCCGGTGGGGAAGGCGGTCAGGATATTGCCCGGTGCGCCAAGCCGCGCTGCATTATGCCGGCCGGCGGTCTCGGCCACGGCGCCATCCAGCACCAGATGCGGCAAACCCTGCGCCTCGGGATTGCCCGCGCCGGTCTGGCCGTTCACCATCGCGATCAGGCCGATATCGCCATCGCCTTCGCCCAGCTTAGGCACCAGGGTGGCACGTTCCAGGGCGGCGGCCAGCGGGTCACTGGCCTCGGTGCTGATATACAGCACGGCGCGGCCTTCGGCGAAGCCACGGCTGAGCAGCAAGGTCACTTGCCGCTTCGCCGTGTCAATCGCCAGGACGCGATCCATTGTGCGGTCATGGCGGCTGAGATCAAACGGCCCGTCACCCACAGCCACAATTGGCGCGTTCAATATCGGGCCATCCGCTGCCGGCCGGATGAAGGGCGAATAGGCGGCGGGCGCCGTGGCGCCGGGTGCCACGGCATCGGCAGCATCCAGTGGTGGAAACCCCTGCGGCCCGGGCCGATAGCGCCGCTCGGGGGCAAAATCCGGTGCGGCGGCAAAGACCAGGCCGGCATCGCTGTGCTGCACCGGTTGCACATGGCCGGCGCGGGCCAGCAGCGGCGCCCATACCACGCCGCGCCGTTCGGCATCGGCCTGATCGGATGAATCCATCACGATATACCAGACGGTCAGATTACCGGCGCTGCCCTTAAACAACGGCAGGGTAACGCTGTTATCGGCGGGCCGTACGCTGAGCGCAGAGCGCAAAACCAGCTGTTCTCGCGGCAACTCACCAGATGCCTCCGGTAAGGCGGCGCAGCCGGCAAACACGAAGAAAATCAGCATGCAGAGGGCATTTCTTGGGGCGTTCATAGTTTGGATTATGGCGCTTTTCCCTCGTATGGCGAGGGCAGAGTGGTTGACGCTTGCGTGACTTCACGAAAATGCGAGTTAGTCGCGCTTGCAGCAAAATCGGCCCTGGGGTATTTATTCTTTGAAAGTCATTCGCATTACTATTCGCATTCCGTTGGGGAGCCGAGAATCATGAGCATCGTAATCTCGCGCCGCGTGGCGCTGGCCCTGGGTGTCGCTGTTGCCGGCCTGCTGGCCTTGCCGGGGCAGGCCCTGGCCCAGGGTGAGTTGAACCTTTATTCCTCGCGGCATTACGACACCGACGAAGCGCTCTACGCCGAATTCACCAAGCAGACCGGCATCAAGATCAATCGTCTGGAAGCGCGCGAGGATGAACTGCTTCAGCGCATGAAGGCCGAAGGCGACAAGAGCCCGGCCGATGTGGTGATCACCGTGGATGCCGGCCGGCTGTATCGCGCCCAGAGCATGGACCTATTGCAGCCGGCCAATTCGGCCACGCTCGACAAGCTGATCCCGGCGCATCTGCGCGAGCCTTCGGGCCTGTGGTTCGGCTTTTCCAAGCGCGCCCGTATCCTGGTGGTGAACAAGGCACGTGTGGCGCCGGGCACGCTGAGCAGCTACGAAGATCTGGCCGATCCGAAATGGAAGGGCAAGGTGCTGATCCGCTCCTCCACCAATGTCTATAACCAGTCGCTGGTCGGCGCCATGATCGCCTCTCAGGGCGAGGAAAAGACTGAAGCCTGGGCCAAGGGCGTGGTGGCTAATTTTGCCCGCGCGCCAAAGGGCGGCGATACCGACCAGATCAAGGCGGTGGCAGCCGGCGAGGGCGATATCGCCCTTTCCAACACCTACTATTTCGCCCGCCTGATGGCTTCCTCCAAGCCGGAGGACAAGGAGATCGTGTCGAAGCTGGCAGTGATCTTCCCGAACCAGAATGACCGTGGCACGCATGTGAATATCAGCGGCGCCGGCGTGGCCAAATATGCGCCGAACAAGGCCAATGCGGTGAAGTTTCTGGAATATCTCGCCTCTGCCGAGGCGCAGGGTTATTTCGCCATGGGCAACTACGAATTCCCGGTGATTGGCGGCGTCAAGCTGCATCCGGTGATTCAGCGCTGGGCCGAGTTCAAGGAAGACACTGTGAATGCCGCCACTTTCGGCAAGAACAACGAAGCCGCGCTCAAGCTGATGGATCGCGCCGGCTGGAAATAAGCCGCGGCCCGTATTGTTGTAGTGAAGGCGGGGGCCGTTGGTTCCCGCCTTTTTCTTTGCCGCATTATGGCGGTGAAAATGGCCGCGAAAAACAAACGTTGACGCGGGGTGCAATAGTCTATACTGATGCGGTCGTCGATATTTGCTTGGTTAGCTTTGGTTACTGCGCGATTTGCATTGCGCCCTGAACGAACCTTCCTTTCAAAAATCGTTATGTCAACCTGCTGTGCGTTTGCGCAGTAGTATCTCTATATCCTCTGAAAGGGGTTCATCATGACCACTGGCACCGTAAAATGGTTTAATTCCACCAAGGGCTTCGGTTTCTTCAGCCGGACAACGGCGGCCCGGATGCCTTCGTGCATATCTCGGCCGTTGAGCGCGCCGGCATGCGCGAAATCGTTGAAGGCCAGAAGATCGCCTATGACATGGAGCGCGACAGCAAGTCGGGCAAGATGTCGGCCTGCAATCTCAAGGCTGCCTAATTCGGAATCTGCTTTCACTTGATCATGGCAACCTGGACTTGTTGAAAGCACGATCCCTATCAAGGTCAGGCAAATTGCCTGGCCTTTTTTATTGCCATGCTGCGGCGTGGCTATCGATACCGAAACGTGTCGGAAAGGCCTGACCTCCGGTCAGGGTGACACATCAACTGGAACAATGAATTTGCGAAACCCCAAGAATAACGAACTCTCTGATCGCCGCGGCAATGCTGCCGAGGCGAAGGCCGCCTTGCTGCAAGCCTATCGTGCCGCACAAGAAGCTGCTGCGCCGACATTGCAGGCGCGGCAGGCAGAACGTGAAGCCATCGCCCAGGCCCGCGAGCAGCGCCGTGCCGTGCGTGAGCAACAAAAGGCTGAAGAACAAGCCCGTATTCAAGCCGAAGCTGCCGCCCGTGCCGAAGCCCTTGCTGCTGCCGAGCGCGCCGAACAGGAGCAGCGCGAAGCTGCTGAAAAGAGCCGCACCACCCGTGTGGTTCAGGATGAAGCCACCCGCAAGGCCGAGCGCGACCGGCGCTATGCCAATCGCAAGGCCCGCCGCGCCTAGGCTTTCAGCGCCGGATCAGGCGCGCCGTGCTGTCACCACATAGCACGGCACCGGCTTGCCCATTTCGACACGGGCGGCATCTTCCGCCATCGTGTTCAGGCTGAAGCCGGCTGATTGCAGCGCGGTATCGATATAGCTGCCGGCATGGGCGTAGCGGCCGGTCGGGTCGAGGCGATAGCCCTCGGCCGGCGCCGCGCCCTCGATCCGCTCAACCGTGAAGGCGAGCAGGGCGCCGGTCGGCATGCGCGCTGCCAGATCGGTCAGCACCGGTTTGAGATCGCCGAAATAGCAGAACACATCGGCGGCCACGGCCAGATCGTATTGATCAGGCGCTGCCTGCAAAAAGGCGCTCAGTTCGGCTTCGTGCAGGGCATCGTATAGCTGACGTGCCTGCGCCTTCTGCAACATGCCGCCGGATAGATCGACGCCGACCAGTTTGCTGGCGCGGGGCCGCAACAGCGGCGCGCATAGCCCGGTGCCGCAGCCGGCATCCAGCACGCTCAGGCCGCTCTTGTCGCCCAGTGCGGCAGCGATGGCGGCCGTCAGCAATTGCGGCGCCTTGTAATCCAGCCCGCTCAGCACCTGCTCAAAATCGGCCGAGAAACGATCAAAGGTTTCGCGCACATAGCTGTCTGCGGCGCGCTCCGGCACGGTTTCGCCCAAGGCCGCCGCTGCCATATGCTGGGCCACGGCATTGTCGGGATAGCCGCTGCGCCATTCCTCGGCCAGTTGCCGCGCCGCTGCAGCATCGCCAATGCGCATCAGGCCATAAACCATCTCGCCCATATGATAATGCAGCATCATGTCGTCGGGTTGCTGGCTCAGTGCGGCCTTGGCCGCTACGGCACCCTCGGCATAGCGGCCAAGCTTGAACAGCGACAGCGAGCGATTTTTGAGGGCAAAGAAATGCTGCGGCTGCTGGCGCAAGGCGGCATCGAAGCAGGCCACCGCCAGATCATGCGCCTCACGCAGCGCATAAAGGCCGCCAAGATTACATTGCGCATCGGCATAATCCGGGCGGATACGCACCGCTTCGGCATAATGCCGCTCGGCCTCGGCCATGTCGCCCTTGTCGCGATAGGCATTGCCCAGGCTGAACCAGGCCATGACATGATCCGGTTGCAGCTTCACAGCATTCTTCAGCGCCACGATGGCGGCATCCATTTCGCCCATGCGGCGCAGGCAGATGCCCATGTTGAAATGCAGCGGCGCATAGCCGGGGCCGATACGCAGGCCATCGCGGTAGGCCTGCGCTGCCTGATTGAAGCGCTGCATAGCCTGAAAAGCATTGCCCAATGCCATATACGGCTCCACCAGGGTGCGGTCGAGCTGGATGGCGCGGCTGTGATGCTGCGCGGCTTCCTTGAACTGGCCACGCTGGGCCGCGACCAGGCCGAGGCCGAATTGTGCCTGGGCCATGCGCGGCTGGCCTTGCAGCAATTTGGTGAAGGCGGCTGCTGCCAGATCGAGTTCACCCTTGTTCAGCAAGTCGAAGGCTATGGGCAGATCAAGGGCGCCGATGCCGGATTGCTGCAACAGCATGTCGCTGGGATTGGTCATATGGGCTTAATCCTGTGGAAGTTCGCCGGGGCGTGAACGGGCCAGGGCGGCGTTGAGCCAGATTACCGGTAGCAGGCCGGCGCCGACAATGATCAGCGCACCGGTGGCGGCTTCGCTCAGCCGCTCGTCGCTGGCAAGCTGGTAGACGCGCACGGCCAGTGTATCAAAGTCAAACGGCCGCACGATCAGCGTGGCCGGCAATTCCTTCAGCACATCCACAAATACCAGCAGCGCGGCGGTGAACAGGCTGCCGCGCAAAAGCGGCGCATGCACCCGGCGCACCACGCCCAGCGGCGTGGCGCCTAGCACCCGGGCGGCATGATCCAGGCTGGGCCGGATCCGGTGCAGGCCGCCATCCATGGTGTTGTGCGACACCGCAAGGAAGCGCACCACATAGGCATAAAGCACCGCCACCAGGCTGCCGGACAGCAGCAGGCCCGGGCTGGCGCCAAACAGCCGCAGCGACCAGTCATTCAGCAGATGGTCAAAACTGGCCAGCGGCAGCAGCACGCCGATGGCGATCACCGAGCCGGGTACGGCATAGCCCATGGTGGCGAATTGGCCGAGCCAGCTCAGCAGCCGGCCCGGCACCAGCCTCTGGGCATAGGCGAGGCCGAGGCCAAGCAGGATGAGCAGCAAGGCAGCCAGGCCGGAAAGCACGAAGCTGTTGGCCGCAAAGCCGGCCAGCCGGCCCGAGCCGAGCGCATCGCCTTCGGTGATGGCGAGATAGAGCAACCGCCCGGTCGGCAGCAGAAAGCCGAGCAGCACCGGCAGCAGGCAGAGCAGGGTGGTGAGCCAGGCCAGGCCGGGGCCGGGCCGGTGCAGTTTGAGCGGCCGGGTGCGCGCCGAGGTATGGTGGAAACGCTTGGCCTGGCGGCTGAGGCGTTCCAGCATCACGGCCGCCAGCACAAACAGCATCAGGATGCCGGCCAGTTGCGCCGCCGCCACCGGATTGCCCATGCCGAACCAGGTGCGGTAAATCGCGGTGGTGAAGGTGGGCACGCCGAAATAGCTGACGGCGCCAAACTCGGCCAGGGTTTCCATCAGCACCAGGGCAATGCCGCCGGCGATCATCGGCCGGGCCAGCGGCAGGGCGATGCGCCAGAAGCGGCCCCAGGGCCGGATGCCGAGGGTGCGGCCCACTTCCAGCACACAGACCGACTGATCCTGGAAGGCGGCACGCGCCAGCATGTAGACATAGGGATAGAAGGCCAGGGTGAGCAACACCACGGTGCCGCCCAGGGTCATCACATCGGGAAACCAGTAATCCCCCCGGCTCCAGCCGAACCAGCTGCGCAGGGCGCTTTGCACCGGGCCAGCGAATTGCAGCAATTCGCCATACACAAAGGCCGAGACATAGCCCGGGATGGCCAGCGGCAGGAATAGCAGCCAGCCGAGATGGCGCCGGCCGGGAAACTCGATCATCGTCACCGCCCAGGCGCAGCCAACCCCGATCAGCGCCGAGCCGAAGCCAACACCCAGCATCAGCATGATGGTGTTGAACAGCATTTCCGGCAGCACCGTGGTGGCAAGATGGCCAAACACCCCGGCGGTGGGGCGGAACAGATTGACCAGCACAGCCAGCAACGGCGCCGCGATCAGCAAGGCCAGCCCGGCGGCAAACAGGGTCCAGGCCAGCCGGCTGCGGCCGCGCCTTGGGGCGGCGTCGGTAGCGGCGGGCAGGGGACTGAGGCTGAGGTCGCTCACGAAGCTCTCTTTTTTCGAATTCGCTTTTCTTTAAAGGATTTGCCGCAGGGTGGCAAAGGCGGGAGACGGATTTGCCATGGCAAGTCGTGCCTCCTATCTGGATGATTATGCCGGATTGAGGGGAGCGTTTGATGGGTGAGGTGGTAAGATTGATGCGGCATTTCCAGCCGCCGGAGCCTGTGATCGTGCCAAAAACCAGCGAAGCGCAGCGCCAGTATCTGAAACGCGGGCTAAACCAGCCCGGCGGCAAATTGCCGCTATTTGATCGTGATGGACAGCAGATCGGGCTGGATACAATCCGGGCCTGCATCCGTGCCGGCTGGGCTGAGCCGTGGTTTGACAATCCGATCAAGCCGGATTGGCTGGTGTGCAAGCTGACCCAGGCCGGCCGCCAGGTGTTGAAGGATGATGGCGTGATATGAAGTTGTTTCCTGCCGCCCTTTTGCTGGGCGCTGCACTGATTTCGGCGCCAGGCTGGGCTGCCATCGGCGCCGGTGATGCGCCTTTCAGCCAGCCAGGCGAGCGTTTGCCCGGGGCGCAGCCGGGGCGCGCCGACTTACAATCCCGTGCCGAGGCCGGCGATGCCGAGGCGCAATACCGGCTTGGCCTGGATTACCAGCTTGGACTGGGCGGGCCGCGCGACTTGGCCGCCGCCCGGGCCTGGTTCGGCCGTGCCGCGGCGCAGGGTCATGCCAAGGGCCTGGGGGCTTTGGGCTATATGCTGCTCAGCGGCAGTGGCGGCGCCGCCGATCTGGCCGGGGCCGAGGCCGCTTTGCGCCGCGCCGCCGGCCTGGGCGAAGCCTCGGCAATGGCCAATCTGGCGGAAATCCTGCTGCAACGCGGCGGAGCCGCCGCCAATACGGAGGCGCGTGGCTTACTGGCGGAGGCGGTGCGCCTGGGGGCCTTGAACGCACGCTACCGCCTGGGCCGACTGACCATCGCCGATGGCCGGGCGGCAGAGGGCGTGGCGCTGGTGCGCGCAGCGGCGGATCGCGGCCATCCGATGGCG
>NZ_JAGOLP010000038.1 GCF_017994015.1 Ferrovibrio sp. | reverse complement strand
CATCCAGACTTCGGGCAATTGCATCCGCAACACCACCACGGATCAATTTGCCGGCGTGGCTGCCGATGAGATCGAAGACCCGCGTGTGTGGTGCGAGATCATCCGGCAATGGTCCACCTTCCATCCGGAATTCGCCTTCCTGCCGCGTAAGTTCAAGATCGCCGTCACCGGCTCGCCGAATGACCGCGCCGCCGTGCGGGTGCATGATATCGGCCTGCGCATGCATCGTGATGCGGCGGGGGAAGTCGGCTTCGAGGTGTTTGTTGGCGGTGGCCTGGGGCGTTCGCCCTTCATCGGCAAGACCATCCGCGACTTCCTGCCCAAGCAGCATCTGCTGAGTTACCTGGAAGCCATCCTGCGCGTCTATAATCGCCATGGCCGGCGCGACAATCTCTACAAGGCACGGATCAAGATCCTGGTGCATGAAACGGGTATCGAAAAAATCCGTGAGGAAGTGGAAGCCGAATGGGCCGCGATCAAGGATGGCGAACTAAAGCTGCCGCAGGGCATCATTGACGGTATCGCGGCGCAATTCGCCCCGCCGGCCTATGCCGTGCTGCCGGCCGCAGCACCGCCGGCCCTGCTGGAAGCGCTGCGCCAGGATGCCGAATTCGCCCATTGGCATCGTCAGAATACCGTGGCCCACAAACAGGCCGGCTACCGCATCGTCAATATCTCGCTGAAGCAAGAGGGCAAGCCGCCGGGCGATATCACCGCCGACCAGCTTGCTGCCGTGGCCGACCTGGCCGAGTTATACAGCTTCGGCGAAGTGCGGGTGACGCATGAGCAGAATCTGGTGCTGCCGCATGTGGCGCAGGCCGATCTGCCGCTGCTATGGCGCGCGCTCAAGGCGCAGGGCCTGGCCACGCCGAATATCGGCCTGATCTCGGATATCATCGCCTGCCCGGGCATGGATTACTGCGCGCTGGCTAATACCCGCTCGATCCCGATCGCGCAGGCGATCGCGCTGCGCTTTAAAAACTGGCAGCGGGCGCAGGATGTTGGTGAATTGAAAATCAAGATTTCCGGCTGCATCAATGCCTGCGGCCATCATCATGTCGGCCATATCGGCATTCTGGGGGTGGACAAGGCGGGTGAGGAGTTTTTCCAGATCACGCTGGGCGGCTCGGCGGCGGATGATGCCGCCCTGGGCGACCTGATCGGCCCGGCGCTGAACGAACGCGCGGCGCTGGAAGCCATCGACACACTGGTTGAAACCTATCTCGGCCTGCGCCAGGGCGATGAGCGTTTCATCGACACCTATCGCCGCGTTGGCCTGGCGCCGTTCAAGGAGAAGGTCTATGCCGCTCATTAAGCAGGGTGCCGAAATCACCGATGACTGGCAGCTGGTGCCGGATGGCGAGGTGCTGCCGGCGCATGGCAAGGTGGTGATCAGCCTGGCGCGCTGGCAGGCTGAAAAGCCGCAGCTTGAGCAGCGCAACGCACCACTCGGCCTGAGCCTGCCCAACACCGCCGACCCCACGGAACTGGGCCAGGATGTGCAGCGCTTTGCAGTGATCCTGCTGCATTTCCCGAAATTCAGCGATGGCCGCGCCTATAGCCAGGCCCGCCTGCTGCGCGAACGGCTGGGCTATGACGGCGAATTGCGCGCCACCGGCAATGTGCTGCGGGATCAGTTGCTCTACATGCACCGCGCCGGCTTTGATGCTTTTGAGATAGCGCGCCCGGATGCAGCGCAGGTTTATGCCGCGGCTCTGGCCGAGATGGGCGTGTTCTATCAGCCGACCGGCGATGGCCGCCGCACCGCCTTGCAGCAGCGCCTGGCGCAGAAGGCTGCCGGATGAGCAGCGCCCTTGCCCTTGTCGATGATGAGCTTGCGGAGCAGGCCGCCGAACTGAACCGCCGGTTTGGCGGTGCGCCGGCCGAAAGCCTGTTGCGCACCGCCCTGACCGAGCTTTTCCCCGGCCGCATAACGCTGGTCTCGTCGTTCGGTGCCGAGGCCGCCATCCTGCTGCATCTGGTGGCGCAGATCGATGCCGCCACGCCGGTTCTGTTCATTGATACCGCCAAATTGTTTGACCACACCCTGGCCTATCGCGATGCCCTGGTGCAGCGACTGGGCTTGAGCGATCTGCGCATATTGCGGCCTGATCCGGCGCGCCTCGCTGCCCTGGATGAAGCTGGTACATTGTGGTTCCGCGATGCCAATGCCTGCTGCGCCATCCGCAAGGTGGAGCCGTTGCAGCGCGGCTTGTCGCCCTTCGCCGCCTGGATCAATGGCCGCAAGCGTTTCCAGGCCGGCACGCGCAGCCGATTGCCGCTGGTGGAGGCGGTGGATGGCCGGCTGAAATTCAATCCGCTGGCGGATTGGAGCGCTGCCGACCTGGCGGCCTATGCCGCCCGGTTTGACCTGCCGGCACATCCGCTGGTGGCTGAAGGTTATGCCTCGATCGGCTGCGCGCCCTGTACCCAGCCGGTGCTGGCCGGCGAGGATGCCCGGGCCGGGCGTTGGCGCGGCCAGGACAAGGTGGAGTGCGGCATCCATACAGCTTTACCGGGAAGCCGGATTAGTGAAGAATAAGACGCATCAGGTATGTGAATTATGAATGACGATCTTGACTGGCTCGAAGCCCAGAGCATCTACATCCTCCGCGAAGCCTATAGCCGCATCAAACCATTGGTGATGCTGTGGTCGCTGGGCAAGGATTCCAATGTGATGATCTGGCTGGCGAAAAAGGCTTTCCTGGGGCGCGTGCCGTTTCCGGTGGCGCATCTGGATACCGGCCTGGAATTTCCTGAAACCTATGCCTTCCGGGATCGTTATGCCAAGGAATGGGGCCTGGAACTGATCCAGGATGCCTGCCCGCCGCTGGAAGCCACCGATCCCACCTTGCCGCATAATTCGCGGATTGCGGCGCGCAAGACGCTGGGGCTGAAGGAAGCCATCGGCCATTACGGCTTCAAGGGTGTGATCGCCGGCATCCGCCGCGACGAGCAGGCGACCCGGGCCAAGGAGCGTGTGTTCAGCCCGCGTGCCGAGGATGGCGCCTGGGATTTCCGCGACCAGCCGCCGGAATTGTGGGATCATTTCGCTTCCGAATTGCCGCCGGGCGTGCATATGCGCATCCATCCCTTGCTGCATTGGACCGAACTGGATATCTGGCGCTATATCCAGCGCGAGGGCATTCCGGTGGTGCCGCTGTATTTCGCCCGCGAAGGCAAGCGCTTCCGCTCGCTCGGCGAAATCGGCATCACGTTTCCGATCAACAGCCAGGCCGGCGATATCGAGCAGATCATCAGCGAGCTGGAAGTGACCCGCGAGCCGGAACGCGCCGGCCGCGCCATGGATCATGATTCCGAAGATGCCTTCGAGCGGTTGCGCGTCGCCGGCTATATGTGAAAGCATCCGCATCGTGAACCTGCAAGAGAAAATCAGGGCCGCCGCCAGCACCCAGCGCAGCCGGGCCTTTCCCATTGTCATCGTCGGCCATGTGGATCATGGCAAGTCGACGCTGGTGGGCCGTCTGCTGCATGAAACCGGCGCGCTACCCACCGGCAAGGTGGAGCAGTTGCGCGCCGTGTCGGAAAAGCGCGGGCTGGAATTTGAATGGTCGTTCCTGCTTGATGCTTTGCAGGTGGAGCGTGATCAGGGCATCACGGTGGATACCACACAGATCTGGTTCCACACCCAGCAGCGCCGCTATGTCATCATCGATGCGCCGGGGCATAAGGAATTTCTCAAGAATATGGTGACCGGCGCGGCCCAGGCCGATGCCGCGATCCTGGTGGTGGATGCAGCCCAGGGGCTGGCCGAGCAGACCCGCCGCCATGCCTATCTGCTGCATCTGCTGGGCCTGCGCCAGGTGGCTGTGGCGGTGAACAAGATTGACCTGATCGGCTTTGATGCCGACAGGTTCAATGATGTGGCGGCTGCCGTGCGCGGCTATCTGGCCAGTATCGGCATCACCGCGGCGCAGATTGTGCCGGTTTCGGCCAAAGAGGGCGACAATATCGCCGAGGCCAGCGCCAAAACCCCCTGGTATCACGGCCCGACTTTGCTCGAAGCCCTGGATGGTTTTCCGGATCGTGCGGCAGCGGTGGAGCAGCCGTTGCGGCTGCCGATCCAGGATCTCTACCGGGTGGATGACAAGCGCATCATCGTCGGCCGCATCGAAAGCGGCAGCCTGAAGGTGGGCGACCGCCTGCGTTTCACCCCCGGCGGCCGCGAAGCCAATGTTGCCTCGCTGGAAGCCTGGGGCAATCAGGCCGCACCCGTTGCGGCCGTGGCGGGTGAAAGTGTTGCCTTCACGCTGGATGAGGATGTGTTTGTGGAACGTGGCGGCCTGGCCACGCCGCCTGATGCGCCGCCGCTGGAAAGCACCCGCATCCTGGCGCGGCTATTCTGGCTCGACAAGGAACCGCTGCATGCCGGCCAGCGGCTGACGCTGAAGCTGGGCACCGCCGAGGCCGATGCTCTGGTGGAAGCCATCGAAGAAGTGATCGATGTGGAAACCCTGCTGCCGGCCAAGGCGGATCATGTTGAGCGCAATGGCGTGGCCCGCGTCATCCTGCGCAGCCGCAAGCCGCTGGCGCTGGATCGTTACGAAACCATGGCGCGCACCGGGCGCGGCGTGCTGGCGCGCAATTTCCATATTGTCGCCGGCTTTGTGGTGGAATCCGCCGAAGGCGGCCGGCTCGCCGATCTCACCCGGGTTGATGCCAGTGTCAGCCAGGCCGACCGCGCCCAATTGAACGGCCATCGCGGCGGTGTGCTGTGGCTCACCGGGCTTTCCGCTGCCGGCAAATCCACTGTGGCGATGGCGGCAATGCGGCAATTGTTCAATCGCGGCCGCCAGGTTTATGTGCTGGATGGCGACAATGTGCGCCATGGCCTCAACCGCGACCTCGGCTTCACACCAGAGGCGCGCACCGAGAATATCCGCCGCCTGGCCGAGGCCGCCCGGCTGATGGCCGATGCCGGGCTGATTGTGCTGGTGGCGGCGATTTCACCCAGCCAGGCCGACCGCGACCAGGCGCGCAGCATTATCGGTGAAGGTTTCCGCGAGATTTTTGTCAGCGCCGATCTCAGTGTCTGTCAGCAGCGTGATCCGAAAGGGCTGTACAAACGCGCCCTGGCCGGCGAGATCGCCAATTTCACCGGGGTGTCTGCGCCCTATGAAGCGCCCCGGCAGGCCGATCTGGTGGTGGATACCGGATCACTGGCACCAATCCAGGCGGCTCAGGTTCTGATCGATTATGCCGAGCGGCAATTCGCCGCCACCTGAGGCTCAGCCGTTAGCTTTACTATGGGGATGCCTGTCAGTTCACAGGCGTATTGCGTCCAGTTTGCACCATGGGGGTGGATGATGTCCTATAACGCGCTGCCGAGCATGCCGTTTCGGCCCCGGCATAGTGTGATCCCGGGTTTTGGCCTCACCCTTGGCCTTACGCTGGCCTGGACGGCCTTGATCGTGCTGATTCCGCTGGCCGGTTTGTTCCTGAAATCCGCCACGCTGGGCTGGGAGGCATTTTTCAACACCATCCAGTCGCCGCGTGTGCTCGCATCGCTGCGGCTCAGCTTCGGCACCGCGCTGATCGCGGCGCTGATCAACGCGGTATTCGGCCTGCTGGTGGCCTGGGTGCTGGTACGTTACAGCTTTCCCGGCCGCCGTGTGGTGGATGCCATGGTAGATATTCCCTTTGCGCTGCCCACCGCCATTGCCGGCATCGCGCTCACCGCATTGTGGGCGGAAAGCGGCTGGCTCGGCGCACCGCTGGCGGCGCTCGGCATCCAGGTGGCGTTCACGCCGCTGGGTATTGTGATGGCGCTGATTTTCATCGGCCTGCCTTTTGTGGTGCGCACGGTGCAGCCGGTGTTGCAGGATTTTGAGAAAGAGCTGGAGGAGGCGGCGGAAAGCCTGGGGGCCAATCGCTGGCAGATTTTCACCCGCGTGATCTGGCCCAGCCTGATGCCCGCCACCCTGACCGGCTTTGCCCTGGCGCTGGCGCGGGGCTTGGGCGAATACGGCTCGGTGATTTTCATCGCCGGCAACCTGCCCGGCATTTCCGAGATCGCACCTTTGCTGGTGGTGATCAAGCTGGAGGAATTCCTTTATGCCGAGGCGACGGCGATTGCCGTTGCCCTGCTGATCGCCTCCTTCATCATGCTGCTGATCATCAATACCGTGCAGCATTGGGCCGAGCGGCGCGAAAAGGGCGGGAGATAATATCATGGTGGCGCTTGCCCTGACCAATCCCGCCGGGCGTAACCGGCGCATCGACCGCGCCGGCGCCTGGATATTGCGCTGGCTGCTGATCGGCATCGCGCTGGCCTTTCTTGCGGTGTTCCTTGCCCTGCCGCTGGTGATTGTGTTCACCGAAGCATTACGCCAGGGCTGGCAGGCTTATGCCACGGCGCTGACCGAGCCGGTGGCACTGGCGGCAATCCGGCTAACATTGCTCACCGCTGCCATCGTGGTGCCGATCAACCTGGCTTTCGGCGTGGTGGCGGCCTGGGCCATCACCAAGTTCGATTTTCGCGGCAAAAGCCTGCTGATCACGCTGATCGACCTGCCGTTTTCGGTCTCGCCGGTGATCTCAGGCCTGGTCTTTGTGCTGCTCTTCGGCTTGCAGGGCTGGTTCGGGCCATGGTTGCAGGAACATGACCTGAAGATCATCTTCGCCGTGCCCGGCATTGTGCTGGCCACGCTGTTTGTCACTTTTCCCTTTGTGGCGCGCGAACTGATTCCGATCATGCAGGAACAGGGCACGCTGGAAGAGGAAGCGGCGATGGTGCTGGGGGCTTCCGGCTGGCAGACCTTCTGGCGCGTCACCTTGCCCAATATCAAATGGGGGCTGCTCTATGGCCTGCTGCTGTGCAATGCGCGGGCGATGGGCGAATTCGGTGCCGTCTCGGTGGTGTCGGGCCATATCCGCGGCCTTACCAACACGATGCCACTGCATGTCGAAATTCTCTATAACGAGTATAATTTTGTCGCCGCCTTTGCCGTCGCCTCGCTGCTGGCTTTGCTGGCGATTGTCACGCTGATCCTGAAAAGCCTGCTGGAATGGCGCCTGGCCCGCGATGGCCAGCGCGGCGGCGGCGAATAGGAGCCGACCATGCAGATCGACATCCTCGGCGTCAGCCGGCAATTCGGCAGTTTCCTCGCCCTCAAGGCAGTGGACCTCAATATCGCCAGCGGCGAATTGGTTGCCCTGCTCGGGCCATCCGGCTCCGGCAAGACCACGTTGCTGCGGCTGATCGCCGGCTTGGACAAACCCGATGCCGGCGATATCCGCTTTGATGGCCGCAGCACCGCCGAACGCTCGGCGGGCGAACGCGATGTCGGCTTCGTGTTTCAGCATTATGCGCTGTTCCGCCATATGAGCGTGTTCGAGAATGTGGCTTTCGGCCTGCGCGTGCGGCCGCGCAAGCAGCGCCCTAGTGAAGCCGAGATCAAGCGCCGGGTGGATGAATTGCTGCATCTGGTGCAGATCGACTGGCTCGCCGGGCGTATGCCGGCGCAGCTATCCGGCGGCCAGCGTCAGCGTGTTGCCCTGGCCCGCGCCCTGGCGATTGAACCCAAGGTACTGCTGCTGGACGAGCCTTTTGGCGCGCTGGATGCCAAGGTGCGCAAGGAATTGCGCCGCTGGCTGCGCCGGCTGCATGAGCAGCTTGGCATGACCTCGGTTTTTGTCACCCATGACCAGGAGGAGGCGCTGGAACTGGCCGACCGTGTGGTGGTGATGGACAAGGGCCGCATCGAGCAGGTCGATACGCCTGAGGCGCTCTATGAGAAGCCGGCCACGCCCTTCGTCAACCGCTTCCTCGGCGACATCAACGAACTGGATGGCGAGATCAGCGGCGGCCGCGTGCTCTATCCCAATGTTGATACCAGCCTGCTGCCGCCGCCGCGCCTGGTGGATGGCCCGGTGAAGCTCTATGTGCGGCCGCATGACATCATCGCCGAGGCCTTGGTGCCCGGTGCGCCGGTGCAGAATACCGGCGTGGTGCGTTTCACCTCGGCGGTGGGCGCCAATGTGCGCGTAGAGGTGGAGATCGGCGGCGGCCTGCCGGTGCTGGAAGTGTCGCAGACGCGCGAAGCTTTCGCCGACCGCCCGCTCAAGGCCGGCGAGCGGGTGCGGCTGGCCTTCCGCCGGGCGCAGGTATTTGCCCAAGATACTTGATATCCAAGCACTGCATCGTTTTGTTTGAGCGGGATCGGGCGGTACGGTGGCCCGCCTTATTTCTCTGTTGTTTTTCGAATGTGATCGATATAATTTTCTAACTGTATCTGAAATTTCTATTTTTTTCTCTAATTGCCGTGAGCGGGGGGTTTATTTGTTTCTGCTTGGTAATATTTTTGCATTATTGCTGGTGATGGCTGTTTGTCATATCTGCGGCATTTTTCTTTTTAAGGTTTTTTGTCGTGCGAATGCGCTGGAGAATTATACAAAATATTTCTCCCCAATACTTGGGGCTGCCTTTCTTATAGTTTATCTGAGTATTTGTTTTAGGGTGCAAAAATATATCCCCGTTGATATTTTTTATTTACATGCCTCATTTCTGGCATTGATGATGTTGTATCTTTGGCGCAAAGGGTCGCTCCGGCAATATATTTCAACTGAATTTCATGTGTCTGCGCTGTTTTTTGTAGTTGTATCCTTTACTGTTTTCGCGCCGATTTATCGTTACGGATTATTTGTTCCGGCCGGCGGCGACGCCTATATGTATACAACTGTGGCACAAGCTGCTTTCAGAGCGCCATTTTTTGCCCCGATTTTGCTACCAGCAGGCGGCGGATTTGAATTCTATCCGAATTTGGCTTTGGTGCGGAGCTGGCAGAATCTGGATAGTAAACTTGGCGCCATGTTTCTCCTCACCTTCTTTATGAAGATACTGAGGATTGAGTGGTCGTATGAAGCCTATCCTGTGGTTTATGCCTTCGGCCTGGCAGCAGGGTGTTATGCTTTGGTCGGTGCTATCCGTCTGGTCACAAATACGCGCGCCGGCATGGTGCCATACTTGGTCGGCATTGCCGCCGGCCTGACCGCCAACGGCTTCAGCTGGGGCGCGGTAATGGGGTTTTACCCGCAGACATTCGGCGTTCCCCTGGCCCTGGTTACATTGCTGCTCGGCATTGTCCTGCTCCGTGCTGCTTTGCAAACAGATCTCGGATCAGGTGCGATTGCGGCCCAGGCCATGCTGCCCGCGATTACAATCTCGGCCCTGGTTTATTCCTATAGCGAGATTCTCTATCCGGTGGGCTTTGTTGGCCTTGTTGTGGCAGTAGCTGAAATGCTTCGGCCGGCCAATCGAACGCCGCAATCCCTGCGCCGGGCGGGCATATTTTTAGCCGCTTTCCTGTTGTTCCTGGTTTTGCTGGCCAATTTTGAATTGTACCGCATGCTCAAGTTAATGGGCTTGCTGCTGTCGTGGGCACAAACGAGCTATGCTGTTGGTTGGCCGTTCCCCTGGGAACATTGGGAATTCCTGGCCTTTACGATCGGCATGCGGCCCCAATTTGAAGATTTTATTACGCGGTATTTCGGCGTCACATTCGCAAATTTCACTGAACTCAGAATGATTCTGGCTGGGTTGAGCGCGGTGTTCGGTGGCGTGCTGATATATGCTTTGGCACGCCAGCGGCATTTGCTGCGGCAGCCGGCATTCCTGATACTGCTGGTATTTCCGCTGCTTTGCCTGTTCGTGCTGTTGCCATATTTCCGCTATGCTGTTCCTTCGCCGTGGCCAATAGGTCAGGGGCAAAGCTTCCTTCAGATGCGGGCCGCTACATGGTCTTCGCTATTCTGCTACGGCCTGATCGGCATTGCATTGCTGTCGATTGCTGCTGCCGGGCCAGTGCGGCGTTTCGCAGTGCTGGCCTTTTTGCTGGTGTGGATCGCTGCTGGGGCCGCATTCCACTTTGATTTTGCCAATGTGACCAACCGCGGCTTGATCAAGGAAACGGATGGCGGCGGCTTTGCCCGCCTGCTCCAGGTCAGGGCATATCTGAAGCCGATTCCAGCCAACGAACCAATCTTTCTCGATTTACCGTATTTCTCGGCAACAGAAGCGTATCTGCGTTATGTGCTGTGGGATCGGCAGCTTGTTGGCTATTGGAGAAATGCTGTGGTCAGCAATGATCTGGCGTTTTTTTGTCAGGCCAAATGGACCTTGCGCTATGCCAAACCTGAGGATGGCGCTGGGGCCGGCGTCGCGCAGCGTGTTGATAGTTTGCTTGTGCTGCTGCCACATGGGCCGAAGGAATGCCTTGCCAAGCCGTGAAAGGCAGCGCCGGCGTTGGTCCGTTGCTGCGTTTCAGGCATGTGGTGCCGAAGGGCTGCTTTCCATGGTGAAGCCACATTCAGCAAGATAAGCGGTGAGGCTGGTCATCAAGCGTTCCAGGCCAGCTTCATCGGCGGCTTCGGCTCGTGCCACCACAATTGGCTGCGTGTTTGAAGCGCGCAGCAACCACCAGCCGTCAGGCTGCTGTACACGTACCCCATCAATATCGATGAAGCTTATGCCGTCGCGTGCCAAGCGCTCGCGCAGATCACGCACCAGGGAGAATTTGCGCTCCTCACCGCATTCCAGCCGAATTTCAGGCGTGTTGCAGAGCTGTGGCAGGCTGGCCCGCATTGCCTTGGCGCCGCCGGGCGTGGCCGTGGCAATATTGAGGAAGCGCAAAGCGACGTAGAGCGCATCATCAAAGCCGTAATAGCCATCGGCCATAAAAATATGGGCGCTCATCTCGCCAGCTAGCGGGCTTTTTTCCTCAAGCATTTTGCTTTTGATCGGCGCATGGCCGGTTTTCCACATCACCGGGCGCCCGCCATGGCGGGCCACGTCATCGAACAGCGCCTGGCTCGATTTCACATCGGCGATGATGGGGGCGCCGGGATGGCGCAGCAACACGTCGCGTGCCAGCAGCGCCAGCATCTGGTCGCCCCAGATGATGCTGCCGTCGCTGTCGATAATGCCGATGCGGTCGCCATCGCCATCAAAGGCCAGGCCGATATCGCAACCTTGTTCTCGCACCAATGCCTGCAACTGGCGCAGGTTGTCCGGGATGGTCGGATCCGGGTGATGGCTGGGAAAGGTGCCGTCTATGGTGGCGTTGATCAAATGGTGCCGGCCTGGCAAGCGGGCAGCCAAAGCCGCTGCGGCTTCGCCGGCCGCGCCATTGCCGGGATCCCAGGCAATGGCCGGATTCCCGGTCAATCGGGCATCCGCCAGCATACGGTCAATATAGGCACCGAATACTGGGATGTTTTCCTGATTGCCCCTGCCGCCTGCCGCCAAGCTATAGGCTGCGGCGGCTATCCGGCCGATTTCCTGGATGCCGTCGCCATAGAAGGTCCTGCGCCCCAGCATGAACTTGAAACCGTTATGGTCGGCCGGGTTATGCGAACCGGTCACCATCACGCCGGCATCGGCGCCAAGATGGTATACCGAGAAATACAGCATCGGCGTCGGGCCGCGCCCAATCGCCAACACTTTCAGGCCAACATCGCGAAAGCCGTCACAAAGTGCTTCAGCAAGCATGGGCGAAGTCAGGCGGCCATCATAGCCCACGGCCACGCTGCGCCCGCCGGTTTTGGCGATGATGGTGCCATAGGCGCGGCCGATGGCCCGGGCATCATCGGCAAACAAGGTTTCGCCGACGATGCCGCGGATATCGTATTCGCGCAGGATATACGGGTTGAAGCGGTGGGCGGGAAAATTCGCCATGGCTTGCCCCTATTCAGCCGGCCCGAAGCCTTCAGTATCCTTGATGATGTAACGTGGCCGGCCGCGCACATCCTTGTAAATGCGCACAACGTAAAGGCCGACGGTGCTGATGCCGAGAACCAGGATCGACCACAGCAGCAGGCCAAGACCGACCAGGAATGCCGTGCCAAAACCGGTCATGTTGGTAAAGACATAACCCAGCAACGAACCCAGCAGCAGGCCGAAGGACAGCAAGGCAGCCGCGACGCCCACCATGCCGAAGACATAGATCGGCATGTTGGAGAAGGACGTGATGCCGCCCAGCAGGGCGCGCCAAGGGTTGCGGCTGAAAAGCGGGAAATGTGTCGAACCGCTATGCCGGGCCTCCCGGATATAGGGCACAAAGGTCTGCTTGTAGCCGATCCAGATCACCAGGCCGCGCAGATAGGGATCATGTTCCGTCAGCGTGATCAGGCGTTGAACCACGACCCGGTCAAGCAGTTTGTAATCGCCGCAATCCACCGGCAGCTTGATGTTGCTGCCAAGCTGGATGGCACGATAGGCCATCCGGGTGATGAACATCTTGATCGGATTTTCACCTAGCCGGCGTTCGCGCAAAGTGTGTACCACCTGCGCCCCATTCCGCCATTCGCGCAACAGCTCCGGGATCAATTCCGGCGGGTCTTGCAGATCGCAATCCAGGTAGATAACGGCATCACCGCGCGCGGTTTCCATGCCGGCCAGCACGCATTCCGAAACGCCGAACCGGCGCGCCATATTAACGATTTTGATCCGATGATCGGCAGCATTGAGGTTGCGCAGCACTTCCAGCGAGCGGTCACTGGAATCATCGTTAACAAAGATGATTTCCAATCTTTCCGGCTCTTTGGCAAACACAGCGGTCAGCCGTTTGACCAAATGCGGGATATTGTCCTGTTCATTACGGAAAGACACGACAACCGAGATCAGTTTCGTCGTTGCCTTTTGATCGGAGCTGTTGTCAGTCGTCATGTCTAGTTGGTTTCCATACTGCCTGGCCCTTATCTGAATTGGGGCCGATGATAGCAAATCCAGGGAATAACTACCTTCGCGGCCATAATGTGCAAGACTCATGCACGAAATATTGTCGCAAATCTCCAGGAGAGATTTTATGAAGGCTGGACATTCTGGCAATTATATAATAATTACAATTAGATGCTGGCTTTGCCCGGTATTTATGCGTATTGCTTTGCGCTAATTCTGCAAAAGTTGGGCTGCCTTTCCAGATGCCTTTCCGTCGTCATGTCCGCTTCCTGCTCGATAGGGTGGTCCTGCAACTCCGCCACCGTTATGTTCAGTCGCTGGCGGGGCATTTTTGGGCCTTCATCCACCCGCTCATCCTGGTTGGCATCTTTTGGCTGGTTTTTTCGCGGGTAATGCCGACCCGGATTGCGGTTGGTGGTTCGCAGCAGGGTTATGTTTACTTCCTGATCAGCGGATTTTTTGCCTGGCAATGTATCAGCGAAACCATATCCACCGGCTGTACAACATTGCGTGGCAATGCCGATATCATCCGCCGGCTGCCCATTCCGGTGCCGCTGTTTTTCATTGAAGCCGTGCTGATAGCGGCTACCGGCCTGATCGTGAGCATGCCGCTGGTTCTGATTGTGGTGGCCGCGGCAGGTTTGGGGCCGTCGCTCACCTGGCTCCTGGTGCTGCCGACGCTGCTGCTGCTGCTGCTGCTGGCCACCGCGCTGGGGATGGTGCTGGGATTGGTGAATGTGTTCTTCCGTGATGTCGAACTGTTCCTGCCGGCTTTGCTGCAACTGCTGCTATGGACCGCGCCAATTGTTTATCCGCCCGAGGCGATTGGCGAAGCTTATCGCTGGTTGCTTGCGCTGAATCCATTCTCGTCTGGTATTATTCTGCTGCGTGAGCAGATTCTGTATGCCGCACCAGGCAGCTTATCGCATTGGTTGGTTGGTGCGGGCTGGTGCTTGGTGCTATTGTCGTTGGCAGGCATGCTATACTATCGCGTGCGAGACGATTTGCGGGATAATCTGTGATGCTCGCGCACCAAGACAGCGCTGAAGCGCAGGCTGTGCCAGATATGTCGGCGCTGATCGATTTGCAGCGAGTGACCAAGCAGTATCGCATCTATAACCGCCCGGTTGAGCGGCTGCGCGACATTCTGTTTCCCGGTAGCCCGCGCTATGGCCATACAGTTACTGCGCTGAGCGACGTATCGCTTGCCGTGCATCCGGGCGAATGCCTGGGGCTGATTGGCGCTAACGGCTCTGGCAAAAGCAGTTTGCTAAAACTGATTGTCGGCACCTCCAGGCCAACCCAGGGCAAGGTGGCGGTGCGTGGCAATGTGCTGGCAATGCTTGAACTCGGGTCTGGCCTCAATCCCGACCTTACCGGCAGGGCCAATATCCATGCCATGGCAACAATGCTTGGTTTTCCGCCAGGTTATTCCGCATCTCGCGAAGCGGATATTGTCGGCTTCAGTGGATTGAACGATTTCATCGATATGCCGGTGCGCAAGTATTCTTCCGGCATGGTGTTGCGTCTCGGCTTCTCGTTGTATTCCTTCCTTGAACCGAAAGTTCTCATCATTGATGAGGCGCTGGCGGTTGGTGATGCCGATTTCCAATTAAAGTGCTTCCGGCGCATTGAGGAATTGACCAACCATCAGGAGCGCGCCGCTATCCTGGTCTCGCACGACATGAATGCCATCAATCGCTTTTGCGACCGTGTCATATGGCTGGAAAAAGGCCGTGTCATGGCCAGTGGCGAACCTGAGGAAGTGACGCGGCAATATATCATGTCGAGTACGCGCAGCGCTGCTGTGGTGGAAGCGCCCAAAAAGACCGCTGTTTCGCAATTCCTGCCCTTGTCTCCAGCCGCCATCATCTATGAGTCACCGATTTGCGCCATTTCTGAAGTGCGCATTGAAGATGGTGATGGCAACCCGCTTCCAACCCTGCAACAGGGGCAGCGGTTCTGCATCGCCTATAGCGTAGATTTTGGCCAGGATATGGCGGCGCCGGTTTTTGGTATCCGGGTTGTTAACAAACGCGGCGATGTGGTGATCTCGACCAATTCGCTGCTCGAACGTCTGCCGGTTGGCAGCCAAAGTGCGGGTAGCCGGGCGGAATTGTCTTGGCCGATCCGTGCCGGGCTGCTGCCCGGTGACTATTTCATCTCTTGCGGCGTATCTCGCGCCGATGCACTGCATGATTTTGCCGCCCGCTATATTGATGCCTTTCCATTCCACATCCATGGCGATGCTGCGACGGCAGGTTATTTTCTGCTTGATGGCCCCCCTGGTTTTAGGGTGCGGGAATGATCGGCAAGCGTGGCCGCGGGCTGATATTTCTACTCGGGCTGCCGCGCGCAGGCACAACTTTACTGGCCGAATTGATCGGCAACGATCCAGAAATATCTGCCCCGCCGGAACCTTGGGTTATGTTTGCCGCCTTGGCGGCGGGTGGTGTTGATCCTCGCCACCCGGCTGGTTCGCAATCGATCGGCATGGCCCTGCGGCAATTTCTCGGCGAAGCCCAGCTAGAGACCATGCGGCGTGTTTTTGCGATTGAGGCCTATAACACCTGGCTGCGCCAGGAAAAGCGACCGTATTTTCTCGACAAGACGCCGCGCTATTACCAGATTGCTGACCGCATCGCGGAATTACTGCCTGATGCGCGCTTTGTCTTGCTCAGGCGCAATCCGCTGGATATCGCTCTCTCGCATCGGGATAGCTGGGGCATTGATTATAAGATCCTGCTTGAAACAATGCCCGATGACCCGGCTCTGTTCGATCTTGTGCAGGGGCCAGAAAAGCTTGAAGCCTTTTTGTCGCGGTATCGGGCACGCACTCATGTGCTGCAATATGAGGCGTTGGTTGATGATCCGGTAGCGGAATTGACCAAGATGTTTGCTGCACTAGGCCTGCCCCGGCAACGTGAAGAGATAATCGGCCGGCTTGAATTGCGCCATCGCCTGCGTGTGGCACAGGATATGGGCGACCGCAAGATATTGGCGACCAAGGCCGTACATAATCGCTCCAAGGATGGTTGGCGCAAATTGCCGGATGCCGAGATTGCTGCGCTCACCGGTCTGTTTGGTGCAGATGTGCTGGAAGCTTCTGGTTATGGCGCGGTGATTGATTTTGCCAGGCAGCGATCGATCGCTTTGCCGCCAATGCAGGATACAATTACCTTGCGGCAGAAGGTTGACGATTTGCTTTCGGCTCGATGCTCGGATATGGCGCGGAGTAATGGCATCGGGCTGCCAATATCCTCAGGGGAGCAGCAGGATATCGGCTTCATTCTTTCGGCCAGTCCGGCTTATGTGGAATCCGGTATGCGCGGCCGCTTGCAGCACTTGCTGGCAGATCGCACGCAGCAGATTGCCACAATATCCAGCCTGAATGTTCGCCTGGCCCAGCTTGCGACAGATCATGACCTGCAGAGCAAAGCTGTCGCTAAACTTGAAGCGCAATTGCTAGAATCAGAGGCGGATCGTGCTGCGCGTGGGAAGGCTCAAGTCAAGCTGGAGCGGCAATTGCTTGAGGCCGAGGCCGACCGGGCGGCACGTGGCGCGGCGGTGACACGGCTGGAACGGCAATTGCTTGAGGCCGAGGCGGATCGGGCGGCGCGTGGCGCGGCGGTGACACGGCTGGAGCAGCAATTGCTTGAGGCCGAGGCGGATCGGGCGGCACGTGGCGCGGCGGTGACACGGCTGGAGCAGCAATTGCTTGAAGCCGAGGCGGATCGGGCGGCACGTGGCGCGGCGGTGACACGGCTGGAGCGGCAATTGGTTGAAGCCGAGGCGGATCGGGCGGCACGCGGTGAGGCGGTGACATTGCTAGAGCGGCAATTGCTTGAGGCCGAGGCCGACCGGGCGGCACGCGGCGCGGCGGTGACACGGCTGGAGCGGCAATTGCTTGAGGCCGAGGCGGATCGTGCGGCGCGGGGTGAGGCAGTGGCATTGCTGGAGCGGCAATTGCGCGAGGCTGAAGCTGATCGTGCGGCGCGGGGTGAGGCGGTGGCGTTGCTGGAGCATCAATTGCTTGAGGCAGAGGCTGACCGTGCGGCACGCGGTGAGGCAGTGGCATTGCTGGAGCAGCAATTGCGCGAGGCCGAAGCTGATCGTGCGGCGCGCGGCGAATCGCTGGTGGTGCTGGAGCGGCAATTGCTTGAGGCTGAGGCTGATCGTGCGGCCCGTGGCGAGGCAGTGGCATTGCTGGAGCGGCAATTGCGCGAGGCTGAAGCTGATCGTGCGGCGCGCGGCGAATCGCTGGTGGTGCTGGAGCGGCAATTGCTTGAGGCCGAGGCTGATCGTGCGGCCCGTGGCGAGGCAGTGGCATTGCTGGAGGGGCAATTGCGCGAGGCTGAAGCTGATCGTGCGGCGCGCGGCAAATCGCTGGTGGTGCTGGAGCGGCAATTGCTTGAGGCTGAGGCCGACCGTGCAGCGCGGGGTGCGGCGCTGACCCTGCTGGAGCAGCAATTAGTTGAATGTGAACAAGATCGCAGTTTGCGGGGCAAAAATCTCGAAACTCTCCAGGCCTTGCTGCTTGAGGCCGAGGCTGATCGGAGAGCGCGTGGGGAAGCTGTTGAGCAATTAACGCAATGGCTTAAAGCGGCGCGTGGTGAAACCGAGACATAGGAACTCAAACGCGGCCAAATTTGTCCTCAAAGCGCACGATATCATCTTCGCCAAGGTAGCTGCCTGATTGCACCTCGATCAGTGAGAGCGGCAGTTGCCCCGGGTTTTCCAGGCGGTGTTTGGTGCCGAGCGGAATGAAGGTGGCCTGATTCTCGCTGAGCAGGAAGGTCTCTTCGCCGCGGGTGATGCGCGCTGTGCCGCTGACGACAACCCAGTGTTCGGCGCGATGATGATGTAATTGCAAGGACAGGCTTGCGCCTGGATTGACCTGCAATAATTTCACCTGATAGCGCTCGCCGGCATCGATGCGGCGAAAGCTGCCCCAGGGGCGATAAACAGTAAGGTTCTGCTCTGCTTCGGGGCGCCCTGCCTGTTTCAGTTTATCAACCACCTGCCGCAAATCCTGCGCCCGTTCACGCGGGGCAACCAGAACCGCATCTTCTGTTGCCACAACCAGCATGTCGGAAACGCCAAGCGTGGCAAGCAGCGGCCCGTCGCTACGCAGGTAGGAACGCTGGCTATCGAGGGCAAAAACCGGCCCGCGCAACACATTGTCAGCAGCATCATGCGCGCCAATGTCCCACAATGCTGCCCAGGTGCCGACATCGTTCCAGCCGACATTGAGCGGGAACATGGCGGCTTTGTCGGTTTTCTCCATCACCGCCGTATCGATTGCATCGACCGGGCAGGCCGCAAAGGCATTGGCATCAATGCGGGTGAAGTCAAGATCGGCGCGCCAGCCCTGCATGGCCTGTTCTGCGGCATTGGCGATATCGGGGCGCAACCGCTTCAATTCGCCCATGAAATGCCGTGCCGAAAACAGGAAGATACCGCTATTCCAGAAGTAATCGCCTGAGGCAATAAAGCTGGCTGCCTGATCACGCTGCGGTTTTTCGGTAAACCGGGTGACACTCCGTGCAGCACTGGTCTGCCCGGCAATGACCGCGCCGGCCTGGATATAGCCATAGCCGGTTTCCGGCCCGGAAGGCTGAATGCCGAATACCACCAATTTACCACTGCGCGCGGTTGGTATGGCGGCCTCGATGACAGCGCGCAGTTGCGCTGGATCGCGTACGACATGGTCTGCCGGGGCCAGCAGCAATAGTGGATCCTGGGCTGGATCGGGATATTCGTGCAAGGCGGCCAGAGCAGCCAGGGCAGCGGCAGGGGCAGTGCCACGCGGCACGGGCTCCAACAGGATTTTCGCTACCGGCACACCGGCATCATGGGCCTGCCCGGCGACAATGAAACGGCTATCCTCGCTGCAAACAAACCAGGGGGCCAAGAAGGCATCGCCGGCAAGACGGAGGGCTGTGTCCTGCAACATGGATTTTTCGCCATCCAGTGGCAGGAATTGCTTGGGCAGGGCATTACGCGACAAGGGCCAAAGCCGCGTGCCTGAACCACCGCAAAGAATGACAGGAATGACTTTCGCCAAATCGTGCTGAGGGTCGGAAAGAAGCAGTGCCATCGACGGATATTACTTCTGTTCTTTATGGTGATTTTACTGACGTTGCTGTGCTGACGGTAAAAACTGCGGCAAACTATGATTTATGGACAGGTGAAAATCAATGTGTTATTGACCCAGCCGCGAAAACTTATCCAACTCTACTTGGCAGACCCTCCCGTATGGCGCAACAGAAAATAGCTCTGATAACCGGCATTACTGGCCAGGATGGTGCGTATCTTGCTGAATTATTGCTGAACAAAGGATATGTGGTGCATGGCGTAAAACGCCGTTCCGCTTCCTTCAACACGGGCCGGATCGAGCATCTTTACCGCGACCCTCATGAGCCAAGCGCGAAGCTGTTCCTGCATTATGGCGACATGACCGATGCCACCAACCTAATTCGCATAATACAGGACGTTCGCCCGGACGAGATATACAACTTGGCGGCGCAAAGTCACGTCCAGGTCAGTTTTGAAACCCCGGAATATACTGCCAATGCCGATGGCATCGGCACGTTACGTCTGCTTGAAGCGATCCGCATCCTCGGTTTGCAGAAGTCGGTGCGGTTTTATCAGGCCTCGACCTCGGAATTGTATGGCAATGCCAAGCCACCGCAGAGCGAGACCACGCCCTTCGAGCCGCGCAGCCCCTATGCAGCAGCCAAACTCTATTCCTACTGGATCACGCGGAATTACCGCGATGCCTATGGCATGTATGCGTGCAACGGCATTCTGTTCAACCATGAAGGCCCGACCCGGGGTGAAACCTTTGTTACCCGCAAGATAACCCGTGCCGTAGCAGCCATTGTTCGTGGCGAACAGGACCGGGTGTTTCTGGGCAACCTGAATTCCAAGCGTGATTGGGGGCATGCCCGCGATTATGTTGAGGGTATGTGGCTTATGTTGCAGCAGGATCGTCCTGACGATTATGTGCTGGCCACCGGCGAAGCCCATAGTGTGCGTGAATTCGTTGAACTGGCTTTTGCCGAAGCCGGCATCGAAATCGCCTGGCAAGGCGAGGGCGTGGCTGAGCGCGGCATTGATGCCAAATCTGGCAAGGTGTTGGTGGAGATTGACGAGCGCTATTTCCGCCCGACAGAAGTCGATTTTCTGCTTGGCAATCCCGAAAAAGCCCGCAATGTGCTGGGCTGGGTGCCGAAAACCACATTCCGTCAGCTTGTAGCAGAGATGGTGGCGGCTGATCTTAAGCAGGGTGCTGCGTGACAAGCCCCCGCCATCTGATGCGAACGGATCAACAGCAGCCCTATCGGCCCGCGCCATGCACTCTGCCATCTCAGCCCGCCGGGCGCTGATCTTCGGCATTTCAGGTCAGGATGGCGCCTATCTGGCGGCATTTCTGGTGCGGCATGGTTATACTGTATTCGGCGTATCGCGTGGCTCGAATGAGAATAGTCGGGAAAACCTGCGCCAGGTGGCGCCGGATTTGGCCGGCGCCGTGCAGTTTCTGACTGCCAGCCTGGATGATCTGCCGTCGCTGGTTGCGCTGATCGAGAAGGTGCAGCCGGATGAAATTTATCATCTGGCAGCCCAAAGCTCTGTCGGCCTGTCCTTTGAACAGCCGAGAGCCACATTTGCCAGCATTATCGGCACCACGCAAAACCTGCTTGATGCGATCCTGCTGACCAAGGCGCCGATCCGCTTCTATAATGCCAGTTCTGGCGAATGCTTCGGCGCCCGTGACGCCCTTTCCGATGAAACCACGCCGTTTTATCCGCGCAGCCCCTATGCCATAGCCAAGGCGGCGGCGCATTGGCTGGTGGCTAGCTACCGAGAGGGCCGTGGCCTGCATGCAAGCTCCGGTATTCTGTTTAATCATGAATCGCCATTGCGCTCCCCGCGCTATGTCACCAAGAAAGTGATACATGGCGCATTGCGCATAGCCAGCGGCGCGGGCGAGCGGCTGCAACTTGGCAATCTTGATATTTCGCGCGATTGGGGCTGGGCCCCGGAATATGTCGAAGCGATGTGGCTGATGCTTCAGCATGAGCCGGGCGACTATGTGATTGCCACTGGCGAGAGCAACTCGCTGCGTGATTTTGTCGCTTATTGCTTCGAGGCTGTGGGGTTGGACTGGACCCGCCATGTCGATATCGAAGCCACCTTGCTGCGCCCGAACGAAATACCCTTCAGCGGTGGAAACCCGGCCAAAGCCGAGCGTGTTCTGGGCTGGAAGGCGCATAGCCGCATGCGTCAGGTAATTGACAAAATGATCGCGGCCGAACGTGCAGCGATGTGATGTCAGTAGATAAAATGCTTGTGCCGTTCTGCCTGCCGGTACGGTGAAATAAGGATAGAAGCAATGTGGTCCGAGCATAAAACAAAATTAATCGCGGCCGCGCTGCTGATATTTTCCTTTGCCTTGGTGATCGCTGATTTCTGGGGCGTGCGATTCACCACCAATGATGATGCGCGCATTGCCAACTGGGCCGTCAATAATGGTCACACGGCATTGGGTTTGGCGCGTGGCCAGGGACGCATCTATTTTTTCTATCACTTCCCGATAATTTTGTTCATTGCCGGTTTCTGGCAATCGGTGATTTACGACATCCTGCAATATGGTTCATACCTGCTGGCGCTGGTTGGTGTGGTTGCGGTGCTGGCGGTATATACGTCATGGCGCTACGCGCTTTTCTTCGCGCTTGTTTATGTTGCAACGCTGGTAGGCACCTGGGACCACACCCTGATGACCAGCGTGCCGCTGTATCATTTTGTGGTCATCATCAACATGGCCGTGAATCTGCTGCTGCTGGCGGCATACCGGCGGGATGGGCGGATCATCTGGCTGCTGCTGTTTTTTCCGCTCCATGCCTTGTCGATCTTTGGTCAGGAATATCAGGTCATCATCGCCAGCGGCATCAGTATCATTTCGCTGTTCTCGCGGCATGAAAACTGGCAGGGCGTGGCGCAATGGTCGCGCCGTCGCTGGCATTTGGCTGCGGCCATCATCGTGGTGGGCCTGGCTTACACTGCCGCCGCCATTGCTTGGCGCATGACATATGGCAATTCCTATGATGGCGCCGAGGTTACGGTTGGTGGTTTTAATCTGCGGCAATTCATCGGCGTCTTGCTGCATTGGAGCGTTAGCGGCAATGTGCTCTATCATTGGCTCCACCCCTATTCAGTCTGGATGGTGTTGAGCGACGCCACCCAAGGCTACAAAATCAGCTTCGCGCTGCCGGCTATTCTGTCCACCCTTACTGGCTGGGATTTGCTGAAAGCAGCAGCCCTCGGCGGTGCCGGGTATCTTACATTCACTATCGCCAGTGAGCGCCGGTTGAGTGGTCTGGGTGTGCTGGCCATGCTTGTTGTGGCCGGCATCATCATGTATGCGCCAACTTTCCTGCTGGCATTAACGCCCAAATACCAGGGCTGGTATGGCCAGGGCGTGATCGCTTACACCTACACATCGTTGTCAAATGTCGGTTTCATGCTGGCCATTGCCGTGCTGTTCGGAGCCGTGGAGCAGCGCCTGGGTATTCTGCCGCTGCGTTGGATCGCAAGGGCTTGCTTTGTGTTTGGATTGGCCGCTGCCGCGATAACGGGCGCACATCACAATCACATCGTTGCCCGCGCCATGAAGGAAGGCGGCGCGCGTTGGGCGGCGCTTGATATGACGATGAAAACCCCGATCAAGGAAGAGTTGCGCGGCAGCTTGGTGATCGGCACGCGCATGTCCGACTATTACTGGGCTATTCCAGGCCGCGAGGATTACTGGAAGGATTTCATCACCGGCACCTACAAGCTTGATCTCGAATTTCGCCGCCGCATGGATCCTAATCTGATCTCGGATCAGAAGCGGTCGCTCTTCTATTTCGACTACGCCTATCTGCCCGATGCAGATGAAAGTGTGGCGATTGTGAATCGTGCCAATTATGAAAATGGCAGGCTTTACAGCAGCGACACCCGGCTGCTTTCAAAGCGCCCGCTTGTCGCCGCCCTGAACTACACGACACGGGATGGCGGACAACACCGCATCCTGCTGGCGTCGCGCCCCTTCGAGCGCGTGAATGGATTATATCTCTATCCGCTCGGTAATATTCAGGCTGATGTCGGCACCATCCGGGTTGATGAACAGGTAATGTGGGCGCCGCCGAAAATTCTTGAAGGCGAAGTCTATCGACTGGGTACCGAATTACGGTTTGGCGAAGAGGGGCGTGGCCGCCTTTACATGGCCGGTGGCTGGTCTGGTGTTGAGAAGCAGCATACCTGGGCAATCGGGCCGCAAAGCGGGCTGCGCTTCCTGGCAGCCCAATCTTCAAGCTGTGATTTGAAGGTTACGATGAGCGCCTGGGGTTTCTATGTGGCAGACAAAATGCCGCGCCCGCTCCTGACGATCAGCGTGAATGGCAAGCCGCTTTGGGCTGAGGAAGTGACCACAGAGCGGGAGATTTCCTTCATGATCCCCAGGCGGGAATGGCGTGCCGGTCAGTGGGTGGACATGCGTTTCGATCACGCCTTTGCCCGCGTGCCGCGTGATCTTGGCGCCAGTCCGGATACCCGCGCCCTGGCTATTGGACTGCGCAGCCTGAAAATTCAGGGATGCGAGGCGACAGGTGAGAGCATCGGTCTGTCCAATGGCTATGAGTTTGGCGAACTGATCAATTTTGCCATAGGCGGTAATGCGCAAGCCTATCAGCAATCCGGCTGGGGCACGCCGGAGGTTCAGCATACCTGGATGCTGGGCAGCGAGAGCCTGATGCAGCTTCCCTTGTCAAAACGGCCAGCCTGTGATCTTCGTCTCAAACTGCGCGCGGTGCCTTTCTATGTTGAAGGCAAGATGCCTTACCCAAGGCTTGAAGTGGTTGCCAATGGAGAGACAATTGGCAATGCCCGCATCCAAGGCGATCAGGAGCTTGTATTGCCGCTGTCCCGGGCAATAGTTGAGCGTCGCTCAACGCTGGAATTGCAGTTTCTGCATCCGGATTTCAAAACCCCACAGGAAGTGCTGGGCAGTACAGATACACGGCCTTTGTCGGTTGGGGTCAAATCACTCCAATTGGAGCAAGTCTGCCCATGATGTCGCAGGAGGCTGAATTGATGCCGTCGCGCCGGCAACAGCCAGAATTTGTTCTGCTGGTGGATTGCCTGCCGATGTTGCCCGGCGGTGAAAATGGCGGCGCGAAATGGGCCGCTATTGGCATCATTGAAAGCCTCCTTGCTGTGCGGCCGACATGGCGGATCATTGTGTTGGCTGCGGCCAGCGTTGCGGATGAATTGCGCCGCGCGTTGCCAGGTGCAGAGATCATGGTTGCCCTGGATAGCGGTGGCTTGAATATTGGCAGCCTGCGCCTGCCGCGCCTGCATGACGGACAGCGCGTGCAAGCCATTCTTTGCCCGTTTGTTGGTCCCCAGGTGGTGCATCCCGAGATTCCGATCCTTTCCATCGTTTACGACATCCAGTTTCACTATTATCCGACCTTCTTCTCGGTTGATGATTTGGCAACGCGAGCCCGCAACATCGTGGCCGCAATTGGTCAGAGTGATCGAATCATCTGTGCTGCACAGGCCAGCCGCGATAGCCTGCTGGAAGTCTATTCCGTGCCTTCCGACAAGCTGGCGGTGATACCCCTGCGCATGGCTGATCGGCTGCCCGTTGCTGGGGATGGCGCCAACCTGCTGAAAACCCTGGGCCTGAAGCCGCAAGGTTATCTGCTTTATCCGGCAAATTCCTGGCTGCACAAGAACCATGCCATGCTGCTCACCGCTTATGCGCTTTATCGGCGCAATGCCGGTGATGCGGCATTGAAACTGGTTTGCACCGGCATGGGCAACCGGCGCGAAGATGACATGATCCGCGACGCGATTGATGCCATGGGCTTGCGCGATCAGGTGGTGCTGCCCGGCTTTGCCAGCGAGGCAGAACTGGCTCAACTTCTGGATAACGCCCTGGCGATGATTTTCCCTTCGCTGTTTGAAGGCTTCGGCATGCCGGTTCTGGAGGCTATGCAGCGTGGTGTTCCTGTGCTTTGCGGGAAAGTGCCGTCGCTGCTCGAACTGGCTGGCGATACTGCGTATTATTTCGATAATCGTATCCCGTCTTCCATTGCAGAAGCGATTATGACCGTGCAGCGTGATCCGGCGTTGCGTGCGGACCTGATCCGTCGCGGCAGCTTGCGGGCCGCGCCCTATACAGATCGCCAAGCCATGGGCGAGGCCTTTGCCCTGGCGCTGAATGAGATGGCGCAGCAGCGTAATCTGCTCGGCGGCGCTGGAGCAGCAGTTCTTGTGCCATTTAATGAAACCATCCGGGCTGATGCCGGCGCACTATTCCATAATCTGCTTGGTGATGGCTGGGCGGTTCCGGAACAGGAAGCGGTTTGGAGCTTGGGTGAGCGCAGCTCGCTGTTCCTGTCGACGCAGACGGCGACCAGTGCGCGTCTGTTGTTGTCGCTGGAATTCTCTCCATTCCATAACCCGCAGGCTGATGGCCAACGACTTGCCTTATATGTCAATCGGCAACTTCTGCTGGAAACTGTTATACGTCAGCATATGACGGTAACGGTTGCAGTGCCGGCGGCAATCTGGAATGCCGGCCTGCCCACAGAAGTGGTGCTGCTGCATCCGGATTGCGAGTCGCCGAGCAATCTTGGCGATAGTCCGGATGAGCGGTCATTGTCGTTGCGCCTGCATGCCATCCGGATTGATCAGGTCGATTGAGCCGGCCGTTTCTGGTCCCTGGCCTCAAGCTGCAAGCAGTGGCAGCGTTGCGGCAAAAGCGTCAACCTCGCGGGCAATGAATTTGTTTGGGATATGCGCGTATGAGCAGCCGGCGCTGAATTTGTAGCGGCCTGGCGGCACGGGATGGGGCAAATTCCATGTCACGCGAATATGGCTGGCTTCCGGATAGGATTGCGGCGTGTGGTCAAATGCCAGCGAGTTGCGCCCGAAAACCAAGCCATCACGCGGATCAGTAACGCGGCAGCCGAAGATCACGGGTTGATCTATCGGGCCGAGTTTTACGACATAGGAATATATTAGTCGCTTGCTGCCATTTTCGTCGCGGCGCGCCTCCATCCAGGCGCCGAGAATTTCGCCCAAGCCGGTTTTCAGGCTCAGCATTTGCGGGTGCATTTCGCGTGGTGCTGCCATGGCGCGGGTTATATCTGCCGCGCTGGCCGCATTGCACTCGAACGTGGCCGGCGGGCTTGCCGGCAGCAGACTTTGCACCAGCGCATCCTCGCGCGCCAATGCTCCGTCAGAAGCGGCGGTCGGGTAACCGAGCCAATGCCATTGCGCAGCCAGGGCCTTGCCCACCCGTTCGAGCGTTTGCGGCGATAACTTGCGCTCTCCGTCACCCGGATGGCCTTGGCGAATATGCTCAGACTGGTTTTCTGCCGCTGGCAGCCGATCATGCCGCGCAGCGATATCATTGATCACCGCATCGGATACGCCAAGCTCAAGAAAATTGGCAATATCGGCGATCCAGTCGCGTTTACGGTAGATCACATCCTCATAGCGGTAGAGGCGGATATTGGCATGCCGAAGCACACCGAGCATTGCCTCAAGTTCGGCATTCAGGTCGCGTACAATATTTGCAGCAAAGCGGTCGATTGACAGGCCGGACACGGCAGAGCGTTGCGCGAGAAACCAGTCGCGATAACTGCCCTCGCCTGGCTCAACATGGCTGTAGCGCATGGAGAAATACATTGAAACCAGCATGTCGCGTGGATCGCGCAGCAGCAGCAGGGCCTTGCGCTGCCGGAGCAACTCGGCGGAAATAAACGGCGGGACATGGCGGAAACCGGAAAAGCAGAAGCCGGGCGAGAGGAAGGTGTCTGCCGTATCCAGTTCCACCTCCTCATCCCGCACGCCAATTTCAAACAACCTTACCGTGGGGGTGAAGTTGACGATGCCGGCCGCTGCTGACAAGTCAAACAGAATAGCCTCAAGCAGCGAACTGCCTGCTTTGGGCAGGGCAAAAGCGTAGAAACTTTGTATGTCTTCGCGTTCGGGCCAGGGTGCTTCGAACAAAACCTCTTCGGTTTCACGACGCAGAAAACGGGATGGCCACATTTCCAAAAAACCTTAGTCAGTCGTTATATGCCCTTGTGGTTGTAACTTTTAGTGGGCGGTGGGGCTTTATTCAACTTAATTGATTCTCAAAATTAATTTATTGTCGAACGTACAGAGAGTTCTCAGATATAAAATACAATTTTTGTTATTTTATTTATCATTTATATCTATTTAAAGTTATCTGAATGGTGAGCTTGTTAATCCCGCCTGTTTGGCGGTGTGCATGGTGGTGGAAGAAAAAGCTAAAGTTAACATTGCGCAACTAATGCGCGCTTAGGGCTGCTCAATAATATCCGCTTGATTTATAATCCTACATTGTCTTATCAGGCCGCTTAACAGCGATCAGCATAGAGCTTGCGGGATGACACTAGACCGACTATCAACTCAGGACTTTTTTTGCATTTGGCGCTGAAACTTCAGCGATAAGGCATGCCAGGATTTGCGGGGGTAAATTATCGGTATGGCACAAGCAACAGGGCCGCAGGCGGCGGGGACCAAGGCGGTCGGTAGTAAGGGGCAGGAAGCGCTGGCGGGTCTCTACCATAAGCTCCGCTTGATTCGCCGGGTCGAAGAAGAGACGGCGCGCATCTATCCCACCGATAAAATCAAGAGTCCGGTACATCTGGCGATAGGCCAGGAAGCCACGTCAGCGGCCGTATGCGATGTGTTGCGGCCGGATGATGTCGTTTCCGGCACCTATCGCAGCCATGCGGTGTATCTGGCCAAGGGCGGCAGCACTGCTGCCATGATGGCTGAAATGTATGGCAAGGATACCGGCTGCTGCCGCGGCAAGGGCGGCTCGATGCACATCATTTCCCCCGAAGCCAATGTGTTGGGTTCTTCCGCCGTGGTTGGCACCAATATCCCGATTGCCACCGGCGCCGCGCTCAAGCTGAAGCGCGAGGGCGGTGATCGGGTTTGTGCGGTTTTCTTTGGTGACGGCGCCACCGAAGAGGGCTGCTTCTATGAAAGCCTCAATTTTGCGGCCCTGCATCGCCTGCCGGTGATCTTTATCTGTGAAAATAACGGCTTCGCTATTCACGAGCCGCTGTCCAAGCGGTGGGCGAGTGAAGATATCTGCGGCCGTGTTGCGGCTTTTGGTATGCCGGTGCATCGCATTCCGGATGGTGATGTGCTGGCAATGCGTGAGGCTGCTGCTGAAGCCGTGGCCCGGGCCCGGCGCGGTGAAGGGCCGAGCTTCATAGAATGCAAGCTCTACCGGTGGCGTGAACATGTCGGCCCGGCCGAGGATTTTGACCAGGGCTATCGCGCCAAGACTGAAGCCGAACCCTGGATGAAAAACGATCAGGTGGCCCGGATCGGCGCGCTATTGCCCGAAGCCGAGCGCGCCGAGATCGATGCCTTGATCGAAGCTGAAATCGTTGCGGCAATCGAATTCGCTGAAACCTCGCCATTCCCGGCCGCAGAAGAGCTGTATGCCAATGTCTACGCCTGATCGTCTGCTTCGTTATGTCGATGCGCTTGCTGAAGGCGTAGCGCAAGAGATGGAACGCGACCCTTCGGTTTTTGTGATGGGTCTGGATGTTGATGATCACAAGGCGATCCAGGGTTCGACGCGCGGTCTGTTGCAGCGTTTCGGTGCTGATCGGGTGTTCACCACCCCGCTCTCCGAAGATGCCATGACCGGCGTGGCGATTGGTGCTGCGATGTCCGGCATGCGGCCGATCCATGTGCATATCCGCATGGACTTCCTGTTGCTCGGCATGAACCAGCTCGTCAACATGGCGGCCAAGTCGCATTACATGTATGGCGGTGCCGTGAAAGTGCCGCTGGTGGTACGCTGCATGATCGGCAAATCCTGGGGGCAGGGTGCGCAGCATAGCCAGGGCCTGCATTCGATGTTCATGCATGTGCCTGGCCTCAAGGTGGTGGCGCCAAGCAATGCGCATGACGCCAAGGGCTGCCTGATTGCAGCGATCCGCGATGACAATCCGGTAATCTTCATGGAGCACCGGCTGCTCTACGGCCTGGAAGCCTATGTGCCGGAAGAATCCTACACCGTTGAACTGGGCAAGGGTCGTGTTGTCACCAAGGGCGACGACATCACCATTGTCGGTATCTCGAACATGCTGGTGGAATGTCTGCGTGCCCGTGAGTTGCTTGCCGAGCAGGGCATTCATGCCGAGGTGATCGACCCGATCACGTTGTCACCGCTTGATAGCGAGACAATCCTTGCCTCGGTGGCGCGTACCGGCAAGCTGCTGGTGGTGGATAATGGCTGGACCATGTGTGGTGCCAGCGCGGAAATTCTCGCTCGTGTGGCCGAAAGCCGGGCTACCCGCGGGGCGCTGGTGCAGCGTATGGGCTTTGCGCCCACCACCTGCCCGACATCGCCGCCGCTGGAGCAGCTTTTCTACCCCAACCCAGCCACCATCGCCGCCGCTGTTCACGCCCTGGTGCGTCCGGATGCCGATGCCTGGAGCCCGTCGCCTGAGCAAGCCAAGCTGGCGTATCAGGCACAGTTCCGCGGCCCCTTCTAAGCAAAGCTGACATAGAAAGTATACCGATGTTCTACGATCTGGCGGCATCCTCCTGGGGGCCTGAAGAAATCGAAGCGATGCAGCGTGTTATCGCTGGTGGCTTTTTCACCATGGGCGAAAACGTCAAGGCGCTGGAGCGTGAATTCGCAGACTATTTCGGCATGAAATATGGCGTGATGGTCAATTCCGGCTCGTCGGCCAATCTGGTGTCCACTGCGGCGCTGTTCTACAAGCGCGAGCGCCCGTTGCAGCGCGGCGACGAAGTGATCGTGCCGGCAATTTCCTGGGCCACCACCTATCACCCGCTCCAGCAATATGGCCTCAAGCTGCGCTTCATCGATGTTGACCTGCAAACCCTCAACATGGATGTGAGCAAGCTCGAACAGGCGCTTACACCGCGCACGCGGGCGATTGTGGCGGTCAGTATTCTCGGCAATCCGGCGGCGATGGATGTGTTGCGCAGCTTCGCCGATCAGCATGGTCTCTACCTGCTGGAAGACAATTGTGAATCGATGGATGCCGAACTGGGCGGTCGCAAGACCGGCACCTTTGGCCATCTCAACACTTTCAGCTTCTTCTTCTCGCATCATATCTCCACCATGGAAGGTGGCATGATCCTGACCGATGATGAGGAACTGGCGCATCTCTGCCGCTCGATCCGTGCGCATGGCTGGACCCGCGACCTGCCGCCGGATACCAAAATTTACGACCGCAAGGGCAGCGATTTCTACGAAGCCTACCGCTTCATCCTGCCCGGCTATAATGTGCGGCCGCTTGAGCTTTCCGGCGCCATTGGTCGCGAGCAGATCAAGAAATTGCCGGCAATGACCGAACAGCGCCGCAAGAACTGGGCATTGTTCCAGGAACTGTTCGGCAAGGATGAGCGCTTCATCATCCAGAAGGAAAACGGCAAGAGCTCGGCCTTTTCCTTCACGCTGATCCTGAACCCGGAGCGCAACGTGGACCGGGATCGTGTATTTGGCGCCCTGCGCGATGCCGATATCGGCTACCGCATCATCACTGGCGGCAATTTCCTGCGCCATGACGTGATGAAGTATTACGATTATGAGATTGTTGGCGATGTGAAGAATGCCGATCTGGCGCATGACCACGGCTTTTTCGTCGGCAACCATCCCCAGGACCTGACTGCCCAGCTCGAGCGGCTGCGCAGTGTGCTGCACAACATCGTTTGATATCGGAGAGGCGTATCATGGCCACCCGCAAGGCTTCCGTTCTCGTTACCGGCGGTGCCGGTTATCTCGGCTCGATCATGGTGCCGGAGCTGCTGAATGCCGGCTACCGTGTCACGGTGCTGGACAATTTCATGTTCAAGCAGGATCCGCTGAACCATGTCTGCACCCATCCGGATTTTGATGTGGTGCGTGGCGATGCCCGTGATGAGGCGGTGCTGAAGCCGCTGATCAAGGATGTTGACTACGTCATTCCACTGGCCGCCCTGGTCGGTGCGCCGCTATGTAACAATGACAAGATCGGCGCCACCAGCCTGAATCGTGATGCAATCATCACCCTGACCAAGCTGCTGTCCAAGGAGCAGCGGATCCTGACCCCGATCACCAATTCCGGCTATGGCGTTGGCGAGAAGGGCAAGTTCTGCACCGAGGAAACCCCGATGCGGCCGATCTCGCTTTACGGCACCACCAAGGTGGAAGCCGAACAAGCGGTGATGGAGCGCGGCAACGCGATCAGCTTCCGCCTCGCCACGGTGTTCGGCATGGCGCCGCGCATGCGGCTCGACCTGCTGGTGAATGATTTTGTCTATCGTGCGGTTTTTGACCGTGCAGTTGTGCTGTTCGAGCCGCATTTCAAGCGCAACTACATCCATGTGCGCGATGTAACCCGCGCCTTCCTGCATGGCATGGCCAATTTCGAAACGATGCGCGACAATGCCTATAATGTCGGCCTGTCTGACGCCAATCTTTCGAAAATGGAGTTGTGCGAGCGGATCAAGCAGCATCTGCCCGCTTTTGTCTTCCCCGAAGCCCCCGTGGGCGAGGACCCGGACAAGCGCGACTACATTGTGTCGAACGCGAAGCTGGAGGCTACCGGGTTCATGCCGGCCCATAGCCTGGATATGGGCATTCAGGAGCTGATCAAGGG
>NZ_JAGOLP010000095.1 GCF_017994015.1 Ferrovibrio sp. | reverse complement strand
TTGGGGCGGCCCGCTTTCCGCATGACTTTCCGGATAGCGTCTCGCTGGCGGTTATACTATAGACTGACTGGCCTGTCCCCCCATTCCAGCCGCATTGTACAATTGCCATGACCCAAGCCGAGCCAACCACCCTGCCTGTGATTCCTGACGAATTATGGAACCTGATGGCGGAGATCGGACCACGCTGGGGCGCCGATACCGGCGGCAATGTGCGCCGCATGATCGATGAATTCTCCAAGCTGCTGGCAGCAGCGCCCAAACATGCCGCACGGGTGGAAGCGGATATCGCCTATGGCCCGCATCCGCGCCAGCGCTTTGATGTTTTTCATCCGCTGGCGCCCTATGCCGGTCTGCCGGATGGCGCGCCGCGCCCGGCCTTGCTGTTTGTGCATGGCGGCGCCTTTGTTGAAGGGCATCGCAACCGCAGCAGTGAAATCTATGCCAACGTGCTGCATTTCTTCGCCCGCCATGGCGTGCTGGGTATCAACATCGGCTATCGCCTGGCCGATGATTCGGCCTATCCCGAAGCCAGCCGCGATGTGGCCAGCATGGTAGCCTGGACCCACGACAATGCGGAGACACTCGGCATTGATCGCGAACGGATTTTCCTGATGGGGCATTCTGCCGGCGGCGCGCATGTTGGCAGTTATGCCTATGACAAACGCCTACAACCGGCCTCTGGCCCCGGCCTGGCCGGACTGATTGTGATCAGCGGCCGCGTGCGCGCTGACAATCTGCCGGAAAACCCCAATGCCCGCCGGGTGGAAACCTATTATGGCGCCGATGCCAGCCGCTACGACGATGTGTCGCCGGTGACGCATGTTGGCCCGGATAGCATCCCCACCTTTGTCGGCTTTGCCGAATTCGAGAATCCCCTGATTGATCTGTATTGCCTGGAACTGGCGCATCGGCTGGCGCTGGCCAAACGCAAGGCGCCACCGGTGATGCGGCTGAAACGCCATAACCACACGTCAATCATCGGCCATTTCAACACGGCCGAAAGCGCGCTGGGCGATGCCATCCTGGATTTTATGCGTGATCCGCTGCGCGCCTGATCGCACGCCTCAAGCAGCGCGAGAAGCCAATCCGCGATTGATCTCGCGCGCGATGCCCCAGCCGCGATAGATAAAAGCCGAATAGAGATCAATGCAGGCAGCGCCGGCATCCAGCATGCTCGCCGCCTGTGCGGCGGTGAATACGCCGCCATTGCCCTTCACATCCAGCCGCCCGGCGGCAAAGCCCACAGCGCGCTTCAGATTGGTCAATGCCGCATCACGGATCGGCGCGCCATGCAATGTGCCACGACCGGTACCAAGGCCCGGCTCCACCACCGGCCGACCACCACCGATCTTGATACCGCTCACACCACCGGCAATGCAGGTTTCAATCAGCCGCGACAGCAATTCATCCGATGGCGCCACATCATTCGGCACCCGCACCGTGGCTGGTTTGCGGCGCTTCCCGATCATGCCCAATATCTGTTCCAGCAGGCCGATGGCATCAAAATGCTCACCCGGCCCCAGCACATTAGGGCACATCAGGCTGATCTCGACCGCATCGATATACGGCTCGACCTCAAAAAAGCCGCGCGCAATTTCCTCGGCCGAGAAGCCGCCGATATTACACAGGATCGGTATGGTGCGGCGGCGGTCAAAAGCCTTCAATCGCTCGACCGCATAGGCCCGCCCCTTGCTGGGCACCCCCATGGAGTCAACCAGCGCTTCCTCAGCAGGGTGGCGCACCAGACGCGGAAACGGATTGCCGAAACGCGGCTCTGGCATCACCGAGCCAACGGTGAGGAAACCAAAGCCAAGCTGCGACAGCGCATCCAGCAGATCACAGTTTTTGTCAAAACCGGCAGCCAGCCCAATCGGATTGGCTAAAGTCACGCCGGCATATTGCGCCGGGCGCGCTTTTGCCTGCTGCAAGCCGGAGAGCGCGCCAAGCACCTGCCAGGGTAGAGCCCAGCGCAGCGCAGTTTGTGCCAGGTCATGCGCCCGGTCAGGCGTAAGCTGAAACAGGAGTGGCCGCAGCAGGCTATAGAGCGACATGGCTTGGCCTCCTGGCCTACATTGACTCGCGGCTGCCACCATTGCCGGCGCCGATCATGTGGCTAGGCACAATCAGGCGCTCAGCCAGTTCAACCAGGAAGAACATGCCGATACCAAGAATGGTGAGGCCGAACAAAACCGCGAAAAGCAGCGGTGTGTCCATGCTGCCATTAGCCACCATGAGCTGATAACCCAGGCCGGCATTGCCGCCGACAAATTCACCCACAACGGCACCAACCACCGCCAGGGTGATGGAGATTTTCAGGCCGCCAAAAATCGATGGCAGCGCATTGGGCAGCCGAATCTTGAAAAAGGTATCAAACACCCCCAAGCCCATCGAGCGCGCCAGATAGATCTTCTCTTTCTCAATCGAGGTCAGCCCCATCACGGTGTTGATGACAATCGGGAAAAAGGCAATCAGAAAGGCGATCAGCACCTTGGGCAGCAAGCCGAAGCCGAACCAGACAATCAGCAGCGGCGCCACCGCCACTTTCGGCATTGCCTGCGAGGCGATCAGGATCGGATAGATCGACCGCGAGAAAATCGGCCACAGAAAAATCGCCAATGCCAGCGGTATGCCAACCACGATGCTGAGCAGATAGCCCAGTGCAATCTCAAGCGCCGTGACCATCCCTTCCCGCAGGATCAATTCCATGTTGCCGCCCAGGGCATCAATCACAATGGTGGGCTTAGGCAACAAGAAAATCGGGATATCGAAGGCCAGCGTCAGCACCTCCCATATCACCAGCAGAATTACGACCACCGAAACCGGATAAACAATCGACGATATGCGCTCGCGTCGCTCAAAAGCCTTGCGACGGCGCAATACCTCCGCTTCCACATCCTGTGTCATCTTACCACCCCTTCTGCAACTATCATAAACCGGCGCCCAGGCAACACGGCGCCATCCGCAATGCTCACTCGCGCAGCACACCGCGTGCCAGGAACATCTCCAGGATTTCCCGGCTGTAGCGGCTGAATTTTGGATTCTCGCGGTCCACCAGGCGGCGCGGGCGCGGCAGATCGATATCGATAACGCGGTCTATCTTACCTGGGCGCGGCGTCATCACGATCACGCGGTCAGACAGGAAAACCGCCTCTGCCACACTATGCGTGATCAGCAGCACCGATATTTCATGTTCCTTGCAGAGCTTCTGCATGTCGAGAATCATCTGGTCGCGGGTCAACGCATCCAGCGCGCCAAATGGTTCGTCCATCAGCAGATGTTTGGGCTGATGCACCAGCGCACGGCAGATGGAAACACGCTGGCGCATGCCGCCGGAAAGTTCGTGCGGATACTTGTTCTCGAAACCATCCAGGCCCACCGAACGCAGCAGCGCCATGGCACGATGCTCGGCTTCCTTGCGCTCGATCTTGTGCGCCTCGGCCTGCAACATGATATTGCCCAGCACGGTGCGCCATTCCAGCAGCACATGGCTCTGAAACACAATGCCGATATCGGTGCGGGGCGCCGTCACCAGCTTGCCTTCAGCAAAGATGGCGCCGGTGGAAGGTGCCGACAGGCCGGCGGCAATCATCAGCAGCGTGCTTTTGCCGCAGCCGCTGGGACCGACAATCGAGAGAAACTCACCGCGTCGCTGTTTGATTGAAACTTCATCCAGCGCCCGCACGGTTCCCGTCGGCGTATTATAGACCTTGGTGATCTGGTCGATATTCAAACACGGGACGCCACCATCATCCTGCGTTGCTGCAACTTGCGTCATCCTGAACTCCGAGAGGCTATGTGTGATCCGCCCGTTCACCGCAAAGCTGCGGTGAACGGGACAGTATCACATCACTGCGCCGAACCTGACCTTGGCTTAGTTCTGCGGCGGAATGAATTCGGCCTCAGTGGGCACAAATTCATTGGTGTAGATTTGCGCCGTGGTCAGATGGCCGGTCATGCCACCGAAATTTTTCGCTGTTTCGATGGTCGCCGCCCAATCCTGCTCAGACATCCAGCCGAGCGGCTTGTTGGCGGTGTTGGGTGTAACCCAGTTGGTCCAGGAAATGGCCATTTCGCGCTTGGATATGGCCGGCACCGCATTCGGCTGAAACTTCTTGATGATATCGGTGGTTTCATCCGGATTGGCACGGGCATAAAGGAAGCCGCGCAGGCTGGCGCGCACAAAATCCTTCACCACCTGCGGATTGGCCTTCACATAATCGCTATGCGCGATAATGCCATTGCTGACCGCCGTGATTCCGCAATCAGCATACCAGAAGATGCTGGCTTCCTTGTTGGCGCGCACTTCCACGGTGGGAACCATGCCCTGGGCAAAACCAGCCACGCCATTGAGCTGGCCGGCAACCAGCGAGGCGACATAGCCGGCCGGATCGATATTCACCACCTTGATCTTGCTGCTATCAAGCTTGCAGCCGCCAACAAAGGCCGGCCATTGCTGGAACTGCGCCGCACCGGTGGCGATGCCGATGGTTTTGCCTTCCAGATCCTTGGGCGAATTGATCCCTGAATCCTTCAACACAATCACTGCGGTGGGATTGCGGCGGAAGATGCCGGCCACCACCTTCACATCCATACCCTTGGAAATGCCGTTGGTGACAACGAAACCATCCGAGAAACCAAAATCGGCTACCTTGCTGGCAATCAGCTGGGCGGTGCTGCCCGAGCCCTTGCCCTGCTCGATGCTGACATCGAGGCCGGCTTCCTTGTAGAAGCCCTTCTCGCGCGCCACGACGAAGCCGCTATTCGGACCATTCAGAATCCAGTCCAGCAGCATCTTGACCGGGCGCGGCTCGGCCGCATGCGCCGGCAGCACCACAAAACCGGTCGCCACAGCTACCATTGCCGCGGCCAGCAGGCGGCGACGCGATGAATACTTGGAGAGTTGTTCCATGTGATTTCCTTCCGTTTATACCGCGCCTGGCTTTGCAAAATGCAGACCATGATCTGCATCACATCACCTTGAAGCGCTTCGCCACCCCAACGGAATCTGCTTGCGAATGATTGCCGCCAGCAGCACCGAGTTTTTCTTACTTTACTAACTCGTCAGTTTTTATAGATACAAAAAACGCATACGCAAAGCGGTTTCTTGTCACTTACAAAATTTACAACCAACGCAACCAGCAACAATCCGCATCCTATTTTTTGAGCATGAAAGCAGCCGTTATTGCGTCATCAGCCCTAAATTTGACCGCCGCGCAGCAAGCACATCCGCAGCGCTTGGCTGGATACGCGTTTGGGGCGCACATGAATCCAGCCAAGCACCACAGCGTCACTCAATCCTTTTCCGCCAAATGCGCACCACGGCGCTCATAGAGCTGTTCATCGGCATAGCCCATGGTTTCCGGCTTGGCGCGGCCCAGCATGACCTGAAAATACACGCGCTCCAGGCTGTTATTCTCATAGCCATGGATCACACCCGGCGGGCAGGAAATACAATCCCATTTGCCAAGCCGCTTGGTCAGCCGGCGGCCATCTTCATCCTCAACAAACACATCCAGAAAGCCATCAAGCACAAAGAACACTTCTTCAACTTCGTGCGTATGCGCCGCATTGCCCTGGCCGGGTTCGACATACATGATCGACAGCGTCATGTTGCGGGCCGGGATCACCGTGGGATCGTTATGCTTGCCGGAGCCGCCGGCACCGATGAAACGATGCTGTGCGCGCTTGAAGCCCTCGATCTTGGCATCCTCGAAGGCCGCCCAATCCGCCCGCTTGCTGCGGAACTCGCCAACATGGCTGGCAAGGATTTCCTCCAGCGACTTGTCTTCAAGTTCCTTCGGACGCTTATGACGAGCAACACCCATGAATTTCTCCTTTTCACTCCAGTTAATGTGAACGTCAGTTCAGCGACGCCAGCGCCGCTGCGTAAAACCGCGTATCGATATACTTTTCGGCCGGCGGCGCCTGGCCGCCCCATTGCCCCTCCACATCGGCGCGCAAAGCCAGCACATTGCTCAACCCGTCGATATCGATTGCCGCATCGCGCGCCAGGCCACCCTCGGCACTGGCGATGGCAAAGGCCTCTGCCGCCACATCGGCTGCCAAGCGCAGCCGTTCGGCCAGCAAGGCAATAGCGGCGGCCCGATTGGCTGGCGTCAGCGCCCAGCGCAGCCCGCGCAGATAGGCGCGGATATAGCTGGTGAGTGCAGCCTGGTTTTGCTGCGCCCAGGGCCGCATCACAAAGCCGGCAGTGGAAAGATATGGCCCGATTTCGTCGGTTGCTTCGCAAACCAGGCGCAAGCCGGCGCGCTGCGCCAGGATGCGGAAAGGCAGGTTCATGATCGAAGCCTTGGCTGCCTTATCCTCACGCATCCGCGCCAGACGGAACGGCGTCGCCCCCACCGGCTGGGCAATGTAATCGCCACGCTCCAGGCCATGCTTCTGCATGATCTTGTAAAGCGCCAGGGCAAAGGCGGTGTTCGGCGCATCCACCAGCACTGTCTGTCCGCGCAACGCTTCGAAACTGGCAATATCAGGCTGAAACAGCAGGGCATTGAAGCCGCTATCACCACCCAGCACTACCGCTACGTCCTGCTGCGCCAATTCCACCATGGCAATGGCATTATCCACCGCCGTATGCGCGATATCGTATTCACCGGCAGCCAGGCCATTCCGCAGGATGGTGGAATCCGGCGTGAAACTGAGAGTTATATCCAGGCCTTCGGCAACGAAATAGCCCTGCGCCTGGGCGGCGAAAATCGCCAGGTTCTGCACCCCTTCAAAAACCACCACTTTTAATGACTGCATTGCCGCCCCTCCTGTTTCAGGCCCGGCACTAGGCTGTCAGCCGAATGCCGGTAAATTTGATCTGCGACAATTCCTCAATGGCATACCGCACACCTTCGCGGCCGACGCCGCTCTGCTTCACGCCACCAAAGGGATACATATCGAGCCGGAAACGGCTGGCTTCATTGACCCAGAGCGAGCCGACTTCAAATTCTTCAGAGAAACGAAAGGCATGCGCCAGATTGTTGGTGAATACCGCCCCCTGTAGGCCAAAGGGCGAATCATTCGCCAGAGCAATGGCCTGATCGATGCCATCAAACGGCACGATCGCCACCACCGGGCCAAATGCCTCCTCGCGCCACAAGCGTGCTTCTGCCGGCACATTCAGCAGAATGGCCGGTGAAAGCAAAGCGCCTTCCCGCCTTGGCGCCAGCAGCAATTCAGCGCCATGCACCACCGCATCCTGCACCATTGCCGACACCCGATCCGCCGCCGCAAAGCTCACCATCGGGCCGATATCGGTTGCGGCATCGGCCACCGGGCCAACCCGCAGGCCGGCCACAGCTTCAACAAATAGTGGCGTAAATGCTGCCAGCACAGCACGATCCACCAGCACCCGCTGGGCCGAAATACATTGCTGGCCGCTGGCTTCAAAACCGGCACGCGCAATCTTTGCCGCCGCTGCCGACAGATCGGCATCGGCCAACACAATATTGGCGGCATTTGAGCCAAGCTCAGCCAGAAATTTCTTCGCGCCAGCAGCCCGTGCCAGAGCCTCGCCGGCTGCTGTGCCACCGGTGAATGACACCGCCCGCACATCGGGATGCGCCGACACAGCCAGGGCGGCAGCACGATCGCCGGTCACCACATTGAACAAGCCATCAGGCCAGCCGGCAGCCTGAAACAGCTCGGCCAGGCGCAGAGCCGTGCGGGTGCCCGCCGGCGCCGGCTTGTCCACGACGGCATTACCGGCAGCGATGGCTGGCGCCACCTTCTGCACCAGCAGATTCACCGGCGCATTGAACGGCGTGATTGCCG
>NZ_JAGOLP010000037.1 GCF_017994015.1 Ferrovibrio sp. | reverse complement strand
GCATGGAATGGTAACGCCACCCCTCACTCATCATGCTCACTTTCGAGTCACCCCTGACCGTCGTCATGCCCGGGCGAAGACCCGGGCATCCATTTTCTAGGGAATTCTGACATATTTTTTGTAAAAAAAGGGATGCCCGCTTTCGCGGGCATGACGCGTTAGCGACACGCCCTACTTCGCGCTCGGCGGCTCGGCAACACCCTTTTCCGGCGGCACGATCACGCCGCAGGAAATGATCAGCTTCATCGCCTGATCGACGCTCATTGACAGCACCTGCACATCCTCACGCGGGAAATACACCATGTAGCCGCCGGTGGGATTGGGCGTGGTGGGCACATAGCAGGCAATCAGCTCGCGGCCGAGCCGCGTGCCCACTTCGCCGGTCTGTTCGCCGGTGACAAAGGCGATGGTCCATGAGCCCTTGGCCGGCCATGGCACCAGGGCAACCTGGCGGAAAGACTGGCCGGATTGACTAAATACGGTTTCAAAAATCTGCTTCAGCGCGCTGTAGAGGCCGCGGATCACCGGCATACGCGCCACCAGCCGTTCGCTGAAATGCAGCAGCGAGCGGCCGAGGAAATTGGTGAACAGGAAGCCCACCAGGGTGAGCAGCAAAACAGCGGCAATTACGCCCAGGCCGGGCACACCAAAGGGCAGGTTCGGCGGCAGCAGGCGCTCTGGCTCATAACCGCTCGGGATCAGGCTTTTCACATTGCGGTCAATCGCCTCAATGGTGATAACCACCAGATAGATTGTCAGGCCGATGGGCGCTGTGATGATGATGCCGGCGAGAAACCAGGTGCGCAGCCGCACCCACAGGCTCGGGCGCGGCGGCGGCAGGATGATTGCCGGCTTGTCCGGGTCGGGGCTTTGGGGCGAAACGGTTGTCACTTGCTCTCCTTACCTCAGGCGAAAAACGCGCTCAGGGCTTGATAGGTTTCCTCGGGCGCTTCCTCGGGCAGGAAATGACCGCAGGGCATAGCCGCGCCGCGCACATCCCGGGCTTTGTCGCGCCAGGTGGCCAGCACATCATAATGCCGGTGCATGATACCCTTGCCGCCCCATAATACCAGCAACGGGCATTCAATGCGCTTGTCGGCATCGGCGCGATCATCGGCCAGATCGATGCTGGCGCCGGCGCGATAATCCTCGCAGGTGGCATGGATGGTGGCCGGGTCGCGGAAACAGCGCTGATACTCCGCCATCGCCTCGGGCGGGTAGACATCATCCCCCGCCGACCAGGCGCGCAATTTGCTCTCCAGGTAATAATCCGGGTCAGCGCCGATCATACGCTCCGGATGGCCTACCGGCTGGGCCAGGAAAAACCAGTGGTAATAGGCTGTCGCCACCGCCTGGTTGAAGGTCTCGAACAGGGTCAGGGTCGGGATGATATCCAGCACCGCCACCTGCTCCACCGCCTGCGGATGGTCCAGCACCATGCGATGCGAAACCCGGCCGCCGCGATCATGCCCGGCAAGGCGGAAACGCGGGAAACCCAGTTGCTGCATCACCGCCACCATGTCAGCGGCGGTGGCGCGTTTGGAATAGACCCGGTGCTGCGGGTCGGAAGCCGGCTTGCCGCTATCGCCATAACCGCGCAGGTCGGCCGCCACCACGGTGAAACGCTCGGCCAGGCGCGGCGCCAGCTTGTGCCACATGATGTGGGTTTGCGGATAACCATGCAGCAGCAGCAAGGGCGGGCCGGAACCGGCAATACGCAGGTTGATTTCGGCGCCGGCACCCATCAGGCGCCTGGTTTCAAATCCGTCAAACAAACCCACAGGAGCCTCCCGCTTACGGTCTTTTTTGTTTTTGCTATTGCCTAATGCGGCGTGAAAAAATCCGGCCGCTGATCCAGCGCCGCCTTGTCCCAGATCACCATGATACGGCCGCGCTTGGGCTGGGTGTAGACCGGCTTTGGTCCAACGGCCAGGCGCTCCTCACGATAGCGCGCCACCATCAGGCCCGTGGGATTGGCGGCAAACCAGGCCGGAATATCGCGATATTCGATTTCCGGCAGCGGCTTGGCCAGGCGGCCCAGGAACTGATATTCGCCATGATAGTCGCCGGCAAAGGCCACCGGCCGGCCGGCATCCTGGGCAAGCTTGATCTGCAACGCCGCCGGGGCGCCGTCATAAGCCAGCCGGGCCGGCGGAAACACGCCCAGATGAACGGTGAGAAACAGGCCGGCGCCCACGGTGATGACCGCGCCAAGCTGCCGTCCCAGCCCCGTGCCGCGTGCCAGTATTATCGCCAGCAGGGCAAAGCCAAGCAGCGCCAGCACCACTTCGGCATGCTGCTCCAGCGCCCAATCCGGCAGATCAAGCCGCTCGGCCAGGGCCGGCCGGGCTTGCAGGATGAAGGGCAGCGCCAGGGCAGCCACCGCCAGCAGCAGGATGAAGCCGATTGGCAAGGCGGCATCCAGGCGGCGCGGAATCGCCCGCCCCATCACCAGGCCATGCGCCAGCAGCAAGGCAAAGGCCGGCGCCAGCGGCAGCAGGTAATGCGGCTGCTTGCCGCTGATTGCTGAAAACACCACGAGGCCGCTGAGGCCGACTATCAGGCAGAAACGCAGGCCGGCATCGCGCCAGGCGCCGTTGCCGAGCCACAGCGCATGCCAGGTCGGGCGCCAGAACAGCCACGGCGCCAGCAGCAGCGGCAGCAAGGGCAGATACCACCAGAACGGCTTTTTATGGGCAAAACTATCCTTCATGCGGCCAGCGGTCTGGCCCCAGAGCAAAGCCTGCTTGAAGGCGGCGCCGCCGGCTTCAGCCGCCGGCAAGGCCCAGGCCAGGCCGATAGCGGCGCCCAGCACAATGCCGGCCAGTACACCGAGATACCAGCCCAGCCAACGGATTTGCAGATTACCCACCCAGAGCGGCGCAAACAGCGCCGGCGGCAGGGCATAAACCAGGATTACCGGCCCCTTGGCCAGGATGCCAAAGCCAATGGCGAGGCCAAACAGCAGCAGACCGCCCAGGCGCCGGCCATGATGCAGCGCCAGGGTCAGGCCGATCCATGCGGCGAGTGCAAAGAAAGCCATCATCAGGTCGAACATGGTGAGGGTGGCGAACAGCATCCACCACGCCCCGGCGAGCAGCAGCAGCGGCGCCAGCGCGCCGCTATCGCGGCCCAATTCTCCCGGCCACAGCAGCCGCGCCAGCAGGCCGGTCAGCGCCAAGGCACCAAGGCCAAAAAGCGGCGCCACCAGCCGCGCCCAGGTTTCCGACACGCCAAACACCATCCAGCCAAGCCGGATCAGCCAGAACAGCAAGGGCGGCTTGTGGTGGTAGGGTTCGCCATTCAGCAGCGGCACCAGCCAATGGTCGGCGAGATGCATTTCCCAGGCGACGGTGACATAGCGCGTCTCGTCGATCGGCATCAGCGGCCGGGCGATCAGCGCGGCCACCACCAGCAGCAGCCACAACGCCGCCGTGGCCAGATGCGCCGGCCGACTGCCGAGCAACGGCATCAGGTCACCTGTGCCGCGAGGCGACGGCGCTCGCGATAGATCAGATTGAGATTGCGCACATAAACGAACAGGCCGGTGACCTGACCGATGATGAAAACCGGATCGGCGCGGTGCACGGCATAAATCAGCAGCACAATGCCGCCGACCAAGCTGATATACCAGAAAGCCAGCGGAATTTCGCTGCGCCGCACGCGCTCGGAATGAATCCATTGCACGATGAAACGCGAGGCAAACACTGCCTGGCCGCCAAAGCCGATGATTGCCCAGAAACTCAGATTGTCGAGCAGCCGCTCGATAAATTCAGCCAGCATGGCGCCAACTCCCAACTCAGTTCAGCGGATCATAGCCGCCGCTATCGCGCCAACGGCGTTGCAGCCAGATCACACCAATCATATCCACGATACCGGCCTTGAGCCGGCCCCAGGTGCCGTAATGCGAAGCACCGCCGCCGCGCGGGCGGTGATTGACCGGCACCGAGCGTACCCGACCACCATGGCGCAGGGCCAGGGCCGGCAGGAACCGGTGCATATGGTCAAAAGCCGGCAATTGCAGGAAAAAATCGCGCGCCAGCATCTTCAGGCCACAGCCGGTATCGGGCGTGGCATCGCCCAGCAGCCGGGCGCGCACGCCATTGGCGATGCGCGAGGAATAGCGCTTCACCCAGGTATCGCGGCGCCGGGTGCGATGGCCGGCCACCAGCAGGCGGGCGCCGCCATCGGATTCAGCGCGCAGCATATCCCACAAGGCCGGCAGATCGGCCGGGTCGTTCTGGCCATCGCCATCCAGCGTGGCGATCCAGGGCGCCCGGGCGGCCCGCACGCCGCTCAGCACTGCCATCGACTGCCCGGCATTGCGGCGATGCCGGATCGGCCGCAATTCCGGCATCGTCGTGGCCGCCAGCTGGCGCAGGGTCTCGGTGGAGGCATCGGTGGAGCAATCGTCCACCGCCACAATCTCGAAGCTGATGCGGCCACGCAAAGCGGCGCAGATTTCCGCGAGCAACGCGCCGATATTCTCGGCTTCGTTATGCACAGGGATGACCACGGCAAGATCGGGCACCTGACCGGGCACGGCTTGCATGGCGGAAACCGGATCGGGCTGGCCCGGCGAAGTGTCGGAGGCACGCATCGGCGTGAAATCGAATCCGAATGAGGGAAAGCCGGAAATTGCGCCTCTCTAATAGTCTCCTGCAACCCCGCGTACAAGGAATTTCCATGCCTTAGACTATATGACGGATTGTCGCAGCATTTTCGGGCTGATAGGCTTACCGGCAATGAAAAACACGCAGGGCGCGAACCTCCGGATTGCCGTGCTGCTGCCGCTTCTCGCCATCACCGCCCTGATCCTGTGGGCAGCGGCAGATGTGGCGCGGGAAGCGTCGGCGCTGCGACGCTTGAGCGAAGCCGAAGCCAGCACCAAGGCCGAAGCCCTGGCGGCCAGAATTCACGAAGCGCGTAATATCGGCCTGCTGACCGATGGTTTGGCCGATCTGGCCCGCAATGCCGAAGGCTTGCTGCAAAGCGGCGGCGCCATTCTGGCCGATGTGGTGCAGCGTGAGCATAGCCTGTTGCTGGTGGATGCCGAAGGGCGGCCAATCGGCGGCCTGGGGCAGCTGCCAGCACCGCCCAATCTGGCAGAATTACTGATTGAAATCAGAGAATTGCATAAGAACAGCCATGATTGGGTCGGCGCCCCTTATGCGTGCGACGACGCCGATCCCGGGCGGCTCTGCGCCAGCCTGCTGCATGCCGTGGATTATCACGATCCGGCCCGACCAAGCGACTGGGCGGTAATCGGCTTTGTGCTGCCGCAGGATGTCGGGCGCCTGCCCGGCAGCGGCAGCAGCCTGCGCTGGCTGCGCCAGGATGGCCCGGCCTGGCTGGACGCCGGCGAGCCTGGCACTGACCCATGGTTCACCTTGCGCCCTGCCCTGCTGACGGATTTTGGCCTGGCGCTGGAAGTGCGCTGTCCCGGGGAAAGCTGGGTGATGTTGTGGTGGCAGCATAACGGGCAGCGTTTCCTGCTGCTGGCGGCGGCAATCCTGGCCTGTTTTGGCCTGGCCGGCCTGCTGGCGGCCCGGCTGCTGCGCAGCCTGCGTGAGCAGCGCCACGCCGAAACCGAGCTGGAGGCGCGCGAGACCCAATTGCGCGCGGTGTTTGATCTGGTGCCGGATGGGTTCATCGTGCAGGACCTTGGCCGCGTGATCTTTGCCAATCCGGGCGCGGTGCGCATGTTGCGGGCGGAAAATCTCGGCGCGCTGATCGGCCGCAACATCTTTGAGATACTGGACCCCGCTGACCGCGAACTTGCTCTGGCCCGCAGCCGGCGCATCCAGCAGGAAGGCATCATGCCGGAACCGGTGCGCATGGAGGCGCGGCGGCTGGATGGCTCGCCGCTGACCTTGCAGGTGCAGGGCCGGCCAATCCTGTTTGATGGCCGCCAGGTGGCGCTGAGTGTGCTTTACGACATCACCGACCAGACCCGGGTGGAAGCTGAAGTGGCGCATGCGCGGAATGCGGCCGAAACCGCCAGCCGCGCCAAGAGCGAATTCCTGGCCCATATGAGCCATGAATTGCGCACGCCGCTGAATTCGATCATCGGCTTTGCCGAATTGCTCGACCGCCAGCATCTCGGCCCGCTTGGCGCGCCGAAATACCAGGAATATGTGCGCGACATCCTGGATAGCGGCCGCCACCTGCTGACTGTGATCAATGGTGTGCTCGACCTCAGCCGCGCCGAGGCCGGCAAGCTGGTGCCGCATGCCGAGGAGATTGATCTGTTGGCATTGGCGCGGGTCTGCCTGCGGTCGCTGGCCGAAATCGCCGAAAGCCGCGCCATCCGATTGGTGGACAATCTGGATATCGGGCCGGAACCACCCCTGCTGCATGCCGATGCGCGCATGACCCGGCAGGTGATTCTCAACCTGCTGTCGAATGCGCTGAAATTCACCCCGCCAGGTGGCGAAATCGCCATCAGCATCGCCCGCAGCGCCGATGACGGGCTGGAACTGATTGTGCGCGATTCGGGCATCGGCATTGATGAAGCCGATCTTGCCCGCGTCTTTGAGCCCTTTGTGCAGGCCGATGGCTCGCATCAACGCCGCTTCGAAGGCAGCGGCCTGGGCCTGCCACTCTCGCGCCGGCTGATGCAGGCGCATGGCGGCACGCTCACGCTTGAAAGCGCTCTCGGCCAGGGTACAGTGGCGCGGATGGTTTTTCCCGCCGCGCGCGTTATCGACATGCCGGCGCATATATAAAGTCTGACGGAGGAGCGTACAGGATGCGACTGGCAAACAAAGTGGCGGTAGTCACTGGTGGCGGCTCGGGTTTCGGCGAAGGCATCGCCAAGCGTTTTGCCGCCGAAGGCGCGACGGTGGCGGTGGCCGATCTCAATTTGGCCGCAGCCGAGCGGGTGGCCGGCGAGATTACATCAGCCGGCGGTCAGGCCCTGGCGCTGCATACCGATGTCAGTTTGGCAGCATCAATGCAGGCGATGGTGGCCGGCACGGTGGCGAAGTTCGGCGGCCTGGACATCATGATCAACAATGCCGGTATGCCGCAGCGCAATGCGCCCTTGCTGAATACCGACGAAGCCACCTTCGACAAGATTTTCGCCGTGAATGTGAAAAGCATTTATCTGGCGGCGATGTATGCCGTGCCGGAAATGCGCAAACGCGGCCGTGGCGCCTTTATCAACATCGCCTCCACAGCCGGCGTGCGGCCACGCCCCGGCCTGGTGTGGTATAATGGCTCAAAGGGCGCTGTGATCACGCTGACCCGGGCCATGGCGGTGGAACTGGCGCCGGAGCAGATTCGGGTCAACGCGCTCAACCCGGTGGCCGGCCTGACGCCAATGCTGAAAGAATTCATGGGCGGCGAGGAAACCGACGAGATGAAGGCCAAATTCGTATCAACAATCCCGATTGGCCGTTTCAGCACGCCGCGCGATATCGCCAATGCCGCGCTCTATCTGGCTTCCGACGAAGCCGATTTCATCACCGGGGTGTGCATGGAGGTGGATGGCGGCCGATGCATCTGATGCGTGCCATTCTGGGCCTGCTGCTGGGCCTGACCGCAGCTTTGCCGGGTTTTGCCCAAGGCAATCAGGCCGGCCAGCAGGCCCCGGCGGCTCAGGCACCCGCCACTCAGGCCCCGGCTGCTCAGACTCCGGCTGTTCAGACTCCGGCTGTTCAGACTCCGGCACGGCCAACATCACCGGCCCAGGCCACCCCGGCACCCGCTGCCCGCCGCACCGCGCCACCCGCCACTATCGGCCTGCCCAACCCGACGCCGATAGCCGAGATTCCGCGCGGCCGGACTGTGTTGCTGGCGGGATTGCTGCTGTCACCGCAACCCCGCACCTTTGTGCTGAATGATGGCAACTCGGCCATCGTGATCAATCTTGGCCCGACCTGGCAGGAACTGAGTGGCCTCAAGGCCGGTGACCGGGTGCGCGTGCTGGGCCAGATTGATCCTTATGGCGCCTCGGTATTCCGCGCCGGCAGCGTGGTGCTGGATAACGGCCGCATCATCGTGGTGCCGAACTGACGCAAGTTCAGCGGTCGCCACGATTGTTGCGTGTCTTGCATATCGGATAGATGTTTTTCACCCGGCCGAGTTCGGTGCGCTGGGCGTGGCGCACGAAGTCATTATATTCAGCAAAGCTTTGCACCAGGTTGCGCGCCACATTGCATTCCTCGTTGGCCATGCGCAGCAGACCGGTGGAAGCGATCAGCCGGTTATCCACCCGCAACGCCACTTCCGGCGTTTCAGGGTAATTCCGCTCCAGCGCTGCGCCACGCAAGCGCGCTGCGGCCTGGATCTGCTCGGCATTGGCGGCATCAAAGGCATACCACAGTGGCAACAAGTCCATATCCACGCGCCGCCGCGCACATTCGCGGCCAATTTCGCGCAGGATTATGCCGGTGCGAATCAGCGCCTCGGCCTTCTGCTCACGATCATCCATGCAGGGCATCTCGCGCTTCGGTCGTCGCCCTGGGCCAAGGCCATAGGCCGGATCGTTGCTCTGCGCCCAAGCCTGTTCTGCCGCCAGCACCGGCATGAGCAGCAGCAACAGGAAAAAGCCGCGCCGCATCTCAGCGTTTATTATGCGTGATGGCCGCAACAAAGGTGGCGGCAGCATCAGCCGCCTGCTCCACCACGGCGGCAGATACATTGGGGCTCTGGTCCATCGCCTGGCGCACTGCCTGGGCTTCCTGCGGCGGCAGCCGGCTCAGGATCACATTGGCGCGGTCGGGACCGGCAGCGCGCAGAAAGGCGACCAGCTTGTCGCGGCTCATGGCCGAAACACTCCCTTCTCCATCACATGTTTGCCGAGGCCAGTATCCGGGCCAGGAGCGGCGCTGCTCAGCGCGATTTCGGCGCCGACTTCATCATCGCCAGATACATCGGCATCACCACATTGGTGAATTTGTTGGCACCATACTGCAATTCATCCATCGCCGCCTTCACCATTTCCACGGTGGGATAATATGGCACGATGACATAGCCGTTCTGCCGCAAAGCCTTGATCACGGCATTGGACTGCTTTGTGTAGTTCTCGAAGAAATAGCTGGTATCCGCCGCCTTGATCGCCTCAGCAATCACTTCGGCGGCGGCAATCGGCTTGATGCGCTGCGGGCGCCAGTCAAAAGCCGGTTCGTTGCCATCATCCTGGCTGTCTGCTGCCATTACTGCCTCTACCCACTCTCAATTCACCGGCACACGCCGGCCGGTCGGCCATTGCCGTGCCGTGTCATTCAGCGGCGGCAACACTTCGTTGCCTGGCCGGATTTCCGGCTTGCCATCCAGCTTGCGGATCGCACTGGCCACCTTGCGCTCAAGCCCGGTTGTGGCGCCGCCACTGCCAAGCCGGAAACGCTGATTGGCCTCGCGCAACGCCTCGGCCACCTTGCGCTCCACGCTGCCGCCCGGGCCGGTCAGCTTGCGCGTCACCACCACGCCGATGGCATCAATATTGAGGCCGATAATCTTGTGCAGTCGCTGATTGCTCTCGGTCAGATTGGCGGTCAACTGCTTCAGGATATCGGCATAAACTGACAGCAGCGGATAATTGAACAGGCCGCCCTGGCCCTTCATCTCCACCGCCAGATCATGGATCCACTCATAATAGCTGGCGCGGCCTACCTGGTTGAAGGAAGCCGAAGTCAGCGCATCACGCATGTTGCGAAGGCTTTCCCGCGCCGCCTGCTCGAAATCGCTCTGGGTTTCCACGATCACCTTCTCGATCTTGCCGCGCAATTCCGGCGTCAGTCGGAGTTCCTGGCCGCTCCGGAAATTCACCGCACGCTGCCTTAACTCGCCCCGGTTGACGATGATCCGCCCCGCAGAAAGGGAATTCAGCATAACGCAGCTTCCTTTCGGCGGGGGAACCGATTCGCCCCGCGCATCAGTGTATTCTGTGCGCCAGGGCCGTTAGCAAGCGATTAACGCGGCTGCAAAATTCCTTCAATCCCGGCGGTATACGCGCAGGCGGTGGTTGCAGATATCAATCTTTTCCGACATGCGGGCGCGCCACACCTTGTCGGCTTCGCCCTCGGTGTCAAACGGGCCATAACTTTCCTCGGTGCCGGGCTGGGGCGCCGGATCGGCTAAATCCTTGAAAATGCCGCCCTCGACATAGAATTTTGCCATCTGCTGCCTCCTTGGATAGCGCCGCAACGCGCCACAGTCTCGCCAATGCGGCGGTTCTGCGCAAGTTTGAGTATAAACGGATTGCTGGCTCCCTGCTTGCAGCAGGATTAAGATTTGCCCAGGATTCGGCGATTTTCCGAGTCGATGGAGACCGCAATGGATAAAGAGCTGACCGCCGTTACCCGCATGGCAGAGGTGGCGCTGGATTTCCTGGTACGCTACGGCCTGCAAATCCTCGGCGCCCTGGTGGTGTTTGCCATCGGCCTCAAACTGGCTTTATGGCTCGGCGCCCGCACCACCGCCCTGGCCGAGCGTAAGCAGATTGATGTCACCCTCGCCCGGCTATTCGGCAATGCCGTGAAAATCGCAGTGCTGGTTGCTGTGATCCTGATCACATTGGGCAATTTCGGCATTTCCATCGCGCCGCTGATCGCCCTGGCCGGTGCCAGCGCCTTCGGCGCCACCCTGGCAATCCAGGGGCCGCTGTCCAATTATGGCGCCGGCCTGGCCATCATCCTCAGCCGCCCTTTTGTGGTCGGCAACACTATTTCCGTGAAGGGGGTCAGCGGCGTGGTGCAGGACATCACGCTCTCAGCCACCGTGCTGCGCAATCAGGATGGTGAGGAAATCACTGTTCCAAACAAATCCATTAACGGCGAAATCATTGTCAATTCACGCAGTCATCATGTGGTGGAAACCCGTGTACACCTGACCCTGGATGCCGATCAGGAGCGCGCCGCCAAGGCCGTGCGCCAGGCGCTGGCCGGCTTTGCCGAAGTGGCCGCCGGGCCGCCGGCGCAGATCGGCGTGCATGAATTCACCGCCAACGGCCTGGTGCTCGGCATCCGTTTCTGGGTGCCAAGCCGGGACTATTTCCAGACGCGCTACGCCGCGAACACAGCCATCCTGCAAGCCCTGCGTGAACAAGAAATTATGCCAAAACCCGCAGAATTATAAAAAACACACAGGTAATTCCCTACGAATCACGTATGTTCCGTTCAGTGATTGTTAACATCTCCCGATTAAAGCTAATGCATCCAAATAGGCCCAGAAAGGAACCTAGCCATGGCCAACTCAGTCAACACCAATATCGGCGCCCTCGTCGCTTTGTCGTCGCTGCGCTCCACCAATGCTGAACTCGACAAGACCTCGAAGCGCATTCAGACCGGCTTCCGCATCGCCGACGCCGCTGATGACGCCGCCATTTTCGCCGTTGCCCAGGGCATCCGCGGCAATGTGAAGGCCTATGCCTCGGTCCAGTCGTCTCTCGCCGCCGGTGAAGGCCTCGGCCAGGTCACTGCTGCCGCGCTCACCGGTATTTCCAACCTGGTTGGTGACCTCAAGGCGAAATTCGCCAATCTGGCTGACGGCTCGCTGACGGCCGATCAGCGCACCACCTACCAGAATGACGCCACCGCGATCGTCAATCAGATCACCAATTTCATCGATCAGGCGACCTATAACGGCAAGAACATCCTCAACACCGCGCAGTCGATTTCCTTCGTTGCGGACGTGTCCGGCACCACGCTGACGCTGCAAACCGGCACCGCCCTGTCGAGCGGCACCGCTGCGGTGCAGACCGAAATTGATGCTTTCGCCACTGCCGACCAGTATTCGGTGGCGCTGGCGGCGCTGAACACCTTCGAAGCGCTGGTCAACTCGATTTCCGCCTCGGTGGCGGCGCAAAGCCGCTCGCTGAACCTGCAGAAGAGCTTCGTGAATGAACTGGTGGATGCCACCAAGAAAGGCCTCGGCGCCCTGGTGGATGCCGACGTGGCTGCCGAAAGCGCCGCCCTGCAGTCGTTGCAGGTGCGCCAGCAGCTCGGCGTGCAGGCGTTGTCGATCGCCAACCAGCAGCCCAACACCCTGCTCAGCCTGTTCCGTTAAACACGACAGCGTTTCGCGCAAAACAGCGGCGGCCCAACCGGGCCGCCGTTTTTTTTGTTGCAGTTGTCCGCAGCGGCATTCGGGCTATGTCATCGGCATGCGTCCGCTTCGCCTTGCAGCTTTGCTGCTGCTTATCATCACCCCGCTCGTCGGCTGCGCCGGCCCCACCCGGCCCGATCCGGCTGGCCTTGCCGCTTACGGCGCCCTTGATCTGGAGCGGTATTTCCTCGGCCGCTCCAAAGCCTGGGGTTTGTTCGAGCCGCGCTTCGGCGGCAATGTGCGGCAATTCACCGTAGAACTGCTTGGCCGCCAGGATGGCGCCGATCTGGTGCTGGAAGAGGATTTTCGCTTCAGCGATGGCGAAACCCAGCGGCGCGTCTGGCGCATCCGCCGCCAGGGCGACCAGTTTACCGGCCAGGCCGATGATGTGCTGGGCCAGGCCAAGGGTGTCGCCCAGGGCAATGGTTTCCGCTGGCGCTATGACATCACGCTGAAAACCGATGACGGCGGCATCGATGTCAGCTTTGATGACTGGCTCTATCGCTTCGATGATGAGGTGGTGCTGAATCGGGCCGCCGTGCGCAAGTTTGGCCTGGAGGTTGGCCAGGTGCTGATCGCCTTCAGAAAATTGCCGTAAAATCAGGGTTTTCAACACCGGACAGGGTGGTTGACGGCGCCGCCCCCGGCAATTATGGTCCGCCGCGTTGTGGGTCCGTAGCTCAGCTGGTAGAGCAAGCGACTTTTAATCGAGAGGTCACGGGTTCGAATCCCGTCGGACCCACCACTTCCCCTCTCGCCGATCCTGCCACCCCCACCAATGCCGGGTCAGCCACACCGCCAGATGCGCCAGGCCATAGGCCAGCATGGCGAAGATCAGCGCGATACCGAACACCCTGGCATGGCGCTTTAGCTTGTCCATGTCACAGCGGGTCTATATCGCCCAAGCCCTGGCCGGCAGCAAAATCGGCGGCGAAAACCGAAGGGTATGTGGCTGCCCAGCAAACTTGATTTCACCGCTGCCTCGTTCAGGGCTTCGGGATTTCGTTTAAATCGCGGGCGCGATCTGCGCTGATGAAAATGAACTTGAAGCGCGGAATCCAATCACCACGATCCCAGCGCAGAATCACAACGTGCAAGCTGCCCTCATCGATGGTGTTGATCTTGATCCCGCGACTTTCACCGGCGGGAATCATCTCGTTGTATCGGCCATGCCTCACGTTGTAGAGGGCCCGGACGACACCGTGAACATCATTGATCGAGGCGTTGAAGATTCCAACATTGCCGTTCCCGCGAATGCACTTGCTCCAAGCGCGGTTGATGTAGATCGGAGTGGTGCCCGGATTGTGGCAAGTGACAATCACCGAATACGGCTTTGCTATCGCATCGCCGCCCGGCTGAAGCCAGAAGCGCGGCCACCCCTTAAAAAGCAGGATCGCCAAGCTGACAAGCCCCGAAGCGGAGCCGATTTCTTTCCACGGTATGTCTTTCAGCAATTCAATCATTATCCACCCTGCTTCAGTCTGCTTCCGACCATAACCGGACATTCGGTAAAAAATGGCAAAAAATTCCGTGGGCAGGGGGGCGCCAAGCGCGAGGGGGGGCCTGACCGGACCCCACCGGGGGCCTCATCGCGCCCCCCCATACGCGGCACCAGGACCCAGCCGAGCGGGAATCCGCGCTGCAGAAGACGAAATATTGAGAAGTCCCTGGCCTGCCAATTAGCATTGGACGTCCGCCCATAGGGTGGATAGGCTTTTTCCAACAGTGAGGCTGCACCGGAACCGCGGCATGCCGGGGAATGGCATAATCAATCCAAAATATGGCCTGCTTACTGCCGACGAGCCGGTGAAGCATCCACTTTTGCAGCGGCTGCTGACAGAGTGGCGATTGGCTGCATCCCAGGGCGGCTTGCCTGCCTCGAGCTTTGCCGACCCGATAAAGCTCAACTACCTGCTTGGCAGCCTGATTATTATTGGCGTGGCACGTGATGCCGACGGCATGCTGCGCTTCAATTACCGGCTGATCGGTACCGATCTGGTTGCCCGGCGGGGACGCGACCACACGGGCATCTGGATGCATGAGCATGAAGACCAGGTTGTTGCCAGCACCGGGCCGGAAGCATGCCGCTTGGCCGTCGAGTCACTCCAGCCTGTGCAAATACAGGCCGAACGCAGCTTCGAAGGGCGGCGCTATCCGGTGGATTACCTGCTGTTGCCGCTGGCGCCAACAACGGGCCGCGAGATCAACCGCCTGCTGGTGGCCCAACTTTATGGCCCTGAAATGCCCCGGCTGCCATATCGCGGCAAGGCCGGCAGTTGAGCGCTTTCAATTCCACCAATGCCGGGTCAGCCACACCGCCAGATGCGCCAGGCCATAGGCCAGCATGGCGAAAATCAGCGCGATACCGAACACCCTGGCATGGCGCTTTAGCTTGTCCATGTCACAGCGGGTCTATATCGCCCAAGGCTTGGCCGGCAGCAAAATCGGCGGCAAAAGCCTGCAAGCGGCCGGCGCCGATGGCGGCGCGCATGCCGGCCATCAGATCCTGGAAATAGGTCAGGTTATGCCAGGTCATCAGCACGCTGCCGAGAATTTCGTTTGAGCGCACCAGATGATGCAGATAGGCGCGGCTGTGATGGGTGCAGGCCGGGCAGCGGCATTCTTCATCGAGCGGGCGCGGGTCTTCGGCATGGCGGGCATTGCGGATATTCACCGTGCCGCGCCGGGTGAAGGCCTGGCCGGTGCGGCCGGAGCGGGTTGGCAGCACACAATCGAACATATCCACGCCGCGCAGCACCGCCCCCACCAGGTCGGAGGGTTTGCCCACGCCCATCAGATAACGCGGCCGATCCGGCGTCAGATGCGGCACGGTATGATCCAGCGTTTCAAACATGGCTTCCTGCGGCTCGCCCACGGCCAAGCCGCCAATGGCATAACCATCAAAGCCGATGGCTTGCAGACCAGCCGCAGACTCGGCGCGCAAATCGGCAAAGGTGCTGCCTTGCACAATGCCGAACAGGCCATAGCCCGCCCGGTCGCGGAACGCCGCCTTGCAGCGTTCGGCCCAGCGCAGGGACAGCCGCATGGCATCGGCGGCGCGCTTGGCTTCCGCTGGATAGGCCACGCATTCATCAAGCTGCATGGTGATGGTGGCGTCGAGCAAATCCTGAATCTCAACCGAGCGTTCCGGCGTCAGATCATATTTTGCGCCATCGATATGCGACTGGAACGCCACGCCGCGTTCTGTGACCTTCGATAACTGCCCCAGCGACATGACCTGGAAGCCACCGGAATCGGTCAGGATCGGCCCCGGCCAATGCATGAATTTATGCAGGCCGCCCAGCTTCGCGACGCGCTCGGCGCCTGGCCGCAGCATGAGATGGTAAGTGTTGCCAAGGATGATCTGCGCCCCGGTGGCAGCCACTGCCGCCGGTGTCATCGCCTTCACCGTGGCAGCGGTGCCCACCGGCATAAAAACCGGCGTGTCGATAACGCCATGTGCGGTATCCAGCTTGCCCAGCCGGGCCGCGCCATCTTGGGCAAGGACGGAAAAATTCAGGCTCATGACGGGTTCCGGAACAGCAGCGACGAATCGCCATAGGAATAGAAACGATAGCCCTCGGCAATGGCGCGGGCATACAGCGCGCGCTGTTCGGGCCAGCCGATGAAAGCCGCCACCAGCATCACCAGGGTGGAGCGCGGCAGGTGGAAATTGGTCATCAGCACATCCACGGCGCGGAACTGGAAGCCCGGCGTGATGAAAATATCGGTGTCGCCGCTCCAAGCCACGACATCGCCGCTTTCGCGTGCTGCGGTTTCCAGCAGGCGCAGGCTGGTGGTGCCAACCGCCACAACACGGCCGCCCACCGCCCGGGTCTTGGCAATTGCCGCTGCCGTGGCCGGGCTTACCTCGCCCCATTCGGCATGCATACGATGCTCGGCCACCCGCTCGGCTTTCACCGGCAGGAAGGTGCCGGCGCCGACATGCAGGGTGACACTCGCCTGGGCAATGCCACGCGCCGCCAGGGCCGCAAGCAGCTCTGGCGTGAAATGCAAACCCGCCGTGGGCGCTGCGATGGCGCCGGCACGGGCGGCATAGACGGTCTGATAATCCTCGCGGTCGCGGGCATCGGCACGGCGCTGCGCCACGATATAGGGCGGCAGAGGCATGGCGCCGCTCTGCTCCAGCGCGGCCAGCACGGCGGCATCATCGCGGTCGAAGCGCAGCACCAGGCCATCCACGCCCGCACCCTTCTCGGCCACCTCGGCGCGCAAGCCGCCCTCGAACAGCAGCGCATCGCCCGGCTTGAAACGCCGCGCCGGCTTGGCCATGACCGACCATAGCCGCCCGCCCAGGGCTTTCAGCAACAGGGCTTCGGCAGCCACAAAAGGCTCGCGCTCGCGCCGGCCATAGAGCCGCGCCGGAATCACCTTGGTATCGTTGAATACCAGCAGATCGCCCGGCCGCAGCAGATCGGGCAGATCGCGCACGCTATGCTCGGCGCCGTCACCCGGCCACAGCAGCAGGCGCGCGGCATCTCGCGGCACGGCTGGCCGCTCGGCGACCAGATGCGCCGGCAGGGCGAAGTCAAAATCATCTACCAGCATTTTGGCCGGGCCGCGTGGCCCTGGATTGATCAGACGTCGGCGGCAACGCGCAGGCTGACGATCTTGTCCGGATCGGTCACCGCGCCATTATCGCGCTGGCTGCCGCGCTTGATGCCGTCGACAAATTCCATGCCCTCGGTCACCTGACCCCAGACGGTATATTGACCATCCAGGAAACGGGCATCATCGAAGCAGATGAAGAACTGGCTGTCGGCGCTATCCGGATGCTGCGCGCGGGCCATCGAGCAGGTACCGCGCATATGCGGTGCATCATTGAATTCGGCTTTCAGATTTTGCCCCGAGCCGCCGGTGCCGGTGCCTTTTGGGCAGCCGGTCTGCGCCATAAAACCCTCGATCACCCGGTGGAATTTGAGGCCATCATAAAAATGCAGACGGGCCAGTTCCTTGATCCGTGCCACATGCTTGGGCGCCAGATCGGGCTTGAGCGCGATGGTGACGCGGCCGCCCTTGAGTTCGAGATAGAGGGTGTTTTCGAGATCGGCGCTCATAAGGGGTTCCTTTTATTTCACGTCGGCGGCTACGCGCATCCGAATAATCTTGTCAGGGTTGCTGACCTGGCCACTGCCCGGCGCCCCCTTCTTGATGTTGTCAACAAATTCCATACCCGAAACCACCTTGCCCCAGGCGGTATATTGCCGGTCGAGATGCGGCGCGGCATCCAGGCAGATGAAAAACTGGCTGTCGGCACTGTTCGGATCGTTGGTGCGAGCCATCGAAACCGTGCCGCGCACATGGCGTTCGTTGTTGAATTCGGCCATTAGCTTCTGGCCCGAACCGCCGCCGCCGGTGCCGGTGGGGTCGCCAGTCTGCGCCATAAAGCCGCGAATCACGCGATGGAACACAACGCCATCATAAAAGCCCTTGCGGGTCAGTTCCTTGATCCGCGCCACATGCCGGGGCGCCAGATCGGGCCGCATGGCAATCACCACCCGGCCCCATTCCAGTTCCATGAACAACGTGTTTTCCGGATCGGTCGCCTGGGCCTTGGCGGCAAAGGGCAGATTGGCAAACGGCAGGGCGGCCAGCAGGGCCAGGGAGCGGTTCAGAAAGCTGCGGCGTATCATTCCGGCTTCTCCGCCGCTTTCACCGCCGCCACCCGGGTCAGCAGCCGCTCGGCCACACGCGGCGACACAAACGGCGCCACATCGCCGCCCAGAATGCCGATTTCCTTCACCAGGCGCGAGGCGATGAACTGGTGGTTGTCGGATGCCATCAGGAACACGGTCTCAATCTCGGAATTGAGCCGGGCATTCATGCCCACCATCTGGAATTCATATTCAAAATCCGACACCGCGCGCAGGCCGCGGATGATCACTGCCGCGCCGATATCCATGGCAAAATGCATCAGCAGGTTGGAAAACGGCTTGACCTCAAATTCAGTGGCACCGGGCATTAACGGCCCGATTTCCTCGCGCACCATGGCAACGCGCTCCTCAAGCGAGAAAAGCGGCCCCTTGCCGGCATTCACCGCCACGCCCACCACCAGTTTGTCCACCAGCTTGGCGGCGCGCTTGATGATGTCGTAATGCCCCTTGGTCACCGGGTCAAACGTGCCCGGATACAGCCCGATACGGGTCTTGCTCATGCGTCGCTTCCCTCTTCTCCCCCTGGCGCCGCATCACCCGCGTCACCATCGTCACCACCGCCTTCATCGGCCTGGCCATTATCGGTCAGATGTGCAACCGACGCCACCTTCTCGCCTTCCGCGAGTTTGAAGATGATGACGCCCTGGGTGTTGCGCCCGGCAATGCGGATATCGTCCACCGGGCAGCGGATCAACTGGCCACCATCGGTCACCAGCATGATCTGGTCGCCATGCTCCACCGGGAAGGTGGCAGCCACATCGCCATTCTTCGCCGTGGTCTCGATATTGATGATGCCCGAGCCGCCACGGCCAGTAACGCGGTATTCATAGGCCGAACTGCGCTTGCCATAGCCCTTTTCGGTAACGGTCAGCAACACCTGCTCGGCAGCCTGCAAGGCGGTGAAACGCTCGGCCGACATTTCGCTCGGCAATTCCACGCCGCTTTCGCCGGCTTCGATACGCTCCAGCGCCGATTTGCGGCGGCCATAAGCCTCACGCTCCTCGGCGGTCACGTCGACATGGCGCAGGATCGACATCGAGATCACGCGGTCGCCATCGGCCAGCTTCATGCCGCGCACGCCGGTGGAGGAACGGCTCTGGAAACTGCGCACATCCGAAACCGGGAAACGGATACACTTGCCCTGATGGCTGGCCAGCAGGATATCATCCTGGTCTGAACAGGACCGCACCGCCACCAATTGGTCGTCGGCATCCTCGCCCTCGAACTTCATCGCGATCTTGCCGCCGGCATTGATCGAGACAAAATCCGACAGATCGTTGCGCCGCACATAGCCTTTGGCGGTGGCAAAGGCGACATGCAGATTGCCCCAGCTTGCCTCATCCTCCGGCAACGGCATCACCACGGCGATCTTCTCGCCTTCCGAAAGCGGCAGCAGGTTGACGAAAGCCTTGCCGCGCGATTGCGGGTTGCCTATCGGCAGGCGGTAGATTTTCATCTTGTAGACGCGGCCGATATTGGAGAAGAACAGCACCGGCTGATGCGTGTTGGCCACGAACAGCTCGGTGACAAAATCCTCTTCCTTGGTGGCCATGCCCGAGCGGCCCTTGCCACCACGCTTCTGCGTGCGATAGGTGGAAAGCGGCGTGCGCTTGACGTAGCCGGCATGGCTCACCGTCACCACCATATCCTCGCGCTGGATCAGGTCTTCGGCATCGGCCTCAAATTCGAGATCCTGAATTTCGGTGCGGCGCGGTACCGAGAAGCGATCCCGCACTGCCACCAATTCGCCGCGCAGCAAAGCCATCAGCTTGCTGCGATCCGCCAGCAGGGCGAGATATTCGTTGATCTGCACGGCAAGCTGCTGCATCTCGTCGCCGATTTCGTCGCGGCCCAGGGCCGTCAGGCGCTGCAAACGCAGATCAAGAATGGCGCGCGCCTGGGTTTCCGACAGGCGGTAATGCCCATCCACCACGCGATGGCTGGGATCATCGATCAGCGCAATCATCGACGCCACATCGCTGGCCGGCCATAGCCGGGTCATCAGCTTCTCACGCGCCGAGGCCGGATCGGGGGCGGCGCGGATCACCGCAATCACCTCGTCGATATTAGCCACCGCAATCGCCAGCCCCACCAACACATGGGCGCGGTCACGCGCCTTGTTGAGCAGGAAACGGGTGCGGCGCGAGATCACTTCCTCGCGGAAATCAACAAAGGCGCCAAGCAACTGCTTCACATTGAGCAATTCCGGCTTGCCGCCATTCAGCGCCAGCATGTTGACGCCGAACGAGGTTTGCAGCGGCGTGAAGCGGTAGAGCTGGTTCAACACCACCTCGCCCATGGCATCGCGTTTCAACTCCACCACCACGCGCACGCCATCGCGGTCGGATTCATCACGCAGATCGGCAATGCCTTCGATACGCTTGGAGCGCACGGCTTCGGCAATCTTCTCCACCATGGTGGCCTTGTTCACCTGGTAGGGCACTTCCGTGATGATGATGGCTTCGCGGTCTTTGCGGATTTCCTCGATCACGGCGCGGCCACGCACCACCACCGAGCCACGCCCGGTATACATCGCCGCCTTGGCCCCGGCGCGGCCCAGGATGATGCCTCCGGTGGGAAAATCCGGCGCCGGCAGGATATCCAGTAACTGATCCAGCGTAATATCCGGATTGTCGATATAGGCGCAGGCGGCATCCACCACTTCGCCCAGATTATGCGGCGGGATGTTGGTGGCCATGCCAACGGCGATGCCGTTGGCGCCATTCACCAGCAGATTGGGGAATTGCGCCGGCAGCACCGTGGGTTCCCGGGTGCTGTCATCGTAATTAAGCTGGAAATCGACCGTATCCTTGTCGATATCGTCCAGCATGGCTTCTGCGGTCTTGGCCAGGCGGATTTCGGTGTAGCGCATCGCCGCCGGCGGATCGCCGTCCATCGAGCCAAAATTACCCTGCCCATCCAGCAGCATCAGCCCCATGGAGAAAGGCTGCGCCATGCGCACCATGGCATCGTAGATCGACTGGTCGCCATGCGGGTGATACTTACCCATCACATCGCCGACGATGCGGGCCGATTTGCGATAAGGCTTGTCGGATGTGTAGCCGCTTTCCTGCATTGCATAGAGGATGCGGCGATGCACCGGCTTGAGGCCATCTCGCGCATCAGGCAGAGCGCGTGAGACGATGACACTCATCGCATAGCCGAGATAGCTGCGCTGCATCTCCTGCTCGATGGAGATCGGCTGAATATCGTGCGGAAGCGGCGGCTGATCGGTCACTATTGGGAATTCCGGGAGGTTGCGGCGTAGGACAATTCCAACCTCGATTCAACCACGTCTGGCGCGGCGGAATCAGGCCTCGGAAGCTACCATATCCCACCCCTCAGGGGCAACGCTGGGGGGGGCTTCTTCGCACCCCAAATCAGGTCGAGAAAAGACCCGTTTTCAGCCAATTCCATTGCTCATCGCCGCAGGCGGCAACCAGCGGGCTGCCCCAGGGTTTGTCAGCGGCGCGATAAGCACTGCCATCCAGCCGTTTGGCGACGCCGCCAGCCTCGCAGATCAGCAGGCAGCCGGCGGCATGGTCCCATGGCAGAGCGCGATTGTAGACCGCGTAATGGATCTGACCTTCGGCGATGGCGAGATATTCCTGGCCGGCGCAGCGCAGGATCATCACACCGGCGGTGCGATCCAGCCGATGCGCGATACCGGCGGCGAAATCGCGGTCGCCATAGCGGATATTCGGCGCGCCGGAAATATGCGCCAGACTGGGCGGCTTGGGCAGGCGGAAGCGGCGCTCGCTGCCATCGGCTTCCAGCATCCAGGCACCCTGGCCCTGGCGCGCCATCGCCGTGACATGCCGCACCGGATCGTGAATCCAGCTTGCCACCGCATCGCCATCGCGCACCAATGTCACCATCACGGCAAAAAGCGGCGAGCCAACGGCAAAATTGGCGGTGCCATCCACCGGATCAATCAGCCAGGCGCTGCCGGGACGACGCAGGGCATCCATGATCGTCTCATCGGCACTGGCTGCTTCCTCGCCCACCACAACGGAATCCGGCAGCAAGGCCATCAGCTTTGGCGTCAGCCAGGCTTCGGCGGCCTTGTCGGCCACCGTCACCACATCATGCGGCCCTGCCTTGGTATCGATATCGCCGGCCTTGAGGCGGCGGAAATGCGGCAGGATGGTTTCCCGCGCCGCATCCACCAGCAGCCGGTTCACCGCCATCATGTCGATCATCTCAAGCTCCCTGCTGTTGCCGCTTTTGCCAGCGACCATACTCGCCCGGGCTGAGACTGACTGCCAGATGCAGCAGGCCATCCTTTTCGCTCAGGCTGCGCACCTCGCCATGGCGATGCAGCCAGGCCAGTGCGGCGCCATCGGCAGCCGGCAGGGTCAGGTCAAGATTAACCCGGTCGTCGCCGAGGCGCTGTTCAATCCGCGCCAGAAGGGCTTCGCAACCGCTGCCATCCAGGGCCGAAATCGCCACCACATCGTCCTGCCGGTCGGCCTGGTTGAGCAACGCCTCGCGGCCCTCGGCATCCAGCTGGTCGATCTTGTTCCAGGCCTGCAACAGCTTGTGGCCCGACGTGGCATTGATGCCAAGCGAGGCCAGCACCGCATCCACATCGCTGCCCTGCGCCGCCCAATCGGGATGCGCCATGTCGCGCACATGCAGCACCAGATCGGCGGCGATCACCTCTTCCAGCGTGGCACGGAAGGCGGCCACCAGATGGGTCGGCAGATCGGAAATGAAGCCCACCGTATCCGACAGGATCACCCGGCGGCCGGATGGCAGCTTGACCACGCGCATGGTGGGATCCAGCGTGGCAAACAGCAAATCCTTGGCAAACACATCCGCCTTGGTCAGCCGGTTGAACAATGTCGATTTGCCGGCATTGGTATAGCCCACAAGGGCGACCACCGGATATGGCACCTTCTGCCGCGCCCGGCGATGCAGGCCGCGCGTGGTGACCACATGCTCCAGTTCGGCCTTGATGCGCACAATGCGGTCGCCGATGATGCGGCGATCCATTTCAAGCTGGCTTTCGCCAGGGCCGCCGAGGAAGCCGAAGCCGCCACGCTGACGCTCAAGATGGGTCCACGACCGCACCAGGCGTGACCGCTGATAGGTCAGATGCGCCAGTTCCACCTGCAAGCGGCCCTCGCGGGTGCGCGCGCGGGCGCCAAAAATCTCCAGGATCAGGCCGGTGCGATCAATCACCTTGGCCTTCAGGCCACGCTCCAGGTTGCGCTGCTGCACCGGCGTGACGGCGGCATCCACCACCACCACATCCACCGGATTATCGTGGATATACTGCGCCAGTTCCTCCACCTTGCCGGGGCCGATCAGGGTGCCTGGACGCCAGGCGGAAACATTCACCACCTCGGCATGCTGCACATCCAGATCGATGGCGCGGGTCAAGCCAACGGCCTCCGCCAACCGGGCTTCCGGCTGGCGTTTCTCCGGGCTGGCGCCCTTCAGAACGGGGTGAATGACCAGCGCCCGGCCGGCGCCTTTCGGATCGGCCGGGCTATCGGTTGGCTCGGTCAAGGGCTCAATCGGCCGGGCCGGCACCACCGGCTGCAGCGCCACCGGCCGGCGCAGCACCAGCCTGGGCATTCGGATCAAACAACTGGATCGGGCCCGACGGCATCACGGTGGAAATCGCATGCTTGTAAACCAGCTGCATGTGACCATCACGGCGCAGCAGCACCGAGAAATTGTCAAACCAGCTGATGATACCCTGCAACTTGACGCCATTGACCAGAAAGACGGTGACCGGGGTCTTGGTCTTGCGGATGTGGTTGAGGAAAACGTCCTGGACGTTTTGCGGCTTTTCGGCGGCCATCTTTGGACCTTTCATTTTTTTGTAGTTCTCGCGTTCTTTGTTTTTTTTGTTTCGGCAGTGCCAAAAGTCCGGGCGGTTATCGAAGCCGACCGTGCAATACCAATACTACTAGAATAGCGGGCAAGTGTGGCAAAACAATGGCCGATACGGCCCGAGGCCGCCACCGCGACCCGATGCCGCACTGCAACATAATGCCGATTTGCCGGTTCAGGGCGCCAGATACGGCGCCGAAGGCAGTGCGCCCGCAGCTTGCGAGCCGGCATAAGCCTCATAAAGCAAACGCAATTTACCGGCTAGCAGACCCGGTGCGCCATTGCCGATCGGCCGACCGTCAAGGCTGGTGATCGGCATGACAAAAGACGTGGTGGAACTGACAAAGGCCTCGCGGGCGGCAAACACCTCCTCAGGCGTAAAGCCACGCTGCTCAACCCGCAGACCCTCGGCTTCGGCCAAGGCCAGGATCGCCGAGCGGGTGATGCCGCTGAGAATGGCCCGATCAAGCTGGCGCGTCACCAGCACACCATCCCGGGTGACAATCCAGGCATTCGACGAACTGCCCTCGGTCACCAGCCCGGCCTCGTCGACCAGCCAGGCTTCATAAGCGCCGGCTTCCTTGGCCGCCTGCTTGGCCAAAGCCGCCGGCAGCAGGCCGACGCTCTTTATATCGCAGCGCGCCCAGCGCAGATCAGGGGCCGTGATCGCCGCCACGCCCTTGGCCGCATTGGCCGCCACCTTGGCCCAATCCAGCGACCGCGCAATCGCCACCAAAGTCGGGCGAATGGCTTCCGGGAACGGAAATTCGCGCCGCGCCGCGCCGCGCGTGATCTGCACATAGAGGCTGCCATGCCGCACCCGGTTGCGCCGGATGGTTTCAGCGAACACCACGCGCAGCGCGGCGCGGCTCATCGGATGATCAATGCGCAATTCATCCAGGTTGCGCTCCAGGCGCACCAGATGGCCTTCCTCATCCACCAGCCGGCCATCAATGATGGCAATCACCTCATAAACACCATCGGCGAATTGGAAGCCTCGATCCTCCACATGCACCGCTGCATTGTGATACGGCCTGTAGCTGCCATTGACATAAACCACGCGGCTCATCCGGCCCACTCCCTCAGAAAAATTCCAGGCGCACGGCGAAGAGTTTCTCCACCTTCTTCACCGCATCCTTGCGCACAAACAGGATCAGTCGGTCGCCGGCCTCGATCTCATGATCGCCGCGCGCGATGATCACTTCATCGGCCCGCACCACGGCGCCGATCATGATGCCATCCGGCAGCTTCAACTCGCGCAGCGGCTTGCCAACCAGGGCGCTGGTCTGAATAGCCACCGCCTCCACCACCTCGGCCGCGCCATCGCGCAGGGAATGCACCCCGCGAATACGGCCACGCCGCACATGCTGCAAGATCGAGGAAACCGTAGTGGAGCGTGGGTTCACCACCACATCGATGCCAAGCGAGCCGATCAGGTTTTCATAGGCCGGATTATTCACCAGCGTGATGGCGCGCTGGCAACCGGCGCGCTTGGCCAGCAGCGAGGCCAGGATATTCACCTCATCATCATTGGTCAGCGCGATGATCGCCTCGGCGCTGCCGATCTTGGCCTCGTTGAGAATATCCATATCCAGCGTATCGCCCTGGATCACCACGGCATTGTTCAACTGGCTGGCAATGCTTTCGGCCCGCGCCTTGCTGGCCTCGATCACCTTGAGGTTGACCGAAGCTTCCTGCGCCTCGATCTCACGCGCCAGGAACAGGCCGATATTGCCGCCGCCAGCCAGCACCAGGCGGCGCGCCTCGCGCTCCTCATGGCCGAATAGCCGCATGGCCCGCTGCACATGATCCGACATGGCAAGGAAATAAATCTCGTCGCCGGCTTCAAGATGATCGTCGCCCCCCGGCACGCTCATCTCGTCGTTGCGCATGATGCCGCAGACATTGATGTTGAGATCGGGGAACAATTCGGTGAGCTGGCGCAGCGGCGTGTTGATGACCGGGCATTCCTCTTCCAGCCGCACGCCAATCAGGCGCAGCCGGTCGCCGGCAAACGGGATCATGTCAAACGCGCCTGGCGTCAGGATGCGGCGATGGATGGCCCGCGCCACCTCAATCTCGGGCGAGATGATATAATCAATCGAGATATTCTCGCCGTTGAAAAGGTCAGACCATTCCGGCTTGAGATAACTCTGCGCCCGGATGCGGGCAATCTTGGTCGGCACCTTGAAGATCGCGCGCGCCACTTCGCAGGCGATCATGTTGACCTCGTCGGCATAGGTCACCGCGATCAGCATGTCGGCATCGGCGGCGCCGGCACGATCCAGCACATCGGGATGCGAGGCATGGCCAACAATGGAGCGCAGATCGTAGGTTTCGGCCACCTTATGGGCCTGCTCCGGCGACTGGTCGATCACCGTCACCTCGTTGCCCTCGGCAGCAAGCTGGCGCGCAATGGTGGTGCCTACCAGGCCGGCACCGCAGACGATGACCTTCATAGCCTACCTACCCCGCCGATGCTTACGGTTGCCCAATGCCTTAACCGCCATTGCGATCAAGGTTGGCAACACCAAGCGCCTTGAGTTTACGATGCAATGCCGAACGCTCCATGCCGATAAAACTGGCGGTGCGCGACACATTGCCGCCAAAGCGCGTGATCTGCGCCAGCAGGTATTCGCGCTCAAACACCTCTCGCGCATCGCGCAACGGCAATGCCATCACTTCGGTTGTTGTTTCCGGCCGCAACGCCACCGGCGGCGTGGCGCCAAGATCGGCGGGCAGCATATCTGCATGGATTGCGCCACGCTGTTCGCCTGGCATCATGATCAGCAAGCGGGCCACGGCATTGCGCAATTCGCGCACATTGCCCGGCCATTCCGCCGATTGCAGCGCCAGCAACGCATCCTCGGCCAGTTCGCGTTCCGGCACCCCCTGACGATGCGCCTCGGATTTGGCAAAGTGTTTTGCCAGCAGCGGGATATCCTCACGCCGATCACGCAAGGCTGGCACTTTCAGCGGCACCACGTTGAGGCGATGATACAAATCCTGGCGGAACAAACCCTGCTGCACACGGGCAGCGAGATCATGGCTGGTGCCGCTGACCACGCGCACATCCACCTGCACCCGATTGCGGCCGCCAACGCGCTCAAAACTCTGCTCGGTCAGCACACGCAAAATCTTGGCCTGGGTTTCCAGCGGCATATCGGCCACTTCATCCAGGAACAGCGTGCCGCCATGGGCTTCTTCCAGCACGCCAACCCGATGCGTGCCGCCCTGTTCCTCGATGCCGAATAATTCGGTTTCCATCCGCTCAGGCGTCATCGCCGCCGCATTCAGTGCCACCAGCCGGCCGCCGGCACGCCGCGAACGGTTGTGCAGCAATCGCGCCACCAATTCCTTGCCCGAGCCAGCCGGCCCCGAAATCAGCACGCGGCTATTGCTCGGTGCCACACGGTCAATGGCCTGGCGCAAGGCATTGATGGCCGGCGATTGCCCAATCATCTCAGTGCTGCCGCCGGAACGCTGGCGCAGTTCCTCGTTTTCCCGCCGTAGCCGCGCCTGTTCAAGTGCGCGCTCCACCAGCAAAAGCAAGCGGTCGCTCTTGAACGGCTTCTCGATGTAATCGTAGGCGCCACGCTTGATGGCGGAAACCGCCGTTTCCACATTGCCGTGGCCGGAAATGATGAGCACCGGCACATTGGGATGATCGCGGGTGATGCGGTCGAGGATTTCCAGACCATCGAGCCGGCTGCCTTGCAGCCATATATCCAGGATCACCGCATTGGGCCGGCGTGAATCGACCTCGCGCAAGGCGGCATCTGAATCGCCGGCCATGCGGGTTTCATAGCCCTCGTCCTCGAGAATGCCGCTGATAAGATTGCGGATATCCGCTTCGTCGTCGACGATCAGAATGTCACGCGCCATGTCGGTTTACACCAAGCATGTTAACGCCAATCAGCTTTCCGCCGCCCTGCATTTCGTCTGCCTGCCGATCCCCACCCGCCTGCTGTTCGCCGCCATCTGCTGACCTGTGGCCCGGCATGGCACCGAGCGGCATCCGAATCCGCGCCAAGCTACCACTTTTCATTTGCGGATCAAACGCCCGGGCATCTTCCAGGGCAATCTGGCCGCCATGCTCCTCGATGATCTTCTTGACAATGGCCAGGCCGAGCCCGGTGCCCTTGGCGCGGGTGGTCACATAGGGCTCAAATAGCCGGCCGCGCAATTCAGCCGGCAGGCCACGGCCGTTATCCAGAATCAGCACCTGGGCCTCATTTGCGCTATCGCCCGGCTCCAGGCGCAACTCCACCCGCACCAACCCGCGCTCCAACGCCACTTCGCCGCTGCGCTCGCGGCCATCAATCGCATCCAGCGCATTCTGCAACAGATTGGTCATCACCTGGGCCAGTTGCCGCGCATCGCAGCGCAGCGGCACCGGTTCAATCGGCAGGCGGCTTTCAAATTGCACATCGGCGCGCGCCACCTGCTGCATGAAAATCGCCTGGCGCAATATCTGGGTCAAATCCTCGTCGCGATATACCGGGCGCGGCATGCGGGCGAAGGCGGAAAATTCATCCACCATGCGGCCGATATCGCCAACCTGGCGGATGATGGTGTCAGTGCATTGCGCAAAAATCTCCGGATCGGTGGTGACTTCCTTGAGATATTTACGTTTCAGCCGCTCGGCGGAAAGCTGGATCGGGGTGAGCGGGTTCTTGATCTCATGTGCGATGCGACGGGCAATATCGGCCCAGGCGGCATTTCGCTGCGCCGCCACCAGCTCGGTCACATCATCAAAAGTGACCACATAACCCAACAATTCGTTGCCGGTGACTTCGCGCGCCATGCGCACCAGCAAGGTGCGCGCTTCAGCTTCACGGTGCAGCACCACCTGGCCACGCGCCACCTGCTCGGCAAGATTGTCGCGCAGATAGATGAAAAGCGCGGCCATTTCCGGCGCCACTTCCACAAAGGCGCGGCCCGTCACCTCATCAAACTCGGCCGCCAGCAGCCGCAGAGCCGAGGGATTGGGCAGGGTGACGCGCCCGGCCAGATCAACACCGATCACACCGGCCGAAACGCCGGACAGCACGGTTTCAGTGAACCGGCGGCGCTCATCCAGCTGGCGATTGGCGGCGATAAGCTGGGATTGCTGCGCGGCAAGCTGGCCGGTCATGCGATTGAAGGCGCGGCCCAGATTGCCTATCTCGTCATTGCCCGGCCGCTCGGTGACACGCACCGCCAATTCGCCGGCACTGATCCGCTCGGCAGCGGATACCACTTCGCCAATTGGTGTCGCCAGCCGCGTGGCAATCAGCAGGCCAAACCAGATCGAAGCGAGCAACAGCAGTAGCGAAACCAGAATGAACAGGCCGGCGAAGCGGACTTCCAGTGCCGAGCGCTCGGCTTCAAGCCGGGTATATTGCAGCGCCGCCGCGCGGGTCCGCTCAAGGTCGGCCAGCACCTTGCTATCAATAAAACGGCCGACATAGAGAAACACATCGACAAAGCCATCCAGCTTCATCAGGCCGCGCACCCGTTCATCGGAATCCGCCGCGATGAATACAAGCTGCCCGCGCGCGGCATCCTGCAACATGTTGTCAGTGATCTGGTCAAGATCAAACTGCATGCCGAGCCGGGTCTGGGCAATGATCTCGCGGGTTGAGGTGAACACCATAGCTTCACCCAGACCACGTATGCCGGCCAGAGCCAGCACGGTCTGCTGAAACCGCATCGGGCTGCGCGCCAGATTGGGCGCCTCGCGGTTGAGGTCCACGGCCATGCCCAGCATGTCGGCCCGGATCGTCTTGCGGTGTTCCTGCGAATAGGCCTCCGCTACCGCCACCGATGCATTGACCGCAGTATTGACCCGGTCACTGAACCAGGTTTGCAGGCCAAGATTGAAGAACAGCATGGCAAAAACCGACATCAGCACCGCCGGCGCCGACGACACGGCGGCAAACAGCACCACCAGGCGGGCATGCAGGCGCGACCCGGCAACACCACGGCGCCGCTGCATCCACAGCATCACCAACCGTCGCGCCACCACGCTGGTAACACTGAGCAAGGCCACCAGATCGGCCAACAGCAGATACTGGAATTCACGCGGCGTGAATTCGCGGGTGGCCCCCGGGGTCATGGCAATATAGGTGAAAACGCCCAGCACCAGGGCGGCCAGCGCCACGCCGATTTCAACAAACCGCATCAGCCGGTGGCGTTCCACCCAATCTGCCAGCCGGCGCCAGAGCAGCACGCCGGGTGCTGCGGCCGGCATCTCGGCTTGCTCTGGTATCGTGTTTTTGCCACGGGGCGCTTTCAGGCTCATGGCGCCAGTCTACACCAGCGCAGCCCGGCTGGCATCTGCCGGGCTGGCCTGACCAGATCAGCTATTTCAAGCCACGAATAACCTGGATGTTATGGTCACGGATCTTCTTGCGCAGGGTGTTGCGGTTGAGGCCCAGCATGGAAGCCGCCTTGATCTGGTTGCCGCGAGTCGCCGCCAGGCTGAGTGAGATCAGCGGGATTTCCAGCTCGCGCAGCATGCGGTCATAAAGACCATTGGGCGGCAGGTCGTCGCCATGGGCGGCAAAATACTTGGTGATATGGCGCTCAATGGCGCCGGTGAGGGTCTCTTCCTCGTTCGGTTCCGGCGACCTGGCGGCCTGCGGCGGCTCGGCCAGCTCGTTTTCGATCACCTCAAAGCCGATCATTTCCTCGGCGTAAAGTGCGGCCAGGCGGCGCACCAAATTCTCCAATTCGCGCACATTGCCGGGCCAGCGATAGCGGCGCAGCCGCTCCATCGCCTCGGGCGACACGGCCTTGAGCGGCAAACCCTGCTGATGCGCCTGATTGAGGAAATGCCGCACCAGATCGGGGATATCCTCGCCGCGCTCGCGCAGGGCCGGCAGCCGCAGCGGCACAACATTCAGGCGGTAGAACAAATCTTCGCGGAACAGGCCCTGATTGACCAGCTGGCGCAGGTCGCGGTTGGTGGCGGCGACAATGCGCACATCGGTGCGGATCGCGGTGCGGCCGCCCACGGTGGTGTATTCCCCCTGCTGCAACACCCGCAAAAGCCGGGTCTGAGCCTCAATCGGCATGTCGCCGATTTCATCCAGGAACAGCGTGCCGCCCTCGGATTGTTCAAAGCGGCCGGCATAACGTGCATTGGCGCCGGTGAAAGCGCCCTTCTCATGGCCGAACAATTCCGATTCGATCAATTCGCGCGGGATAGCCGCCATGTTGATCGCCACAAACGGCCCGTTGCGGCGCTTGCCGTAATCATGCAGCGCACGCGCCACCAACTCCTTGCCGGTGCCGCTCTCGCCCGAGATCAGCACGGTCAGGTCGGTGCCCATAAGCCGCGCCATAACCCGATAGATTTCCTGCATCGAGGGCGAGCGGCCGATCAGCGGCAGCTTTTCCTCATCATTCGCCGCCTCGGCTGCTTCCGATTGCACCGCCTTCGGCTGGCTCAGGGCGCGTTCCACCACGCGCAGCAATTCCTTCAGATCGAAGGGCTTGGGCAGATAGTCATACGCACCACGCTCGGCCGCCTTCACAGCGGTGAGCAGAGTTTTCTGTGCGCTCATCACAATGATCGGCAGATCAGGCCGGATGCGCTTGATACGCGGCAGCAGGTCGAGGCCGTTTTCATCCGGCATCACCACATCGGTGATGATCAGATCGCCCTCGCCTTCCGAGGTCCAGCGCCATAACGTGGCGGCATTGCCGGTGGAGCGGACCTGATAGCCGACGCGGCCGAGGGCCTGGTCCAGCACGGTGCGGATCGAACGATCATCGTCGGCGACCAGGATGGTACCCTTGTTGCTCATACCTGCTCTCCGCTATCGCCCGCCACCACGGCTTCCAAAGGCGTTGTATGCACGGGCAACCTCGCACTGAAAACGGTACGGCGCGGGCGGCTGTCGCATTCGATCACGCCGCCATGGTCGCCGATGATCTTCGCCACCAATGCAAGGCCCAGGCCAGAGCCTTGCGCCTTGGTGGTGACAAAGGGATCAAACAGATAGGGCCGGATATCCTCCGACACGCCGGGGCCGTTATCCTGCACCGTCACCTCCAGAGGCAGATGCAGGCGGTCGCGTGAGCCGCGCACCGCCAGCCGCACACCATGACGATAGGCCGTGGTCAGGGTAATCTCGCCGCCCGGCTCGCCATCGATTGCTTCGGCAGCATTCTTCACCAGATTGAGGAAAATCTGGATCAACTGGTCGCGATTGCCAAAAACCGGCGGCAGCGACGGGTCGTATTTTTCGATGAAACGCACATTCTTGCCAAAGCCGGCCTGCGCCACCTTGCGCACATGCTCCAGCACCTGGTGGATGTTCACCGGGCCGCGCTCAATCGGGCGCTTGTCGGAGAACACTTCCATACCATCAACCAGGGCGCAGATACGGTCGGTCTCGTCGCAGATCAGTCGGGTCAATTCGCGGTCGGCGGCATTGGCATTGGCTTCCAGCAACTGCGCCGCGCCGCGAATACCGGAAAGCGGGTTCTTCACTTCATGCGCCAGCACAGCGGCCATGCCGGTGACCGAGCGGGCAGCGCCACGATGGGTCAACTGGCGATCAATCTTGGCCGCCATGCTGCGCTCATCAAGCCGCAGGATGACGTAATCCAGTTTCTCCGGCACCGGCGAAACCTGCACATCCACCAGCCGCTCGCCGATACGCGGCGAGCCTAGGTCAACATCATATTCCGACACCACGTAACGGTCGCGCTGCACCTGGCCCACCAGTTCCAGGATCGGGCTGCCGAATGGCACCACATCGCGGATATTCTGCCGGCACAGCACCGCCAGGCCGGAATCGAAAAACTGCTCGGCAGCGGGATTGGCATATTCAATCGCGCCCTGCTTGCCCAGCACCAGGATCGGGTTCGGGATGGCGCCAAGCACCAGGGCGGCGTCGAGCACGGGGCGGGTTTCGGCCAGATCGGGCATATTGGTCACGCTGCCAGCCGATCCAGCTGCGGCGCATAGAAATCGCGCACTGCGCGCCGCGCTGCATCGGGCTGGTCGATCTGCATGATGCGGGTGCGGAAATCGGCCGAACCGGGCAATCCCTTGGAATACCAGGCCACATGCTTGCGGGCGATCTTCAGCCCGGTCTGGATGCCGTAGAATTCCAGCATGGCATCATAATGTTCCAGCACGATGGCCTGCTGTTCATCCAGCGACGGATCAGGCAGCACGGTGCCATCCTTCAGATAGGCCATCACCTGGCTCAGGAACCACGGCCGGCCATAGGCGCCACGGCCGATCATCACGCCATCTGCGCCGGATTGATCCAACGCATCGCGCGCTTCCTGCAAGGTAGTGATGTCACCATTCACGATCACCGGAATCGACACCGCTTCCTTCACCCGGCGCACAAAACTCCAATCGGCGCGGCCGTTATACATCTGGCAACGGGTGCGGCCATGCACGGTCAGCATACGGATGCCCTCACCTTCGGCGATGCGGGCCAGTTCCGGTGCGTTGCGGCTCTGCTCGTCCCAGCCGGTGCGCATCTTCAGCGTCACCGGCAGCTTCACGGCATTGACCGTGGCGGTGATCAGGCTTTTGGCATGCACCAGATCGCGCATCAGCGCCGAACCGGCATAGCCATTCACCACTTTTTTGACCGGGCAGCCCATATTGATATCGATGATGGCAAAGCCCTTATCCTCGTTCAGCTTCGCCGCCTCGGCCATGACATGGCCTTCGCAGCCGGCAAGCTGCATGGAAAGCGGAAATTCCTCGGGCGTATTTTCGGCCATCTTGAGCGACTGGCGCGAGGACCGCACCATCGCTTCCGAGGCGATCATTTCGGAAACCACAAGCCCGGCGCCGGAGCGTTTCACCAGACGGCGAAACGGCAGATCGGTAACGCCCGACATCGGCGCGAGGATGACGGGATCCTCAATGGTAACGGAACCAATTTCTATGCTCATTTTTTAGCCATCACTTTTGGCTGCCCACTTGTTGACCATGTTATCGAGGATTTTACTGCGCTGCAACATGATTCACTCAGCGGCATTCGATTTGCCTAAACCAACCCGGCTCGGCTAGGGTGCCGGCCATGAAACACGCCTTCCTGATCGTTGCCGGGGGCCGCGGCCAGCGTGCCGGTGGCGGAATCCCCAAACAATACCAGCAGCTTGGCGGCATGCCGTTGATCCGGCATAGCCTGCTTGCGGCGCTCGGCCACCCCACCATCGGCACCGTGCAGGTGGTGATACACGCCGACGACCAGGCGCTCTACTATAACGCGACACAGGGCTTGCCGGCTGCCGAAAAATTGGCCGCTGCCTGTTTTGGTGGCGATAGCAGGCAAGAATCCGTGCGTTTCGGCCTGGAAGCGCTGAACAAGCTGCCGGAACCGC
>NZ_JAGOLP010000036.1 GCF_017994015.1 Ferrovibrio sp. | reverse complement strand
ATGCTGGCGAAGGACGTATTCTGATGTCCCAGGCTAGCCAGGTTCGCACATATGACCCCTCCGCCAGCGTCGTCTTCCTGAAGACGAACGAGCGGTTTGGTGGTCTGTCGAACATGGCACCGGGCTTTCCACTACGGGTGAACGGCGTTCGCATCCGCACATCGGAAGCCCTCTATCAGGCATGCCGCTTCCCACACATGCCGGAGGTGCAGCAGCTCATCATCGGTGAGAACAGCCCGATGACGGCGAAAATGCGCAGCAAGCCATATCGGCGGGTCTCCCGGCATGACTGGGACTTTGTGCGGGTCAAGATCATGCGGTGGTGTCTGCGTGTGAAGCTGGCGCAGAACTGGCGTGAGTTCGGCAGGCTGCTCCTGGCCACCGGGCACCGCCCCATCGTCGAGCAATCCAGGAAGGACGATTTCTGGGGCGCGAAGGTTGCCGATGACGGCACACTCGTCGGCATGAACGTGCTCGGGCGGCTGCTGATGGAGTTGCGCGAGCAGCTGAAGGGCGACGAGGCGGAGGGTCTGCGCTTCATCGAGCCGCTGGCGATATCCGAGTTCCTGCTGTTCGGTCAGCCCATCGAGGCGGTCCAGGCCGCGCCCAATGCCGAAATCCTGGGCTGGCCTCCTCAGCGATCGTCCCAAGCCGATGCAGCCCCGCCGCCGCCAAGCGGTCCCCAGCCATCCCTATTTGAGCAGCCAATGATTTCAAACGCCAAGCCTGCCTCTGTCCCGTCGCGCCCAACTCTCGCCAGAGACGTCGAGTCGCCGAAGCATCTCTCAGACTATCATCCCGCAGTGCACGACTGGCTTGGCGATCTGCCAACCCGGTGGGACGTGCTCAGAAGCAAATATCTGTTTCGCGAGATCGACGACCGGACCGACACGGGGACGGAAACCCTGCTGTCTATGCGACAGGCTCATGGTCTCATCCCTCACGCGAAAGTTTCCACTAGGCCTGTCACGCCGGAGGAGCTCCGGGGATACAAGCGCGTCCGCACCGGGCAGATGGTGCTGAACCGCATGCAGGCGTCGAACGGCATGTTCGCGGTTGCGCGCGAGGACGGTTTGGTCAGTCCAGACTATGCGGTATTTCAGCCTCTCCGGCTGATGGAGGCTGACTACTTCGTCGACCTTTTCAAGACAGCCATCTACCGCGCGAAATTCCGTCAGGAGTCAAAGGGACTTGGAACCGGCACATCTGGGTTCCTGCGTCTTTACTCCGATCGTTTTGGGGCAATTCACGTTCCACAGCCACCCGAGGAAGAGCAGCGCAAAATCGTGCAGTTCATCCGGACCTATGATCTTCGCGTCCGCCGCCTTGCCCGCAATAAACGGCGCTTTGCCGAGCTTGCCGCCGAACGGCTGAAGCTGGCTACCCAAGAGGCTCTTAATTCAGCAGCGGCCCATGAGGCGCGAATTGAAGTTGTTGCGCAGTTAATTAATCGACCGATTGAGCGCACCGAAGCGGAGAGTTTCACTCCGATAGGCCTTTATAATCGAGGCCGCGGGTACTTCAAGAAGCCCGAAACCTTAGCTTCTGAATTGGGGGATTCCGACTTTTTCTGGATTGAGCCGGGGGACCTAATTCTCAGCGGCCAGTTCGCGTGGGAAGGAGCGGTGGCACTTGCGGATGCTGATGCGGAAGGTTGCATAGCGTCACATCGCTATCCAATCCTCAGAGGACGCGAAAACCAAGTCGATACCGCATATTTGCTGGCCTTCTTTCGCTCGGACTATGGCGGCTTGCTTTTAGATGTGCATTCGCGCGGAGCAGCGGGTCGCAATCGGCCCTTGAACATGAGGACGCTCAAGAAAGAGAAAATTCCCGTTCCTCCCATGGCTGTTCAGAAGGAGATTCGGCAACTCATCGAGCTGGAAGCAGCTATCCGCAAGAAGTTGCGTTTAGAGCTGCAGGTCCTTTTCGAGTACCGCGATCGACTGATCGCTGATGTCGTCACTGGCAAGCTCGACGTACGGAACATCGAGATCGCCTCACTAGCGGACGCGTTGGCCGCCGACGCTGATGACCAGCTCGATGACGAGCTGGAAGCCGACGACAACGATGCGATGGAGGGGGCCGATGCCGACGAGTAGGCCCTCAATCCCCATCGAAATAAAGCGCGATGTGCTTTTCGAGGCTCGTCATCATTGCGCTGTCTGCTGCACGTCGCTGCCGCTTGAGTACGCGCACGTCATTCCATGGAGCAAGTCGCAAGACCATTCACTCGAAAACCTCATTGCGCTGTGCGCCAACTGTCACGAGCGCGCGGACAACGAGAAATGGGGCGCGAGCTACCTCCAACGATACAAGAAATCACCGTGCATCATTGCGCGCGGTGATCCGCCGCCGATGACGGCAGAGCAGAAAATGCTGGTCGATCTGATCGTGGCGCGTGATCCAGATGAGATGAACGACAAGGAGCGGCAGCGCCTGGTCTCAATGGTAGCTGCCTATGTCGGAATTCCATTCGGCCAAATTGCGATTTCATCCGTAACCCGAGCCAACAGCTCTCGAGTTCGTTTGGAAATGCCGGCTGACGCGGCGCGACGCTTGGTTGCTGGTTTCGAGGCCAAAGATCCAATGCTCGAGGCGTTCCTGAGCGAAGCGGGCCTAATTCGGGTCGATGCCGGCCCCTCGTTTCAAGGAGGCCGAGAAATGCGCCAGCACACCGACACCAGCGAAAAGGGCCTCGAAACCCTCATCGTCCGCTCGCTGATCGACGAGGCGGGTTACGTCGCTGGCGCCTCGAAGGATTTCGACCGGGACCACGCCATCGACCTGGCCAAGCTGTTCGACTTTCTGAACGCCACACAGCCGGATGCTATCGAATCCCTCGGTATCGCTGAAGATGGACCGAAGCGGCTGCAATTCCTTCATCGGCTGCAAGGCGAGATCGCCAAGCGCGGCGTCATCGACGTGCTGCGGAACGGCGTGAAGCACGGCCCTGGATCGGTCGAGCTGTTCTTTGGCACGCCGACCCCCGGCAACGCCAAAGCCGAAGAGCTGTTCGCCGCCAACGTGTTCAGCGTCACCCGGCAGCTGCACTATTCCAAGGATGCGACCAAGCTTTCGCTCGACGCTGCGCTGTTCATCAACGGCCTGCCCGTCGCCACCTTCGAGTTGAAGAACAGCCTGACCAAGCAGACGGTCGAGGACGCGATCGAGCAGTACAAACGCGACCGCGATCCCAAGGAGCTGATGTTCCAGTTCGGCCGCTGCGTCGTCCACTTCGCCGTGGATGACCACGAGGTGCGGATGTGCAGCCATCTGAAGGGCAAGGCATCCTGGTTCCTGCCGTTCAACAAGGGCTGGAACGATGGCGCAGGAAACCCACCCAACCCCCATGGGCTGAAGAGCGACTATCTGTGGAAGCAGATTCTTGCCAAGCGGAACCTAACCGATATCCTGGAAAACTATGCGCAGGTGGTCGAGGAAACGGACGAACGGGGCAAGAAGAAGCCGCCGAAGCAGGTCTTCCCGCGCTTTCACCAGCTCGATGTGGTCCGAAAGTTGCTGGCGGATGCAGAGGCCTCGGGCGCCGGACGGCGGTACCTCATCCAGCACTCGGCGGGTTCGGGCAAGAGCAACTCGATTGCCTGGCTCGGCCACCAGCTGATTGGGCTGGAGAGCGGTGGCAAGCCGACCTTCGACACCGTCATCGTGGTCACAGACAGGCGCAATCTCGACAAACAGATCCGCGACACCATCAAGCAGTTCGCGCAGGTATCCTCCATTGTCGGAGCGGTGACCGAAGGGTCGCAGCAGCTGCGGACTTTCCTGCAGCAGGGCAAGAAGATCATCATCACCACGGTACAAAAGTTCCCGTTCATCCTGGACGAGATCGGGGATGGGCATCGCGGGCGAACCTTCGCCATCATCATTGACGAGGCGCATTCCAGCCAAGGCGGGCGGACGTCCGCAAAAATGAACATCGCACTCGCCGCGAACGGCGGCGAGGAGGAAGAGGAATCTGTCGAGGACACGATCAACCGGCTGATGGAGGCGCGGAAGGTCCTGCCGAACGCGAGCTATTTCGCCTTCACCGCCACACCCAAGAACAAGACGCTGGAGATTTTCGGCACGGCGGTCCCCGAGGGCGGGAAGATCAGGCACGTCCCGTTCCATAATTACTCGATGAAGCAGGCCATCGAGGAAGGCTTCATCCTCGACGTTCTGAAGCACTACACGCCCGTCGAGAGCTACTACCGGCTCATGAAGACGGTGGAGGACGACCCGCAGTTCGATACCAAGCGGGCGCAGAAGAAGCTCCGCCGCTATGTCGAATCCCACGACCATGCCATCCGCAAGAAGGCGGAGATCATGGTCGACCATTTCCACGACCAGGTGATGGCCCACCGCAAGATCGGCGGCGCGGCGCGCGCCATGGTGGTGACCAGCGGGATTCACCGCGCCATCCAGTATTTTCACGCCTTTGGGGAATATCTGAAGGAGCGCAAGAGCCCTTATCAGGCCATCGTCGCCTTCTCGGGCGAGCATGAATATGGCGGACAGAAGGTTACCGAGGCGTCGCTCAACGGCTTTCCGAGCAACAAGATCGAAGAGTTGATCCAGAAGGATCCGTACCGGTTCCTCATCGTCGCCGACAAGTTCCAGACCGGCTACGACGAACCGCTGCTGCACACGATGTACGTGGATAAGACGCTTTCCGGCATCAAGGCCGTGCAGACGCTGTCGCGCCTGAACCGGGCACATCCGCAGAAACACGACACCTTCGTGCTGGACTTCATGAACGACGTGGATGGGATCAAGGCGTCGTTCGAGGATTATTACCGCACAACGATCCTGAGCGAGGAGACTGACCCGAACAAGTTGCACGACCTGAAAGCGCGGCTCGATGGCTATCAGGTCTATTCCTGGGAGCAGGTTGAAGACCTCGTGGCGCTGTATCTCGGCGGCGCAGACCGGGACAAACTTGACCCGATCCTCGATGCGTGCGTCGCTGTCTACAAGGCCGACCTTGATGAAGACGGACAGGTCGACGTCAAGGGCAAGGCAAAAGCGTTTACGCGCACCTATGGGTTCCTCGCCGCGATCCTGCCCTATACGAACGCGGCGTGGGAGAAGCTTTCCATCTTCCTGAACTTCCTCACACCGAAATTGCCGGCACCAGAAGAGCAAGACCTCTCGAAGGGCATTCTCGAATCCATCGACATGGACAGCTACCGGGTCGAGGCGCAGGCGACTATGTCGATCGCGTTGCCCGATGCCAATGCAGAAATCGGCCCCGTCCCCACCAGCGGCGGCGGCCGAAAGCCGGAGCCGGAGCTCGACCTGCTGAGCAACATCCTGAAGACGTTCAACGAGATGTTCGGCAACATCGACTGGAAGGACGCTGATAAGATTGGAAAAGTGATCGCGGAGGAATTGCCGACTAAGGTAGCGGCCGACAAGGCCTACCAGAACGCGATGAAGAACTCAGATAAACAAAACGCTCGTATCGAGCACGACAAGGCGCTGGAGCGGGCAGTCATCGAGCTGCTGTCGGACCATACTGAGTTGTTCAAACAGTTCAGTGACAATCCGTCGTTCAAGAAATGGCTTTCTGAGACGATCTTCACGGCAACCTATGCCGGTAAGGCTGCTCAGGACAACTTGGCGCGGCAGTAGTTTGGGCAAGCCGCCGTCCATTTAGTATTGAAGTTCGCTCAATACCGCTACAAAACGCAGCCGGCGAAGGAATGGGTCTGCAAAGAGCATAAGTACAGAGCCCATATTGGCGGTGCTTCGTGGAACCTAAGTCCGACATCCAGGAGGCGGGCCAAAAGTTTAGCGCTGCATTTTCCGTATAAATTCCGTACGGAAAACTCCGTTAACAAAAACAGCGCCTAAATATCTGATTTCATTGGAGCGGGTGAGGGGAATCGAACCCCCGTCGTAAGCTTGGGAAGCTTCTGCTCTACCATTGAGCTACACCCGCAACCCCCCCGAGTTATAGGGAATTTTGGGTGTTCTGAGCAATACCCCGGTGGGACCGTTGCCAGATATTGCCACTACGCTACGCCACCCCCCGTTCTGGGAGGGGGAGACTTAGGGTGGCCGCTTGTTTGGCCGCCTCGCTGGCGAAGATGTAATGCTGGTCCGTGACCTTGGATCCCTGCGCGTGCCCCATGAGCTGCTGGAGCAAGGCTGGGTGGAGGCCGTTCTCAGCCTGCCACGTGGCAAAGGCTTTGCGGAACAGCTTGAGCGAGGGGCGGCGAATGCCTACGGCTTTAGCCGCCGTTTTCAAAGCCGTCCGGACATTCTGGAGCGGCTTCTTCGGGTTCTTACCGGCGAAAACGTAGGTGCCGGTTCGGGGTAGAGCCAGAATGTCCGCCAGCAGCCCTTCACGAAGAACAACGTAGCGGTAGGACGCTTTTGTCTTTGGTGCCCACCCCCGATAGGGGCCGACCCAAATGCGCTTCTCGCTGACTTCTACGTGCTCCCAAGGGAGATTCAAGGCTTCACCGGGCCGCATCCCAGTTTCAGCCAATAGCCGAACAAGGGCGCGGTTCGTCGGAGAGAGGTGGCCTATAAGTTCGGCAACTTTCTCCATCGACGGTATGGCGGGGCGTATGTACTCCTCATTCACTGCCCTGCACCTAGGCATGATTTCTAGATGCCCCTCTTCTTTGAGCCATCCCAATATCTGCCTCAATATTCGAGTCTCGCCATTCACCGTGCTTGGCTTTCGACCGATCTCCAGCCTAGACCGCTGATATCGGCTGATATCATCAGAGCCGATATCCGAGATCGAATAGCTGCCGAAATACGCTTTGAGAGGCTTAACCCGAATACCAATCGTCCTGACGCTCGATTCCCGCAATTTGCAGGCACCTGCATCCAGTTCCCGAGACGCAACCCAATGGTCGGTGGCATCTCCGAACGTGAGACTGCTCCGCTTGACCTTCTCGGCGAAACCAAGGCGCTGCATCCTTGTCTCTCGTACAAATGTCCGGGCAACAGTTTCCGCTTCTCGGAAGCTGCTATAGAGCACTCGCTTGCGCTTGCCCGTGCTGGTTAGGCTGGAGGGGATATCCAAGAACCACTTCCCTGTTGGCTTACCCTTAATGACCGCCTCCCGAACGGTGAGAGGGCCGAACTTACGTGCGTTAGCCATATCATTACCTCCTTTTTCGTTTCGGCCGACGCCCGCTATCCGGTTTAGATTTTATGTTCCTGTCCGTGATTTCCCTAATCATATGTTCAGCGTTGCCACGCCTGACCTGCCCTGCGCGGATGTACGACAATACGTCTGCCTTTAGATACAGGACGTAACGGCCCGCCCTTCGGTACCTCGGAAGCTGGTTCGCCGGGATCAATCTGACGGCCTGTGTAGTGGCGAAGAGAAGTTTGGCGACTCCGTGAACAGTCAGAACCTCCTCTGAGGTTCGTTCGAGCCAAATCTTCTTGTCGAACTGGGCCGAAACTTGCCTGAGGCGCTTCCAGATAGGAGAGGGTGTAGGCTTTTTCATTGCCGGTGCTCCCGCTCGGATTCGTTGAAAAAATCTCGTTGAGCCTCCCTCAGTGTTTCCCTCGCCATGTGGTAGCGGCGCGCCAAGGGCCGAATACCTCTGACAGAACCCCTAGTCAGTATCCCATCTTCGACCAGCTTCTCGACCGCAGCCCGATTGATTGAGGTGTGAAGATGGCCTGATCGGACGAGCGTGCTGACGACATTCTGAAACGCTTCTCTGGATCGAAAGCGCATCCCGACAGCAGATAAAAACTCGATAGGTGAAGCGTAGGACAGGTCTGTAGCTGTTGCTTCGTCCAAAATGTAATTGAAGTGGTCGGCCACATACTGCGCGATTGGAAGGTACGTCTCGTATAGATCGAGGTTAAGTACATGCCGTCTTAAACCGGCATTTTTGAGTGCTTGATTTGTGAGGTGTGATTCCAGGCGAATACGGCGATTGGTCTTCAAGTAGACTTTGTACCTCTCTCCTGCGCGACGATAGGCGTGAACAAAAGTCGTCTTGGAAGAACTGCCGGCATATGAAGAAGCTGTGCTCCCATATTTTAGAGACAGTGCGTGGTCGAAGTTTCTTGTAATGGCGGTTGAGAGTGCATCGAATGATGCTTCGAGATCAGGGGGAACAAAATCCACAGCCACTTCGGCTTCGTCAATCTTGGCGCGTAAGAGTTGAGGTGGGTGTAAGTCTCCACCTAAGGACTGAGATAGTGATCGAAGGATATCCAGAACTCTCAGATTGGCGGCCTGAAGCATCTCAGATGCACTCTGGCAGACAAGCCGCAAGCCGGGATTGGGCTCTAGATGGTGGAGCCAATTTGTTGAGTTGTCATAAGCGGCCTCAACTTGGGGGCGGCTTGATTCAGCGTGGAGTTTTTTGAGGGAGTTCAGTCGTAGCGATACCGAGATGGGGCTGAAAGGGTTTGCTCTAGAAAGAGCAACGTGAATCTCTTGTCCCAATACGGGCAAGCGTATCGCTAAGCCGCGAATCCCGCGCGTGCGTCGAAATCCATAGTCATGCAAAAGAAGAGATAATTCATCGCGTGTTGTTCGGAATGAAACTGCATACTGCAGTCTTACGCTGATGGCATCAGGATATAATTCTGATGGTGATATAATATTGAGTGTATTCCGTAGTGGCATTTCCTTCTCCTATCCCTGATAGACAGTGCCGAAGCGCTTGCGCCGATTGAGGGCCGGGACGGTCGAAGGACTCGCGCGTATTAGATTGACCATAGCCGGTCGCCCGCATATCGAACGGTCCGGAGATTGGTTACTCGCAACTAATTTGTCGAATGAGTTTCTGGACGCGACTGAGACGCTAAGAAAGCGGTACTTGATGGAATAGACGGAGGCACGCGGGGCGAAGCGTCTCCAAGCTCTCCTTCCCGATTAGGCGTCCAACTGATTTGCGAATTGCATCGTCAAACCTCGCGACAGCTTGAGTGAACGTCGGGTCGCTATATAAAATGTCATTGCGCCCAATCCACAACTCAGTATCTGACTGGAAGAGCATCGGGGTCAGCCGTCGCGCTATGCCCTTGTCGTAACCGTCAGCGCCACTGGAAAGCAAAAAGCCCAGAGCAATCCGGTTGCGCACGCCAAGGATAGTGCTTTGACGTAGCGAAGCCGCGAGGCGGTCTGGAATGCCGGAGCGCGCGATACCTAAGGTGCTGCCATCGATGTCAGTCGCCCGATACGTTCTCTGTTGAGGATGGCGACCGCGCCGCCGGAAGGTACGAATATCCCTTTTTATTTCCGCCCTCAGAGCCTCCCTTTGCGGTGCCAACATCCACTGTTCACAGGCTGTCATGCCTACCAAGTACCTAATGGCGTCCTGCAAAGTTATTTCGGTAGCCTTGATTTCCCTGACGACCACCTTGCGCCATTGAGACATGCGGTCCCTGTCGCAAGCGATTGTTTTGCAGGTACCTGCAATGTCGTCTGGCAGACTGATGGGGTTTGCAAGTGCCTGCATGTGGATACGACTGGAGGGTAACCGTTCAATTCTGCAGGCCGTATCTGAGCAGCTATTGCAGATTTTGTCATGACATGGGGTTTTGATAGGTGATTCGCGGGGCCTGCTATTGCAGATTTTGATAGCGAACTATGCACAGTGTATAGAGGTTTCGGTTCTGTAGAGGGCGTTGCCCAAAATATACTTCACAGTGGATGCGTGCCATTTGCCACCGGCCTTTGTCGGCACCTGGCTCAGGTTTAGATGTTGGGCAATCGCTCGAAGGGAACGGCCCGCCGCTCTATGCTGCTTAATCTCGGCGATGATCGATTGCTCTGTGTCTAGGGAGACTAGCTGATCGCCTTGCCGCGTGTATCCATAGGGCGTTGGGCTATAGGTACGCAGGCAGCGTTTCTTATGGGCGAGGGCTGCCGAGGTCCGTTCGGATATCAGGTTGCGCTCAAGTTCGGCAAAGGCTGCTGTCATGGTAAGGAACAGCCGACCCATAGCGGATGCTGTGTTTACGGTTGTGCCACCCATGTCCACCATGTGGAGGGCGATACCGGCCCGGTCCCATAGACGGGTCTGGCGCAAGGCGTCCTCGGCGTCCCGGAAGAGGCGGTCCAGCTTAAGGGCTATGACGTGACGGCCCGAGTGCTCATTTAGGAGCCCGAGGAGTTCTTTTCCGCCCGGGCGCTGGGATAGGGGCAGGGATGCGCTTACCCCCTCTTCCCGGATCACGGAAATCAGGCTGAGACCAGCCATCGAGGCATAAGCTCGTATGCGCTCCTCTTGAGCGGCAAGGCTGACCCCGCCCTTAACCTGTTCGTCAGTGCTTACCCGGATATAGCCAATAGCTTGCATGGGTCCCTCCTCTCAGGACCCATCCACACCTGATCAGCTTTGCAGGTACCTGCAAATCAAATCGTACAAAACCGACCGGATTTGTACGATCAGCGGCTCATCGCTTGCTCATATTCGGCGTTAACATCTTTTGTGCAGGCTTCATAGATGTTAACGGCGACCACCCTTCGGGTCTCCGGCGTAGGATTTCCCATTTTTACTAGCGCGAAGAAGAGGGGATGAGCGCCAGTGCAGGCATCCCGGAGCATTTGGATACGATCTGCCGCCGAGGAAGATGCGAATACTTTCGCGTCCAGCTGCGCCTTGTTTTTACAGTGCTCAGTCCATCTGGCCATCTCGTCGCGGGTCGGGACGCGGCTTTCTAAGGCAGTGATCGCCTGCTGCTCGTGCTGAATACACCTGCTCCTGAGTATTGAGGTGATGCGCTCCAAATTCACTTTATCCTGTGCATGGGCGTTTCCTGTTAGCGTATGTACCGCTATGCCGAACCAAATGGTTGCAGATGCCCATTTCATTGGTTGCTCCACTATTGGTTTTGTCGAATTGAGTTTCGAGGCGGAGGAACCGCAGATGGGGGGCGACGTATTGCCGGATTCTGGTCAACGGTTCCCGTTCGCCTGCCTCTGGTGTCGCGGATGTCGTACCCACCGGTATAGGGATTTCTGATGACCCTCTCCCGGACTGAGCCATCGCGGTTACGGATCGCGGATTCATCTCCGGCGGACGCCGGATTGCCATGAAGCCCAAACAGAAGCGCACAGTAGAGAAGCAAGGGCTTACGCAAGGGCGGGCCAAAAATGTGGGGCGAGAGTTGGAGCATCCGGGGGGCGGCAAAAAGAGAATACATACTATAGGTGATAAACTTAAAGTATGTAAAGTGCGATTCAACTGCGCATGGACATGCGCAAGTTAGTCGGCCGCAATTTCGCGCGTCTGCGTCGGGAGAAGAAGCTGACGCAGGAACAGGTCGCTGACCGCTCGGGCCTAAGTCAGCAGTACATAAGTGATCTTGAGAGAGGTTGCCGAAATCCGACGGTAATCACTCTGTACGAACTGGCTCAGGCACTCGGTGCAAGCCATGTCGATCTAGTTGCAGTAGATGAGCGTGGCCGGCGCGAAAGATAAGAGGGCCTTACCGAGTCATTCGCAATATAAATTTGACAAGCAGAGTTTGACCCGTGGACATTAGAAATGGGATCTATCCCGCCAATTGGTCGAGGCGGTAAATAAACATTACCAAAGGGGGGTAAATTGGCGCTAACACCGATCGATGAAGCACACGCTTTGCAAATTCAAGCAGGTGTCCTTGGCCGAAAAGCTGGACATGCTTTTGAGAACAGGATTACGGAGTTCATTAACAACATAAAATATCCAATTCGCTTTCCTGGGTCCGCTAATGGCCACCTCATGACGGGAGAGCCTGCCTTCACGGTGTTGCACTACATAGCGTCAACCTACGGCCATACGGAAATCCAATCGGCTTTGGCCTTATCCACTGGAGCCCTTGCTACTTCAGAAGAGGGAAAGCGGTGGCTCGAGGTAAATGGCGTCCCCATAGCTCGCTGCAAAAGCGATATTATCATCACACTACGCTTTCCGGGGGAGGGCGAAAGAACTGTTGGTCTGTCGACGAAGCAGTGTAACAACAGAACCCCCACAAATGCCCAGTTGTACTTCACAACCGCTAGAGGGTTCTCATCACTTCTCATACAGAATGGAATCGCGGTTTCTGATGAAGCTGTAAGGGCGCTCCGTCAGTTTTGTGGTGATCCGGGTTTTCGGCCTTCAGACGACCCTCAGAAGCTGATTGGACGCAAAACAGATCCCCGAAGATATTTTTGGGAAGAGATCAGTGGGGCTGGTCGGCAAGAATGGGAGAGTTTGCTCAGTTCTAAGCAGCGCGAAATCACGCGCCTTCTTTTGCAGAAAGCATATCTAAACGACCCATTTCAGCCCGATTTTCTGTTGCATAAAACTAGGTCTGCTCCGAGCTGGGAGCAAACTGAAGTTGCGATATACACTATCGATGAACTCATCGCGCATTCGGCGGATTATGCTGGATTCGTCCTGAGGCCATATTCAGTTCGCAAGGGATCTTACAAAGACCCCGACGGGGTGACCCATCTTGCACCACGCTTTGGAATCGTTCAGATGCAAAGAGGAGGGCAAGCCCAACATCCTGAGCAACTCCAATTCAATCTAGAAGCTGGGTACTTCTACAAAATTAAGAACTCTCGTCCGCATGTGGTCTGCAATCGCTTTGGCTAACAGGGGCGGTACAGCATTCCCGATTCCTGTCCTTATAACACCTTGGGTTCCGATGAACCGATAGCTGTCTGGGAAGGATTGCAGTCTTGATGCCTCTCGTATCGTAAGTGAGCGGGTAGCAATCGGGTGTACATTGCGACATCCGGAAATCATGCCAAAGGTGGTTTGAACTGTCGCGGCAGGTTCATCCCAAACTTGTCGTTTATAAGTGGTGTTGTATCCGGAAGGGGGGCGAAGGGTCGGATCCTCATTGTCATGCGCGCTTGCGCCTTGAGGGACGTTCCAAAGCCATTCTATCACGTGATCCGGATGACTGACCGCGCAGTGAAGCGGATCGTTCGATGACTCTCCTGATTCTATGTACGGAAGATCGGAGCACGCATCAGCGAACGTCCTAATCCGTTTTTGTTGGCTGAAAAGGTCACTGGTGCTTCCGAAGGTCTTGTTAGGAAAAGATGGGTGAGCGCCAACATCGGAACGAACCGCGACGAAGAATACTCTTTCGCGGTGCTGGGGGACTCCGTAGTCGCAAGCATTGACTTCATATATCTGAGCTTCATACCCGTGTGTTGCAAAGTCGGAAATGATTTCATCGCGTACTAACCCGCCGGTTTTAGACTTCATTGATGTAAGAAGGCGAACATTCTCAATTATCGCGACCTTTGGGCGGAGAATGTCTATAAAGCGCATATACTCCTGAAAGAGATAGTTGCGCGGGTCGTGAATGTCTCTTTTTCCAGATAGGCTGAATCCTTGGCACGGAGGGCCACCGATTATGACATCAATCGGTGGATTGGCCGCTGCAAACTCTTTGATTTGCTCCGAACCAATCGTGCTTATATCAGTTCCGATTTTTTTTACGCCCGGAAAATTTTCCGAATATATGCGGGCTAATCCATCGTCAATTTCAACAAACCCTTTGATGTCGCAGCCAGCGCTTCTAAACCCAAGGCTTAGGCCGCCGCAACCTGCGAAGAGACTAACCCCAGTAAAGCCTTTCTTTGCTTCTATGCTGAGCCCGCGCAACTCATTGAGGTAATCGTCATTACCTGCGCTCTTCGAGGCAAGAGCGGCCCTCATGCTGTCTTGCGGGCGCCTTTCAAACGTGTGAGTCCGATATCGCTTTTTACGATGTACGACATCGGAATGTCTCGACAGATCGGAAAGAACCTCGAGTATCTTGTCGATCTGTTCTTTCGGTAGATCAATCTTCTCTAACTCAAATCCAGACAACAAATGCTGGGGAATTTTAGTCAATTCCGCTAGACGAGCTTGTGCGAGCTTTGCATTTTCGCGGGCTTGTCGGAGTTGGGAGCCATTTATCAGCATAGAGCAGACTTCATTCGCGGTGATTGACGACTGATTCTCCACGCAGCGGCCGTTTTGTCAATGAATTCGCGGCCTTACCAAGATATTGCAAGAGAGAGTGCACGACATTTTTCGTCCAATTTTTTTGGAGATATAGAGAGTAGGAGGGCTCAACCCCTCAGCCTCGGTTTTCGACAATTTCGTTGCCAGATATTGCCAACTCGAACAGGTATCGAGCTTATATCGAGGCATATAGGACGGCTGAGTGGATAGCGGGCGCTGCCGTAAAGCGTTGATGTATAAGCGGTGCTACTAGTACGATTTGGAGAGCAGAGGATTGGGAAGCTTCTGCTCTACCATTGAGCTACACCCGCCTGGGCCATGGGCCGCGTGGCGGCACCATAGCCAAGCCCTGGCCGGCCGGCAAGGCTGTTGCTGGCCGCTCAGCCCGGCATCGGGAAAATCAGGCAGGTGGTGGTGCCATGGGCATAAAGTTTGCCATCGGCATCGTAAAGATGTCCTTCCGCCGTGCCGACCTGACGGCCGACATTCACTGCCCGGCCTTCGCAGAAAACCGGCCCGGTCTTGTCGGTGATGGCGCGGATCAGATGCACGCGGAATTCCAGGGTGGTGTAGCCGATGCCCTTTTTGAGCGTGGTGTGGATCGCGCAGCTCATGGCGCTGTCCATCATGGTGCCGAAAAAGCCGCCATGCACGCTGCCGATCGGGTTGTAGTGGCGCAATTGCGGCCGCGCCGCAAACACCACCCGGCCCGGCTCGGCCTCATGCACCCACATATTCATGCCCTCGGCAATCGGCGCCCCGGCAATTTCGCCACGCATGATGCCGCCAAACAGCTCCATGCCATCCAGCTCGCGCAGCTTTTCCGGTGGCAAAACGCCGTAGCGCGCATTGGCCGGCGGCTGCGCATCGGCGGGAAAGCGGCGGGGTTTCGGCTCGGCGGCGGCGGCGGCAGTGTTTGGCATGGCGCTGTTCTCGGGTTGGCTTTTCGGGCTTATCAGTGTATATACACATAATATGCCGACCGCATCCGAACGCAAGCCCTCCGATCTGTTTGCCATCACCGCCATGCCGGCCGCGATGCCGGATGGCCGCGAATTCTGCGCCTGTTTTGAATCGCGCCGGCTGGCCCGCCGCATTGCCGGCTTCTATGAAGCGCATGTGGTGCCGCATATCCCGATGCCGCCGGAGGCCGGTGCGGCCGTTGCCGGTCTCGGCCTGACGATGCAGCAATTCAGCCTGCTCGGCTTTGTGCTGGCGCGGCCGGGCGGCGCGGCGCAGGATTATGCCCGCCTGCTGGATGTGGAGCGCAGCACGGTAACGCGCAATCTGGCGCTGCTGGAGCGGCGTGGTCTGGTGCAGCAGCCGGCCGATGCCGCCGACCGCCGCCGCCGCCGGCCGCAGGCAACCCCTGCCGGCCGTGTGGCCTGGCGCGCCGGCCTGGCCGCCTGGCGGGCCGCGCAGGATGCCTTCAAGCATGAGATTGGCGGCGAGGCAGCCTTTGCCGGCCTGATCGGCCTGTTGCGCGATGTGGCGGCGCTGCTGCCGCCGGCCAATCCGATGGCTGAATAGCGCCGCGCTGGTGCCATAACGGTGCAGAAACCTTGCCATGTAGTGCTTTAGTCGAAAAGCGCCGCCTCGCGCTTGGCCTTGCGGCGGCTTTTGTGAATAATTGGCATTGAACAGATGCCAAGCGCTGCTGCGCCCAAAAAACACCGTTTAAAGGGAGATTCACATGGCCGAGAATGAGCTGTTTCCGGTTGCCGATGCCTGGGCCGAGCGGGCTTGGATCGATGCCGACAAATACAAGGCCATGTATGCCCAGTCGCTTGCCGACCCGGCCGGTTTCTGGGGTGAGCAGGGCAAGCGGATCGACTGGATCACGCCCTATACCCAGGTCAAGGATGTTTCCTACGCCAAGGAAGACCTGCATATCCGCTGGTTCCAGGATGGCGTGCTGAATGTTTCGGCCAATTGTATTGACCGCCATCTGGAAAAGCGCGGCGACCAGACCGCGATCATCTGGGAAGGCGACGACCCGGCCAAGTCGGCACATATCAGCTATCGGCAATTGCATGCCGAGGTCTGCCGCCTGGCCAATGTGATGAAGGCGCACGGGGTCAAGAAGGGCGACCGTGTCACCATCTACCTGCCGATGATCCCGGCCGCCGCCTATGCCATGCTGGCCTGCGCCCGCATCGGCGCCATCCATTCCGTAGTATTTGGCGGTTTCTCGCCGGATTCCTTGGCCAACCGCATCCAGGATTGCGACAGCAAATTCATCATCACCGCCGATGAGGGTCTGCGCGGCGGCCGCGGCGTGCCGCTCAAAGCCAATGCCGATGCGGCGCTGTTATCCTGCCCGGGCGTGGAAAAGGTGCTGGTGGTGCGCCATACCGGCGGCAAGATCGCGTGGCAGGAAGGCCGCGATATCTGGCTGCATGAGGAAGCCGCCAAGGTGCCGGCTGATTGCCCGCCCGAGCCGATGGGCGCGGAAGATCCGCTCTTCATCCTCTACACATCGGGTTCCACCGGCAAGCCCAAGGGCGTGCTGCACACCTCGGGCGGCTATCTGGTCTATGCCGCCATGACGCACCAGTATGTGTTTGATTACCATGATGGCGATATCTACTGGTGTACTGCGGATGTCGGCTGGGTCACCGGCCATAGCTACATCCTCTATGGCCCGCTGGCCAATGGCGCCACCACGCTGATGTTTGAAGGGGTGCCGAATTATCCGGATGCCTCGCGCTTCTGGCAGGTGATCGACAAGCACAAGGTCAACATCTTCTATACCGCGCCAACCGCGATCCGCGCCCTGATGCGCGAGGGCGAGGCGCCGGTGAAAAGCACCAGCCGCGCAAGCTTGCGCCTGCTCGGCTCGGTGGGCGAGCCGATCAATCCGGAAGCTTGGCTGTGGTATCACCGCGTGGTGGGCGATGGCCGCTGCCCGATTGTAGATACCTGGTGGCAGACCGAAACCGGCGGTATTCTTATCACGCCGCTGCCCGGCGCCATTGCGCAGAAGCCGGGCTCGGCCACGCTGCCATTCTTCGGCGTCAAGCCGGAGATTGTTGATGGCGATGGCAAGGTGCTGGACGGCGCCACCGAGGGCAATCTCTGCATCTCGGAAAGCTGGCCGGGCCAGATGCGCACCGTCTATGGCGACCACCAGCGTTTCATCGACACCTATTTCAGCACCTTCCCGGGCAAATATTTCACCGGCGATGGCTGCCGCCGCGATGCCGATGGCTATTACTGGATCACCGGCCGGGTTGACGATGTGATCAATGTTTCCGGCCATCGCATGGGCACGGCTGAAGTGGAAAGCGCCCTGGTGGCACATATGATGGTGGCCGAAGCCGCCGTGGTCGGCTATCCGCACGATATCAAGGGCCAGGGCATCTATGCCTATGTCACGCTCAAGGCCGGCATCTCTGCCACCGACGCATTGCGCGCCGAGCTGGTCAAGCATGTGCGTACGCTGATCGGCCCGATTGCCACGCCGGATGTGATCCAATGGGCGCCCGGCCTGCCGAAAACCCGGTCGGGCAAGATCATGCGCCGCATCCTGCGCAAGATTGCCGAGAATGAATTCGGTGCCTTGGGTGATACGTCCACCCTGGCCGATCCGAGTGTGGTGGATGATCTGATCACCAACCGCCAGAACAAGGTTTGAGCGGTATCTAATAAAGAACCCGATAACGGTTGCCGCCCTGTTGGGCAGGCGATTGCCGCGAATGCGGGCAGAAACGCGCCGGATGATAGCCATCCCGGCGCGTTTTGCCGTTTATAGCGCCGAAAAAGAAGTGAATGCGATCTGGCACGCCGATTGCACACAGTTTGTGGTCTGATTGCACACTGTATGCAAAATGGCCTTGGGCCACAGGGCGACGGGTGCGGTCGGAAAGCTTTCAGACTTCCCAGGCAGACAAATCGCAAAAGAGGCAGCCAGATGACCCGCAAAACGCCGATCAACCGACGCTCGCTCGTGAAAGCCGGCCTTGCCGGCGCCGCCGTCGGCGTGTTCGCCAAGCCGAATATCGTCACCGCGCAGGCCAAGACCTTCCAGTGGAAGATGACCAATGCCTATGGCCCGGGCTCGCCCTTCTATGTGGCAGGTCCCGGCAGCCCAACCGATTTCTGCGACATGGTGAAGAAGCTGTCGGCTGGCCGGCTCACCATCCAGCATTTTGCCGCCGGTGAATTGATTCCGGCGCTGGAAGGCTTTGACGCGGTGTCAAAAGGCGTGGTGGAGATGAATGCCGCCAACAGCTATTTCTGGGCCGGCAAGTCGGCCGCCGCGCAGTATTTCACCACGGTGCCGTTCGGCCTGAATTTTCAGGGCATGACCGCGTGGCTCTACCACGGTGGCGGCCAGAAGCTGTGGGAAGACCTCTACAAGCCGTTTGACCTGGTGCCGATGGCGATGGGCAATACCGGCGTGCAGATGACCGGCTGGTATCGCAAGCCGATCAACAGCGTAGAGGATTACAAGGGCCTCAAGATGCGCATCCCCGGCCTGGCCGGCAAGGTTTATGCGGCACTCGGCGTGGATGTGAAGCTGCTGCCCGGTGGTGAAATCTTCCCGGCGCTGGAGCGTGGCGTGATCGATGCGGCGGAATTCGTCGGCCCCTATCAGGATCGTCGTCTTGGTTTGCAGAAGGCGGCGAAATACTACTACACCACCGGCTGGCATGAACCGAGCAACGTCACCGAGCTGATCGTCAATGCCAAGGCCTGGGCCTCGCTGCCCGATGACCTGAAGGAAATCGTCAAGGCCGCCGCTGCTGCCTGCAACACCATCAGCCATACCTGGTGCGAAGCGACCAATGCCGAGGCGCTGGACGATCTGGTGACCAATCAAGGCGTCATCGCTCAGCCGTTGCCACCGGCCATTGTGGCCAAGCTGCGCGATGTCACTGTGCAGGTGCTGAACGAAGGTGCAGCCAAGGATGCGACGGTGAAGAAGGTGCATGACAGCTTCATGGCCTTCAAGGCCAAGCATGACAAATGGGCCGGTATTTCTGAATCGGTCTATCAAACCCAGATCCGCGGTTCGATGGGCTGAACGGAAATACGCGCGTGTTGTTTGCACCCGAGCGGCTAAGCCGCTGGGCCGGGGGCCTCGACCATGTGGTCGAGGTTTCCGGTCGCCTTGCTTCCTGGACCGGCTTTGCGCTGGTGCTGGTGATGGCCTTCAACGTGTTGCTGCGCTACGGCTTCCATACCGGCTCGGTGGCAATGCAGGAACTGGAATGGCATCTGATGGCGCCGGTTTCGCTGCTCTGCATGGCTTATGCAATCAAGCATGAAGGCCATGTGCGGGTGGATATTCTCTATGGCCGCTTTTCACCCCACTGGCAGCGTATTATCGAATTCATCTCCTGCCTCTGCGCCGTGGCGCTTTGCGCCATCATCATCAAGCTGAGCTATGGCTATGTCGAGCAATCCTATCGCATCGGCGAGGGATCGCCCGATCCCGGTGGGCTGCCCTATCGCTTCATCCTGAAATCCATGATCCCGGCCGGCTTCACGTTGCTGCTGCTGCAAAGCCTGGCTGCCAGCTTGCGCGCGCTGATTGTCCTGCTCGGCGGAGAACCGCCGGCTGCGAAGCCGGAACACGAGTTGGAACATGCCGCTTAATGAAATCCTGGCGATAGCCTGTATCGTTTCCTTCTTCCTGCTGCTTGCCGTTGGCGTGCCGGTGGCACTCACCTTGGCAATCAGCGGCTTTGTCTTCGGCTGGCTCGGTTTCGGCTCGCTGCTGTTCAACCTGCTGCCGGCGCGCATCTTCGGTGTCACCGCCAATTACACGCTGATCGCCATCCCGCTTTTTGTCTTCATGGGCATGATGCTGGAGAAGTCAAAAATCGCCAATGACCTGATGGAAGTGATCGGGCATCTTTCGGGTGGCGTGCGTGGCGGCATGGGCATCGGTATTGTGCTGGTGGGCGTGCTGATGGGCGCCACCACCGGCATTGTTGGTGCTACCATCGTCACGCTGGGGCTGCTTACCTTGCCCACCTTGCTCAAGCGCGGTTACAACAAGTCGATTGCCTGTGGCACAATCTGCGCTTCCGGCACGCTGGGCCAGATTATTCCGCCCAGCACCATTCTGATCCTGCTGGCCGATATTCTAGGCCAGTCCGTCGGCACGCTGTTTGCCGCTGCGCTGCTGCCCGGCATGCTGCTGGCTGCCATTTTCTGTCTCTACCTGCTGGTGGTCGGTATGGTGCGGCCGGAAATGGTGCCGCCGATCCCGGCAGATGAACGCTTCGCAATGAGCCGCAAGGAATTGCTGCAAAAGACTCTCAAGGTCGGCCTGCCGCCGATTGCCCTGGTGCTGATGGTGCTGGGTTCAATCATCGGTGGCGTGGCAGCGCCAACCGAGGCGGCGTCGATGGGCGCGCTCGGCTCGATCCTGGTGGCGGCGCTTTCCGGCCGGCTGAATTGGGGCATGCTGAAGGAAACCGTCTACGCTACCGGCCGCATCACCGCCTCGATGATGTTCATCCTGATCTGCGCGCAGGTTTTTGCCCTCGCCTTCCGTGGCCTGCAAGGCGAACAACTGGTGCATGATTTCTTCAAGATCGTACCCGGCGGCACCGAAGGTGTGCTGTGGTTCATGATGATTTTGATCTTGATTCTAGGTTTTTTCATAGAGTGGATCGAGATCAGCTATATCGTGGTGCCGCTGTTTCTGCCGATTTTGCAGGCAGCCGGCGTGGATATGGTTTGGGTTGCCACACTGATCGCGCTCAACCTGCAAACCTCGTTCCTGACCCCACCGTTCGGCTGGGCGTTGTTCTATCTGCGTGGTGTAGCGCCGCCAGAGGTGACAACGCTTGACATCTACAAGGGTGTGGTCCCATTCATCGGGCTGCAGTTTTTAACCGTGGTGATCGTTTTCTACACGCCGTCCATCGCCACTTGGCTGCCCAAGGCCATCGGCTGGTAAGGCCGGGCGGCGGGGCGAAGCCAGCGAGGTTTTGAGGTTCAGTCATGTTGCATACCCCGCGTTCCCGCCGAGGCATGGTAACAGCGCCGCATCATCTGGCGTCGCAGGCCGGCTTGGCTGTGTTGCGTGAAGGCGGCAATGCCATTGAGGCCACAGTGGCGATGGCGGCGGCTTTGGCCGTGGTCTATCCGCATATGACCAGCATCGGCGGCGACGGTTTCTGGCTGGTGGCACAGCCGGGGCAAGCGCCAGAGGCGGTGGAGGGTTGCGGTGCTGCCGTGGCGGCGGCCAGCCCGGCACTTTACAAGGCGCAGGGCCTGGCCAGTATTCCCTGGCGCGGGCCGCTGGCCGCCAACACGGTGGCCGGCACAATCTCAGGCTGGGGCGAGGTTTTGCGGATCGCCGCCGATTGGGGCGGCCGCCTGCCGCTGGCGCGATTGGTGGAAGAAGCCGCCTGGCATGCCGAGCATGGTTTTGCCGTCACGCTCAGCCAGGCCGAGCTGACCGAGGCGAAATGGCCGGAACTCAAGGATGCGCCCGGCTTCAAGGAGGTGTTCCTGATCGATGGCCGCTTGCCGCGCGAAGGTCAGATCATGAAGCTGCCGGCGCTGGGTGCCGCCCTGCGCCGCATTGGCCAGGCCGGCACGGATGATTTTTATCGCGGCGAACTGGCGCGCAGCATGGCTGCCGACCATGCTCGCTTCGGCACGCCGCTGACCGCCGGCGATCTGGCCGCGCATCAGGCGCGGCGCCCCGCCGCCCTGTCGGTCGAACTGGGCGAGGCCACGCTCTATAATTTCGCCCCGCCGACCCAGGGTTTTGCCTCGCTGATGATCCTGGGCCTGTTTGATCGCCTGGGGGTGCGCGAGGCCGAGGGCTTTGAGCATATCCATGGCCTGGTTGAAGCCACCAAACAGGCCTTTCTGGTGCGTGATCGTATCCTGGGCGATCCCGATAGCATGACTGAACAGCCGCAGCGCTATCTGGAGCCGGCGGCTTTGGATGCCCTGGTGCAGCGGATCAACCGCGAGCAGGCTTTGCCCTGGCCCTATCCGGCCAATCCGGGCGACACGGTATGGATGGGCGCGATTGATGGCGAAGGCCGCCAGGCCAGCTTCATCCAGAGCATCTATTTTGAATTCGGGTCCGGCTGTGTGCTGCCGGAAAGCGGCATCGTGTGGCAGAACAGGGGCTCCAGCTTCATGCTGGATGGCCAGGGGCCGCGCCTGCTGGCGCCGGGCCGTCGCCCGTTCCACACCCTCAATCCGGCGCTGGCGCGCTTCAAGGATGGCCGCGACATGGTGTATGGCACCATGGGCGGCGAGGGCCAGCCGCAAACCCAGTCGGCCTTGTTCAGTCGCTATGGCCTGTTTGGCCAGCCCTTGCAGCAGGCAGTAACCGCGCCGCGCTGGCTTTTGGGCAAGACCTGGGGCGAAAACAGCATCACGCTGAAGCTGGAAGGCCGCTTCGATCCCGATCTGGTGGCGCGTCTGCGCCGCGCCGGCCATGATATCGAGTTGCTGGCGGATTTCACCGCCACGATGGGCCATGCCGGTGCCATTGTGCGGCACCCCGATGGCAGCCTGGAAGGTGCTACCGATCCGCGCAGCGACGGAGCCGTTGCCGGCTTCTGAAGGCCGGGCTACTCTCCGCGCCATGACGCGCAGCATCGCCGAAATCGCCGCCCTTTCGCCCGTAATCCCGGTTGTGGTGGTGGAGGCGGTGCAGGATGCCGTGCCACTTGCCGAAGCCCTGCTCGCAGGCGGCATCGGCATCATCGAGATCACCCTGCGCACACCACAGGCGCTGGAAGCAGCAGCCCGGGTGGCAAAAGCCGTGCCGGGCATTGTGCTGGGCATCGGCTCGGTGCTGGATCATCGCCAACTTGCCGCCGCCCGCGATGCCGGCGCGCAGTTTATCGTCACCCCCGGCACGCCACCGAAACTGGCAGAGGCCGTGGCCAAATCCGGTCTGCCGGCCTTGCCCGGCAGCGCCAGCCTGAGCGAGATGCTGGCCTTGCGCGATCTCGGCTTCGATCATCTGAAATTCTTCCCGGCCGAACCTGCCGGCGGCGCTGCCTATCTCAAGGCGGTGAGCGGCCCGGTGCCGGAACTGCGCTTCTGCCCCACCGGCGGCATCGATGCGGAAAAGGCCAAGGCCTATCTGGCATTGCCCAATGTGCCCTGTGTCGGTGGCTCCTGGCTGGCGCCCGAAACACTGGTGCGCGCCCGCGATTGGGCCGGCATCACCTCGCGCGCCCAGGCCACGCTTGCCGCTTTGCGGCCATGATTTTCATTCAGTAACCGCCCCAAAAAAGGACCAAGGGAAACGCCATGAAGCTGTATTACTCGCCGACTTCGCCCTATGTGCGCAAAGTCTCGATTGTTGCCATTGAAACCGGCCTGGCCGACAAGATCGAACGGATCAACAAGACCGTGTCGCCGGTGGCGCGCGACGAACTGGTGGCGGCCAGCAATCCGCTGGCCAAGGTGCCGACCCTGCTGACCGATGACGGCATGGCGCTGTATGACAGCCGGGTGATCTGCGAATATCTTGATGCGCTGGGCGGCGGCAAGCTGTTTCCCGCCAGCGGCGCAGCGCGCTGGACCGCCTTGACCCGCCAGTCGCTGGGCGACGGCTTGCTCGATGCGGCCTTGCTGGTGCGTTACGAGGGCTTCCTGCGCCCCGAGCCGGTGCGCTGGGCCGACTGGTCGCAGGGCCAGATGAAGAAGGTGATCGGCAGCCTGGAAGAGATCGAGCGTCAGGCGGCGTCATTCGGCGATGGCATCGATATCGGCCTGATCAGCATTGCCTGCGCGCTGGGCTATCTGGATTTCCGCTATGCCGACATGAAGTGGCAGGATAGCTACAAGACTGCCGCTGCCTGGGCCGCCAAGTTCAACGAGCGGGCTTCAGTTAAAAGCACATTGCCGGTCGGCTGAACAATAACCGCGCCGATCATCATGACAGGATTACCGTTTCTGGTTTTTGCCATCATGGTCGGCGCGGTGTATTTTCTGCCTGCGCTGATTGCCTGGCGGCGTCGGGCACCACGCGCCGGCCTGATCCTGATCGCCAATGCGGCGCTGGGTTGGACCATCCTGGGCTGGATTGTGCTGCTGCTGCTTGCACTTAGAGCACGCGGTGATTAGATTGACGCGGATGCCGCCTCCAGGCGCAACCCCAAAGGGGCCGGGCGCTTTTGCGTGTTGCGCGTGTCGCCCGGCTTGTCCGTAGCCCCACTACGCCCGGCGCCGGGCTCCTCCGCATAACGCAAAAGCGCCGCGGCGCAGCGCACCAATCTAATCACCGCGTGCTCTAGGCCGAAGCCGGCACCAATGTGACGCCGCCGCTGCCAAAGCCGATCCAGGCATCGGCGCCAATTGCCAGCGGCCGGCCGACCTGGCGATCCACAACGAATATCTCGCCCTGCGGCGTCGCCACCGTATATTCCATATGGGTGCCGAGATAGGCCGCCTTGCGGATCGTGCCAAACAGGGCCGGGCCGGCCGGCGCGGTTTCACTCAAGATCAGCGCTTCGGGTCGTGCGGCGATTTTTGCCACTCCCGCGCCCAGGCCGCGGCGCGGCAATTCCAGCACCACATTGCCCAAGCGTGCTTGCGCCCGCTCGGCATCCAGCGGAATAACTTCTACATCCAGCAGATTGGCATCGCCGATGAAATCGGCCACGAACAGATCAACCGGCCGTTCATACAGGTCGCGCGGACTGCCCTCCTGGGCGATGCGCGCATTCGACATCACGATGATGCGGTCGGAAACCGCCAATGCTTCCTGCTGGTCATGGGTGACATAAACCACGGTAAGCTTGAGGCTCTGTTGCAGGTCGCGGATATCCTCGCGCACCCGGCGGCGCAGCTTGGCATCCAGATTCGACAATGGTTCGTCAAACAGCAGCACGGTGGGTTCCAGCACCAGGGCGCGGGCCACCGCCACGCGTTGCTGCTGGCCGCCGGAAAGCTCCGATGGCAGCCGCTGCTCCAGGCCGGCCAGGCCCATCAGGCGAAGTTTCTCTTGCGCCATCGCCTCGGCTTGGGCTTTCGGCAAGCCGCTGACCAGCGGGCCATAGGCGGCATTTTCCAGCACGCTCATATGCGGAAACAGGGCATAAGATTGAAACACCATGCTGACGCCGCGTTCCGCCGCCGCAAGCCGCGTCACATCCTTGCCGCCGATCAGGATTTGTCCGGCAGAAGCCATTTCCAGTCCGGCCACCAGGCGCAATGTGGTGGTCTTGCCGCAGCCTGAAGGCCCCAGCAATGTCACCAGGCTGCCAGCCGCCACGCTGAACGACACGCCCGCTACGGCAGTGAAGTCGCCATAGCGCTTCACCACCTGGCGGAATTCGACGGAAGCTGGTGTGGTCTGGTTCATTTCGGCTGCGATGCTACATCCTTTTCCCAGCGCGCGATCAGGCGTTTGCGCTCGGCGGAAGTGCCATATTTGGCAAAGTCGTAGTTGATCAGCTTCATCTGTTCCAGGCGCGGTGCCTTGGGCGGGGTTGGCGTCGCCGGGTTGCTCGGCACCTGATATGACTTGCCCTGCACCGCCAAAGCCTGGGCTTCCGGCGTGAGTGCAAATTCATACCATTTTTTGGCATTTTCCAGATTGCGGCCGCCCTTGATGAGCGACATCGAGCCGATCTCGTAGCCGGTGCCTTCGCAGGGCGGCTGCACCGCCACCGGAAAACCTTCCACCGCCTCGGCCACGGCATCATGCATGAACATCACGCCGATCATGGTTTCGCCGCGCGCCGTGTTGCGCGCCGGCGCCGGGCCGGAGCGGGTATATTGATTCACTTGGCCGTGCAGCGCCTTGAGATAGTCAAAGGCCTTGTCCTCGCCCATCACCTGCACCAGCGTGGCGATGGCGGTGTAGGCGGTGCCGGAGGAGGCCGGATTGGAAATCTGCACTTCGTCCTTGTAGGCCGGCTTGAGCAGATCGGCCCAGCAGGCCGGCGCCGCCACTTTTTTCTTGGCCAGCAATTCGGTGTTATAGGCAAAGCCGAGCGCGCCGGCATATATGCCCACAGTGCGGTAATTGGATTGTTTGGCCTGATTCTGCGCCCAAACATGCAGCTTTTCCAGATTGGGCGAGCGATACGATTCGCTCAAGCCTTCCTCGGCCATTTGCAGATGCGGATCGCCGGTGCCGCCCCACCAGATATCGCCCTTCGGGTTGCTGGCCTCGGCGCGGATCTGCGCCAGGGTCTCGCCCGAGCCTTTCTGCGTCATTGTCACCTTGATGCCGCTCTGGCGCTCGAAAGCATTGGCCATCAACTGGCACCAATCCATCAGCGCGCTGCAATAGACGGTGACCTGTGCCTGTGCCGGGCTGGCGGCAAGCAGGGCGGTGCTACCCAGGAGGGCAGCAGCAAGCAGAGTGTTACGCATGGTTTCCTCCAGAATTTTTTTGATTTTCACTTCGGCAGCGCCGCCACTTCCTTGTCCCAACGCTCCAGCAGCCGCTTGCGCTCGGCGGCTGAGCCGTATTTCACGAAGTCGTAATCGATCAGTTTCACTTCTTCCAGCTTCGGCGTATTGGGCGGGATCGGCGCTTCCACATGACTCGGAATCTGATAGCTCTTGGCCCGCGCGCCGGTAGCCTGGGCGGTGGGGGTGAGGGCATATTCATACCAGCGCCGCGCCGCCTCCGGATTCTTGGCCCCCTTGAGGATCGACATCGAGCCGATCTCGTAGCCAGTGCCTTCGCAGGGCGCCACTGAAGTGACCGGGGCGCCGAGTTGTGCTTCGGCCACGGCGGCAAACATCCAGGTGATGCCGAGCAGGCTTTCGCCGCGCACCACATTGGCCATCGGCGCCGCGCCCGAGCGCGGATACTGGTTCATGTTGCCGTGCAGCTTCTTCATATAGGTGAAAGCCGGTTCCTCGCCCATGATCTGCACCAGCGTTGCCAGCACGGTGTAGGAAGTGCCCGACGTGGCCGGATTCGACATCTGGATTTCGTCGCGATAGGCCGGGTTGAGCAGGTCGGCCCAGCATTTCGGCGCCGGCAGTTTGCGCTTGGCCAGGGATTCGGTGTTCCACACGATGCCCAGCGTGCCGGCATAGATGCCGACACTGCGCCAGCCCGACATCTCGGCGGCGCGCTGCGCCCAAGGATGCAGCTTGGCCAGGGTCGGGCTCTTGTATTCCGCCAGCAGGCCCAGCTCGGCGGCTTGCAGATGCGAATCGCTTGGTCCGCCCCACCAGATATCGGCACGCGGATTGTCGGCTTCGGCGCGAATCTGGGCAAAGGTCTCGCCGGTGCTCTTGGTGGTCACCATCGCCTTCACGCCGGTATCGCGCTCGAAGCTGGCGCGCATCAATTCGCACCATTCGCTGAGCAGGCTGCAATATACCGTCACCTGATTCTGCGCCCGTGCCTCGGTCGTCATCAGCAGGGCCAGGGCGGCGGCGAATAAACTGCGTTTCAGCATGATGTGCACTCCTGCATGTCAGCCAGCACCCAAGGGGGCGATCTGTTCCGGTGCCCGGCGGCCGAGCCGGCGTTCGCCCACCAGCCGCTGGATGCCGAGGATGGCGAGGATCATCACCAGGATCAATACGGAAGAATAGGCGATGGCGAGGCCCAGTTCACCGGCTTCAACACGGCCAACGATATAAGCGGTGGACAGATTATATTGCGCCGTAACCAGGAAGATAACGGCGCTTACCGCCGTCATGGCGCGCACGAAGCTGTAGACCAGGGCGGCCACGATGGCCGGGCGCAGCAGCGGCAGCATGATGCGGCGTAACGTGCCGCTGGTGCCGGCGCCCAGGGTCAGCGAGGCTTCGTCCAGGCTTTTGTCGATCTGGCTCAAACTGGCGATCCCGGCGCGCACGCCCACCGGCATGTTGCGGAACACAAAACACAGCACCAGGATCAGGCCTGTGCCGGTCAGTTCCAGCGGCGGTGTGTTGAACGCCATCACATAGGCCACGCCGATCACCGTGCCGGGAATGGCAAAGCTGAGCAGGGTGCCGAATTCAAAGGCGCGGCGGCCCTGGAAATCCTGCCGCGCCAGCAGATAGGCAGTGAGAATGCCGATGGCGGCGGTGAGCGGCGCGGCACTGGCGGCCACCCCCAGCGTGACCCAGAAACTATCCCAGGCCGCGCCGGTGAATTGCAGGCCGCGGGCGCCCCATTCCAGGCTGAAACCGGCCAGGTAATGCGCCAGGGTGAAGCTGTGGTCGCGCCCCACGGCTTTGACAAAGCCGCCAAAGAGTATCGTGGCATAGATGATGGCGGTGAACAAAGCCCAGGGCAAAGCCAGGCAATAGGCTGCAAGCGCCACCCGGCGCGGCAAAGCAAGAGCAATGCCGGCATCGCCTTTGCCGGTCATGGTGGTGTAGCTCTTGCGGCCCAGCCAGCGTTGCTGCGCCCAGAATACGCCAAGCGTGAAGGCCAGCAGCACAAAGGCCAGCGTGGCGGCGCGGCCCTGCTCATGCGCCGCGCCCACCACGGCGAAAAAGATTTTGGTCGACAACACATCGAAATTGCCGCCCAGCACCAGCGGGTTACCAAAATCCGCCAGGCTTTCCACAAAGCCGAGCAGGAAGGCATTGGCCACGCCGGGCCGCAGTAGCGGCCAGGTGATGGTGCGGAAAGTGGTCCAGCTATTGGCGCGCAAGGTCTGCGCGGCTTCCTCCAGTGAGGGTGCGATGCCCTGCACCACGCCGATCAGCACCAGGAAGGCGATGGGTGTGAAGGCCAGCAATTGCGCGATGAACACCCCGGTCAGGCCATAAATCCAGCGTGAGCGCGGAATGTCGAACCAGTCTGTCATCAGCGCTGTTACGGCACCGGAACGGCCGAATAGCAGGATCAGCGCCAGGCCGATCACAAAGGGCGGCGTGATGATCGGCAGCAGGGTGAGGGCGCGCAGCAGCGGCTTATAGCGGAAGGCGCTGCGCACTGCGATCAGGGCAAAAGCCAGACCCAGAATGGTGGTGCCGGCGCCCACCAGCAGGGCCAGGAATAATGTGTTCCAGGCGACGCCGCAGCGTTGTGGCCCGCTCAGACAGGCCAGGCTCCAGATCGAGGCATCGGCCAGCCGTTGCCAGAAGGCGCCAAGCGAAAGACTGCCATCGGCGCCTTTCAGCGCCTCCACCAGCACGATCAGCACCGGGAAAAAAACGAACAGCACAATCAGTGCCACGATGCCGCCAATGGCGGCAATCACAAAGGCATCGCCCCGACACCAGCCGCGCCGCGCCAGGCCCAGGCTGAGCAGCATCAGGCCACCCAGACCATAAAGCGCCGCGCCGATGCCAAAGCCGGGCTGGCCGCCAGCACCCAGGCCGCCAAGCCAATGCAGCACCGGGCCTTTGTGATCGATGGCGAAGCCCTGTGCGAACAGATAAGCCAGCCCGGTTATGCCGGCGGCGATCAGCCAAGGCGGGCGCTGCTGGCCGAACCAGGCGATAAGCGGCGGCAGCAGCAGCGGCCAGAGCCAGAGGCGGCCATGCTGCAAGGCCAGCAGCCAGGCCGGCGCCGAAGCTTGATCGGGATAGCCAGCCAGCCAACGCCAATCACCCAGGCCACCAGCCGGCAGGGCATACCAGGGCAGCAGCAACAGGCCCAGCATGGTCAGCGCAATCCAGAAGCGCGGCCCATATTGGTGTTGGCGAATAAGCGAATGCAGCTTCATGCGTATGGTTGTGGTGGCTCCCCTGTCATAGTGTCGGCTGCCATCTCGTCGGCGTCAATCCAGCACTTGCCATTTCGATCCATGCAGCCGAAAATCGCGGCAGGTAAGCGGGGGATGTGGGCGTGACGGCAAAGCACGGGCGGGCAGTGGAATGGTTATCCTTGGCTGTGGGGCTAGGCGCTCTGCTGATGCTGGCTTTTGTCTCGGGTGCAAGCCAAGCGCAGACCCTGCCGCAATATGCCGCTGATACCCATCTTGGTGTTGGCTCCTGCGCCGGCTCCACCTGCCATGGCGCGGTCACTCCCTGGCGCAATTCCACCGTGCTGCAAAACGAATATGTCACCTGGCAGACCAAGGATCCGCATTCCAAGGCCTATGCCACACTGCTGAATGCTCAATCCAAGCGCATTGCTGCCAATCTTGGCTTGCCCAACGCGCATGAAGCCAAGATCTGCCTGGATTGCCACGCCAATAACGTGGCGCCGAATCTGCGCTCCAAGACCTTCCAGATTTCCGATGGTGTCGGCTGCGAAAGCTGCCATGGCGGCTCGGTGCGCTGGCTTGGTGTGCATATCTCGGGCGCCGCCAGCCATGCGCAGAATGTGGCCGCCGGCATGTATCCCACCGAGGAACCGGTGGCGCGGGCCAAGCTCTGCCTGTCCTGCCATATGGGCACCAAGGATAAATTCGTCACGCACCGCATCATGGGCGCCGGCCATCCGCGCATGGCCTTTGAACTGGATACCTTCACCGTCACCCAGCCGGCGCATTTCCGCATCGATGATGATTACCGCGCCCGTAAGAAGGTGGCCGATCCGGTGCAGACCTGGGCCATCGGCCAGGCAGTGATGGTGCAGATGGGGCTGGAGGCTTTGGCCGATCCCAATCGCAACAGCCAGGGCCTGTTCCCGGAACTGGTGCATTTCGATTGCCATTCCTGCCACCACCCGATGTCGAATCTGCGCTGGGAGCCACGCGCCTCCACCGGGCTTGGCCCCGGTCTGGTGCGACTCAACGATGCCAACATGATCATGCTGCGGCTGATCGCAGCGCAGCTTGATACCGCCCTGGGCGAACGGCTGCTGGAACATTCGCGCGCGCTACATGCGGCTAGTCAGCAAAGCTTGCCAGCCATGGTGGCTGCTGCCAATGCGATGCGCGCCACTGTTTCGCCGCTGATCGACCGCCTGGTGCAGCATCGCTTTGATGGCGCCGCCACACAGAAGCTGCTGCGTGCCGTGCTGCGCGATGCCGCCACGCGCGAATATACCGATTATGCCGCCGCCGAACAGGCCACAATGGCGGTGGCGGCGATCCTGAATGCGCTCAAGCGCAGCGGCCAGATCGATGAGGCCCGCTTCAAGCGTTATAACGAATTGCTGGATCGCGCCTATAAGGCGGTGGAGCATGACGAAATGTTCAAGCCGGCAGATTTTATCGCCGCGCTGGATGCGCTTGATCAGGTGGTGCAGCGCTGATCGCGCTTATAATCTGTCCGGGTTGCCGGGGCGGATATCGCCCTTGATCAGGGCATCGATGCCGGCGCCGTGGCCAGAGATCACCGGCGGATCAAGCCGCAGCCGCATGCAGAAGCGGTCACGCTTCAGCAGGGGCCAATCGGCAATCAGGCAAAGCTGGTTGTCTTCCGTGGTCCAGCGGCCATCTGCCACCGGATCGTAATCACCCTTCGGCTCATTCCAGCGTTTCAGCCGCAGGCTGCCATCGGGTTTGAGATAGGCGATGGCGATGGCGGCGCCCAGCGAACTGGCGCCGCGCCCGGGCTGCAACACCACCGGCTGTGGGAAACTGATATCGGCCTTGAAGGCGATGGTCTTGCCGGCCAGGGCTTCGTGAAAACCTTGTGCATGCGCCGATGTCGCCATACAGAGCGCCAGGATGGTCAGGCTCAGGGTGCCGCGCAGCTTCATGGCTTTTTCGCCGGCTGGAATTCGCCCGGCTGGGCATCGTCGGTCACGCTCCACAATTTCTGGCGCCGGTCGAGATAAAGCTGACGCTGCTCCTGCATGTTGAGCGGCCGCGAGCCGATGCGGCCGAATACGGCAATTTGGCCGCCGGTTTCATCCACACCGCGATCACGGTCGAGGCCCTTCGACAAGCTGCGCAACGGCCAGCGGCTGGGTTTCCAGGCAATCAATTCCGGCTTCGGATCGGGGCTGAAACCATAGAAAGCCGGTTGGCTGTCGGGCGAGGTGAGTTGCACCACTTTGAGGCCATGGCGGCCATCCGCCACATAGGCAAACAGCGTGGCATTGGTGCTGCCCACGATGACATCCGAGGCATCCTTGATCTGGCCCTCGGCGGTGTAGCGCTGATACAGTTTCGGCTGCTCCGGCTTTTCAATATCCACGATCATCAGGCCATCGGCGCCGGCGGCGATATAGGCAAAGGTGCGCGCCAGATAAACCCGGCGGGCATCCTTGATTGCCATCTCGGCACCTTCCACGCGGCGCGGCCGGCTCGGATCGGTCACGTCCACCACGCTGAAGCCGCCGTCATGGGTGACAAACAGGTAGCGGAATTGCAGTGCCGTGGCCCGTGCCCCGGCCAGCGGCAATTGCGCCAAGGTCTTCGGCTTGAGCGGATCGTTCATATCCAGCACCACGATGCCGCGTGGTGTGGTGATATAGAAATAATGACCGGCGATGGTGATGTGGCGGGCGCCATCCAGCACGCCGTTCTCATTCCAGGTCAGCGCCCGCTTAAGGAAATTGTTGCGCGGCTCGCCATCGGCCAGGGTATCCACATCCACCACGATCAAACCTTCCACCGCATCGGTGATGAAGGCGTAATGATAAATTGGATGGAAGGCCTGCTCCTGGTTGGTCTCGTACATCAGCTTGCGCGTTGCTTCATCTTTCATCTGACGCTGCGGCGCAATCGGCTGGTTGGTGGGCAGCGCCATGCAGGTGGCATTTTTGCTGGCCACATGGGTATCCTGGCCCAGCGGGCTGAATGGTGCGGTGATGATGCGCTGCGAGATGCCCTTGTTGGCGATCGAGGCCACATCATAAACACGGAAACCCTTGCTGCCCTCGGCGGCAAACAGGTATTCGCCGCGCAATTGCAGGCAGCCGACATTGCCGCCATCATGGCTGAATGTGCCAAGCTCCGGCGCCTCAGGCAGCTTGCGGCCGCGTTGCTGATGCTGGGCGAAATAATCCGGATAGGCATGTTTGTGCAGGAAGCTGCCGATCACCGCCTGCGGCTCGTCCCATTCCGTCACCTGCACCGCCTCAACACCGCCTTCGGCGCCGGCCCAGGCATTGAAGCCGACGAAGTTGACGAAGTTGGTGCCGTGCAGCAGCAGCTGCGCCATGATCGCGTTGTTGTCGTTGGCGGCTGAAACGTGGCAATCAGTGCAGGTTTTTGTTTCGGTGCGGCGTTCAGTATGTGGGTAATGCGGCGCGAAGGCCTGGCTGGAAAAGCCCGAAGCGGCAATCGGCGGCTGCTGGATATAGATACGCTCGCGGTTGATATTGGTAGACGAAAGGATCAGCGCCGAGGTCGAGCGGATCGGCGCAATGGTGTTGCCCTTGGTGCTCTGATGGCGGCCGAGCTGGAACATCTCGTCGCGCGCCACTTGCGGATTGTAGGTGGCGAAATTGCGGGTTTCACCGCCTTCATAATGGTGGCGTTCGGTCTTGCGGTTGGCCTGGATCGGCAGATGGCAGCCGGCGCAGGATGTGGTCCAGGATAGATGGCAGGTATAACATTCCATCTCGCTGTCATCATGCGCCAGCTTGCCCGGCGCCACGCCCGGGCCCCATTGCATCATGCTGCCGGTTTTGTCGGGTGCAATGCCGCCGGGCAGCTTGCTCATCAGCTTGGCGCGTGCCGCCTTCTCGTTGTAATGCGGATTGGCGGGATCGACGGTATCCTTCACCAGGCTGACTTCCCATTCCCGGTTCGGGTCCAGCGCGGCGCGCTGGATCAGCTTGCAATCGCGCTTTTCGGTCGCCGGCTTGTAGCATTCGGTGCCGCGCCATTCAAAGCGGCGGCGGCCATCCTGCAAGCGCAGCAGCGATAGATCCGTGCCGCCGGGCGGCGCTGCCGGGCCGGATGTGCGCAGGCTGGGATGGCTGGCGCTCGTGCCATGGCAATCCTTGCAGCGGATTTCGATGGCATTCGCCACTTCACCATAGATATAGCCGTTGCCGTGTGAATCCTGGGCAAAATGGCAATCCACGCATTGCATGCCGGCATCTACATGTACCGACGACATATGCACGGCTTTTTTGAATTTCTGCGGGTCTTCGTCGTCGATCTTGCGGCCGGACGCATCCAGCAGATTGCCCTTACGATCGCGTTTGAAGATGGCGCGGAAATTCCAGCCATGGCCGTGATAATCGGCGAATTGTGTATCCTTCAATTCCGGATTCAGTTCCCACACTTTCTTGAGGAAATCCACATCACCCCATTTGCCGCGAATCGCCGCTTCCTCCGGGTTGCGCATCAGGATGGCGTGTTCTTCCTCAAGGCTGGGGTATTTCTGCTTGGTGGGAAACATCTTCGGCGCATCCGGCTCGTAATCCCACATCGTGTAGCCGAGCATCGAATTGAGGAAGATGTTGGGCTGGTGCATGTGGCAGGTCATGCACTGGCTGGTCGGGATGGCGCGGGTGAATTGATGCTTCAGCGGATGG
>NZ_JAGOLP010000035.1 GCF_017994015.1 Ferrovibrio sp. | reverse complement strand
TCCGCGAAGCTGCTGCAAAAGCGAGCAGTGAACTCGGCGCCTCGCCCAGTGTCTTGATCAATGGGGCCGGGATAGGGCAGGTTGCGTCAATACTCGACGGCACGCCGGAAGATTTTGATTACACCATGCGGGTCAATGTACGCGGGACCTATAATTGTTGCCACACGATTGTGCCGATGATGACCAAGAACGGTGGCGGCCGCATCATCAATATCGCTTCCTGGTTCGGCAAATCCGGCCGTCCGATGTCGCTTGCCTATTGCGCATCGAAATTCGCGCTGATCGGCATGACTCAATCCATGGCGCTCGATCTGGCCAGGTTCGGCATTCGCGTCAATGCGGTCTGCCCCGGCACCATTACCAACACACGGATGCGCGAACAGGCCGATGCCGAAGCGATTGCAAAGGGTTTGCCGCCTGCGGCCGAGCGTGTGCATCTGATTCCGCTTGGCCGCCTTGGGCAGCCACAGGATATCGCCAATGTGGTGGCGTTCCTGATATCGGGCCAAGCCAGCTATATGACGGGCCAGTCAATCAACGTTACCGGTGGTCTCTGGATGAATTGAGTTTTTCTCCTGCGGGCGTCTCGGGCGCAGCAGGGGTCTTGACAGGTCGCGGCAAATTATACCTACTTACATGTAAGTATAAAAAACGCTGCAGCCGGTCGGAACAATCAACGGCTGTAGGGAGGGAACAATGTTCGAGTTAGCCGAATATCTTATGCGCGGCGCCTTGCTAGGCGTCACATATGGTCTGCTGGCCTTTCCGGTCAGCCTGCTCTTTGTCACCACCGGATCGGTGGATGTGGCGCTGGGGGCTTATGCCGTGCTGGCCGCTGCAATCATGTATGTGGTGGGCGGGCCGGCTGGCGTGGCTTTGGCGATTGGCGCAGCTGTGCTGGCATCGGCGGTGGTTGGTGTCATCTCGATGCGGCTGAACCGGCCTGGTGCGGTGGATCATGTCATTGCCGTGCTCGGCACTTTCGGCCTCGCCACCTTCCTTGAATCCTTCATCCTCACCCTGTTCGGCACCAGCCCGATGATCCGGCAGCCGTTTGACACGTTCTGGAATATTGGCGGCATCCGCATCAGCCCGCAGATGGGCATCAACATCACGGTCTGTGTCGCCATTCTGGCCTGCCTGTTCGTAGTGTTGCAGCGTACGCCGTTTGGCCGCTCGATGCGGGCCAGCGCGGTCAACCCGGTGGGGGCGGCGCTGAACGGCATTCCGGTGCGGCTGATCTGGTTCTCCACCTATCTGCTGGGCGGCCTGCTGGCCGGTACGGCGGGCGTGCTGATCCTGTTCACCACAGGCGCTGATTACAGTGCCGCGTTCAACTTCACCATCTGGGGTTTCGGCTCGGCGATCATCTTCGGCATGCGCAGCCCGCTGCGCGGCTTTGCCGGCGGCCTGATCATCGGCATGGTGCAGGCGATCAGCGCCGGCTACCTGCCGGGCGCCTGGGCCACGGCAACGCCGCTGGTATTCATCTTCATCATTCTGTCGCTGGGCCGCATGAACCAGATTGCCGCCACGGGAGGGCGTGTGTGATGCAAGGCACGCTGCTGCAACGCTGCAAACCGGCATTGATCATCCTGGTGCTTATCGCCGCGATCACGCCGTTCATCCATGCCAGCCCGTTCTGGCTCGACAATTCGGTCATGGTGGCGATCTTTGCACTGCTCGCCTTGTCGGTGGGCATGGCTTATGGCCAGGCCGGCATCCTGTCGATGGCACCAGCCGCCTTCGGCTCAATTGGTGCCTTCGCCACCAGCATTGTCACCACACGCTACGGCCTGTCGCCACTGGTTGGCCTGGTTCTGGCGTTGATCCTGCCGATGCTGCTGGCCTATCCGATGGCCCGCGCCATTACCCGGCTGTCGCCATTGCCGCTCTCCATCGCCACCTTGCTGCTCAGTCTGGTGCTGGAGCTTGCCATCCGCGAAGGCGGCAGCTTCACCGGCGGCTATATCGGTCTCTCCGGCATTCCGCCGCTGTGGTTCGCTGAAAGCATCCTTGAGATGCATGTGCTGGGCTGGTTTGTGGTGGTGGTGGTGCTGGTGCTGTATGCCAACCTGACTGACTCTGCCATCGGGCGCGCGGTCAAGACGGCACAGCATGATCCGCTGCGGGCCACGGCTGATGGCGTGAATGTGCCGGCCTTGCTGGCGCTGTATTTTGCGCTCTCTGCCTCGGTGGCGGGCCTGGCCGGCTGGCTCTATGCGCATCACCTGACCTATATGGGGCCGGATTCGCTGACCATGCATGTCTCGATCAAAATCCTGCTGATGGCAGTGATCGGCGGCGCATCCACCTTCCTAGGCCCGGTACTGGGCGCAGCCTTCCTCACGCTGATCACGCTCTATCTGCCGGCGGCGGAAACCCAGGGCATGATCTTCGGCACGGTGCTGATCCTGGTGTTGTTGGTGGCGCCGAACGGGGTGCTGGGCACCAATTGGAAAAAACTGTTCGCCAGCCGGGCGCGTGCGTCCAAGGCTGCTGCCGAACGGGCAAATACGGCGCGCGGAGGTGCCGCATGACCATTCAAGCCAAGAATGTCACTGTTCAATTCGGCGGCGTCACGGCCCTGAAGGATGTCTCAACCACGCTTGAGCGCGGCAAAATCCTGGCCGTGATCGGGCCGAATGGCTCGGGCAAGAGTACGCTGTTCAATGCCATCACCGGCATGGTGAAGCCAACCGGCGGCACCATCCTGGTGGATGATGAGGTGGTGGACAGCCTGCCGCCCTTCCAGCGTATTGGCCGTGGTCTGGCGCGCACCTTCCAGACGCCGCGCTTTGATCCCAAGGTCACGGTGGAAGAGGCCGTGATGTGCGGCTTCTATCCGGTGAAGCAGGTCGGCTTCATCGCCGCCATGCTGCGCCTGCCTTCGGCCACACGCGAGGAAGCCGGCTTCCGCAAGCGTTGTGATGAGATTCTCAACGATCTGCAACTTGCCGACTATCGCGATCTGCCGATGAGCGAATTGCCGATGGGCCGTGTGCGGCTTGTAGAAGTGGCGCGCGCCATGGCCAACGATCCGAAATACATCCTGCTCGACGAGCCGGCTGCCGGCCTGGCCCGCGATGAGCAGCGCATGCTGAGCTACGAGGTGCGGCGCCTGGCCGAGCGTGGCGTGGGCGTGCTGCTGGTGGAGCATAATTTCAACCTGATCCGTGAATTGGCCGAAGATGTGGTGGTGCTGAAGGAAGGCGCCATGCTGATCCAGGGGGCGCCGGATGTGATTGCGCGCGACAAGGCCTTCATCGACATCTATCTGGGGAGCACTGGCCGATGAACGCGACAAACAGCGCTGCCAAGGGCGGCGTGGTGATGACCTGCCGCGGCATCGTGGCACGCTACAGCCGCATCACCGTGGTGGAAGGCGTGGATTTCGATGTGCAGGCCGGCGAGATGCTGGCTGTGCTAGGGCCGAACGGCGCCGGCAAAAGCAGCATGCTCGGGGCCATTGCCGGCATTGTCAGTGGTAGTGGCGAGATCACCGTGAAGGGCACAAATATTGGCAATATGAGTGCCAATAAGCGCGCTTCACAGGGTATCGCCTTTGTGCCGGAGCGGCGCGGCAACATCTTTCCCACCATGTCAGTGGAAGAGAATATCGATCTGGGCCTGCGTCTGCTGCCAGTGCAGGAGCGTGAGGCGCAGCGCGAGCTGATCCTCGGCCTGTTCCCGATACTCAAGCAACGCGGCGATGCCATGGCTGGTGTGCTCAGCGGCGGCGAACAACAGATGCTGGCGATTGCCATGGCGCTGGGCCGTAAACCGCAGGTGCTGGTACTCGACGAGCCGACCCAGGGCCTGGCGCCGATGGTGTTCGATATTCTTGAGAATGTTTTTGGTGTGCTGAAGCGCAGCGGCCTGGCATTGCTGCTGGCCGAACAGAATGTGCCGTTCGCGGCGCGGGTGGCTGATCGTTACATGATCCTGTCGCAAGGCCAGATCATGCGTAGCGGCGGCAAGGATGATTTGAAGAATCCGGAGGAACTCGCCGAAGCCTTTCTTGGCTAGGTGATCGGATAAGACAGCGCGTAAGAGAAACCGAGAGGGAGAAGGTTATGACATTCAAGTTTGGCAAGTTGCTGGCGGGCATCGCCGCATTCGGCCTGCTGGCCGGCGGCGCGATGGCGCAGAACAAGATCAAGATCGGCGGCATCTACAGCCTGAGCGGCCCGGCCGCGCCGTTTGGCGTGCCGGAGCGTGATATCGTTGAAATCCTGGCCAACAAGGTGAACAAGGAAGGTGGCATCAAGGGCGCGCAGATCGACCTGATTTTCTGCGACGATCAGACCAATCCGACCGAAGCCGCCCGCTGTGCCACCAAGCTGATCCGCCAGGATGGCGTGGTTGCCATTCTGGGCTCCACCATCGGCACCGGCACGCTGGCGCTGATGCCGATTGCGATGGCCAACAAGGTGCCGGTGCTGGCGCCGGTCGGCACCATCCCGGTCACCTCGAAGGAAAACAACTTCTGGCCATGGGTGTTCCGCACCGCGCCGACCGACACGCTGATCATCGGTGCCATCATGGAACGCGGCGTTTTCAAGCCGGGCCACAAGCGCATCGCCATCATGTATCAGGAAGATGCCTATGGCGAAGCCGGCATGAAACAGGCCACTGCGTTGTCGAAGGATCGTAACATTGAGATCGTCTCGGCCGTGGCCGCGCCGCTCAACGCGATTGATCTGACGGCCGCTGCCACCAATATCCGCAATTCCAATCCGGATGTGGTGTTGCTGAAGACTTCCGCCCCGGCACTTGGCGCTGCCTTCATGCGTGCCGCCCGCCAGGTTGGCATCAAGGCGCCGATCATCGGCACTGGCAGCCTGAACCAGCGCCCGTTCCTGGATGCAGCCGGCCCGGCCGGCGAAGGTATCCAGATCGTTTCCATCGGCAACTGGGACGATCCGTCTGAGAAGCAGAAGGAACTCGGCAAGGTGATCGTGGATGGGGGCAAGACCCCGAAGGGTTATGCCGAACTGATCGGTTCCACCGGCTTCCTGGCCGCTGCCGAAGCCCTGCGCCGGGTGGATGGTACGCCCACCGGTCCGAAAATCCGTGATGCGCTGGAAACCATCTGCAAATTCCCCGGCACCTATCTGGATGGCGACCTGTGCTATTCCAAGGACCAGCATGAAGGCGTGTTTGAAGACACGCTGATCACGGTGGAAATCCGCGGCGGCAAGTTCGTCACCATCAAGAACTGATCTGCCCGCTATCACGATCCAGGGTCACTTCAGCGCTGCGAGGTTTGGGTGCGTTCCAGTTATCTCGATTTTGCACCGCAGGAATGGACTCTGGATCGGGTTCTGGAATGGCGTGCCGGGTTTACTCCCGGTGCGCCATTTCTGGCTTTTGCTGATCAGCCGCTGCTAACTTTCTCTGCCGCGTGGCAGCAGGCGCTCGACCTGGCGTGGTTTCTGCACCAGGCTGGTATCCGGCCCGGCGACCGGGTTGCCACCCTGGCCGGCAATTCTACCCTGGCGGTGCTGTTGTGGTTTGCCATTGATCTGCTGGGCGCCACCGATGCGCCGATCAATCCGGCCTTCAGCGGCAAGCCGCTGGAACATGCAATCAATCTGGTTGAAACCGATCTGGTGATTGCCGAGGCGGCTTTGCTGCCGGCCTTGCAGGGCATTATCGGCGCTTTGCCGCGTGTGACGCGACTATTTGCCCATTCCGCCAGCGAGGCTTTGCCGGCCGAACTCGGTGGTAAACCCGTGTTGGCGCTGACCGCATGGCCCGGCGAGCGGCCGACGGATTGGCGCCCGCCGGGAGCGGCCCATAGCGATCTTTGTTCGATCCTGTTCACCTCTGGCACCACCGGCCCATCCAAGGGCGTGATGGTGACCCATGCCCAGGCCTTTCTGACTGCGCGTCAGAGTGTGGAAGGCATGCGGATAAGCGGCGCCGATATCTACTACTGCGCCCATCCGCTGTTTCACATGTCGCCACGTTTCTGCGCAATTTACGCCGCACTCCTGACTGGCGCTAAAGTAAGTCTGGATGCCCGTTTTTCGGCTCGCGACTGGCTGCGCCGGGTGCGTGAAAGCGGTGCCACCGTCAGTATCGGCCATGGCCCGCTGCTGGAAATGATTTATGCCGAGCCCGAGCGCCCGGATGATGCTGATACCAAGCTGACCCGCATTGGCACGTCGCCATTCCCGAAACATATCGCGGTGGATTTTGAACGCCGCTTCGGTGTCAAGGGTATCGAAACCTGGGGCATGACCGAGGTCAACATTCCCTGCTGGCATCCGTATGATGAGCCTTTGCAGCCCGGCTCTTGCGGCAAAATTCGCTCGGAATGGTATGAATTCCAGGTTGTCGATCCGGAAACCGATGCGCCGTTGCCGCCGGGTAGTGTGGGCGAATTTGTGCTGCGGCCAAAACTGCCCTGGATTATCAGCCCGGGTTATTACGCCAATCCGCAGGCAACACTGAAAGCCTGGCGCAATCTGTGGTTCCATACTGGCGATAGCGGCTATGTCGACGCCGATGGCTGGGTCTATTTTGCGGATCGGCTGGGCGACCGCATCCGGCGCCGGGCGGAAAATATCTCATCTTACGATATTGAAGTGGCGGCCAATGCGCACCCGGATGTGTTGGAAAGCGCCGCCGTTGGCGTGCCGTCGGAATATCTGTCAGATGATGATGTGAAGCTGTGTGTTGTGCTGCGGCCAGGGGCTGGGTCGGCAGCGGCCGATCTGCTCGGTTTCCTGGCCAGCCGGCTGCCACATCACATGGTGCCGCGCTATATCGAGATGCTGCCGGCTATGCCGCGCACGCCAACCCAGAAGATCATGAAGTCGCAATTGCGGGCCGCCGGAGTGAGCGACGCCACCTGGGACCGCAAGGCGGCTGGTGTAGCCTTGCGCAGTCTGATCGAGAAAAATTAGGCTTTGCGCGGTTTGGCCTTGCGGCCATAGGCACGATCAATACCGGTCAGCGTGGCATCCCACAGATCGGTCAGGCGGCCGAATTTGCCGTTATCGCGCGTCACCAGGCCGGCATAGTGGATGATGGTGACAAGCTGGATCACGATATGCTCCTGCGGTGTATCGGGCTGCAATTCGCCCGATTGCACGGCGGCGCGCACGCCAACACTCACCAGCATTTCGAATTCCCGCATCACCGCCTGTAGACGATTACGCATCTTGTCATTCAGCGCATCGCTGTCTGAGCGCAGCCGGGTCATCAGGCTCCACGGATTGCCGTGGTCGCCATCGGGATTGTATTTCAGGTAGCGCTCGCGGTTTAGCTTGATGATCGCTTCGATCTTGGTGCGCAACGTGGTGGTGGTGTCGGTCAGCACGTCGCGATACCGATTCATGGTGCTGACGGAGTAGTCTTCCAGCACCTCCTCAACCAGGCCATCCTTGCTGCCGAAATGGTAATGCAGGTTGGCCCGGGTGGTGTTGAGGATTTCGGCAATCTGGCGAAAGCTCAGGCCGCGATAGCCGTGTTTGACCAGCAATTCTTCGGCCACCAGTTTGATCTGGGCGCGCATGGTCTGGCCGGCACTGTTATTGTCCATCTGCAAAGGGCAGCTCTCAATTCTGTTTCGCAAATCATCGCAGTTTTCAGCGCCGGGCGCAATTGCCGGGGGCCGCTGGCGCAGCCCCCGGAAGGCGCGAATCAGCGTTCGATGCCGGCCGCCTTGAGGTGCTGCCGGATACGCTCGATCTCGGCGGCGCCGAGTTTTTGCAGTGGCGGGCGCACTGCCGCAGAGGGTAGGCGGCCAAGGATCACCTGGGCTTCCTTCATGCGGTTATGCATGTCCACCGCCGGCGGGCCGTAGAAGGCATGGGTGGTGTGGTAAATGCGTGCCGCCACCGCCTTGGCCGTGGCCAGGTCGTTACCGCGCACCGCTTCATAAAGCTCCACTTGTAGATCGGCGATGGTGCTGCCGGCGCCGGAAAGCAGGCCATTGCAGCCCACCACCAGCGAGGAGAGCAGCCAGGCGCTGTGCGTGGTGAGCACATGGAAGGGCCGGCTGTCGGATTGCAGCGCCCGCACGGTCATTTCATGTCGCGCCGGATCGCCGCAGGCATCCTTCATGGCGCGGATGCTGGGGATTTCCTCGATCAACCGCAGCAGCACGTCATGCGAATAGGTCACCGGCAGGCTGACCGGGAACTGGAAGATGATCAGCGGCAGGTCGGTGGCGTCGGCTATGCGGCGGTAATGATCCACCACCATGTCCGGCCGCGAGCCGAGCATGAACACGTTGGGCGGAAATACCAGCAAAGCCGAGGCGCCCTTCTGGTCGGCCATGCGCGCGATACGCACCGCTTCGCTGCCGCTTTCGGCATAGATGCCGTTGACCAACGGCACGCGGTCGCCCACTTCCGCCAAAGCCAGGTCAAGCAGCAATTCCTGTTCCTCGAAAGTGCAGGATGACACTTCAGAGGCATGGCCGTTCACGGTCAGCGCTGCCACGCCGCGCGTGGCGCCAACCTCGCGGATATGCTTGCGATAGCTCTTTTCGTCGATGCTCAGATCATCATGCAGCGGCAGTAGGCAGGCGGGGATGACGCCTGAACAATCGTATTTCAATCTCGGCATGGTTCTCTCCTGTTAAAGCTCAAATGCCTTGTAGGGCGGTGATTTCGGCAATGGCGGCACCGGCGCGGGCATCGCGTGCCTTGCGGTATTCCGGCGAGTCGTAGAAACGCTGCACGGTTTCCACCGAGTCGAATTCCACCACCACATAACGCACCGGCCCGGCTTCGCCCTCGATCGCCACCGGCTCGGCACCGCGCACCAGATAGCGCCCGCCAAAGGCCTCGATCGCCAGCTTGGCCAGCGGTTTGTAGGTTTCGTATTTCTCCGGATCGGTAACCCGAACCTTGGCAACGACAATTGCGGCCATTCTCTGCATTTCCTCTGTTGAACCTGAAAATACCGGCAGGCGGCTTCTGCCCGCTGTCGGATTGTGGGGCGACCACAAAGTGGCAAAAAACTTATTGACGTGCAAGTCAGTATAAGTCAAGGTCGCCGCCCAGGAGGAAGCCAAAGATGAGTGATCAAAAAGTTCGCGTCGAAACCCATGGCCGGGTTGCGACCCTGTTCCTGTCCAATCCGCCGATGAATGTCGTAACCCTGGGTCTGACGCGCCAGATGAGCGCGGTGCTGACCGAGCTGGCCGGCGATCCCGGCATTGGTGCGCTGGTGCTGACCGGTGAGGGCGAGCGTGCCTTCTGCGCCGGCTCCGACATCAAGGAATTCCCCAAGCTGATCGCCGAACAGGGCATCGTCTCGCAGAAGCTGGGCAAGGAGAACGACACTTATGGCCAGGTGGCGCATTTCCCCAAGCCGACCATTGCCGCCATCGAAGGCCTGGCGCTGGGCGGCGGCCTGGAACTGGCCAGCGGCTGCGACCTGATCGTTGTGTCTGAGAATGCCCGGCTCAGCCTGCCGGAAGTGAAGCTGGGTGGGTTCCCCGGCAGCGGCGGCACGGTGCGGGTGACGCAGCGTATCGGCATGGGCCGCGCCAAGGAGATGATGCTGCTGGGCGAGATGATCGATGCCCGCAAGGCGCTCGATTGGGGCCTGGTGAACCGGATCGCGCCGCAGGGCGGTGCGCTGGCTATGGCGCGCGAACTGGCTGCCATTATGGCCGCCGGTCCGGCCCAGGCCGCCTTTGCCTGCAAGACCGCGCTGCAATATGCCGTTGATCTGCCGGAAGACGAAGCAATCCGCCGCACGCTCGATCTCAGTGAAGCACTGTCGCAGACGCGGGATTTCAAGGAAGGCGTTACCGCTTTTGCCGAGAAGCGCCCGGCCGATTTCCGCGACCCGCTTGATCCGGCAGTTTTCGGCAAGGCCTGAGCTGCCGCCGATCTGCCCCCCATTGCCTTCAGAATGCCAAGGATAGAACCGTGATTGATTTTTCCATCCCCGCCGAAACCCAGATGATCCTCGAATCTTTGCGCCGCTTCATCCAGAAGGAGCTGGCGCCGCATGAAGCCGAGGTTGAGGAAATCCAGTATGTGCGGCCGGAACTGGCCAGGGAATTGCGCGCCAAAGCCAAGGAAATGGGCCTGTTCGCGATGGGCATGCCCGAGGATGTGGGCGGCGGTGGCCTCAGCACGGTGGATATGTGTTTGTGTGAAGAGGAATTCGGCTTCACCAAGGATGCGCTGGTGCGCCGCGCCTTTGGCGCCATCCCGGGTTCGCTGGTCAATTGCGTTGGCGAGCAGCGTGACAAATATCTCTTCCCCGCTGTGCAGGGCGAGATCAATGTGGCTTTGGGCATGACCGAGCCGAATGCCGGCTCGGATGCTGCCGGCATCAAAACTTCTGCCAAGCGCGATGGCGATGATTTCATCCTCAATGGTTCGAAACATTTCATCAGCGATGCCGATGTAGCCGATGCCTTCATCATCACGGCAGTGACCGACCCATCCAAAGGTGCCAAAGGCATCAGCGCTTTCCTGATCGACAAAGGCACCCCCGGCTTCACGGTCGGCCGCACGCAATACATGATGGGTCTGCGCGGCACCAATCATTCCGAACTGGTATTCGAAGATGTGCGGCTGCCCAAGGCGCAGATGCTGGGCCCGGAAGGCTCGGGGCTGTTTCAGGCTCTCTCCACCATCAACCGTGTGCGGCTTGGCATGGTGGGTGGCCGCTCGGTGGGTATGGCGCGCAAGCTGATGCAGAAATGCATCGACTATGCCAATGAGCGCAAGCAATTCGGCCAGACACTGGGCGAATTCCAGATGGTGCAGGCGATGCTCGCCGATATGGCCACCGAGATTTTCGCCACCCGCATGATGGTGATGAACGCGGCCTGGGAAACCGACCAGGGCCATGATCCGCGCGAGAAGGTGTCGATGGTGAAATACTATTCATCGGAGATGCTGGGCCGTGTTGCTGACAAAGCAGTGCAGATTTTTGGCGGCATGGGCTATTGCCGCGAAATGCCGCTGGAGCAGCTTTACCGCGATGCCCGCGTCTACCGCATCTTCGATGGCGCATCGGATATTCATCGCGTGGTGATCGCACGCAGCTTGCTGAAAAACGGCCGCCAGTCGCTGTAAGGATCAATCCCATGCTGCGTAATATGAAGGTGCTAAGCTTCACCCATTTTGTGCAGGGGCCGGCGGCCTCGCAGTATCTGGCCGATATGGGTGCCGATGTGGTGAAGATCGAGCCGCTGAATGGCGCGTTTGAGCGCGGTTATGGCGCCGATCAGGTTTTTATCCAGGGGCTGAGTGCCAGCTTCTTTGCGGTCAACCGCAACAAGCGCTCGCTCTCGGTGGATTTGAAAAGCCCGCAGGGCCGCGAAGTGATCCATTCGCTGATCAAGCAGGCCGATGTTCTGTTGGAGAATTATCGCGGCGGTGTGTTGGAACGGCTAGGTTTTGGTTATGACGCGGTGAAGGCGATCAAGCCGGATATCATCTATGCCTCGGCCTCGGGCTGGGGTTCTTCCGGCCCGATGGCGACACTGCCGGGGCAGGATTTGCTGGTTCAGGCCCGCTGTGGCCTGATTGCGGTGACCGGCGACATGCAGAGCGCGCCCACCGTGCCCGGCGTGCCGATTGTGGATCAGCATGCGGCGGCGCTGATGGCGATGGCGATCACGGCGGCGTTTGTGAAGAAGCTGAGCACCGGGCAGGGCACCAAGGTGGAATCCAACCTGCTCAATGCCGGCCTGGATTTGCAGACTGAATCGATGGCGGCGTATTTCTCCGGCAACCGCAGCCCGGAGCGTTTCCAGCGCGACTCACGGCTGGCTTCCTGGTTTCTGCCGGCGCCGTATGGTGTCTACAAGCTGGCCGATTGCCATGCTGTGATCAGCCTGGGCGGCAATATCGAGCAATTTGCCGGCGCCATCGGCAATGCCGAATTGATTGCCCTGGCCGGCGACCGCATGCAGAATCGTGATGCCTTCATGCGCGTGCTGGGTAATGAATTATTGTCCTGGACTTATGACCGGCTCGACAAGGCGCTGGCGCCACATGCGCTGTGGTATGCCAAGGTGCAGAATTACGACGATATCCGTGCCGATCCGCAGGTACAGCATAATGGCTGCTTGCAGCAATTCAGCATCAACGGCGAAAACGCCACAGTTCTGGCGCATCCGGTGCGCTATGACGGCGCGGCGCCAGCTTTGCGCCGCATGCCTGTGACGCTGGGTGGCGATACCCGCGAGGTGTTGCGTGAGGCCGGCTGGAGCGATGCCGATATCGATGCCCTGGCTGCGGCCGGCGCGGTCAATCTTGGCAAGAACTGAACCGGCTGGGCAGGGTGGCATTGTGAATATCGCGCTTCGTGACGTTTCGCTGAAAGATCGCTACACGCAGGAATCCGGTGTGCTGTTTCTCAGCGGCACTCAGGCCCTGGTGCGCCTGCTGCTGACCCAGCGTGCGCGTGACCGCAAGGCCGGGCTCAACACCGCTGGCTTTGTTTCCGGCTATCGCGGCTCGCCGCTTGGCGGCTTCGATATGGCCCTGTGGCAGGCGCGAGATGATCTGAAGCGGGCCGGGGTGGTGTTTCAGCCCGGCGTGAATGAAGACCTTGCCGCTACATCGGTCTGGGGTACGCAGCAGATCGACAGCCTGCCGGGCAAGACCGTCGATGGTGTGTTTGCCATGTGGTATGGCAAGGGCCCGGGCGTTGATCGTTCCGGCGATCCGTTCAAGCACGGCAATTATGCCGGCACCACCGAACATGGTGGCGTGCTGGTGGTATTCGGCGACGATCATCCCGGCAAATCCTCCACTGTGGCGCATCAAAGCGAGCAGGCACTGGCGGCCAATCTGATTCCGGTGCTGTATCCGTCGAATGTTGAGGAAATCCTTGAATACGGCCTGCATGGCTGGGCCATGTCGCGTTATACCGGCCTGTGGGTTGGCCTCAAGACGGTGAACGAAACAGTGGAAACCACCGCCACGGTGGAAGTGGCGCCGGATACGCCGCGCATCCTGCCGCCCAATGCGCCGGATGATGGCGTGAACATCCGGCCACAGCCGGATTATGGCCCGCAGCGCGATGAAAGTGTGGTGATCCGCCACCGCCTGCCGCGGGTGCATAATTATGCCCGCGCCAATCCGCTGGACGCGCGCCGCTTTGGCGCTGCCGGCGCCAAGCTTGGTGTGGTCAGCAGCGGCAAGGCCTATGCCGATCTGGCTGATGCACTAGCGCTGCTGGGCATCGATGATGATCGCGCCCGTGGGCTGGGCCTGTCGGTCTACAAGGTGGCGCTGATCTGGCCGCTGGAGCCGAATGGCCTGCGCGATTTTGCCGCTGGCTGTGAGGAATTATTCTTTGTTGAGGAAAAGCGCGCCTTCATCGAGGATCAGGCGGCGAAAATCCTGATCAATGAAAAAACTGCGCCGCTTTTTGCCGGCAAGCGCGACCCCCAGGGCGACGATCTGCTGCCATCCGACGTGCAGCTTGATCCGGTGACCATTGCCAATGCCCTGCTGCGCCGCATGGAAGCCCTGGGCTTGGCCGATGATGCCTTGCGCGCCGCCCATGCCAGATTGGCCGGCAGCAAACCGCCATTGCCGGATGTGTTGCAGCCGCGCCGGCTGCCGTATTTCTGCTCGGGCTGTCCGCATAATTCCTCCACCAAGGTGCCGGAAGGCTCGGTGGCGATGTCTGGCATCGGCTGCCATTCGATGGCGATGTGGATGAACCGCGACACGCTCAAGCCGGTGCAGATGGGCGCCGAGGGCGCCAACTGGATCGGTCTGTCGCATTTCACCAGCACGCGCCATGTATTCCAGAATCTGGGCGATGGCACCTATTCGCATTCCGGCCTGTTGGCGATCCGCGCCGCAGTGCAGGCCAATGTGAATATCACTTACAAAATCCTGGCCAATGATGCCGTGGCGATGACCGGCGGCCAGCCGGTGGAAGGTGCGCTCAGCACTGAGATGATTGTGCGCCAGGTGCTGGCCGAGGATATCGCCCGTTGCGTCGTGGTGACCGACGATCTGGCGCGCACTGCCGTCAATGTGCCGGGCGTGGCCGTGGTGGCACGCGCCGAACTGGCGCGGGTGCAGAAGGAACTGAGCGCGGTGCCGGGTGTTACCGTGCTGGTTTACGAACAGGTCTGTGCCGCTGAAAAGCGCCGCCGCCGCAAGCGTAAGCTGATGCCGGATCCGGCTTTGCGTGTATTCATCAATGATGCGGTCTGCGAAGGCTGCGGCGATTGCTCCGTGCAGTCAAATTGCGTCAGCATCCAGCCCAAGGAAACCGCCTTTGGCCGTAAACGTCGCATTGACCAGTCAAGCTGCAACAAAGACACGTCCTGTATCGAGGGTTTCTGCCCATCCTTTGTGATCGTGCAGGGCGGCCAGTTGCGTAAAAAATCCGGCGCGCTGGATCGCGCCCGCCTGGATGCCCTGCCTGAAGCGCAGATAACCAGCGCGGCAGCCTGCAACGTGCTGATCACTGGCGTTGGCGGCACCGGCGTGGTGACTATCGGCAGTGTGCTGGCGATGGCGGCCAACCTGATCGGTAAAGGTGCCAACAGCTATAACATGACCGGCCTGGCGCAGAAGGGCGGCGCAGTGTTCAGCCATCTGCGCATTGCCGAAAACCCGGCGGCCTTGAAAGGCTCGTTGGTCGGGCCGGCCGAAGCCGATCTGATCCTGGGCTGCGATACGGTGACCGCCGCCAGTGTCGATGGCCTGAAAACCTGTGCGCCGGGCAAAACCCGGGCGCTGCTGAATGGCAGCATCGAGCCGACCGCTGCCTTCCAGGCTAATCGCGACTACCGCATTGATGCAGATGCTTTGATGCACAAGCTGCGCAGCACCACGCTGGAAACCGTGATGGTGGATGCCGGCGAAATCGCCGAGCGCCTGCTGGGCGACAAGATTGGCGCCAATATGCTGCTGGTGGGCTATGCCTATCAGAAGGGCTGGCTGCCCTTGCCGCTGGCCGCGATCCGCAAGGCGATTGAGCTGAATGGCGCCGCCGTGCAGTTCAACCTCGACGCTTTCGACCTTGGCCGCCTCGGCGCCATTGATCCTCAGGCGCTGTTGCCACAGCAGCCGGGTGAGGCGATACCGGCGCTGGATACACTGGATGGCCTGTTGGCGCATCGTTTGGCGCATCTCACGCGCTACCAGAATGCGGCTTGGGCGCAGCGTTATGCCGCCTGGGTGGAGAAAGCGCGGCAAGCCGAGCAGGCGGTAGCGCCGGGGTCGCAGGTTTTTGCCATGGCAGTGGCGCGTAATCTGGCCAAGCTGATGGCCTATAAGGATGAATATGAAGTAGCGCGGCTTTATGGCGAAACGCCATGGCGCAGCAGCATCGCCGAGACCATGGAAGGCGATGTGAAACTGTCGCTCTATCTGGCGCCACCCTTGCTGGCGCGGCCTGATCCGGAAACCGGCCGGCCGAAGAAAATCAAATTCGGCGCCTGGATATTCCCGGCTTTGCGGCTGCTGGCCGGCTTCAAGCACCTGCGCGGCACGGCGCTTGATCCTTTTGGCCGCAGCGCCGAGCGGCGCGGCGAACGCCAGTTGATCGCTGATTACGAGGCCGATCTGGCGTTGATCCTGAGCCGGTTGACGGCCGAGACCTTGCCGGCCGCCACGGCCTGGGCGGAAATCCCCGAGGCCATCCGTGGTTTTGGCCCGGTGAAGGAAGCGGCGATGGCAACCGCGCGGCAGACCCGCCAGGCTGCCATGCGGGCTTTCACTACTGGCTGATTCTGCGTCGCTCGGGCTGGCCTTGCCGGCCAGGACATGCTTGGCTCTTTCCTGCCGCCCCGCATAGCAGCAGGAGAGAGCCGTGTCTGTTCGTTCCGAGCGTGATGCCTTTGGCAGCATTGATGTGCCGGCCGATAAATATTGGGGCGCACAGACCCAGCGCGCCCTGAATATCTTCCGCATCGGCGTGGAGAAATTGCCGCCCAGCGTGGTGCATGCCATCGGCTTGCAGAAGCTGGCCGCCGCCCGCGCCAATGCGGCTTTGGGTGAAATCCCGGCCGATCTGGCCGGCCCGATCCAGCAGGCCGCCCGCGATGTGTGGGAAGGCCGCATGGATGCGCATTTTCCGTTGCCGGTGTGGCAGATCGGCTCCGGCACCGCCACCAACATGAACGCCAATGAGGTGATCGCCAACCGCGCCAATGAATTGCTGGGCCAGCCGCTCGGCAGCAAGAAGCCGGTGCATCCCAACGACCACGTCAATCGTGGCCAATCCTCCAACGACACATTCCCCACCGTGATGCATATCGTCACCGTGCTGGAATTGACCAACCGGCTGCGGCCGGCCTTGTTAAGCCTGCAAGCCCGGTTGGCGGAGAAGGCGCTGGCCTGGGCCGGCATCGTGAAGATCGCCCGCACGCATTTGCAGGATGCCACGCCGATGACACTGGGCCAGGGTTTCGGTGCCATGGCACGGCAACTGGAACTCGGCGTGGCGCGGCTGGATGATGCGCTGCCCCGGCTTTATCCGCTGGCCCAGGGCGGCACGGCGGTGGGCACCGGTCTGAATGCCAAGGTTGGCTTTGATACGGCTTTTGCGGCGGAACTGGCGGCGCTGAGCGGGCTGCCATTCCAGTCCAATCCAAACAAGTTCGAGGGCATGGGCGCGCATGATGCCCTGGTGGAAGCCAGCGGCATGCTCAACACCCTGGCGGTAACTTTGGCCAAGATTGCCAACGACATCCGGTTCCTGGGCGCCGGGCCGCGTGCCGGCCTGGCTGAACTGCGCCTGCCGCATGATGGCCTGACCTCCTCAATCATGCCGGGCAAGCGCAATCCCACCCTGGCCGAAACCCTGTTGCAGGTCTGTTATCAGACGATGGGCAATCATGTAGCCGTGACGCATGCCGCTGCCGCCGGGCATTTTGAGCTCAATGTGGCCAAGCCGGTGATCCTGCATAATGTGCTGCAAAGCATCCGCCTTCTGGCCGATGCGGCGCAGGTTTTTGGCGACGAACTGGTTGCTGGTACCGAGCCGAACGAGGCGACTTTACAGCGCTATGTTGAGCAATCGGTGATGCTGGCCACCGCGCTTAATCCGCATCTTGGTTATGACCGTGTGGCGCAGATCGTCAACAAGGCCTTCACCGAAGGCACCAGCCCGAAACAGGCCGCCGTGGCGCTCGGGTTTCTATCGGCTGAAGATTATGACCGGCTGGCCAATCCGCTCAGCATGATTGGCCCAAAGCCCTGAACGATAAGAAAAAGCCCCGCCAATTGCTTGGCGGGGCTTGATTGTCAGCGCTTCAGCGCGGCAGAGACTTAGCGCACCAGAACATGCACTTCATTGGCGGCAATTTGCGGATTGCCGGCGGCAGAAACCGTAACCCGGCTGGCCGGCAGGCCCATTTCCGCCAAGCTGCGCACCACGCGGTCGGCATTGCGCCGCGCCTGATTCTGGTTGCTGGCAACCTGGGCCACGTTGCCCTGGCCGGCAGCGATGGCCACCACGTCAAACTGCGCCTGCGGCCGGCGTTCCAGCGCCTTGGTCACAGCATTATACAGGGCCTGCTGATACGGCACATCGGCACGATCAAAGCGAATCACCACCAGCGGGGTGCGGCCATCGGCGGCAGAGGAAATCACCGGGCCGGTGACGGCGCCCGATGGCGCGGCAAAAGCCTGCGGGCTGCCGGCCATGGTGGCGGCGGCGAAGGCGCGGGTGCCGAGCGACGGGCCAAGCGCCTCGCCACTCTTGATCGCGGTGGAGACGGTGGTCAGATTGCCACGCTCGGCGCCGACATAGGCGGTCTGGCGCGCCACATCCTCAGACAATTCGCCAAGCAGGCGATCAATCTGCACAACCGTTTTGGAGGTTTCATCCTCCAGGATGGCGAGCTGGCGATGATCTTCGTCGATGGCGCCCGAGATCGAGTAGGTCGATTTAGTCGCCTGCAACATATAGGTGGCCATCGCCGAATCAGCCGCCACTTCGTTGCTCAGCGAATTCATCGCCGCTACATCGGTTGCCATGCGGTCGAGATCGGCCTGGGCTTGGTTCCACTGGTTCACCAGGATCGGATTGCCCGGCGTAGTGCCCATCTGCAAGCGGGTGTTGATGGCGGCAACCGTGCCGTGATAGCGCTGCGAATTCGCCGTGGCCGAGGCACGGATGCCCTGCACCTGGCCGCTGCGCTGCACCACCGCTTGCTGCAATTGCTGCAACTCGGCGCGCATCTGCTGCACCTTCTGGCCAACAAAAGTGCCGGTCGGCTGGCCCGGGGTTACACCCACCGGCTGATAGGCGCCATTGCCCAATTGTGGCGGCACTGCCATCTGGCCCTGGGGAAGCTGTGACTGGGCGACTGGCTGGTTGAAAAGCGGCTGGTTGAAGCCGAGCGTCGGCTGCGGATTGGCCTCGGCGGGCGAGGGCGCAATCTGCTGCGTCACCATCGGCTTGCCAGAGGGATCTTCGCCGGTCAGTGACGGCCACAATTCATCGGAGACATAGGAGCAGGCGGAAAGCAGCGACACCAGCGCCAGCGCCGAGGCGGCGCTGAACAGCCTGCGCCCGCGCCGTAACGGCTTGCGGGCGGCTTGGAGGGCCGCAGCCGAATCGATAACAGCCGGGTGGACAACAGGATGTGACATGCCGCGCCGTCTCATGGTTGAAGTCGTTTTCTTGTTGCGGCTTACCAGGTGCGGGATAAAACTTTTCCGCCGGCCGGCAATCCGGTTCCGACGCAAAAAATAACCCGTTGCCTTGGCAACCCCCGTTCGCCTCCAACCCAACGCCTCGCGCAGGGATGGAAACAATCTGCATACTAGCTAATCGCGCCGCCCCCAAGCAAGCACCTTCTTCCTTGAAAATCCGAGACTTGCACCTGCCGAGAAAGCTTGTGCCGAGACGCTTGCATAGTGGGGGCTTATTGAGTAGGTTCCGGCCCCGTCGCGGTTCGCCGCACAGCGCGCTCGTAGCTCAGCTGGATAGAGCACCAGACTACGAATCTGGGGGTCAGGAGTTCGAATCTCTTCGAGCGCGCCATTTCTTTCAAATACTTAGTGAATATTTAATTGGTGAAGTGGCCGGTTCCGGCCTTTTCCGGACTTTATCTATTCGGCAATCTGTACCAAGACGCCAGAATCATTGTGATTTAGCACTTCCGGCTCTATGGCAGCGTTATCTATAATGCGGCGCGTTGTAAGCGCGCTGAATACGCTTGGTAATTGATCGGCATCGTATGACTGAAATCCTGATCCTGGCCGGCGTGGTGGCCTTCTGCCTGATATGTGCAGCCGCTTGCCTGCGCTGGGAAGCCATCGCCATCCCGGTCCTGATCAGTGCCGTGGTTGAGGTCCATCTTGGCCTCGACCTAGGCTGGCAACTTGATTTCACCTCAATTTACCCGATCGACCTGATCGTGCTGGCTGCCGCACTCGCCGCCACGATTCGGCAGATCACGGGCGCCGAGCGCGGCATCGCCAGCCTGATCTGGCTGCTTGTCCTGGCTTGCTGGGCGCTGGCATTGGCCCGCGGCATGGCGACTTTTGGCCCGGTGGACGCGCTGATCGGTTTTCGCAAGTTTCTTTATGTTGGGGTGCTTGGGCTTTACGTGCTGTCATTTTCCATTGGCAGCCGGGATATTCTGCGTTTTTTTGTCATTTGGGCGGTGGCTGCGGGGCTTCTGTCGCTATACGCCGTCCTGGTGATGATCGACAGCAGTTTCTCGCTGCGTATCGAAGAGCAGTTCGTTTCAAACTATATCTTCGCTAATGAACGGGCATTGCCTGCGGCTGGTGCATTGTTCATCGCTCAGGCGGCCCTGGTAGGGCTGTCTCTGTCGCTCCGCGATCAACATCTGCCCTGGCGTATGCTTGCCGTGGCTTTTTTGCCGTTGGTGGTGGTGTTGTATCACCGCACGGTCTGGGTTGCGGTGCTGGCCGGGATTTTTGTTTTGCTGATAACCGACCCGCGTCGTGGCATGCGCATGATGCCGATGCTGATCCTGATCGGCGTTGTTTCAATTTTTTCGCTGCTTTTGCTGTCGAGTTTAGGCCACGATGTGGTTGCCTTGTCGCTCCGTGATGCCGTGCTGGAGCCACTCGATACCAGAGTAAGCTCGATTGGCTGGCGTGTGGAAGGCTGGCAGGTGCTGGTGTCTCGGGCCATTGGCGAGGGGCCGCTACGTATTCTGTTCGGCGCCGGTTTTGGCGTGGATTATCTGCGCCGCATCGGTTGGAGCACGGTGGCCTATTCACCACACAATCTGTATGTCGAGATATTCCTGAATGCGGGTTTGGTTGGTCTGATGCCGTTTATTTGGTTTTTTGGCCATTCATTGTATCGTGCCTTGATTGACGCGGACTATACATTGCGCACCACACGTATTGTGCTGCTGAGCAGCCTGATGATTTTTGGCCTGAGCTACAATTTCAACTTCGAGCAGGGCCTGATGCTCGGCATGCTGGGGGCTTTGTGGCAGCGCCAGAATGCGGCGGAAGCAGCGATGCAGTTGCATCGTGCCGGTGTTTGACCACGATGTCCGGCGCGGCACGTCGTGTTGCTGTGGCCATTGCCTGCCATAACCGCAAGGCCACCACGCTGTGTTGCCTGGCCAGCTTGCAGCAACAGATTCTGCCGCCAGGATTGGCGCTTGAGATAACCGTGATGGATGATGGCAGCAGCGACGGCACAGCTGCTGCGCTGCGGGCCGCAGATCCGGATTTGCGTCTGTTGCAGGGGGATGGCAGCCTGTTCTGGGGTGGCGCCATGGCGCTGGCACTGGCTGCGATTGACACCGCCGCCGGCCAGCCGGCGCCGGAATTTGCGCTGTGGCTGAATGACGATGTGGTGCTTGAGCCGGATGCCATCGCCAGTCTGGTGGCCGAGCATGATGCGGCACCCGGCAGTATCATTATTGGCGCCGTGCGCGAACCATCCCGCGAAGCATCCGATGGCAATCTGAGTTATGGTGGTCAAAAGCTGGAGAAGCCCTGGCATCCCTTGCGCCTGTACCCGGCCGGGCTGGGGCAGCCGGCGGATACCTTTCAGGGCAATTGTGTGCTGGTGCCCCTGGCGGCACGGCTGCGGCTGGGCGGCATTGACCCGGTCTTTATCGGTGTGCAGGGCATGGCCGATACCGATTATGGCCTGCGGGCGCGCAAGGCTGGTGTGGCCTTGCGGGTTGCCAGCCGGCCGGTTGGCACCTGCCCGGCCAACAAGGCTTTGCCGCCCTGGCGCCGGCCCGGGCAGACCCGTTGGCAGCGCCTGGCCGCCGTGTTTGGCCCAAGGGGCTATCCGCCCCGTGCCTGGTTCACCATGATCCGGCGCCATGCGCCGATATGGCTGCTGCCCGTGCTGCTGTTGCTGGCGCCTTTGCGGGCGCTATTGGCTGCTTTGCCGCAGCCTGACAAGGCACCGCAAAAACCGGTTATTGCCCTGCTGGAGGGTGTGGCGCCAATTTACCGTTTGCCGCTGTATCGGGGTCTGGCATCCTTTGATGACCTGCAATTCCGAGTTTACCAAGGTCGCCCGCATGGCTTTGCCACGGCTGAGCCGGCGCCGCTGCCGCTGCCGCTGCCGGCGCGTCGTGGCTGGAATCTCTACTGGCCATGCTCGCAGGGCCGCATCGCCTGGGGCAGCGGCGTCTGGCTGGCCATGCTGGCAGATGCCGTGGTGATGGGCGGGCATGTGCATGATTTGGGGTTATGGGCCTTGTGGTTGCTGCGCCAGGTTTGGGGCAGGCCGAGGCTGATCGCGCATGGCCATTTTCGGCTTGATGAGACCAGTCTGGCTGGTTGGCTGCGCCGTGTGCAGGCGCGTGGTCTGGATGGCCTGTTCTGCTACAGCCAGGCAGCAGCAGAGAATTGCCGTCGCCACGGCATTGCTGACGAGCGTATTTTTTTGGTGGAGAACACCCTGGATACCGAGGCCATGGCGCAGCGGACCATGGGGCGGCGCGGCGACCTCGCTGCGCTGCGGGCACGGCTTGGTGTGTCGCCTGGTTCTGTGCAATGGCTTTTTGTGGCCCGGCTGCACGCCGCCAAGCGGCTGGATCTGGTGTTGGCGGCCATCGATCATTTGCGGGCCAGCGGCGTGGATTGCGAGTTGACCGTGATCGGCGATGGGCCGCAGCGGCATCTGTTGCAGGCGCGCCCGGATATTCGTTGGCTGGGTGCTGTGTATGATGATGAAATCCTGGCCGACTGGTTTGCCGTTGCCACTGCCCTGGTGATGCCCGATGGCGTTGGTCTCTCGGCGGTGCATGCCATGGCGCATGCTGTGCCGGTGATTGCTGCGGTAGAGTTGGGTGCCAGCGGGCCCGAGCATGGCTATCTGGTTGATGACGAGAATGCTGTTCTGGTGGCCGAACGTGATGCTGAGACACTGGCCGCTGCAATGCAGCGGCTGGCCGGGGATGCCGGCTTGCAGGCCAGGCTGGCGCGCGGCGCGTTACAAACTGCGGGACGGCTGGGTGCCAATGACATGGTGGCATCCTATGTGGCCGGCTTGCGGTACGTGCTGCGCGGTGCGGTAAGATGACCAATCCGGATGGTTTGCCGGCCGCGTTAAAACCCTGGCTGGAGCGGTTGGATTTGCCGGCACCGCCTTTGCGAGCGCAGCCTCGCCGCTTCGGCAAATGGGTGGTTGAACTACGCAATGGAGCCGGCATGGTGAAGCTGGCAACCACACCGCAGGCGGCAGCCAGTCTGGCCGTGGAACTGGCAACGCAGGATGTGGCGCTGCCCAGGCAGGATTATTGCCGGCCGCATATCCGGGCTTTGGCACAGGAAGCGGATTGGGCCGCTTTGTGGCTGGAGTATCTCCCGATGCGTAACGCGAGCCGTATGCAGGCTTTGCGCCGCCGGCCCGGGCCATTTGAAGCACGCGCTGGAAAAACCATGCCGCTGGCTGACCTTTTGCCGGGTGATACCGGTAACCGGGTTGCCGATGGTTTACGCCAGTTCCTGCGCCAGCGCCACGGTGCTGAACGGGTGCCGACGGCACCCTCACATGGCGATTTTGTCTATTGGAATACCGGCAGCCTGCCGGATGGCCGCCGTGTCTTGCTGGATTTTGAACGTTACGCCGCTATTCGCTCGCTGTATTTCGACCGCATCTTCTGGACCATCGTGCCGCTGGCCCGCCAAGCCACCCGGCAGCCGCTATTTGCGGCTGGCTTATTGGCTGCGGCGCCCAACCTATCGTTGATTCTTGCCCCGGATGGCCGGCTCGGCGTGGCGCTGATGCTGGCAGAACATGCTGCAATGATTGCAGCAGATTTATCCCTCGGCAGCGGCGACCCGCACATCGAACAGTTGAATTTTAACCAGTTGATGTTTTATGAGAAATTAATGCACAGGTTGCTGCCTTGAAAACGCTGCTGCGCCGGATTTACCGTGGCGGGCTGGATATGATCCTGCCCGAGCGCTGGGTTGTGCGCCGCTTCATGCGCCGCCATCTGCCGGCTACCGGGGCCAGGCTGGTTATTGAAGTGGGGGCGGCATCCTCGCCCTATGCCCGTACGCTAGCTGAATGCCTGCCCGGCCTGTGGCATATCCGTAGCGATTTGTTGCCGAATGAGGCGGTTATTGTGGCCGATTTGCAGGCCCTGCCGTTTCGCACAGGCTGCGCCGATCTGCTGCTGGCCAGCCAGGTGCTGCAATATCCGCTGGATCTGGATCAGGCCCTGGCCGAAATCCACCGTGTCCTGCGCCCTGGTGGCCAAGTGCTGGTGATCTGTCCGTTTCTGACCATCACCGCCGGCGTCAGTGATCGCCGGCGCTGGACCATGAAGGGCTTGGCGGAAAGCTTTGAAGCGGCCGGTTTCACCCCGCTTGCTGTCCAGCCGGTGGGGGGCGTGTTCACCGGTCTGGCCGAGTTGGCCGCACAAATACTTGGGGCTATTGGCACCAGGCCGGATATCTGGCGCAGCAGCGGCGACCTGCGCAGCCTGTTGCGTCTGGGACTGGCCACACTGCTGGGATTGCCATTCCACCTGTTGGGCCTGGTTGGCTTGCTGCTGGATCGCTGGCTGGGGCCGAGCGGCATGTATGTCGCCATGGTGATGCTGGCTCAGCGGCAGGAGAAAGCCTGACATGCGGCTCTGCCTGTCCTGGGATGATGGCCATCCGGATGATCGCCGGATTGCCGAGCGTATGGCGGTGCATGGCCTGCGCGGCACATTTTTTGTGCCGTTGAGCAATGTTGAGGGCCGGCCGGTGATGGCCATGGGCGACCTGCGCGCCTTGAATGCGGCCGGATTTGAGATCGGCGCGCATGGTGTGGATCATCGCCGGCTGCACATGCTGCCGGCTGCCGAGATGCAGCGCCAGCTAACCGAGGGCCGGGCGCGGCTGGAGGATATGCTGGGCCAACCGGTGCGGGGCCTGTGCTATCCCGGCGGCCGGCATAATGCCGCAATCCGCGCCGCTGCTGCCGCCACAGGCTACGGCTATGGCCGCACCACGGAAATGCTGCGGCTGGATTGTGGCCGCGATCCTTACCGGATGCCCACCAGCCTGCAATTGCACCCGCATCGCCTGCTGCCGCTGCTGCGCAATTGGTTGCGTCAGGGCGGCGGTCTCGCGCGTCTGCTGCGGCTGGCACGGGTCTGGCGCGCCGGCAGCCTGCCGCTTGCGGTAAACAGCCTGGCCGCCGAGGCTGAGCGGCAGGATGGTGTGCTGCATCTTTGGGGCCATAGCTGGGAAATCGGCGAACTGGCTGGCGGCTGGCCGCAACTGGAAGAAATCTTTGCTTCTTTGGCCGCACTGGTGCCGCCAGAGGCACGCAAAACCTGTCGGGAACTACTCAAATGATGCGATTTTTTCTCAAGGTGCAGGCCCAGCGCTTCATCGGCCTGCTGCCCTACAGCGATGCGATTTATGTTTGGCTACAGCGCCGGTTGACCGGATCCGTATCGCCGCGCGCATCGGATGTCATGGGCAAGCGCGCCATTGTGCGTGATTACCTCGATATGGCTGCGCGTCTGGCCGGCAAGTCAGTGGCTGATCTGGAGCCGCATCTGGATATCGGCAGCGGCTGGCTGCTGAGCCTGCCCCTGGCCTTCCGTCAGGCCGGCATAAAGCAGCAGGTTGCCACTGATATCCATGCCGGCGCCCAATTGCAGGATGTTGCCGCTTCCGCTGCGATTTTTGACAAGGTTGGGCCGGCCTGCCTGGGCCAGCCTAAGCCGGGGCAGGATTTGACCGCCTGGCTTAGCGATCTCGGCATCCGCTACATGGCCCCGGCCTATGCGCCATTTGATCTGCCGGCGGCCAGCTTCGGCATGGTCACGTCCACCCAGGTGCTGATGCATCCGGCGCAGGATGTGGTGCAGTTGATCTATGCCGAAGCGGCGCGGCTGCTGCGGCCCGGTGGCCTGTTCATCGCCACCACCAAACTCTACGATGTCTATCGTTATGCCGATCCTTCGCTGACCCGCTTCAATTTCCTGCGTTTCAGCCATGCCACCTGGGAGCGCTGGTTCCAGAATCGCTTCACGCCCTACAACCGGATGCGGCCCAGTGATCATCGCCGCTTGATCGAGGCGTTGCCGTTCGAAATCCTGCTCTGGGAAGTGCAGGGCGGCGGCCCGGCCGAACTGGCCGAACTGGCGCGGATCAAGCCGCATGCCGAATTCGCCAGCTATCCGCCGGAAGAACTGGCCGCCACCGGGCTGAAAGTGGTGCTGCGCCGGCGTTGATCGGAATTTGGGGGAAATCAGCGCCGAGGCTGGTAGCGGGGGGCGGGATTGAACCGCCGACCCAAGGCTTATGAGTCCTTTGCTCTACCACTGAGCTACCCCGCCACGGCAGCCTCAGGCGCGGCGGCAGACATAGGGGGATGGGGCCGCCCTGTCAAGTTTTCCCGCCACCCCTGGGCAGAAAAAGCGGCACAAAAAAGCCGGGGGTGTTGCCCCCGGCCTGATTGTCGCCCGCTGGTGAGGCTGGATCAGTTCACTGTCTGCTTCAGCGCGCCGCTGGCATAGCGCTTGGCCATTTCTTCCAGGTCGAGCGGCTTTATCTTGCTGGCCATGCCTTCGCAGCCAAACGAGATGTAGCGCGCCTTGCACACTTCGGTGGCGGCCTTCTGGGCATCGGCGAGGTACTTGCGCGGATCAAATTCGCTCGGCTTGGTTGCCAGATGCTTGCGGATCGCGGCGGTCATGGCGAGGCGGATATCGGTGTCGATATTCACCTTGCGCACGCCATACTTGATGGCCTCCTGGATCTCCTTCACCGGCACGCCGTAGGTTTCCTTCAGGTCGCCGCCATATTGGCGAATCTCGGCGAGCAATTCCTGCGGCACCGAGGAGGAGCCGTGCATCACCAGATGGGTGTTGGGGATGCGCTTGTTGATTTCCTTGATGCGGTCAATCGCCAGGATGTCGCCGGTCGGCTGACGCGAGAATTTATAGGCGCCATGCGAGGTGCCGATGGCGATGGCGAGCGCGTCACACTGGGTTTCGGCGACAAAATTGGCCGCTTCATCCGGATCGGTGAGCAGCATTTCGCGGGTCATGGTGCCCTCGGCGCCATGGCCGTCTTCCTTGTCGCCGCGCATGGTTTCGAGCGAGCCGAGGCAGCCCAGTTCGCCTTCAACGGTGACGCCGATGCTATGCGCCAGTTCGGTCACCTTGCGGGTGACAGCGACATTGTAGGCATAGTCGGACGGGGTCTTGGCGTCTTCCTCCAGCGAACCATCCATCATCACGCTGGAAAAGCCCGAGCGGATCGCCGCGATGCAGATTGCCGGCGAGGCGCCATGGTCCTGATGCATCACCACCGGGATATGCGGAAAAGCTTCCACCGCCGCCACCACCAGATGGCGCAGGAAATGCTCGCCGGCATATTTGCGCGCGCCAGCCGAACCTTGCAGGATCACCGGGCTGTTGGTGGCGTTGGCCGCCTCCATGATGGCGCGCACCTGCTCCATGTTGTTGACGTTGAAAGCCGGCAAACCGTAGCCATGCTCGGCTGCATGATCCAGAAGCTGCCGCATCGACACCAACGCCATGATTATCCTCCGAAGAAATGATTTAACCCGGGTCCCTCCGGGCGGGCGGAACTTATTGCAAAACCGCTGCCATATCCAGTCCCTTGCACCGGCCGGTTGACCGGCGGCCTTGCCCTTGGCTTATGCCGGGGCCTGGGGTAAACCGGAACCATGGAAATGGAATATGCCGGCGACGCAATTTCGGAGCAGTTGCGCAACACCCTGGCGGATGTGCAATTGCCGGCCTTGCGCTGGCTGGCGGATTACTGGCTGGAAAAGCGTGGCAATCGGCTCTGGCCGGCGCGCGCCGAGCTGGATGTGCTGGAAATGCGTCCGGTGCTGGGCCATATCGCCATCCTGGAACTGCATCCCAGGCCGGGCGGCGGGATGCCGGTATTCAAATACCGCATGTTCGGCACCAGCTTTGTACACTGGTTCGGTTTTGATATGACCGGCAAGACGCTGGACGATTGGCCCGTGCCGGAATACCGCGATTATCTCAACCGTTCGTATAACGAGGTGGTGCTGGCGCGGCGGCCATTCCGGCGCTATCGCCGGCTGATCCAGGATGGCCGGCAGCTTAATTATGAGGGGGTTATGCTGCCGCTGGGGCGTGGTGATGCCATCGAACAGGTGATGGCCGGGCAGTATTTTCTGGTTTAGCGGCCGCGTCAGATCGCTGTTTTGGTGGATAGCGCCAGCAGGTTGCGCTGGCGCAAACGCTCGCGGTGCAGCACATAGAGGCCGGAGCCGACCACGGTGGCGATGCCGGCCCAGGCCAGCAGGTTTGGTATATCGCCCCAGACCAGGTAGCCGCCCAGCAGCGAGAAAACCAGCGCGGTATAGCGGAACGGCCCGACCAGCGACAATTCGCCATGCCGCATGGCGTCGATGATCAACTGGTAGCCGCCGATCAGGAAAAACGCGGCCACGGCGAGCAGCAAAGTGGCGTGTAGCGACATCGGCTGCCAGCCCTGACTGAGCGTGAGCGCGCCGCCGCCCAGCATCACCAGAATTGAGGTGCCGGCGGTAACGATCAGTGACGGGATGCCGATGCCGACGCGGCGGGTGGTTAGGTCGCGGGCAACAATGAACACCACCGAAATCACCGCCAGCAGCGACCAGGAATTGAAGCCCTCGGCGCGCGGCTGCACGATCAGCAGCACACCGCCAAAGCCGCAGACGATGGCAGTCCAGCGCCGCCAGCCCACGGTTTCCTTGAGGAACAGCGCGGCCACCGCGGTCATCAGCAAGGGCGAGGTCATGCCGATGGCGCTGCTATTGGCAATCGGCATGTTGAACAAGGCCAGCAGGTAGAAGCCCGAGGCGAGCAGGTCGAGGATGCCGCGTGCCAGCACCACGCGGTTGAACAGCAGCGGCAATTGCGGCAACAGGCCGTTGCCCCACAGCAGCAGCAGGATGGCGGCATTGGCGAAGGCGCCGCGCACCAGCATGATCTGGCCCAGCGAGGCGGTTTCGCTGGCCAGCTTGATCAACACGTCATTGCCAACAAACAGCACCATGCCGATAACCATCGAGGTGATGCCGCGACGATTGCCATGGCCAAACAGCAGGGCAGGGGAAATCATGATTTCAGCAGAGTGAGAGGAACCGACGCGCAGGCGCGAGCGAGACAGGATGATTGTTTGTATGCAATCTACTCCCTTCGCGGCCGGCTCGCCAGAGGTTGTAACGCGCTTGTCAACGGAATAGGTGCTTGACCTCAGGGCTGGCCGCGCCAAGCTATGACCACCATTTCAAGGGAGAAACCCGATGTTTTTCATGACGTCGCGCCACAAGGTGACCCTGCCCGAGCCGAGCCGCGCCCTGAAAGGCAGGGCCGAGGCGATGCGCGTGCCGGCCCGGCATTTTGTCAACGGCAACCCGATCAAGGCGCCGTTTCCCGAGGGGCTGGAGCAGGCGATGTTCGGCCTGGGTTGTTTCTGGGGTGCCGAGCGCAAATTCTGGCAATTGCCGGGTGTGTTCAGCACCGCGGTGGGCTATGCCGCCGGTTTCACACCAAATCCGACCTATGAGGAAGTGTGCAGCGGCCAGACCGGGCATAACGAAGTGGTGCTGGCGGTGTTCGATCCGGTAAAGGTCAGCTACGGCGCGCTGCTCAAGACTTTCTGGGAAAACCATGATCCGACCCAGGGCATGCGCCAGGGCAATGATGTGGGCACACAATATCGCTCCGGCATCTATGTGTTTTCGGCTGCGCAGCGGGCGGCGGCAGAGGCGTCGCTGGCCAGCTATCAGGCAGCGCTGAAGGCAGCCGGCCGGGGCAAGATCAGCACCGAAATTCTTGATGCGCCGGATTTCTACTATGCCGAGGAATATCATCAGCAATATCTGGCGAAGAATCCGGGGGGTTATTGTGGCCTGGGCGGCACCGGCGTGGCCTGCCCGGTTGGACTGGCCGTATAGGGAATAGCCGGCGGAATCGACGCCCGGGCGGCACGCGCCTCTTGTCAGTGCGCGTATGAGTCAGGCAATCTCTGGTTAACCGGCGCATAAACGCGCCATAGACAGGAGAGGTTCACAACGATGCAACGTCACCCGACCCGCCGGTCCTTCAATTATCTGGCCTCCACGGCCCTGTTCGGTCTTGGCCTGGCTGTGGCCGGCATTGCCCCGGGCATCGGCCAGGCGCTGGCCCAGGAGCTGAAGATCGGCCTGTCGGCCGAACCCAGCGCGCTTGACCCGCATTACCATAATCTCGGCCCGAACCATCAGATCGCCGCCCATCTTTTTGATGCCCTGTTGCAGCAGGACGAGAATCAGAAACTGGCGCCCGGCCTGGCTGAAAGCTGGAAGCCGATCAGCGAAACCACCTGGGAATTCAAGCTGCGCAAGGGCGTCAAGTTCCATGACGGATCGCCCTTCACCGCTGCCGATGTGGTGTTCTCGCTGAACCGCCCGCCGAAGGTGCCGAACAGCCCGTCTTCGCTGTCGATCTACACGCGCCCGATCACCAACATCAAGGTGGTGGACGATCACACCGTTCAGCTCACCACCGCCAATCCTTATCCGCTGCTGCCGACCGATATGAGCCGCGTCTACATCATGTCGTCGAAAGCGGCCAAGGCCGACGTGGCCGAAGGTCTGACCACGGAAGGCCTGTCGAAGGGCGAAGGCCTGATCGGCACCGGCCCCTACAAGTATAGCGAATGGGTGCGTGGCAACCGCCTGGTGCTGGCCGCCAACAATGATTACTGGGGCGGCAAGCCGAAATGGGAGAAAGTCACCTTCCGCCCGATGTCGAATGACGCTGCCCGTGTTGCCGCCTTGCTTGCCGGCGATGTCGACATGATCGAGAATCCGCCGCCGGCCGATATGAAGAAGCTGCGCGAGAATCCGAATGTGAAGATCAGCCAGGCGGTGTCCAACCGTCTGATCTACATCCATCTCGACAGCTTCACCGACGCCCCGGTGGGCATCCCGGATGCGCCGGCCGGCAAGAACCCGCTGAAGGACCCGAAGGTGCGCCAGGCCTTGTCGCAGGCGATCAACCGTGAAGCGATTACCAGCCGCATCATGGAAGGCCTGGGCCAGCCGACAGCCGATTTCCTGCCCTATCCGATGTTTGGCACCCGCAAGGATGCCAAGCTTGATCCGTACAACCCCGATGCGGCCAAGAAGCTGCTGGCCGATGCCGGCTATCCGAACGGCTTCACCATCACGCTCGGCACGCCGAATGATCGCTACATCAACGATGCCGAAGTGGCGCAGGCGGTGGCCTCGCAATGGAACCGCATCGGCGTGAAGGCCAAGGTGGATGCCGTCACCCGCACGGTGTTCTTCAAGAACCGCGACGAGTTCAAGTATTCCGCCTATCTGGCTGGCTGGGGCGCCGGCACGGGCGAAATGTCTGATCCGCTGCGTGCCCTGGTGGCTACGCCGAATCGCGAAAAGGGCATGGGCACCACCAATAAGGGCCGCTATTCCAACCCGGCGATGGACGCCGTGCTGGAGGAGGCGCTCAAGACCGTGGACGACAAGAAGCGCGAGGAATTGCTGCAGAAGGCCAGCAAGATCGCGCTGGACGATTACGGCCTGATCCCGCTGCATATCGAAGTGACGCCCTGGGCCACCCGCAAGGGGCTGGTCTACAAGGCACGCGCCGACCAGTACACATTGGCCAACGGTGTCAGCAAGGAATAAGCCGGATTTATTCGGCTGAATGAAAAACGCCGCAGGGTAAAACCTGCGGCGTTTTTTTATGCCCTCTCAGGGCATGAACTGTTCGGCCAGGATACGCTCTTCCAGATCGTGGCCGGGATCGAACAGCAGGCGCAGGGCGATGGCGCGCTCCTCGGTGATTTCCACCTCCACCACATCGCGCACCTCATAGGCGTCGGCGGTGGCGCTGACCGGGCGCTTGAAATTATCCAGCACCTCGAATTTCACCTGGGCGGCACGCGACAGCAGGGCGCCGCGCCAGCGCCGAGGGCGGAAGGCGCTGATCGGGGTCAAAGCCAGCGCCCCGGCGGAAAGCGGCAGGATCGGGCCATGTGCCGAAAGGTTATAGGCGGTGGACCCGGCCGGGGTGGAGAGCAGGGCGCCATCGCAGATCAGTTCATCCACACGCACGCGGCCATCCACAGAAATGCGCAGCTTGGCGGCTTGGCGGGTCTGGCGCAGCAGCGACACTTCGTTGATCGCCAGCGCCTCGCGCTCGCCGCCTGATTCGGATTGCACCTTCATGCGCAGCGGGTGCAGCGTGGTGGCCACGGCCTGGCCGACCCGGGCCGGCAGGTCTTCCTCGCTATACTCATTCATCAGGAAACCTACCGTACCCTGGTTCATGCCATAGATCGGCACATTGCGGTGCATATGGCGATGCAGGGTTTGCAGCATGAAGCCGTCGCCGCCCAGGGCCACGATCACATCGGCTTCCTCGGGTTTTACAGTTTCATAGCGTGTCGCCAGCCGGTCGCGCGCCGCCTCGGCCGGTCCACCCTTGGCAGCTACCAGGGCGATACGTGCAGCTTGGCTCATGGAATCGGTGCTCCGGTGTAAAACACCGGCTCGCAAGCACCGGCAAAGGCAGTATAACCTGAGCCAAGGGGCAGACCAGCCTTGGCTGGGCGGCGAATCATGGCGCGGGGGATTGCAGGATGCGTGTTGGAGGATTGTTCGGGCCGCTGGCGGCTTTACTGTTATGCCTCGCTGCCCTGCCGGTCTGGGCGCAGGCCGGCGATGATAGCCGCCATGCCGGCTATTACTACCCGCCGCTCAGTTCGACCGAAGCCTACACGGCGCGCGGCACTGTCCTGCCGCAGGCGACACGCGAAACCCGCCTGGCCTTTGTCACCGGCCTGACCCAGCAGCAGATGACGCGGCCCTATCCGCCCAATTTCGCCATTTTCGCCAAGGGTGAAGATGCCGAGAAGATGATTATCGTGGCGATGGGTGATCAGGGTTTCCGGGGTTTGTTTCAGGGCCGCGCGCTGCTGGCGCAGCTTACCGCCGTGGCCCGCACCAGCCAGCTTCTGCGCGATTTTGCGGTGGAAGACCTGTTCACCTTCCTCGACCTGATCCGGCTGCTCGGCTACAGCCAGCTCACCATCTCGGATGGCGAAACTTTCGCGCATCAGATCGAACTGAAATAAGGCTCAGCCGCCGGTCACACTCATATGGCGTGGCACGGCTACCGCCGGACGGCGCCGGTCGATGACAAAATCATGCCCCTTGGGCTTGCGCGCGATGGCTTCCAGAATGGCCTGATCCAGCCGCTCGTCGCTTTCCGAGGCGCGCAAGGGTGCACGCAGATCGGCACTGTCATCCTGGCCCAGGCACATATAAAGCTGCCCGGTGCAGGTCAGCCGCACGCGGTTGCAGCTTTCGCAGAAATTATGCGTCATTGGCGTGATGAAGCCGAGCCGGCGCCCGGTTTCGCGCACGGTGTAATAGCGCGCCGGGCCGCCGGTGCGGTAATCGGTTTCGTCGAGCGTCCACTTGCGTTGAATCTGGCTGCGCGCCATCGAAAGCGGCAGATACTGGTCCACGCGCTGTTCGCCGATATCGCCCATCGGCATCACTTCGATCAGCACCAGATCAAAGCCTTGTTCGCCGCACCAGGCAATCAGGCGGTCGAATTCCATGTCGTTGACACCACGCAGGGCCACGGCATTGATCTTGATCGCCAGCCCGGCGGCTTTGGCGGCGGCCAGGCCGGCCAGCACCTTGTCGAGTTTGCCCCAGCGCGTCAGTTCGGTGAATTTCGCCGGCTCCAGGCTGTCGAGCGACACATTGATGCGCCGCATGCCGGCGCGATAAAGCCCCTCGGCATATTTCTCAAGCTGGCTGCCATTGGTGGTCAGGGTCAGTTCATCCAGGCCCTGGCCGAGTTTCTGCCCCAGACTGTCAATCAGGTTCATGATGCCGCGTCGCACCAGCGGTTCGCCGCCGGTCAGGCGCAGCTTGCGCACACCTTGCCGGATGAAGGCGGCACATAGCCGGTCCAGTTCCTCCAGGCTGAGGACTTCCGCCTTGGGCAGAAAGGTCATGTCCTCGGCCATGCAGTAGACGCAGCGGAAATCGCAGCGATCCGTGACCGACACGCGCAGATAGCTGACATGGCGGCCGAACGGATCGATCAAATCCCGGGTCAGAGCGGCAGACATGCTGGCGGGGCCTTGCGGGTGGTGGGGCGGGGCATCCTCATGCCTGCAACATAGTGCTCCTGCCGGTTCCGGGCAACCGGGTGTCAGCCGCGTTGCAGTGGCAACCGCACTTCCACCGCATCCGGCCCCAGCGAGCTCACCGTCTCAAAGCCCAATTCGGCGGCCAGGCTGCGCATGGCGTGATTCTCGCGCAGGATATCGCCAATGATCTCGCCGGTGCCGCGCTGGCGGCAATAGGCGATGATCTTGCGCATCAGCAAGTCGCCCAGGCCCAGGCCCTTGAGGTCGCTGCGCACCAGCACGGCAAATTCGGCGCGCTGGTTGTCGGGGTCGGTGATGGCGCGCACCACGCCCAGGGTTTCACTGCCGCCAGCTGAAGATGTATTGGCAGGCAAGGGCCGCGTGGCAATAAAGGCCATCTCGCGCTCATAGTCGATCTGGGTGAAACGCGCCATTTCGCCATGCGGCAGCGAGCGCATCGGCGAGAAGAAGCGCAGGCGGAAATCCTCGGGCGAGACGCGGGCGACAAATTGTTGATGCGCCGGCTCATCCTCGGGCCGGATCGGGCGCAGCCGCACACTGCTGCCATCGCGCAATTGCACGGTTTCCTCAAGCGCCTGCGGATAGGGCCGGATCGCCAGCCGGTCATGGCCCTGCACCACGCTTGGCGCCACCACCATGCGGGCATCCAGCGCGATCAGGCCCTGGGCATCGGCGAAAAGCGGGTTGATATCCAGTTCCCGCACTTCCGCCAGATCAGACACTAGCTGCGCCACCCGCACCAGCAGGGCGGCCAGTTTGGCGCGGTCCACCACCGGGAAATCGCGGTAGCCGGAAAGCAGGCGGCTTACCTTGGTGCGCTCTATCAGGTCATTGGCCAGGTGCATGT
>NZ_JAGOLP010000034.1 GCF_017994015.1 Ferrovibrio sp. | reverse complement strand
TTGGCCGCTCGATCCAACGGCTGGATGACGGCGCCCGCCTGCTGCGCGCCACGCTGAGCCGCCTGATCGGTGAAATTGGCTCGGCGCGGGACATGGTGGAGATGTCGGTACTGGCACGCGCCCTGGCGCGCTGCGGCATCATCGACCAACGTGCTGCCGCCGCACCGCCAGATACACAGCTTTTTGCCCGCGCTGTCACCAATGCCTTTGCGCCGAGCCAGACCATGGGCCAGACGCTGGAATCGATGGAGCGCCTGGCCGCCGTGGCACGGCATCGTTTCTCAGCCGATATGTGGCGCATGCTGAATCATCTGCTGGGCGAATTGCGGCTGTCGCGCCCCGGCGCCGGTCGCGACCCGGATGCGATGCTGGAATTCTGTGACCAGATCATCCGCGCCACCTCGGCCATCGCCGGCATGCTAGCCGAACATATGACACGTGGCAGCGGTTGGCGCTTCCTGGATTTTGGCCGCCGGCTGGAACGCGCCATCTATATCGCCCGCACCGTGTCGGCCGCCTCCGTGGTGCTGGGCAGCAGCCGGGAAAGCGCTTTCCGCATTGCCCTGGAACTGAACGATTCCAGCCTGACCTATCGCCGCCGCTATCGTGCCTCGCTGCAAGCCGCCGCGGTGTTTGACCTGCTGCTGCTGGATGGCAGCAACCCGCATTCGCTGGGCTTCCAGTTACAAACCATGGCGCAGCATCTTGATATCCTGCCGCGCCGCGAACAGCCGCCGCGCGCCGAGGATTGCCTGAGCCTGAGCCAGCCTTTCACCGACATCGTGGAGCGCTTTGACCGCGAAGACCTGCCGCAGGCCGAATGGCAGGCCCAGGTATCGCGGCTGCGCGGCAGCCTGGATGCCACCACACAGGCGCTGATGGATGTGTCGGATCAGCTGACGCGCACCTATTTCTCGCATATCCAGTTGGCGCATGCCTTCGGCTTTGGTAGCTGACGATGAAATACCGCCTGCGTCACACCACCTCTTACAGCTACAGCTGGGCTGTCGACATGTCGCACCACCTGCTGCATTTGGCATTGCAGGATAGCGAACGCCAGACGGTGCGCGATTGCCGCATTGTCACCGCACCGGAAGGCGGCAGGATCACCGAGGGCATTGACCATTTCGGCAATCGCACCGGCTATCTGGCCATCGAGGAACCGCATACGCGCTTTGATGTGGAATTGACCGCCGAGGTGGAAGTGCGGCCCTTCACGCCGCCCGACATGGCGGCAACCCCGGCCTGGGAAAAAGTGCGGGCGGCGCTCAACGGTGATGGCATCCCGGAAGCCAGCGCGCCCTGCGAATTTGTGCTTGATTCGCCTCTGGCAGTGGCCAACAAGGCGATCAGTGATTACGGCGCGGTGTCATTGACGCCGCAGCGTCCGATCCTGGCGGCGGCACGGGAATTGACCACGCGCATCAACAAGGATTTCCGCTACGACCCCACCGCCACCGAGGTTTTCACCCCGGTGGCGGAGGCGATGGAGAAACGGGCTGGCGTGTGCCAGGATTTTGCCCATCTGCAAATCGCCATGCTGCGCGCCCATGGCCTGGCGGCGCGCTATGTCTCGGGTTACATCCGTACCATGCAGCCGGGCGACACTGCCGACCTGCGTGGCTTCGATGCCAGCCATGCCTGGGTTTCGGTCTGGTGCGGCGAGGAATTTGGCTGGATCGACCTGGACCCGACCAATAATCTGATCGTCTCAGAGGATCACGTAACCACGGCCGTGGGCCGCGATTACAGCGATATCAGCCCGGTGCGCGGCGTGGTGCTGGGCGGCGGGCCGCACCGGGTCAATGTGGCGGTGGAGCTGCTGCCACTAACCTGACGCACCGCCATCAATCACCAGCGCCTGGCCGGTGACATTGGCCGCAGCCGCGCTGGCAAGATACAGCACCATGGCGGCCACTTCCTCCGGCTGTGTCACCCGGCCGGTTGGCGCCATCGCCGCCGCATCGGCCGCCGTGATGCCCAGATCGGCATAACGCGCCTGGGCCATCGTGGTATCCACCCAGCCCGGGCAAATTGCATTCACCGTGATGCCGCGCGGCCCGAGCGCCTGGGCCAGGGCGCGGGTGAGGCCAACCACACCATGCTTGGCGGCAGTATAGGCCACCTGATCCGGCACGCCTCGCAGGCCAAGCACTGACGCAATATTGACGATGCGGCCGGCATGATCCGGCAGCAGGTCGGCAGCGGCACGGCAGCAAAGATAGGTGCCGGTGAGATTGGTCGCCAGAATGCCATCCCATTCCGCCGCCTCGCGGGCGCTGGCAAAGGCGGCACCACCGGCAATGCCGGCATTGTTCACCAGCAGGTGCAATACACCATGGCGCTGCCGGATGCCGTCAAACAGGGCCTGCACCTGATCGGCATCGGCCACGTCGCAGCGTTGCGGTTCCATACCGGCCAGCGGTGCAATCTCGCCACGCGCCGCCCCCACTACATGATAGCCGGCGCTGCTCAGCGCCACCGCGATGGCATGGCCGATGCCCTTGCTGGCACCGGTGACCAGCGCAATCAATTTTTCCTGGCTCATGGCAACACGCTACTGCGCCGTGCCGCCGCCATCCACCGGAATCACCGCACCCGTGACAAAGCCAGCGGCATCGGAAGCCAGGAAGGCAACCATGGCGGCAATTTCCTGTGGCGCGGCGAAACGGCCCAGCGGCACTGCTGCTGTATAGGCCTGATCCGCACCCGCGCCGAAGGCATCGGGATAACGTTCGGCCAAACCCTGGATCACCTGATGCAGCATCGCCGTATCGGTGCTGCCCGGGGCCACACAGTTAAAGCGGATATTATGCCCGGCCCAATCCAGCGCCGCGCTTTTGGTCAATTGCGCCAAAGCCGCCTTGCTGGCGCCATAGGCCGCGCTGGCACGTTTGCCGATCAACGCTTGATCACTGGCGATATTCACCACGGCACCGCGCCGGGCGGCGATCATGTCGGGCAGCACGGCCTGGATCAGCGCAAACGGCGCCAATACATTGATGCGGAATACCCGTTCGGCCTCGGCCAGTGGCGTGTCAAGCAGGTTGCCCAGCAGGGTGACGCCGGCATTGTTGACCAGGATATCAAGTGGCCCGGCCCTGGCCCGCAGATCATCCACCAGGCACGGGATGGCAGCGAGATCGCCCAGATCATGCTCTGGCAGGTCAAAGCCAAAAACCTCGGCGCCACAGGCGGCCAGGGTGGCGGCTATGGCCTGGCCGATACCGCCTTTATGGCCGGTGACCAGGGCGCGCCGGCCGCTCAGATTAACCAGCGGCGCTACAGCAAAGGCAGGCATAGGCACCCCCGATTCGGCGGACATTTTCTAGCCGTTATACTGGCCCTGCCAGCGCCCGGATCAACCTTCGCCTGGAAAATAAGCAGAGCCGACCGGCCGGCAGGATTGCCCGAAGATACGGCAGCGCAGCATATTTCTTATATTTTTCAATATGCTGTGAAAAGCCAACACTTCCCATTGGCAGGCTTGGCATGACGGCTGCATACTGCTGCATACTGTATGCGAAGCTCTTTCACTCAAGCATGAAGCATGAACGAAACCGTTGCCCTGAAATCCGTCATCCTGAAGCGCAGCACCACCACGGATGATGTGCGCGAAAGGCTGGCGGACGAAATCCTGCTCGGCGAATTGCCGCCCGGCAGCCGGCTGGACGAACAGAGCCTGGCGCAACGATTTGGCGTGTCGCGCACCCCGGTGCGCGAGGCCCTGAAACAACTGGCGGTGACCGGGCTGGTGGAAGCCCGGCCGCATAAGGGCGTGGTGGTTTCAGCGGTGACGCCCGAGCGCCTGGCGCTGATGTTTGATGCCATGGCCGATCTGGAAGCGGCCTGTGCGCGCCGCGCCGCCCTGCGCATGGATGAAGGCGAACGCCAGGCGCTGACCCAACTGCATGCCCAAAGCCGCGAGGCGGTTCAGGCCGGCGATTTTGAGCGCTACGACCAGCTCAACCGCGATTTTCATGCCCTGATCCTGCGCGGCTGCCATAACGACTATCTGGCCGAGGCGGCCCAGGCCCTGCGCCTGCGGGTGATCCCGTTCCGCCGCGCGCAATTCCTCAATCCGGCACGGATCGAAGAATCCTATGCCGAGCATGAGGCCCTGGTGGCCGCCATCCTGGCACGCGATGCCGATACCGCCTTCAGCGTGATGCATGGCCATCTCGCCCAGGCCGGCGATGCCTCGGCCGAATTCCTTGCCCGCCCCAAACATCCCATCTGATTGGTATTGTCTCATGTCGCAGCAGCCGCGTTTCACCACCCGCCCGGAAATCCGGGGCAATTTCGGCGTTGTCGCCAGCACGCACTGGATTGCCTCCAGCGCCGCCATGGGCGTGCTGGAGCGCGGCGGCAATGCCTTTGATGCTGCCGTCACCGCCGGCTTTGTGCTGCAAGTGGTGGAACCGCATCTGAATGGCGCCGGCGGTGACCTGCCAGCGCTGATCTGGAGCGCCAAGACCCGCAAGATGGAAGTGCTGTGCGGCCAGGGCCCGTCGCCGCAAGCGGCAACGCTGGATGCCTTCCGCGCGCTTGACCTCAAGCTGATCCCCGGCTCCGGCCTGCTGGCGCCCTGTGTGCCCGGCGCGATGGATGCCTGGCTTTTGCTGCTGCGCGACCATGGCACCATATCGGTGGCCGATGCCCTGGCGCCGGCGATCCATTATGCCGGCCAGGGTTACCCGATGGTGCATCGCGTGGTGGAAACCATCGCCACCGTAACCGAACTGTTCCGCGACGAATGGCCAAGCTCGGCGGCGATCTACCTGCCCAATGGCAACCTGCCGCGCCCGATGCAGATGTTTCGCAATCCTGCCCTGGCCGCCTTCTATACCAGACTGGCGCAGATCGGCGAGCAGGCCAGCGGCAGCCGCGAAAACCGTGTTGATGCCGTGCGCACAGCGTGGCGCGAGGGCTTTGTCGCCGAACGTATTGATCGTTTCTGCCGCGAGACCGAGGCAATGGATGCGTCCGGCCGCCGTCATCGCGGCCTGCTGACCGGCGCCGACATGGCGGCCTGGCAGGCCGGCTGGGAAGCGCCGCTGACCTATGATTACAAAGGCTGGACCGTGGCCAAATGCGGCCCCTGGAGCCAGGGGCCGGCATTTTTGCAGCAACTGGCCCTGCTGAAATATTTTGACCTGGACAAGATGGACCCTTCGGGGCCGGATTTTGTGCATGTGGTGACGGAAGCCGCCAAGCTGGCCTTCGCCGACCGCGAAGCCTGGTATGGCGATCCCAATGTTGTGGACGTGCCGATGCAGGCGCTGCTGTCGGATGCCTATAATGCCGAACGCGCCAAGCTGATCGGCGCCATGGCTTCACTGGAACTGCGCCCTGGCGACCCGACCGGCCTGGGCGCCAAGCTCGCCTCGGTGAAGGCGGAAGCCGGTCTCGCTGCCGGCGTGGGTGAGCCGACCGTGGGCAACCTGGAGCCGGTGCCAAACAAGCGCGGCAGCGCGGTGGGCGATACCTGTCATGTCGATGTGATTGACCGCTGGGGCAACATGGTGGCGGCCACGCCTTCGGGCGGCTGGCTGCAGAGCTCGCCGGCAATTCCGGAATTCGGCTTCTGCCTCGGCACCCGGGCGCAGATGTTCTGGCTGGAAGACGGCCTGCCCAACTCGCTGCGGCCCGGGGTGCGGCCGCGTACCACGCTGTCGCCCTCGATGGCTTTGCATGATGGCAAACCGGCCATGGCTTTCGGCACACCGGGCGGCGATCAGCAGGACCAATGGTCGCCACAGTTTTTCCTCAAGCATGTGCATCACGCGCTGAACTTGCAGGAAGCCATCGACGGGCCGGCTTTCCATTCCGAACATTTCCCGAGTTCTTTCTATCCACGCGCCGCCAAGCCGGGTTTCCTGGCACTTGAAGGCCGCTTTCCCGCCGCCACGGTGGAAGAGTTGCGCCGCCGCGGCCATGTTGTGGCTGTGGGCGGCGACTGGTCGGAAGGCCGGCTCTGCGCCACCGGCATCGAGCAGACCCCGGAAGGCATGGTGCTGAAAGCTGGCGCCAATCCGCGCGGCATGCAGGGCTACGCGGTGGGGCGCTAATGACCTGGTCGATCGTTGCGCGCGATCCTGCCAGCGGCGCCTTTGGCGTTGCCGTCACCACCAAGTTTTTCGCCGTTGGCGCCCTCTGCCCACATGCCTCTGGCGGCATTGGCGCATTGGCCACGCAGGCACTGGTCAATCCGACCTGGGGGCCGCGTGGCCTGGCCCTGCTACGCGCCGGGGCCAGTGCTGCGGAGACATTACAAAGCCTGGTGGCTTCCGATGCCGGGCGTGAAACGCGGCAATTGCATCTGATCGACAATCAGGGCCGGGTGGCGCAATTCACCGGCGCTGACTGCATCGGCTGGTACGGCCATCTGGCTGGAGATAATTTTTCCGTGGCCGGCAACATGCTGGCAGGCGAAGCCGTGATCAATGCCACTGCGGCCAGCTTCGCCGCATCAAGCAAGCCTCTGACCGAACGGCTGCTGGATGCGCTGGATGCGGGCCAAGTCGAAGGCGGCGACAAGCGTGGCAAACAATCCGCCGCCCTGCTGATCTATGGCAGCGAGGATTACCCGGAGCTTTCGCTGCGGGTGGACGACCATGCCGAACCGCTGGCCGAATTGCGCCGGCTTTATTCTGTGTCGCAAGGCCGTTTTGCGGCGTTTCGTAAATTCATGGCCACCCGTGCCAATCCCAGCGGCATTTTTGATCGTGCCGTGATTGAAGCCGAGGCGCTGCGCCTGGAGCGGGAGGCCGGCTGATGGCATTGCTGGAAGTGGATAACCTGCACACCTATTTCCGCGTTGATGGTGGCGAATTCCGCGCTGTTGAAGGCGTCAGTTTCCAGGTTGAGGCCGGCCGCACACTCGGCATCGTTGGCGAAAGCGGCTGCGGCAAATCCGTCACGTCGCTGAGCGTGATGGGGTTGCTGGCCAAACCGGCCGGGCGCGTGGCGGAGGGCAGCATCCGTTTTGACGGGATCGACCTGCTGAATCTGCCGGATGCGGCTTTGCGCGACCTGCGCGGCAACCGGCTGGCGATGATCTTCCAGGAACCGATGACATCGCTGAATCCAGCCTTCACCATCGGCGACCAGATCATTGAAGGGCTGCGCCGACACAAGCAGCTTGGCCCGGCCGAAGCCCGCGCCCAGGCCATCGCCATGCTGCGCAAGGTGCGCATCCCGGCGCCGGAACAGCGCATCGATGATTACCCGCACAAGCTCTCGGGCGGCATGCGCCAGCGCGCCATGATCGCCATGGCTTTGGCCTGCGGCCCACAATTGCTGATCGCCGACGAGCCGACCACAGCTTTGGACGTGACCGTGCAGGCGCAAATCCTCGATCTGCTGCGCGATTTACAACGCGATACCGGCACCGCAATCCTGCTGATCAGTCATGATATGGGCGTGATCGCCGAAATGGCTGACAAGGTGGCGGTGATGTATGCCGGCCGCGTGGTGGAGGAAGCGCCGGTGGCGGCTTTGTTTGAGGCCCCACAGCATCCCTACACGATCGGCCTGCTGGGCTCGATCCCGCGCCTGGATAGCGAGCAGGAACGCCTGGCCGCAATTGAAGGCAGTGTGCCAGACCCGATGGCGCCACCACCCGGCTGCCGCTTTGCGCCGCGCTGCCCGTTTGCCGAAGCAGAATGCCAGGGCGTTGCGCCCCCTTTGCGCGAGATCGCAGCCGATCATCGTGTGGCCTGCTGGAGGGCACCGCTATGAATTTGCCGCTGCTGCAAGTGCGCAACCTGACCAAATACTTCAAGGCCCGCAGCAACTGGTATGGCCGCACCACGGCGCATGTCAGCGCGGTGGAGGATGTCAGTTTCGATCTGCATGCCGGCGAGACTTTGGGCCTGGTGGGCGAAAGCGGTTGCGGCAAGAGCACCACCGGCCGGCTGGTGCTGCGGCTGATCGATCCGACCAGTGGCAGCATCCAGTATGACGCACGCGACATCACGCAGGTGCAGGGCGAGGCCTTACGCAGCTTGCGGCGCGATCTGCAATTGGTGTTCCAGGATCCCTATGCTTCGCTTAATCCACGCATGACCGTGGCTGATATCCTGGCCGAACCGCTGATGCTGCATGGCCTGGTGCCACCGGCCAAACGCGCCGAACGGGTGGCGGAGTTGTTACGTATCGTCGGCCTACGGCCGGAACATGCCAAACGCTATCCGCACGAATTCAGCGGCGGCCAGCGCCAACGTATCGGCATTGCCCGCGCACTGGCAGTGGAGCCGCGCCTGATAGTCTGCGACGAGGCAGTATCGGCGCTGGATGTATCGGTGCAGGCCCAGGTGCTGAATCTGCTACGCGATTTGCAGCGCAAGCTGGGCCTGGCCTATATCTTCATCGCGCATGACTTGGCCGTGGTGCGCCATATTGCCGACCGCGTGGCGGTGATGTATCTCGGCCGCATTGTGGAAATCGCGCCGACGCGGCAGCTTTTTGCCATGCCGCGCCATCCCTACACGCGCGCGCTGCTTTCAGCGATCCCGGTGCCCGATCCTGGTGCTGCGCGCCAGCGGACCATCCTGGCCGGCGATGTGCCGAGCCCGATTGATCCACCCAGTGGTTGCCGCTTCCACACGCGATGCAGCTTTGCCACGGCTTTGTGCAGCCAGGCGGTGCCGGCACTGGAAGATGGTGTAGCCTGCCATCATTGGCGCGACCTGCCTGCCGCTGCGCCCTTGCCGCAGGAAACCGCCACAAGCAGCCCCGGCGCGCAACGACTGCGCCGCCTGCAAGCCCGCTTCATTGAAACCGCAGCTTTATCCCAACCCTGAACCCTGGAGGATACGATGCTCAAACGCTCCCTGATGCTTGCCGCGCTGGCCACGATGGTGGCTTTGCCGGCCAGCGCCCAGACCCTGCGCTTCGGCCTGGCCGAAGACCCCGATGCACTTGATCCGACAATGGCGCGCACCTTTGTCAGCCGCGTGGTGTTTTCGGCGTTGTGCGACAAGCTGGTGGACATTGCTCCCGATCTTACCGTGGTGCCACAGCTTGCCACCGAATGGGCCTGGTCGGCCGACAACAAGGCGCTGACCATGAAACTGCGCCCGGGCGTGACTTTCCATGACGGCGAGAAATTCGATGCCGCCGCCGTGAAGTATAATATCGAGCGCCACAAGACCATGCAGGGCTCGCAGCGCCGCGGCGAACTTTCCGCCGTCACCAGTGTGGACGTGGTTGATCCGCTGACTGTGAAGATCAACACCTCGGCGCCGTTTGCGCCTCTGCTGGCGACCTTGACCGACCGCGCCGGCATGATGATCTCGCCCAAGGCGGGCGCGGCTCTGGGCGACAAATTCGCCACTGCCCCGGTTTGCGCCGGTGCGTTCAAGTTTGTTGAGCGCGTGGCGCAGGATCGCATTGTGCTGGAGAAATATGACGGCTATTGGAACAAGGCCAATATCCATTTCCAGCGCATCGAATTCCGCCCCTTCATCGATGCCACCGTTCGCCTGGCCAATCTGCGTTCCGGCCAGCTTGACCTGCTGGAGCGTCTGGCCGCCACCGATGCGCCAGCCGTGCAGAAGGACAACAAGCTGAAATTCGGCTCGATCACCGAGATCGGCTATTACGGCATCACCATCAATATCGGCAAGAGCGACAAGGCCAAGTCGCCGATCGGCTCGAATGCCAAGATCCGCGAAGCGTTTGAGTTGTCACTCGACCGCAACGGCATCAACAAGGTGGTGTTCGACGGCCTGGCCACGCCGGGCAATCAGTGGGTGGCACCGAGTAATGCCAACTACACCAAGTCAGTGCCGGTGCCGAAGCGCGACGTGGCCAAGGCGAAGCAGTTGCTGAAGGAAGCCGGTAATCCCAATCCGGTGGTCAATCTGGTGACGCCGACCACCACCGATGCCCGCAACATCGCACAGGTGGTGCAGGCGATGGCCAAGGAAGCCGGCTTTGACGTGCGTATCCAGGCGACCGAATTCGCCACCTCGCTCAACATGGCCGACAAGGGTGATTTCGAAGCCTATATCCTCGCCTGGAGCGGCCGCCCCGATCCGGATGGCAACCTGTATAGCTTCCATGGCTGCAAGCAGCCCTTGAACTATTCCGGCCTGTGCAATCCGGCGCTGGACGAAGCGCTGAATGACAGCCGCCTGACCACCGATCTGGCACAGCGCCGCAAGGCTTGGGAAAGTGCTGCCAAGATCGTGCTGGCGGAACGCCCGATCATCTACCTGCTGCATCGCAAGTGGCTGTGGGCCTACAACGCCAAGCTCAGCGGCTTCAAGGAATATCCCGATGGCCTGCTGCGTTTCACCGGCATGAAGCTGAGCTGATCAAGAAAGGGCGGCGGGTTCAGCTTCTGGACCCGCCGTTATCCAACCATGCTGCGTTTCCTCGCCCGCCGCGTCGCCATCCTGATCCCGACGCTGCTGTTTGTTTCGATCATCATCTTCGGGCTGCAGCAATTGCTGCCCGGCGATCCCGCCATCGCCATGGCCGGCGAGGAACGCGACCCGGTTGCCATCGAGGAAATCCGCGAGAAGTACAATCTCAACAAACCGCTGCCGGTGCGCTACTGGCTATGGATCAGCGGTGTGCTGCAAGGCGATTTCGGCGAATCGATCCGCATCCAGCTGCCGGTGGCGCAGTTGCTGGTGGAGAAACTGCCGGTCACCATCGAGCTTGCCGTGCTGGCAATGCTGATCGCATTGCTGATCGGGCTGCCGGCCGGCATGATTTCGGCGCTTTATAATGGCCGCTGGCCGGATTATCTGGCCAATGTGATCGGCCTGTGGGGCCTGTCGACGCCGAATTTCTGGCTCGGCATCATGATGATCCTGCTGTTCTCGGTGCATCTCGGCTGGCTGCCGGCTTCGGGCTATGTTTCGCCGGGCGAGGATCTGCTGGGCAATCTGGAAGCCATGCTGATGCCGGCCTTTGTGCTTGGCACCGGCATTGCGGCAGTGATGATGCGCCACACCCGCAGCGCCATGCTGCAAGTACTGAGCAGCGACTATATCCGCACCGCGCGCGCCAAGGGGCTGTATGAGCGGATGGTGATCGGAAAACATGCGCTGCGTAATGCTGCCGTGCCGGTGATCACGCTGGGCGCGCTGGAATTCGGGCAACTGCTTTCGGGCGCCGTGCTGACCGAGCAGATTTTCTCCATCCCGGGCTTCGGCAAGCTGATCGTGGATGCGGTGTTCAACCGCGACTATGCAGTTGTTCAAGGCGTGGTGCTCTGCACCGCCACCGCCTATATCCTGCTCAATCTGCTGGCTGATATCGCGTATTTCCTGGTTAACCCGAGGCTGCGGTCATGAGCGCCGTTACCATGCAAAACCCTGCCGCCAAAACACAGGAAGCCAGCCCGGCGCGGCGTGCCTGGCGCCGCCTGCTGCAACGCAAGGGCGCCGTGATCGGCCTGGCGGTGGTATGCCTGTTTGTGGCTTTGGCCATACTGGCCGATATCGCCGCGCCCTACGATCCCACGGAAGCTGATTGGAGCGCGTTGCGCGGCGAACCGACCTGGGCGCATCCGTTTGGTGGCGACGAGTTGGGCCGCGACGTGCTGAGCCGCGTGATCCATGGCGCCCGCGCCTCGCTGCTGGCCGGTGTGGTGTCGGTGTTCATCGCTTTGCTGCTCGGCATCCCACTTGGCCTGCTATCCGGTTATGCCGGCGGCCTGCTGGATGGCGTGATCATGCGCATCACCGATGCCATGCTGGCAGTGCCGTTCCTGATCCTGGCGATTGCGCTGGCCGCCTTCCTGGGGCCGAGCCTGACCAATGCGATGATTGCCATCGGGCTTTCCGCCACGCCGATTTTTGTGCGGCTGACGCGCGCCCAGGTGCAGTCGGTGATGGTGGAGGATTATGTCGAGGCGGCGCGCGCCGTGGGCAATCCGCCCCTGCGCATCGCGCTGCGCCATGTGCTGCCGAATATCTGGCCGGCGCTGATGGTGCAGGCCACACTCACCATCGCCTCGGCGATCATCGCCGAAGCCAGCCTGTCCTTCCTCGGCCTGGGCCAGCAGCCGCCAGCCCCGAGCTGGGGCAGCATGTTGAATTCAGCCAAGGATTTTCTCGAACAGGCGCCCTGGATGGCTTTGTGGCCGGGCATTTCGATCTTTGTGGTGGTGCTGTCGTTCAACCTGCTGGGCGATGGCCTGCGCGATGCGCTTGACCCGCGCCATCGCGGTTGAGACGCCTCAGCCTCAGCCCTCGATCTCCTCGCGCAGCATTTCCAGCCGCAGCCATTCCTCCTCGGCCGCGGCAAGCTCGGCCTGGGCGGCCTCCAAAGCAGCGGCGGCCTTGGCGAAGCCTTGCGCATCGCGGCTGAAGAGCTGCGGATCGGCCAGCCGGCCTTGCGCCACGCCGATTTCGGCCTGCAACTGCTCCATACGCTTGGGCAGGCTTTCCAGCGCATGCTTCTCCTTGAAGCTGAGCTTGCGCTTGCGCTCGCTTGCAACGCCCGCCGGCGCCGCCTTTTCCTTCTCGGCCTTGGCAGCGGCGGCTTTGGCGGTGACACCTTGGCCACGCTGCGCCACCATGTCGCTATAACCGCCGGGATAAAGCTGCCAGCGGCCATCGCCTTCATAGCCCAGCACATTGGTGCAGGTGCGATCGAGGAAATCACGATCATGGCTGACCAGCAGCACAGTGCCGGGATATTCGCCAATCATCTCCTGCAACAGATCGAGGGTTTCCAGATCAAGATCGTTGGTCGGCTCGTCGAGCACCAGCAGGTTGGATGGCAAAGCCAGCGCGCGCGCCAGCATCAGCCGGCCGCGTTCGCCGCCTGACAGCACACCCACCGGGGTGCGCGCCTGCTCCGGCCCGAACAGGAAATCCTTCATATAGCCGATGACATGACGCAGGCTATCACCCACCCGCACCTGGTCGCCGCGCCCGCCGGTCAGCGTATCCGACAGCGTCATGGCCGGATCAAGCGCCTCGCGTTTCTGATCCAGGGTCACCATCACCAGATTGGCGCCGAGCTTGATCTTGCCGCTATCGGGCGCCAGCGCGCCGGTGAGCAGATTGACCAAGGTGGTCTTGCCGGCGCCATTGGGGCCGACAATGCCGAGCCGGTCGCCGCGCCGCAGCCGCACGGATAAATCACGGATGACGTGATTGTCGCCATAACTCTTGCTGATGCCCTCGGCATCCACCACCAGCTTGGCGGAAAGCTCGGTTTCGCTGAGGGTGAAATTCACCGCGCCGGCCACCTTGCGCTGGTCGCGGCGCTCTTTGCGCAAATCCTGCAAACCGCGCAGCCGGCCCATATTACGTTTGCGCCGCGCCGTCACGCCATACCGCAGCCAATCCAGTTCGGCGGCAATCTTGCGATCCAGCTTGTGGCGCTCGGTCTCCTCCTGCTCCAGGCAATCATCGCGCCAGGCTTCAAAAGCGGCAAAGCCCTGGTCCAGCGCCCGGGTCTGGCCGCGATCCAGCCACAGCGTGCGCCGGGTCAGATTGGCCAGGAAACGCCGGTCATGCGAGATCAGCACCAAAGCCGAGGCCATGCCGGCCAGTTCACGTTCCAGCCATTCGATGGCCGGCAGGTCGAGATGGTTGGTCGGCTCGTCCAGCAGCAGGATATCCGGGCTGGGCGCCAGGCAGCGCGCCAGGGCGCAGCGCCGCGCCTCGCCGCCCGAAAGCCGGCCGGGTTCCTCCTCGCCGCTCAAGCCCAGTTCATTCAGCAGATAGCGCGCGCGATGCGGATCGTCGCCCGAAGTCAGCCCGGCCTCGACATAGGCCAGCGTGCTGGCAAAGCCCGACAAATCCGGCTCCTGCGGCAGATAGCGCATGGTGACGCCCTGCTGCACGGCGCGTTCGCCCTTGTCAGGCACCACCAGCCCGGCCGCCACTTTCAGCAGGGTGGACTTGCCCGAGCCATTACGCCCGACCAGGCAGAGCCGATCCCCCGGCATGACCGAGAATTCGGCGCCTTCCAGCAGGGCCGGGCCGCCAAAACTCAAATACACATCACGCAGGATCAGCAGCGGCGCCGCCATCAATCATCACTCCGACAGAAAGACGGCGCCCTGCTTACCCCGGGCAAGGCCGGATTGCTACTGCCGACTACAGGCTATCCGGCCCCAGCCGCACCTGCATCTTGCCAAAATTGTCGCCGCGCAGCAGGCCGGCAAAGGCCGCCGGGGCATTTTCGATGCCATCCACAATATCCTCGCGGTATTTGATCTGGCCGGATTTCAGCCAGGCCGCCATGCGCGGCAGGGCAATAGGGTAGCGCGAGACAAAATCGAACACGATGAAGCCGCGCATCGTCACCCGCTTGCCAACAAACAGGCCGAGCAGGCGCGGCCCCATTTCCGGCGCCGCCAGGCTGGTTTGCGACACCGAGCCGCAGAGCGCGATGCGACCGAAAAAATTCATCTGCTTGAACACCGCATCGGCCACCGCGCCGCCGACATTATCAAAATACACATCCACGCCGCCGGGCGCCGCCGCCTTGAGTGCGGCATCGAGATCACCGGCCTTGTAATCGACGCAGGCATCAAAGCCCAGTTCGCGCACCACATAGTCGCATTTGGCCGCACCGCCGGCGATGCCAACCACGCGGCAGCCGGCGATTTTGGCCAATTGCCCCACCGCCTGGCCCACCGCGCCGGACGCGGCGGAGACAACCACAGTCTCGCCGGCCTTGATCCCGGCCACGTCAAACAGGCCAAAATAGGCGGTCATCCCCGGCATGCCGAGAATCGAATTCGACCACGAGATCGGGCCATGCGCCGGATCGATCTTGCGCAACTCACTGCCCTGCGCGATGGCATATTCCTGCCAGCCCAGGCTGCCTTCCACATACTCGCCCACGGCAAAATCCGGATGGTTGGACGCCACCACCTGGCCGACAATGCCGCCGGCCATCACGCCGCCAATCGCCACCGGCGGGGCATAGGATGGCACATCCTTCATGCGGCCGCGCATATAGGGATCAAGCGACAGATAAATCGCCCGCACCAGGATTTCGCGGTGTTTCGGCTGCGGCAGCGCCACGGTTTCCAGCCGGAAGTCATTCGGGCTGACTTCGGCGGGCGGCCGGGCGGCCAGCACAACACGGCGATAGGTCTCGGGCAGCATGGGCATTTCCTCTATGGTTTTCTGCACTTACCAGCGGCAATCTAGGGCAGCAAAGCAGCGCTGTTTAGCCCGGCAACGGATTTTTCCGTTTCCGCCCGCCTCGCTTCGCATTCCCAACGCTTCCTCCCCGTTCCCGGACATTCGCAGGCTTTTGTCACAGCTTATGCCCCTGCGGCTGGCATTTTTTAAGAGTATAGCACAATGTTCGACAATTGTTCGATAAAATCGGGCATGTTATACTTTGCGTACGCAGCCATGATTAATCGGCTGGTTTCTTACTTTCAAAATGCCCTTTCAGGGTCCGATACAGACGTTCCAAAGAATAGTCCTCTACAGGAATACGCAGTTCTTTCCCGTCCTGTGTCACCAACAGGATTTGAATTGGCACTGCGGATGGAACGGCTGCCAAGCCTAGAAACCCTCCGCAGGCTGGCAGCAGAAAAGGACCTGTGCCGTCTAATTGAACTGGCTGTATCTGGGTCATGCGCCCCCCCTATTTCGGAAGAGGCTAGCGAGCGGCCCGACCAAAATCGACTCAATTCTCCCGCTGGGGGTGGGCTATGATCCATCTACCAGCGGGGCAAGATCATCATATTCAGAATTGGCAATCCCGCCGGATATGGAGCCTGTGGGAAATGCTGACCGAATTTTCTCCAAACTTTATTGAACTTCACAACAGGCTTGCGCGAGTACAGCAAAAAATTTCTGGGTGGCCTAGGTCAGACCGCCCCGAAAGAGTCCCTGATTTTCTCATCCCAACAGTGGCGGGGATGTACGAGATAATTAAAGACCTCGCAATGCCCGCCAGCCTTATTGCGGTGGTAGTTTTAGTGAAGGCTATTGGGCCTGCCGCGTTAACCGATGGCATAAGCCGTAATGACTTACTAACTCTCTTTGATCACCTCAATTTTGCGATAAGAGCGGATTTGGAAAGCCGCGTGCTTTTATCCATCGATCCGTCATCGATCTCATTTTATCGACAAGATGAGCCCTTATTCGGAGCCCTCGTTTTTCAGCGATTCCCCTCAATTGAGTATGACATACAGGAGGCTGGAAAATGCCTCGCCCTGGGGCGCTCAACAGCATGTGCGTTTCATTCGTTGCGCTGCTTAGAGGCGGGGATATTGGCAATATCTAGATGCCTCTCAATTGCCGACCCGGTAACTGGAGGGGAAAGGAATTGGGGAACCAGAATATCAAAAATTAAAGCCGCATATGAGGCCAAGTGGACTAACGCGTCACGTTTGCATGGGGATGGCCATATTTTTGAGTCATTTCATGCCGCCCTTGCTGCAATGACCAATCCCTGGAGAAACGCGACTATGCACTTAGAAAAGAAGTACACAGAGGAAGAGGCCAGACACCTTTTCAGGATTGTTGAGGGATTTATGAAAAAGATTGCGATCAGGATGGACGAAAATGGCCTGCCTTTGGCTTGATTTTAGCGAATGCTTTTTCAAGTGCATCACTTGATTCATCCGCGCCCACAGCTTTAGCCGCCTCTTTGAAGCGTTCTATCTGGGGCCGCGTATCCTTAGGAGGCTTTTTTTTGCTCGGTCATTTGTCCTTCTCCATACGCCTAAGCATCGCCAGCCTTTTCAGACGGCGCAGTTCGCGTTGGGTAAATTTCTTGGCCTTCTTAGGCCCGCTCACCAGCGCGTTCGATAGGTCAACCGCTCGCCAACGATACCACGAACGGCGCGATTAGTCCGCTCCACATCGTCAACACCAAGACCAGAGCGGTTGGAATACCGGAAATCAAACTCGGCCAAATAACGCTGCAAGTGGTTCTCGCCGCAATGCTGGTAGGTGCCGCGCATACCGCGCTTAAAGACCGAGAAATAGCCCTCGACGGTGTTGGTGGTCACATCGCCCCGAGCGTATTCCTTGCGGCTGTGGTTCACGGTTTCATGGCTCGCGAACTCTTTGCCGATGCGGGGATACATCCGGGCCTCATCGGTAACGAGGCGCGACTTGGTATCGGCATTTTCAAGGATGAAATCGCGGGCTTGCTTGGCCCTGATACGCTCGGCCTTCATGGAGCGGGCGCGGCCATTGCGCTCCACCAGAGTAAGCACCTTCATCTTGGCGCCAGTCCCTTGCTCGCCAGCCCAGCCACGGCCAGTAACGAACTTGGCGCGACCGGGGCCCAAGGAAAGTTTCATCGGCTTCCACAATCTCACCCTCGCCGCCCAGCGGCCCGCTAGCGCCATCGTCCTTCATGGCTTCGCGGATGCGGTGCGACATGAACCAAGCGGTTTTCAGGGTAGCGCCCAGGGTCCGGTGAAGCTGGTTGCTGCCGATGCCCTTCTTGCTGCTGCACATCAGGTAGATGGCTGGGAGCCATAGGTTCAGCTTCACCTTGATCCGCGTCTGGCCCAAGCAGGTAGTCGCTCGTCCATACCAAAGGTCGTCATGCCACGCGCAGGCGTAGCATCCACGCTTTTGTTTAACTGGCCGAGAGACAAGGCATTCGTGGATGGTCGGCCTGTGCCGACCATGACGGCTTTGGTGTGTATTCTGGCCGCAGCCGGCAGAAAAACGGCGCCGGCTTGCCGGACTGGATCAGCGCCAGGATGGCGACTTTCGGGATGCTGAACTTGAACCGGTTAAGGTTCCCAACCTGGCGGCGCCAGTTCAAAACCGGCGAAATCGAAGCCCGGCGCCACGGTGCAGCCGACCAGGGTGTAAGCGCCGGTGCTTTCCGCCGCCTGCCAATGGCCGGCCGGCACCACCGCCTGCGGCCGCTGGCCGGCCAGGATATCGCCGCCGAGCAGATGCCAGACCGGCTTGCCGCCCGGCTGCCCAGGCGGCTCTCCAGCGGGCGCCGCGATGCCGAGCCGCAACGGTGCGCCGGCATAGACATGCCAGGTTTCCGCCGCATCAACCCGGTGCCAATGCGAGCGTTCGCCGCGCTTGAGCAGGAAATAGATCGCGGTGCCATGGCTGCGGCCGGCATGGCTTGCCGGATCGCGGAAGGTTTCGGCGAAATGGCCGCCTTCCGGATGCGGTAACAGGCCAAGCGCCTGAATGATGCGGTCTGCTTCAGTCTGGTGCGTGTCGCTCATGCCGGTTTCTCCAATTGCGGCGCGGCCACTTCCTCGGCCTCGGCATCGATCACATCATTGCGCCCCACCGTCACCTCAAAACTGGGCAAGGCCTGCGGCAGCGACTTCTTGGCGCCGACGCCGAGATTGATCAGCGTGCGGGCGCGCGGCAGCAGGCGGCGATTGACCGAGCGGGTGAAGGCATCAAACTGCTCGGCCGCGGTGGCCAGGCCCTTGGCGGATTTTTCCGCCGCCGCCAGCGCCGTGGCCAGGGAATCGAGGAAATCGCGCATCGCGGTGGCGATTTTTTCCTGGTTCTCGCTCTGCCGCCCGGCATGGATATTCATCCGCGCCATGGCGATGATCGCCGCCAGCGCCGATGGCCCGGCAATCACAATATCCTTTTCCGCCGCCAGCCGCTCCAGCGCCGGATCGGCCTGGCGCAGCTTTTCCACCGCCGCCTCATTGGGCAAGGCCATGGCGATGATGCAGCGCGACAATGTGCCGCCGCGGCCAAGCGACTTGTAACTATCCAGCACCGCCTTGCCGTAATCCTTGGCAGCCAAGGCGCGCAGATGCTGGTTCATGCGCTGGCCGAGCCGGGCAAGGGCGGCTTCGGCCTCGGCCTCACTTTCCGCCTCGGCATGATCGAGCAGGGTTTTGGAGGCTTTGGAATCGATCACCAAAGCCGCATCGCCGGGCAGGAACACCACCGCATCCGGGCGCAAGGCGCCGCGTTCGCCATCGCCGGCCGCGTGATACTGCACGATGAAATCCATGCCGGGTTCCAGGCCAAAGGATTTCAGCAGGTTTTCCAGGCCGATTTCGGCCATGCGGCCGGCGCCGCCGGGATGCGAGATGGCGCGGCGGATGGTCTCCGTGGTGATCTGGGTCTGTGTCACCTGGGCGCCGAGCGCCGCCACGCTGCCGGTGACCTGCTCAAAACGCTGATACAGCGCCTCGGTGGTCTGCTTCACGCTGGCTTCCTGCTGCTGGCGCTGGGCTTCCTGTTGCTGCTTGGCGGCCTCGGCCTCGCGTTTGTGGCTTTCCAGCAACTGGCCGGCGAGCAATTTGCTGCTTTCCAGCGTGGCGGCCTTGGCCGCCTCGGTCATCTGCGCCGAAAGCTGCTCAAAATCCACCAGCTTCTGCTGCGCCAGCGCAGCATGGCGCTCGGCCTCAACCCGGCGGCGTGCCTCATTTTCGCGTTCGGCCTGGGCCTGGGCCATACCCTGCTGCGCCTTGGCCAATTCGGCTTCCAGCGCCGCCTGGCGCGCCTCGGCGCCGGCCTGGCCGGCCAGGGCCTGTTCCAGCCGCTGGCGCAGCGGCCCGGCCTCGGCCACACGTTCGGCCAATTGCCGCTCGGCCTCGGCCAGCCGGGTTGCCAACACGGCCTTTTCCGCCGGATCGACAGGCTCGGCTGCTGGATTGCGCGGGCGCAGTTGCAGGTAGAGCAATGCCGCCAGTAGCGACACGATCACAGCGATGGCAACAAGGGCGGGAATCGGCAGGTTTTCCATATCCTCTCAATACCAGCGGACTTGACGGATCGCCAGCGCGGCCCTTAATACCCCCCATTGAATTAGGAATTCCCCGATCATGGCCCTTTTACCGATCATCACGGCACCCGATCCGGTGCTGAGCCAGATTTCCAAGCCGGTGGCGCGCGTGGACGACGCGCTGCGCCGTGTGCTGGATGACATGCTGGAAACCATGTATGCCGCGCCCGGCATTGGCCTGGCGGCGATCCAGGTTGGCATTGCCCAGCGCATGCTGGTGATCGATGTGGCGCGCGAGGGCGAGGACAAGCAGCCGCTCTTCATCATCAATCCGGAATTCACCTGGATTTCCGATGACGATAATGCCTATGAGGAAGGCTGCCTGTCGCTGCCCGAGCATTATGCCGAAGTGGTGCGGCCAGCCGAGGTGAAAATCCGCTATCTGGATTATCATGGCGCCGAGCGCGAGCTGCATGCCAGCGGCCTGCTGGCCACCTGCTTGCAGCATGAGATGGATCATCTCGACGGCGTGCTGTTTGTTGATCACATCTCGGCGCTGAAGCGCAACATGATCCTGCGTAAACTGGTGAAGACCAAGCGGCTCAAGGCTTCCTGAGATGCGCCTGGTTTTTATGGGCACGCCGGATTTTGCCGTGCCGGTTTTGCGCGCCTTTCTGGATGCCGGCGACACGATAGCCGCGGTTTACACCCAGCCGCCGCGACCGGCCGGGCGGGGTTATAAGCTGACGCCTTCGCCGGTGCAGGCTTTTGCCGAAAGCCGCGGCCTGCCGGTGCGCTCGCCCCTATCGCTGAAAAACCCCGAAGCGCAGGCCGAGTTTGCCGCGCTGGATGCCGATGCGGCCGTGGTGGTGGCCTATGGCCTGCTGCTGCCGGCGCCGATCCTGGCGGCGCCGCGGCTGGGCTGTTTCAACCTGCATGCCTCTTTGCTGCCGCGCTGGCGCGGCGCGGCGCCGATCCAGCGCGCCATCCTGGCCGGCGATGCCGAAACCGGGGTTTGCGCCATGCAGATGGATATCGGCCTGGATACCGGCCCGGTGCTGGCGCGCGAAACTGTGCCCATCGGCCCGCGCATGACTGTAAGCCAGTTGCATGATGCGCTGGCGGCAGCGGGGGCGCCGTTGATGCTGCGCGCCCTGCATGAGCATGCCGCCGGCAGGCTTTTGCCGCAGCCGCAGGCGGCCGAGGGCGTGACCTATGCCGCCAAGCTGAGGCCGGAGGAAAGCCGCATCGACTGGCAACAGCCGGCAAATGTGATCGACCGCCAGATCCGCGCCTTCAATCCCGGCATCGGCACCTGGTGTGAACTTGATGGCGAAAGGCTGAAAATCCTTGCCGCCGAGCCGGTTGATCGCCAGGGCCAGCCGGGCATGCTGCTGGATGACAAGGGCCTGGTGGCCTGCGGCAGCGGCGCTTTGCGGCTGCTGCGGGTGCAGCGCGCCGGCAAGCCGCCGGCCGATCTCGCCGCCTTCCTCAATGGCCGGCCGCTGCCTGCCGGCACACGGCTCGGCTAGTGCCGCGCTACCGCCTGACGCTGGAATATCATGGCGGGCCCTATGTCGGCTGGCAGCGCCAGGAGAGTGGCCGCTCGGTGCAGCAGGCGGTGGAGGAAGCCGTGGCGGCGATGCTGGGCGGCGCCGAAATGCCCACGGTGTTTGCCGCCGGGCGCACCGATGCCGGCGTGCATGCGCGCGGCCAGGTGGCGCATGTTGATCTGCCCAAGGATTTCGCCCCTGAGCGGCTGCTGACCGGGCTGAATTTCCATCTGCGGCTCGAGCCGGTGAGTGTGCTGGGCATTGCCTATGCCGCGCCGGATTTCAATGCCCGGCTGGATGCCAGGGCGCGCTGGTATCTCTACCGCATCCTGACCCGGCATCCGCCGCCCAGCATCGAGGCCGGGCTGGTGTGGCATGTGCCGGTGGCGCTGGATGCCGAGGCGATGCAGCAGGCGGCGCAGACCCTGATCGGGCATCACGATTTCACCAGCTTCCGCGCCAGCGAATGCCAGGCCAATTCGCCTATGCGCACGCTGGAACAGCTCAGCGTGCAGCGCCAGGGCGCGGAAATCCACATCACGGCGCGGGCGCGCAGTTTCCTGCATCATCAGGTGCGCAACATGGCCGGCACGCTCAAACTGGTGGGCGAAGGCAAATGGCAGGCCGGCGATGTGGCCGCCGCGCTCGCCGCCCGCGACCGCCGTGCCGCCGGCCCGACCGCGCCGCCGGACGGGCTGTATTTCATGGGCGTGGACTATTGAGGGATTGATACCCGGGCCGGCCTGAACCGGCCCGGGATCATCTTGTGGCTCAGGCCGCGAGGTCGAAGCGGTCGGCGTTCATCACCTTGGTCCAGGCGGCGACGAAATCCTGCACAAACTTCTGCTTGGCATCGTCCTGGGCATAAACTTCGGCATAGGCGCGCAGCACCGAATTGGAACCGAACACCAGATCCACCCGGCTGGCGGTCCATTGCACCGCGCCGGTCTTGCGATCACGCAGTTCATACTGGTTCAGCGCCACCGGCTGCCAAGCATAGGCCATGTCTGTCAGCGTGACGAAAAAATCATTGCTCAGCATGCCGGGCCGGGTGGTGAACACACCCTGCTGGCTGCCGCCATGATTGGCGCCCAGCACACGCAGGCCGCCCACCAGCACGGTCATCTCGCAGGCGGTGAGGCCCATGAGCTGGCTGCGATCCAACAGCAGGGTTTCGGCGCTGACGGCATAATCCTGCTTCAGCCAGTTGCGGAAGCCGTCATGCAGCGGCTCCAGCACATCGAAGGAAGCGGCATCAATGTGCTACATTGTATTTCACTTTAGACTGCACTATATTGAATCCTGATAGGGGAAGCCATGTCAACCAAGCCCACGACGACAATACGCATTGACCAAGAGGTTAAAAAGCGCGCCAGCGAAGTCTTTGACGAGATTGGCATTAGTATGTCAGCAGGAATAAATACCTTTTTGAAGGCCGTGGTTCGTCAGGGCGCCATGCCATTCGACATAAATACGGAACGATCAAAACCACAACAGAAATGTCGAAATGCGACACTCAATCATGCATTTATATTCAAGAAAGACGAATTCTATACTCAATACGAAGATATTGCTAAAGAAATGGTCAAACATGTCAATTATCTAAGAGGCAAAACTATTCTCTGCAACTGTGACGACCCCTTCGAATCAGCATTCTTCCGTTACTTTTCTCTCCATTTTAATAAGATCGGATTGGCAAAACTAATATCCACTTGCTACGCAAGCTCGCCAATTGCGGGCAGCGAATATCCGCTGGAGGAAGGCACCAGCGCCTATCAAGCTATAGTGACCGAGGTGCCTGATGAGCAGCTAGTGCGGCCAGACGGTTCGCTAGATTTAGAGACCCTGTTCGCTTTGCCAGGCAATTCTCTCGTTCGCCTTGATGGCGATGGGGATTTCCGGTCAGCAGAATGCGAGGCATTGCTCGAGCAAGCTGACGTGGTCGCCACAAACCCACCTTTCAGTCTCTTTCGTGAGTACATTGGGCAACTGGTGCAGTTCGAAAAGGATTTTATAATCTTAGGAAACATGAACGCCGCAACGTGCAGGGAGGTATTTCCCCTCTTTCGTAACAACAAAGTCTGGTACGGAGAATCTATCCGTTCTGGAGACCGCAAATTCTATGTACCTGACATCTACCCGCTAAACGCAGCCAACTGCGGCATTGACGAAAAAGGGAGGCGTTTTATCCGGGTCAAAGGCGTCCGGTGGTTCACCAATTTGGATAATAATCGTCGGCATGAGTCAATAGAGCTTTCCTGCAACTATAGTCCAGATGAATATCCACGCTATGAAAACTATGATGCTATTGAAGTCGCGCGCACGCAAAATATCCCTCAGGACTATTATGGCTTGATGGGCGTGCCGATTACGTTCCTTGACAAATACAGCCCTGATCAATTCGAAATTGTCATGCTTGCAAACGGTAATGCGCGTACAAATGTATCTGCGAGGATTCTTGAAGAGGTAAGTTATAGGCCACATCCTGAAGATAGAGGGGGCGTCGGAATCATCAATGGCAAGAGGGTCTATGCGCGAATCTTGATTCGCAGAAGATCGGCATGATTAGTCAAATGCGGGTGCCGTGCGCATATCAAGGTGGCAAACAGCGCGTCGCAGCTCAGATCGTAGACCTTCTTCTCGAGACAAAACCCGGCCCGAATTCGCGATTTTACGATCTATGTTGCGGCTCCGCCGCAGTGTCGATCGAACTCGTGAAGAGGGGCGTTGAGCCATCTCGAATTTGTATGCTCGATATAAGCTCTTGGGGCGCCTTCTGGACCGCCATTTGCTCTGGCACATTTGACATGGATGTTTTTGATCAGTTTCTGTCAGAATTGCCGACTGATAACCACGACTTCAAGGCTCACATGTCGGCTCTTTCCGCACTCCCAGTGGGCGAGCACGAAGCTGAACTTTACCCGTTGCTTCAGGCATGCTCTTTCGGTGGCAAGCAAATTTGGCTGAACGGTAAACGCTGGGCGAATGCTTGCTTTAGGGATTTCTGGCAGCCGACGGCAACCAGTATACGCCGCAGCCCCGCCAATCCGATGCAACCCTCTCCGACGGAACTGCGTCGCCGCATTGGTATCCTTGCACAGCACATGAAGGGCGCAAATTGCCTAAACACGGATATCATGGCGATCCTCAGCTGCCCCATTCCTAATGACTCGGTCGTGTATGTAGATCCGCCATACCAGGACACGACTGGATATGCCTTCGGCTTTGATGTTACCTCATTCATAAGAAAGTTCCGCGATGTCAGTGAGGCCCCTCTATTTGTTTCAGAGGGAGTGCCATTGAACAGCGAGGCAGTTATGCTCGATTTCGGTGGAGCGAAAGGAGGCATCAGTGGGGCTCGAAAAGGCAAACATCAAGAATGGATCAGCCGCTTTTAGATGATGCCGAGCTTTCTGGAATTACCTGTGACTCCATTTCGCGCCAGAATTTGTGACGCGGCCTCGAAACTCGGCAGATCAGCCTCCGGAAACACTGACATGAAGTAATAGCCCGCCTCAATTTCCGTGAAGGTGACGATTTTTTTAACCAAGTAGAATTCTTCGCCTTTAGCCCTGAACGCGTCAGTGATTTTGGTATTAGATGAATTGCTTCCTTTTATCTGGAGTCGCCAAGTGCCGTTTGCTTTGTTCCCAGTAGGGTAAAGGATCATGTTTCCAAAATAATCAATACCTTCAAAATTAAGCGTAATGTGCTTGGTGTGCTTGGTATTTGCAGGGTTCAGACCAAAAAACTCAACCCCCCCGCGCATAAATTTAGGGTCGCCCAGGTCGAACTTGGTACCGCTGGGGTCTCCGCTCATCACAAGGGATTTCATCGATAAATCTAGTATATTCCTTGAACCGCCGGTCATGCGACTAGTCTCAAACCAGATAGTTTTGCCCACAGCTTCATCAGGAACCATGGCCAATGCCGGGAGAGTAGGAGAAACTGTGGCAACTCCTTGACCTGTCGATTTGGGCAAATGCGGAAGTTTAGCTTTAACCCCGTATCCAAATAGCCTTTTTTGGGTTCCATCTTTCTTCGCCGCTTTCGACTGCCGGACTTGCTCTATAACTTCTTTGATAACGTAGCCGTTTTGAAGAAGTTTCTCCACATCCTCTTGCGCTTCAATGGACATTATGGAGTCGCCAAGCAACTTTAATTTCGTAAGGAAATCATCCATTCCAGCTTGAATGTGCGCCACGCTGGCATTCGATCCCTCAAGGGGGATGAATGTCGAGCTTTCGAAGTTGGTCCATAGACCGCCTCCCGTTAGATTGTGTGAACCAACAACTAGCAGGCCCTTCGCATATCCCAAAAATTGATAGACTTTCGCATGAAAGGTTTGGCCTTTTTCAGAGTGTACGACATTCAGCGTATCCGAATACAAAAGCAAAGCGGTGAGAGCTTCGTAGGACGTCCCGCCAAGATCGACCCCCACGTAGACATTTACTTTTCCCCCGCTTTTCCTGAATTTTTCAAGGGCGTTCTTTATCCTTAGCACACCGCTATTTTTGGCGAAGGCGACGGCGATATTCAGGGTATGGAAGTCACCCGAATCCAACAACTCGATCAGACGATTCCCAAGCTGCCCGGAGAATGGCTGGTTCATCAATTCCATTTGATACCCCTCAGAGCCCCTTAATGTGCCGAGGCCAAGTTGTATTTAGCTCTGGCATATTGCCTGTAACATCAACGAAAACAACAATCAGTCTACTTCCAACCCGAAAGCCTGCTTCCCTTTGCACCGGAGCAACTCGAGCGCCTGCGCCAGCCGTAACGCGCGCCATCGCGGGTCTTGCCCTTGCGGATAAAGCCGAATCGGCTGCAAATCGCGATAATACCCCGGGCCGGCCTGAACCGGCCCGGGATCATCTTGTGGCTCAGGCCGCGAGGTCAAACCGGTCGGCGTTCATCACCTTGGTCCAGGCGGCGACGAAATCCTGCACAAACTTCTGCTTGGCATCGTCCTGGGCATAGACTTCGGCATAGGCGCGCAGCACCGAGTTGGAACCGAACACCAGATCCACCCGGCTGGCGGTCCATTGCACCGCGCCGGTCTTGCGATCCCGCAATTCATACTGATTCTGCGCCACCGGCTGCCAGGCATAGGCCATGTCTGTCAGCGTGACGAAAAAATCATTGCTCAGCACGCCGGGCCGGGTGGTGAACACACCCTGCTGGCTGCCGCCATGATTGGCGCCCAGCACACGCAGGCCGCCCACCAGCACGGTCATCTCGCAGGCGGTGAGGCCCATGAGCTGGCTGCGATCCAACAGCAGGGTTTCGGCGCTGACGGCATAATCCTGCTTCAGCCAGTTGCGGAAGCCGTCATGCAGCGGCTCCAGCACATCGAAGGAAGCGGCATCGGTCTGCGCTGCGCTGGCATCGCCGCGGCCGGGCGCAAACGGCACCGTGATATCGAAGCCGCCGGCCTTGGCCGCCTGCTCAACACCAACATTGCCGGCCAGCACGATGACATCGGCCAGGCTGGCGCCGGCCGCATCGGCGATCGGCTGCAACACGCCGAGCACGCGGGCCAGCCGCGCCGGTTCGTTGCCGGCCCAATCCTTCTGCGGCGCCAGCCGGATGCGCGCGCCATTGGCGCCGCCGCGCATATCCGAGCCGCGATAGGTGCGGGCGCTGTCCCAGGCCGTGGCCACCATGTCGCTGATGCTGAGGCCGCTTTTGGCAATGCTGGCCTTCACCGCAGCCACATCATAGCCGGTGTTGCCGGCCGGCACCGGGTCCTGCCAGATCAGGTCTTCCTGCGGCACATCGGGGCCGAGATAGCGCACTTTCGGCCCCATATCGCGATGCGTCAGCTTGAACCAGGCGCGGGCAAACACCTCCGAGAAATAGGCCGGGTCCTTGTGGAACCGCTCGGCAATGGCGCGATAGGCCGGGTCCTTGATCATCGCCATATCGGCATCGGTCATGATCGGGTTTTTGCGGATCGAGGGGTCTTCCGCATCAACCGGCTTGTCTTCTTCCTTGATATTCACCGGCTCCCATTGCCAGGCGCCGGCCGGGCTTTTGCGCAATTCCCATTCATGGCCGAACAGCATGTCGAAATAGCCGTTATCCCACTTGGTCGGATGCGTGGTCCAGGCGCCTTCAAGGCCGCTGGTGACGGTATCGCGGCCGATACCGCGGCTAGTCTTGTTGAGCCAGCCCAGGCCCTGGTCTTCCAGCGGCGCGCCTTCCGGATCGGGGCCGAGCCGCGCGGCATCGCCATTGCCATGCGCCTTGCCCACGGTGTGGCCGCCAGCGGTGAGCGCCACGGTCTCTTCGTCATTCATCGCCATGCGGGCAAAGGTGATGCGCACATCCTGCGCCGTGCGCAGCGGATCAGGCTTGCCGCCCACCCCTTCCGGGTTCACATAGATCAGGCCCATCTGCACGGCGGCAAGCGGGTTTTCCAGGCTGTCACGGCTTTCGCCGGCATAACGCCCGGCACCGAGCCATTCCTTTTCCGACCCCCAATAGACATCCTTTTCCGGATGCCAGATATCCGGGCGGCCAAAGCCGAAGCCGAAGGTTTTCAGCCCCATCGATTCATAGGCGATGGTGCCGGCCAGCAGGATCAGGTCGGCCCAGCTGATGCGGTTGCCATACTTCTTCTTGATCGGCCAGAGCAGACGGCGCGCCTTGTCGAGATTGCCGTTATCCGGCCAGGAATTCAGCGGCGCAAAACGCTGGTTGCCGGTGCCGCCGCCGCCACGGCCATCGGCAGTGCGGTAGGAACCGGCGGCATGCCAGGCCATGCGGATCATCAGGCCGCCATAATGGCCCCAATCCGCCGGCCACCAGGGCTGGCTGTCGGTCATCAGCGCATGCAGGTCGCGCTTCAGCGCCGCCACATCCAGCTTTTTCAGTTCGGCGCGGTAGTCAAAACCCGGCGCCATCGGATTGGTCTTGCCATCATGCTGGTGCAGGATGTCGAGATTGAGCGCATTGGGCCACCAATCCATCACACCGCTGCCGGTGCTGGTATGGCTGCCATGCATCACGGGACATTTGCCGCTAGTCATCGTCGCGTTTCCTTCCTTGTGGGGAATCGTCAAATCACCGGGGCGAAGCACCCTCACTGACCAGAGCTAGATTAGCATCGTTCTAAACTAGACGCAGACGGAAAATTCCGATTACAGTGATTGGCGGCGCCGAATGGGGTGTAACAGGAACAATTGGGGTGGCATTCACATCACAGCCGTCATGGTCGGCGTAGGCCGACCATCCACGAGTGCTTTATTGCCGGTCCGTTAAGTGAAAAACGTGGATGGTACGCCTTCGCGTACCATGACGGGTTTTGTTGTGACGGGAGCGCTTACTTGCGCCAACCCACCGCCTTGGCCCAGGCTTCGAATTCGCGCTGGCGGGCGAGCCAGGCGCCTGGGCTTGGGGCGCTGCCGCCCATTTCGGCATTTTCCTTGCGCTGCAATTCTATCGCCTGCGCCATCGGCACCAATTCGGCGGCGGTGCGGCGCAGGTCAACGGTTTCCGGCTCTTCTATCGGCAATGGCTCGAATTTGCCATCCACGGTCCAGTCAAACTGCGTGCCGTATACCTGCGGCCGGCCTTCCAGCATGCGGATACGATCGGTGAGCAATGCCACCTGCCAGCGCGGCACGCCGCCGCGTTCGGCGGCTTCTTCCATCAGATCGAGGCAGGCGCGCATAAAATTCGGCAGGCCGATGGCATGCTGCACAATCAGGAAAGCGGCGGTGGCGCCATCCTCGCCGGCCTGGAACTTGTCGGGCCAGTCGCCGGCATCAACAATCTCCGCCAGCGCCTTGGCATTCTCGTTATGCACCGCGCGCAGGGCCTCGTTATAACCCTGGAACAGGCTGCCATCGGCGGCGGCCTGCTGGCGCGTGCGGGTATCCTTCTCAAGCAGATCAAGCAAGCGGCGGCGGAGAACCTGGTCCATGGTCATATCCTGCAATCTGGCGGCCGAATCGGGCGGAATCCGCCGGATTAAAGCCCGCAGAGAGTTACCGCCAGCTTAAGACCTCAGGCGAAATAGCGCCGCAGCATGCCGAGATAGACATCGGCCAGCGCCCGGATATCGGCCACGGCGGCGCGTTCATCCACCTTGTGCATGGTCTGGCCGACCAGGCCGAATTCCACCACCGGGCAATAGGCCTGAATGAAACGCGCATCCGAGGTACCGCCCGTGGTGCTCAATTCCGGCTGCCGGCCGGTGCCTTCGGCCACCGCCTCGGCCATCGCCGCCACAAACCGCCCCGGCTGGGTCAGGAACGGCATGGCGCCATCCTCAAACGTCACCTCCACCTCTGCGCCGCCCAGCGCGCAGCAGCCTTCGATCCAGGCTTTCAGGCCGGCCGAATTCTGCTCGGTATTATAGCGGATATTCAGCACCGCGCGGGCCTGGGCCGGGATCACGTTATTGGCCGGATTGCCCACATCCACTGTGGTGATTTCCAGGTTCGACGGCTCAAAATGCGCATTGCCCAGATCAAGCCGGCGGGTGCGCAAGGCATGCAATATGGTGATCAGGCGCGGCACCGGGTTATCCGCCAGATGCGGATAGCCGACATGGCCCTGCATACCCAGCACGGTGATACGGGCGGTGAGCGAGCCGCGCCGGCCGATTTTCATCATCTCGCCCAGGCGCAGCGGATTGGTTGGCTCGCCAACCACGCAGGCCGACAGGGTTTCGCCCTTTTCTTTAAGCCATTTCAACACCTTATCGGTGCCATTGATGGCCGGGCCTTCCTCGTCGCCGGTGATCAGCAGCGAAATCGACCCCTGGAAGCTGGCGCCGCGTTCGGCCAGGAATCGCTCGGCGGCGGCGGCAAAGGCGGCAATGGCGCTTTTCATATCGGTGGCGCCACGGCCATAAAGCTGGCCATCGATGATCTCGGCGCCGAAGGGATCAACCGTCCAGCCCTGCGGATCGCCCACCGGCACCACATCGGTATGGCCGGCAAAACAGAAATTCGGCCCGGCCTGGCCCCAGCGGGCATAAAGATTATCCACATCCGGCGTGCCGGGAGCCGAAAAACGCAGCGGCTGGCAGGCAAAACCCAGCGGCTCCAGCGCGGCTTGCAGCACACCCAGCGCGCCCTGGTCGGCAGGCGTGATGCTGGGGCGGCGGATCAGGGCTTGCGCCAGGGCAACAGGGTCGATCACGGCTGGTTCTCCTTGCCCCTGTGGGACGAATGCGCCGCATGTAACCCTTTGATCGGGCGCGGGTCAACCGGGCCGGGAGGGCTGTTTGACGGCGATTCGACGCCCGCTTGCGTTGACAGACCGGCCCCCGCCCCTTATCTCTCACCCGGGTCTTTTTTCGGCCTGTCCTGGCGTTTCCGGCCCTGCCGGCCACGCCCACCCCAGCCGACAATCAGAGGTATGGCATGTTCGGCGCGCTCGCCAAGAAATTGTTCGGTTCGGCCAATGATCGCGCAGTGCGCCCCTTCACCAGGAAGGTGCAGGCGATCAACGGGCTGGAAAGCCAGATTGCCGCCCTGGATGATGCGGCGCTACAGGCCAAGACGGCTGAATTCCGCGCCCGGCTCGAAAAAGGCGAAACCCTGGACAGCCTGCTGGTGGAAGCTTTCGCCGTGGTGCGCGAAGCCGCCAAGCGCGTGCTGGGCCAGCGCCATTACGATGTGCAGCTGATCGGCGGCATGGTGCTGCATTCCGGCAAGATCGCCGAAATGAAGACCGGCGAAGGCAAGACCCTGGTGGCCACCCTGGCGGTGTATCTCAATGCGCTGCCCGGCAAGGGCGTGCATGTGGTGACGGTGAACGATTACCTGGCGCGGCGCGATGCCGAATGGATGGGCCGGGTTTATGGTTTCCTCGGCCTCACCACCGGCGTGATCGTGCATGGCCTGGATGACGAGGAACGCCGCGCCGCCTATGCCTGCGACATCACCTATGGCACCAACAACGAATACGGCTTCGATTATCTGCGCGACAATATGAAGTTCCAGCGCGATGCGATGGTGCAGCGGCCTTTCGCCTATGCCATCGTAGACGAGGTGGACAGCATCCTGATCGACGAGGCGCGCACACCGCTGATCATCTCCGGCCCCTCGGAAGACACCACCGATCTGTATGTGAAGGTGAATGTGCTGATCCCGAGCCTGACGGCGGAGGATTTTGAGAAGGACGAGAAGCAGCGCACGGTGAATTTCACCGAAGCCGGCACCGAGCATATGGAGCAGTTGCTGCGCCAGGCCGGCCTGCTGAAAGCCGATACCGATCTCTACGATATCGACAACATCGCCGTGGTGCATCACGCCAACCAGGCCCTGCGCGCGCATAAGAGCTTCACCCGCGATGTGGATTACATCGTGAAGGATGACAAGGTTATCATCATCGACGAATTCACCGGCCGCATGATGGAAGGCCGGCGGTATTCCGATGGCCTGCATCAGGCGCTGGAAGCCAAGGAAGGCGTGTCGGTGCAGACCGAGAACCAGACCCTGGCCTCGATCACCTTCCAGAATTATTTCCGCATGTATCCCAAGCTGTCCGGCATGACCGGCACGGCGGCCACCGAAGCTGCCGAATTCGGCGATATCTATGGCCTGGACGTGGTGGAAATCCCGACCAATGTGCCGGTGAAGCGGCTTGACCAGGATGACGAGGTTTACCGCACCGCGCAGGAAAAATACGAAGCCATCGCCAATGTGATTGCGGAATGCCGCGCCAAGGGCCAGCCGGTGCTGGTGGGCACGGTGTCGATTGAAAAATCCGAAGTGCTGTCTGGCCTGCTGAACCAGAAGGGCGTGCAGCATGCGGTGCTGAATGCCCGCTTCCACGAGCAGGAAGCCGGCATCGTGGCCCAGGCCGGCCGGCTTGGCGCCGTGACCATCGCCACCAACATGGCCGGCCGCGGCACCGACATCCAGCTCGGCGGCAATGCCGAGATGCGCATCAAGGCCGAGACCGAGGGCCTGGAAGGCGAGGCGCTGGCGGCCAAGATCGCCGCGATCCGCGCCGAAGTGGCGGCCGAGAAGGACAAGGTGCTGGCGGCTGGCGGCCTCTGCGTGGTCGGCACCGAACGGCATGAAAGCCGCCGCATCGACAACCAGCTGCGTGGCCGTTCCGGCCGCCAGGGCGATCCCGGCGCCTCGCGCTTTTTCCTCAGCCTGGAAGACGACCTGCTGCGCATCTTCGGCTCCGAGCGCATGGACAGCATGTTGCAGAAGCTGGGCCTGAAGGATGGCGAGGCGATCACCCATCCCTGGATCAACAAGGCGCTGGAAAAGGCGCAGCAGAAGGTGGAAGCGCGGAATTACGAAATCCGCAAGCAGCTGCTGAAATTCGACGATGTGATGAACGACCAGCGCAAGGTGGTGTACGAGCAGCGCATCGAATTGATGAGCACCGACAATGTGGCCGACACCATCGCCGACATGCGGCGTGAGATCGTCGAAAATCTGGTGGCGCGCCATATCCCGGAAAAGGCCTATGCCGAGCAATGGGATGCCGCCGGCCTGCAAGACGAAGTGCAGCGCCTGTTCGGGCTGGACCTGCCGATTGTGGATTGGGCCAAGGAAGAAGGCATCGCCGATACCGAAATCCTGGAACGCCTCCAGGATGCCGCTGATCGCAAGATGGCCGAAAAGGCCGCCAATTTTGGCCCCGACCTGATGCGCATGATCGAGCGCAGCCTGCTGTTGCAGGTGCTGGACCAGAATTGGAAGGAGCATCTGCATCATCTGGATTATCTGCGCCAGGCCATCGGCCTGCGCGCCTATGCCCAGAAAGACCCGCTGAACGAATACAAGCGCGAAGCCTTTGCGCTGTTTGAGCAGATGCTGGTGCGTATGCGCGAGAATATCACCGGCGTTTTGGCGCGAGTGGAAGTGCGCGCCGAACAGCCGCCGGCCGATCTGTTTGCCCGGCCCAGCCAGCCGATGCAGGAAAGCCGCGGCGAATTGCTGGAAGGCGGCGCCGAGCCGCAGCCCGGCCAATTGCCATCCCGCCCGGTGCAGGCTTCGGCCCAGGTTGATCCGAATGATCCGAATACCTGGCGCGCCACGCCGCGCAATGCGCTGTGCCCCTGCGGCTCGGGCAAAAAATACAAATACTGCCACGGCAAATGAGCATGACGCAGCGCCAGGGTGGCCTTACAGAAACCCAGGCGCTGCGTTTCGCCGCGCTGCCGTTGCGCAATCTGACGGCGGAATATCCCAACCATCTGGCGCATCTGCTGAACGGGCCGGCCGATCTGCTGCCGCCGCGCGCGCTGCATCCGATTTTCTACGGCAGTTATGACTGGCATTCGGCCGTGCATGGCTTCTGGCTGCTGGCGCGCTGCCTGCGGCGTTTCCCCAACCTGCCCATCGCGCCGCAGATCGTGGCGCTGTTTGACACGCATCTGACCGCCGAGCATGGCGTGGCCGAAGCCGCCTATTTCCAGGCGCCGGGCCGCGCCGGCTATGAACGGCCCTATGGCTGGGGCTGGCTGCTGGCGCTGGCCGCCGAATTGCAGCATTTGCCGCAGGCTCATGCCGCCGATTGGCGCGCCGCGCTGAAACCGCTGGAACTGGTGATCCTGGAGCGGCTGCCGCCTTACCTGCACAAGCTGACCTATCCGATCCGTGTCGGCACACATTTCAACACCGCCTTCGGCATGCTACTGGCGCTGCATTACGCCCGCAGCACCGGCCAGGCCGAGCTTGCCGGCCCGCTGGAAAACATGGCGCGGCGGTATTACGGCCAGGATGCGGATTATCCGGCGTTGTATGAACCGAATGGCGACGATTTCCTTTCCGGCGGCCTGACCGCTGCGTTTTTGCTGGCCCAGATACTGCCTGGCGCCGAATTCGCCGCCTGGTTTGCGCAATACCTGCCGGGCTATTTCCATGGTGCCGGCGGGCCGTATCATCCGGTGATGGTGGCGGATCGTTCGGATGCCAAGGGTGTGCATCTCGATGGCCTCAACCTTTCGCGCGCCTGGTGCCTGCGCGGCATTGCGGCGGCGCTGACACCGCATCATTCCGCCCATGGCACCTTGCAGCGGCTGGCCGACCAGCATGAAGCTGCCAGCCTGCCGTTTCTGGAAAGCGGCGAATATGGCGGCGAGCATTGGCTGGCGACCTTTGCCGCGCTGGCCGTGGAGGGCCTGGGCGATTGAAACCGCTGCTGGCCTTGCTGCTGATCCTCTGGACGCCGGCGGTTCTCGCCCAGAGCCGGCGCTGTGCCGAACCGCCGCGGCCGCCGCTCTGCCTGGAACGGCTGGGCAGCAGCAGCGACAACCAGGCCGTGGCCTATTGCCGGTCGGAGGTGAATGCCTATCGCTCACGCCTGAACCGCTATCTGGATTGCCTGGCCGATGCCGCCGAGCAAAGCCGCCGCGACCTGGAGCAGGCCGAGCGCAAGCTGGAATGCCATGCCCGTGGCGGCAGCATCTGCCCGTAGAACAGGTGACAGGAGTCACCAGTTATGGCTTGCTGAACTGAATAGCAGCCGGGAAGCGCCATGACGCCGTTCAAGCCTGAAGCCTACCAGATCCATATTCCCGAAGCGACCCTGGCCGATCTGAAACAGCGCCTGGCGCATAGCCGGCTGCCGCGCCAGCCTGACGATGCCGCCTGGCAATATGGCAGCAACCGCGCCTATATGGCCCGGCTGCTGGCGCATTGGCGCGATGGCTTTGACTGGCGCCACTGGGAAACACGGCTTAACGGCTTCCTGAATTACCGCGTGGCTTTGCCGCGCCCGGATGACGGCAGCCACCAGATTGTGCATTTCCTGATCGAGCCGGGCAGCGGCGCCGGCGATGGCGTGCCTGGGCCACGCCCGCTGCTGCTGACCCATGGCTGGCCCGGATCGGTGTTTGAATTTATCGACGTGATCGAACGCCTGGCGCATCCGGAACGCTTCGGCGGCGACGTGGCCGATGCCTTCACCGTGATCTGCCCAAGCCTGCCGGGTTATGGCTTCTCGATGCCGCTGCATAAGCCGATCAGCCCGCGCCAGGTGGCGGCTTTGTGGCATGACCTGATGGTGCAGGCGCTGGGCTTCAAGCGGTTTTTTGTGCAGGCCGGCGATTGGGGCTCGATTGTCTCCTCCTGGCTCGGCGCCGATTTCCCGCAAGCCGTGGCGGCGCTGCATCTCAACATGGTGCCGCTGCGGCCGCCGCTGACCACGCCGCTGAACGAGGCTGAGAAGGCTTGGGCGGCGAAGGAGAAGCAGCGCCAGAGCAGCGAGAGCGGCTATTACGCCATCCAGAGCACCAAGCCGACCACGCTGGGTTATGGCC
>NZ_JAGOLP010000033.1 GCF_017994015.1 Ferrovibrio sp. | reverse complement strand
CGGCGCTAAGCCCTATTGCTCGCCCCGGTGCCAGATGGCTGGACGGCTGCGGCACCCTGTTTGCCCTTGGGCAAGGGGTGTCGAGGAAAGTCCGGGCTCCACGGATACACGGTGCCGGGTAACGCCGGCGGGGGCGACCCCAGGGACAGTGCCACAGAAAACAGACCGCCACCGCCCGCAAGGCCGGCGGCAAGGGTGAAAAGGTGCGGTAAGAGCGCACCGCGCTTCTGGTAACAGCAGCGGCATGGCAAACCCCACCGGGAGCAAGACCAAATAGGGATGGCAGCCTGCCCCGAGCAGGCGAGGCGGTTTCCGGCCTGCCATCCGGGTCGGTCGCGCGAGGCATCCGGTAACGGATGTCCCAGAGGAATAGCCGTCCAACTCACGCAAGTGGGCGGACAGAACCCGGCTTACAGGCTGTCTGGCACCAATCGTTTTCGCAGTTGAGACTGATTGACAGGTGCGCCTCTGCGTCTTTAGGCTGTATCCCGACGGTGCCCATCTGGGCCTAATTGGGAATACGGTGCGGGGAAACCCTAAGCCGTAGCTGCCCCTGCAACTGTAAGCGGAGAGTTTTTCGTCAACTATGCCACTGGTGCTCAGGCGCTGGGAAGGCGGCGAAAAATGGCGACCCGTGAGCCAGGAGACCTGCCGTCAGCCGTGGTCACACGCGCAAGCATCGGGCAGGGTGTTCCGATGGGTGGTCTTGACCGGCAGATTGGCCGGCAGGCGCCGTTGCGCGGTGACGTGCCACACGTTGCCAAGGGGCCTTGCCCATGTTTTTCCCTATCGCTTTTTTGCCGGCGTTGCATCCGCTCGCCAGGTTTTCCCCCAAACGGCTTCCAATTCATTGGCAGCTATCCAGGCAAAGAGCCGGATAGTCCTATTGCCAATATGTTATGTTATAACATAACATAAATCGTCGTTACATTGGCAGTGCGGCTAAGCCATTTGCTGCCTGTTTGGGGATATTCACCATGTCTAAGCCACTTCTTGCCACGCTGCTGGGCAGCGTTGCCCTGTTTGCCAGCCTGTCGCCGACCAAGGCGCAGCAGGCCGCAACAATCCAATTGCCCACCCTGTCGGTCGGCGGCAGCCTGGAAGCCGAGGAAAGCGGGTTGCACCTCAACCTGCCGGCCAGTACTGGCAGTCGGCTTGATCTGACACCAAAGGAAACCGCAGCGGCGGTGGAAACGATTTCGGCCGCCACCTTGCGCGAGCGCGGCTATGCCAGCGTGAATGAAGTGGCACAGCGCGCCACCGGCTTCACCTCCAATGCCGCAGCCGGCAATGGCGGCAGCAGCCTGGTGGCGCGCGGTTTCAGCGGCCATGGTTCGGTGATGCAGCTTTATGATGGCACCCGGCTCTATGTTGCTTCCGGCACGGTATCGTTTCCGTTTGATACCTGGTCGGTTGATCGGGTGGAAATCCTGCGTGGCCCGGCTTCGGTATTGTATGGCGAAGGCGCCATTGGCGGCGTGGTCAATGTGGTGTCGAAAAAACCCAATCCGTTGGAAACCGAGCATGAATTGCTGCTGGAACTGGGCAGCGACCTGACACGGCGGGCAGCGGCCAGCAGCGCCGGGCCGCTGGGCGGCAAACTGTCATATTATGTCGGTGCCAATGCGCGCAAATCCGCCGGCTATGTTGATATGGGCGAGAATGGCAGCGAGGCCTTTACCGGCGCCTTGCGGCTGGATGCCAGCGACACGCTGAGTTTCACGCTGTCGCATGATACCGGGCATCAGAATCCGCAGAAATACTGGGGTACGCCGCTGCGCGACAAGCAGCTCGACAAGGCGTTGCGCGAGAAAAACTACAATGTCTCTGACAGCGATATCGACTATCTCGACAACTGGACTCAGTTCAAGATGGATTGGCAGCTCGCAGCCAATCTGCGCCTGCGTAATAATGCCTACACCTTCACCAGCAACCGGCATTGGCGCGATGTGGAAAGTTATCTGCTCAATCCGGCCACCAACCAGGTGACGCGCACTGACTATATCGAAATCTACCATGACCAGGAGCAGATCGGGAATCGCACCGATCTCACCATCGACAGCCAGATTGCCGGCATGAAAAACCAGAGCGTGGTCGGCTTCGATGTCAATCGCATCGATTTCACCCATATCAACAACACGCCCTATGGCGGCACGTCCACGGTGGATGCCAACAATCCCGATGCCGGCCTGTTCATCAATCAGGCCGGCACATTGCCGCGGCATACTTCCACCGTGCAGCAATATTCGCTGTTTGTGGAAGATCGTCTGGTGTTGAATGAAAGCTGGTCGCTGGCCGGCGGCCTGCGTTTTGATCGCATTGATTTCAGCCGCGATGATCTGGTGGCGAATAGCAGCGTGTCAAAAACCTTCAACGCCTTCAGCTGGCGTGCCGGCGCGGTGTATAATCTCAACCGTGACACAGCGTTTTACGGCCAGTATGCCACGGCGGTCACCCCGGTTGGCGGCTCGCTGCTTGGGCAATCCGTGGCCAATACCCAGCTTGAGCTTTCCACCGCCGAGCAGTTTGAGATTGGCGTGAAGCAGGATGTGTTCGGCGGGCGCGGCGAATGGACTTTGGCGGCCTACCACATCACCAAAAACAAGCTTCAAACCCGCAACCCAACCACGCCTACCGTGGTGGAGCAGATCGGCCAGCAATCATCGCGTGGTGTTGAAGTGAGTGCGGCTTATGATCTGAGCGACAGCCTGCGGCTGGAAGCCAATGCCGCGTTACTGGAAGCGCAATACGACGATTACACCCAGACTGGCGGCGTGTCCTATGCTGGCAAGCGGCCAACCAATACGCCGGAACAGGTGGCCAATCTGTGGGCCACCTGGCGTTTTGCACCGGAATGGAAAGCTTTGGGCGCGGTGCGCTATGTTGGCGATACTTACAGCAATGATGCCAATACGGCGGGGCAGGGTGGCTATTTCCTGGCTGACCTTGGCCTATCCTGGTCGCCGGTGGAAAAGGCCACAGTGTCCTTGCGGGTGCTGAACCTGTTTGACAAGGTGTATGGTCAGAGCCTGTCGGCGGATAAGTGGGTGCTGGGGGCGCCGCGCACGGCTTATCTCACCACCAGCATAAAGTTTTGACCATGTCGCGCCGCTTGCTTCGCTCCGGGTCGCGCTGGCTGCTGCGCTGGCTTTACCTGATCCACCGCTGGATCGGCATCGCCACCTGCCTGTTATTTGCGATCTGGTTCATTTCCGGCGTGGTGATGATGTATGTCGCCTTTCCGGGCTTGAGCGAGGATGAGCGGCGCGGCTTTCTGCCCGCCCTTGATTGGCCTGCGGTGCAACTGGCCCCGGATGCGGCCTTGCGGCTGGTCGGGCAACAGGATTGGCCGCGTAGCCTGCGGCTGGAAATGCTCGGCGCCGAGCCGGTTTATCGTGTCCAGCCCTATAGCGGCGCGGCGCTGGCTTTGTCGGCGCGCGATGGCCGGGTGATCCAAGACGTCAGCGCCGCCGAGGCCGAGGCGGCTATGCAGATGCGTTTTCCGGCGGCCCGGTTTGTTGAGACGGTTGAGCGCGACCAGTGGAGTGTCACGGCGCGGTTCAATCCGCACCGGCCGCTGCATGTGCTGGCGCTGAACGATGCCGCACATACCGAATTATATGTTTCCGCCGTCAGCGGCGAGATTGTGCTGGATACCACGCGACGCGAGCGGTTCTGGAACTGGCTCGGCTCGATTCCGCATTGGATCTATTTCACCCCGCTGCGGGCCGATGCGCCGCTCTGGCGCGATGTGGTGCTGTGGCTTTCCGGCATCAGCATCGTGGTGGCGGCCAGCGGCATCTGGATCGGCATCCAGCGTATCCGGTTGCGTCGTCGCTATGCCCGGGGTCGCCTTTCGCCCTATCGCGGCTGGATGCTGTGGCATCATTGGGCCGGGTTGATTGGCAGCGTCACGCTGCTGGCCTGGATCGTCAGCGGCTGGATTTCGATGAATCCGAATGCCTGGTTCAGTTCAAGGAATCTGGCGCCAGAGGCCTTGCAGCGTTATGCCGCCGCGCCGGGCCTGGATTTTCCGCTGCCGCTGACGGCCCAGGCTGGTGTGCATGAGCTGCGCTTCGGCTGGCTCGGCGGCCAGCCTGTGTTGCAATATCTCGGGCCACAGGGCCTGCTGGCGATTAGCTCCGTCCCGACAGCGGATCATGTGCTGCGCGCTGCCCGCACATTGCTGCCAATGGCGCGGCCAGTGCTGCAAGAAATGCTGCAAGCCGAGGATGCCTATTGGTATTCGCATCATCATCGGCGCGTATTGCCGGTGCTGCGCATCGGCTTCGACGATCCGGCTGCCACTTGGTTCCATATCGATCCGCGCAACGGCGACATCCTGGGCAGCATGGATGCAACGCGTCGCGGCTATCGCTGGTGGTTCAATGCGCTGCACAGCTTCGATTTTGCCTTCCTGCGGCATTATCCGCCGACATGGGAGATCGTGCTGTGGGGCTTTTCGCTGATCGGCCTGGCGGCTTCCGCCAGTGGCGTGGTGATCGGCTGGCGCCGCCTGCAACGCAAGCTTAGCGGTTGACCCGCAGCATGAACGCTTCGCCGATCTGCCCCGGGCAGGGGATGAAGTAAGGCTCAAAAAGCTGCGAAAAACCTTCGCGGGCGCGGGTATCCAGGCACCAGCGCTCGCCGCTATCGGTATCCAGCGACAGGCCGCCCCGTCGCAGGTCAAAAAATTGCGGATTGGCTGCAAACATCTCCGCATTCACGCCGCAAGCCACCGCCACCAAGCGCTGGTTGCGCGGGTCCATGGCCAGGCAATAGGCCGGATTGGCGGCAAAGAAGATCTGATTCCGCTCGCGGATGGTGCGGCTGATGAAATAGCCCTGGGTCTGATTGTCGATGCTGAATTCGCAAGAGCTGAGCAGCACATCCGGGCGCAGCCGGGTCACATCATTGCCGGCGCCGGGCTGAACGGTCAGGCATTGGTTGTTGGCGGTGATCGCCACCACGGAAAACCGTTTCAGCACGGGCGCCTGGCGCGGCAGAAACTCGTTCATGCCCAGTTGCGCCAGCGCTGGCCGCGCCGGGCCGAGCAGCAGCAGGGCGATCAGCAGGCTGGCGGCCAGGCGGCACCAGAGCGGGTGAATCTTATGCGATCGAACCATGCCACAGGTTTAACCGTTAACGGATAGGCCCGGCAAGCCGATCGTGCAGCCGATTTATCCACCGGTTATCCACCGAAAGAACGTGAACAAATGAAGAAACCTAAAAGGTGAGCATTCGGCGACAAGTTGTGGAAATCCTTAGGCCGAATCGCCATATAGGCCCAACCATTCTCCATTGACGCCCATCCTAGCCCATGGTATCCCATATTATCCCAAACATGCCGGCTGCCTCGGTGTTTTTGGGGCGGCAACAGGGCCGCTTTTGGGGGCGTTGTGGACAGCTTTCTCTCCACTTTTCGGAACCGGATCGACGCGAAGGGACGTATCTCCGTCCCAGCGCCGTTTCGTGCCGTGCTGACCAAGCAGGGCCCGGAAGGTGGTGTGCTGCTAGGGCCGGACTGGGTGGCTGATGCCACTTATGAGGCGCGCGTGCTGGTGGCCGGCGGCAATACCTATCTTGATGGCGTGAACAGCCGCATCAACGCGCTGCCGGAATTCTCGCCGGAGCGTGCCGACCTGGAAGACACCCTGCTGGCCTCCTTGGCCCAGGCGCAGTTTGATGGCGAAGGCCGCATCGTGCTGTCGCAGGCTTTGCTGGAGCATGCCGGCCTGTCGGCGCCGGGCGAGGCGGTGTTTGTTGGCCGTGGCCGCAATTTCCAGATTTGGGAACCCAAAGCCTGGGCCGAGCGCGAAGCGGCGGCGAAATCGCGTCTGAGGGCGCAACTGCAAACGATGGGGCGGTCGTGATGCGCGACATGGCCCCAGGTTCCGGTTCTGGCCGTGGTCCTGGTGCCAGCCATGATCCTGCCGCAAAGACTGCGCATCTTCCGGTGCTCTGCGCGGAAGTGGTCGCGGCTTTGGCGCCGCGCGATGGCGAGGTTTTTGTGGACGGGACGTTTGGTGCCGGGGGCTATTCCGGTGCATTGCTGGCGGCGGCGGATTGCCGGGTTTATGGCATTGATCGCGACGCCAGTGTTTTGCTGCATGCCGAACGGGTGGCGGCTGCGCATCCGGGCCGCTTCACCCTGCTGCGCGGCCGCTTTGGCGACATGACCGCCTTGCTGGCCGAGGCCGGCATTGAACAGGTGGATGGCGTGACGCTGGATATCGGCGTCTCCTCAATGCAACTGGATCAGGCCGCGCGCGGCTTTTCCTTCCAGCAGGATGGCCCGCTGGATATGCGCATGGATACCAGCAGCGGCGAAAGCGCTGCCGATGTGGTCAATGGCTACGAAGAAGCCGATCTGGCCGATATCATCTACCTGCATGGCGAGGAGCATCGCTCGCGCGCTATTGCCCGCGCCATCGTCAAGGCGCGTGCCGAAGCGCCGATTGAGCGCACGCTGCAACTGGCCGGCATTGTCGCCCGCGTGGTGCGCGGCAAGCCCGGGCATCATCCCGCCACGCGCACTTTCCAGGCGCTGCGCATCCATGTGAATGACGAATTGGGTGAGTTGCAGCGTGGCCTGGTGGCCGCCGAGCGTCTGCTCAAGCCATCCGGCCGGCTGGCGGTGGTGACGTTCCACTCACTGGAAGACCGTGTGGTGAAGCGTTTCCTGGATCGCCGCTGCGGCAAGGGCGGCGGCCAGTCGCGCCACCTGCCGGAAGCCGCCACGGTGCTGCGTGAGCCATCCTTCATGCCGATCCACAAGGGCGCGCTGGCTGCCAGTGATGCCGAGGCGGCGATTAATCCGCGGGCGCGTTCAGCTAAGCTGCGCGCCGCGCGCCGCACCGAGGCGCCGGCCTGGCCGGCTGATGACATGCAGGAGGCCGCATGAGCCGCGGTTTCTCCTTCCTCGCGTTGCTACTGCTCGGCATTGTCGCCTTCGGCCTCTACCAGCTCTCCTACGAGGTGCAGCGGCTGGAGGATGAACTGGTTGAGCTGAACCGTGCGCTGGGCCAGGAACGTGAAACCATCGGCGTGTTGCAGGCCGAATGGAGCTACCTGTCGCGCCCCGAATATCTGCAAGACAAGGCGCAGCGCCTGCTCGATATGAAGCCCGCCACGGCGCGCCAAATCACCCGGATTGAAGATCTGCCCTGGCGCCAGGAGCGTATCGCCCCGGCCATCCCGGCCCCGGCACCGGCTGCGAGCAGCGCGCCTGCGCCGGTTGCGGCCCTGCCTGTACCTGCTCCGGCAGTGGCAGCGGCACCGGCCCCGGCACCAGTTGCTGCACCGGCTGCTGCCCCGGTTGCTCAACCGGCACCACAGGCAGTGGCTGCCAATGCCAGCGATGTGGATGCCGATGTGGCTGCCGTGCTTGGCGCTATGCGCGGTGACACGGCCAAGCGCCCCGCCGCAGCCAAGGCGAAGGTGCAGTGATGGCCCTGTTTCGCCGCAGCCCCAAACCACGCCCGCCCTGCACCCCGGCGGATATTCCCGGCCGGCCCGCCCTGGTGAAGCTGGAAGGTGAGACCAAGCAGGCGCTGGAAGTGGGGCGTTCGCGCCTGGTGATCGGCATTGCGCTGTTCTCGATGGTGTTTTTTGTGCTGGCCGGCCGGCTGGTCTGGCTCACGGCGGTGAATGGCGCTGCCGAGCCGCCGGTGGCGCGCAGCAGCAATCCGGAATTGCTGGCCAAAACCGTGCTGATGGATCGCCAGCCGATTGTGGATCGCAACGGCCAGATGCTGGCCACCAACCTCAAAACAGCGTCGCTGTTTGCCGATCCGCGCAAGATTCTCAATCCCGATCAGGCGGCTTTGCGGCTGGCGCAGACCTTGCCGGAATTCTCGGTGGCGGATTTGCAGGCCAAGCTGGCACCGGGCAAAAGCTTTGTCTGGATCAAGCGCAATCTCACGCCGCGCCAGCAATATGAAGTCAATCGCCTGGGCATTCCCGGCCTGTATTTCCACACCGAGCAGAAGCGCGTCTATCCGCAAGGCAGCCTGGCGGTGCATGTGCTGGGCTACACCGATATCGATGGCAAGGGCATTTCCGGCATCGAGCAGTATTTTGATGAATCGCTGCGTGACCCGGCCCGCACCGGCGACCCGCTGGAACTGAGCCTGGATATCCGGGTGCAGCATATCGTGCGCGATGAATTGTTCCGCGCCGTGCAGCATTTTGAAGCGATTGGCGGCGGCGCCATTGTTATCGACGTGCATACCGGCGAAGTGGTTTCCATGGTCAGCCTGCCGGATTTTGATCCGCTCAATCCGGGCGAGGCTTCGAAGGATGCGCGCTTCAATCGCATCACGCTTGGCGTCTATGAAATGGGTTCGACCATGAAGACGCTGAACACCGCCATGGCGCTGGATTACGGCACCGTGAAGCTTTCCGGCGGTTACGACGCGACGCATCCGATCCAGATTTCCCGTTTCCAGATCCGCGACGATCATCCCAAGCGGCGCTGGCTCAGCGTGCCGGAAATCTACATGTATTCGTCGAATATCGGCTCGGCCAAGATGGCGGTGGATGTTGGCCCGGGCTTGCAGCGTGAATTCATGGCCCGCCTCGGCATGTTGCACAAGCCGGCGGTGGAACTGCCCGAAATCGGCGCGCCACTGATCCCGCGCAACTGGAAAACCGTTGAAACCATGACCATCGCTTTCGGCCATGGCCTGTCGGTGACGCCGCTGCAACTGGCCTCGGCCACGGCGGCAATGATCAATGGCGGTGTGCTGCATCCGCCCACATTGGTCAAGCGCCCGCCCGGCCTGCCGGCGCCGGGGCGCCAGGTGATCAAGCGCGACGTTTCCGATGTGATGCGCAAGCTGATGCTGTTGGTGGTGGAAGAAGGCACCGGCAAGAAGGCCGATGTAGAAGGCTATCTGGTTGGCGGCAAGACTGGCACCTCGGAAAAGGTTGGCGCGCGCGGCGGTTATAATCGCAAGGCGCTGTTCAACACCTTTGTGGCCGGCTTCCCGATGCACCAGCCGCGTTATCTGGTGCAGGTGATGCTGGACGAGCCGAAGCCGCAGAAGGGCACCTATGGTTTTGCCAGCGCCGGCTGGACCTCGGCGCCCACGGCCGGCCGAATTATTTCGCGCATCGCGCCGCTGCTCGGCGTGCCGCCGGTGGATGAAAACGCCCCCGAGATAAAGCAGGCCATGTATGTGCCGGTGCCGGGTGCCAAGCCGCAGGAGAAAAAACTTGCGGCTCAATGACCTCTGCACCGATCTGAGCCTCGATCCGCGCGTCGCCGGGCTGGATATCCTTGGCCTCACCGCCGATAGCCGCGCCGTGCGCCCGGGCTATCTGTTCGCCGCCTTGCAAGGCAGCGCCATGGATGGCCGTCGCTTCATCCCCGATGCCGCTGCCAAGGGCGCGGTGGCGGTGCTCAGCGATGCGGTTGATCCGGCCTATGCGGAAAAGCTGGCTTTCATTGCCGATGCCAATCCGCGCCGCCGTCTGGCGCTGATGGCAGCGGCATTTTTCGGTGCGCAGCCGGAAACCATCGTTGCCGTCACTGGCACCAGCGGCAAAACCTCGGTGGCGAATTTTGCCATGCAGCTTTGGGCGCTGCTGGGTCACAAGGCGGCCAGCCTGGGCACGCTGGGCCTGCTGGGGCCGGGCCTGCATGAAAAGGGGGCGCATACCACGCCCGATCCGGTGGAGCTGCACCGCCTGCTGCATACGGCCGTGGCCGCCGGCTGCCAGCATCTGGCCCTGGAAGCTTCCAGCCATGGCCTGGACCAGTTTCGCCTCGATGGTGTGAAACTGCGCGCCGCCGCTTTCACCAATCTCAGCCGCGACCACATGGATTACCATGCCACGGCAGAGGAATATTTCAGCGCCAAGCTGCGCCTGTTTTCTGCCCTGCTGCCACCCGATGGCGCCGCGGTGATTGATATGGATGGCGAATACGGCCCGCGCGTGGCTGCCTGTGCAATCCAGCGCGGCCAACGCCTGATCCGCTATGGCCGCCACGGCGCCGAATTACGCTTGCAGGATTTGGCGCCGCATGCCGGTGGTTTGCGTTTCCGCTTTGCAGCTTTTGGTGCCGAGCATGAGATTGATTGCCCGCTGATCGGCGGTTTCCAGGCTGGCAATCTGCTGGCCGCGCTGGGCCTGGTGATTGGTGCCGGCGCCGAACCTGCTGCCGCCATCGCCGCCTTGCGCCATGTGATTGGCGTGCCGGGGCGTATGCAACTGGTCGCCAGCCGCCGCAATGGCGCTGCGATATTCGTGGATTACGCCCACAAGCCGGATGCGCTGCAAACTGCTTTGTTGGCCGCGCGGCCGCATGCCAGTGGCCGGCTGGTGGTGGTGTTTGGCTGCGGCGGTGATCGTGATCGTGGCAAGCGGCCATTGATGGGCGGCATCGCCGCCCGGCTGGCTGATCGGGTTTATGTTACCGACGACAATCCGCGCAGCGAGCAGCCCGAGGCAATCCGCGCCGCCATCATGGCGGCATGCCCGGGCGCCATCGAGATTGGTGATCGCCGCAGCGCAATCCTTGCCGCCGTGGCCGAACTGGCGCCGGGCGACTTGCTGCTGCTGGCCGGCAAGGGCCACGAGCAGGGCCAGATCGTCGGCGCTGAAACCCGCCCCTTCGACGATGCTGCCGAAGCCCGTCTTGCCGTGTCTGCGGCGGATGCGGGGTCAAATCCGGGCAGCGAAACATACGGGAGTAAAGGTTAATGGAACCCTTCGCTCTCTGGACTTCTGATGAAGCTGCCCGCGCCGTGCAGGGCCGCAGTGAAACCGGCTGGGCCGCTGCCGGTGTGGCCATCGACAGCCGCGCGGTTGCGTTTGGCGATCTGTTCATCGCCCTGCATGGGCCGAATTTCGACGGCCACCAATTTGTTGCCGATGCGCTGGGCAAGGGCGCGGCGGCGGCGATTGTGGATCGTATTCCGGAAGGCTTGCCGCCTGGCGCCAATCTGCTGCTGGTGCGCGATACCTTCCAGGCCTTGAACCAGCTTGGTGCTGCTGCACGCCAGCGCTCGGGCGCCAGGGTGGTTGGTGTCACCGGCAGTGTCGGCAAGACCAGCACCAAGGAAATGCTGCGCCTGATCTTGTCGGAACAGGCGCCCACCCATGCCTCGCTCGGCAATCTGAACAACCATTGGGGCGTGCCGCTCACGCTGGCGCGTATGCCGATGGACAGCCATTTCGCCGTGATCGAGATGGGCATGAATCATGCCGGCGAAATCGAGCCGCTATCGCGCCTGGCGCGGCCGCATGTGGCGGTGATCACCACGGTGGAAGCGGTGCATCTGGAATTTTTTGATTCGGTTGCCGGCATCGCCGATGCCAAGGCGGAAATCTTTGCCGGCCTGGAGCCGGGCGGCGTGGCGGTGCCGAATCGCGATAATCCGCATTATGACCGCATGGCTGCCAAGGCCCGGGCGCAAGGAGTTGAGGTGATCGGCTTCGGCGAGCATGCTGAAGCCCAGGCCCGCCTGATCAAATATGCCGCGCATCCGAATTGCTCATGCGTTGCCGCCGAATTCATGGGCCAGGCGCTGACCTACAAGATCGGCGCACCGGGGCGCCATTGGGTGCTGAATTCACTGGCGGCGCTGGCGGCGGCGCAGGCGCTGGGTGCCGATCTGGCCCAGGCCGGCCTGGCATTGGCCAGCATCGCCGCGCCGAAAGGCCGTGGCGAGCGCCATCTTCGCCCCTGGCGCGATGGTGAAATCGAGATCATTGACGACAGCTATAATGCCAGCCCGGCCAGTATGCGCGCCGCCTTTGCTGTGCTGGCGATGGCCAAGCCTACGACGCCGCGGGGCCGCCGCATCGCAGCGCTGGGAGACATGCTGGAACTCGGCGCCACGGCTGCCGAAGCCCATGTTGATCTCGCGCCGGCCGTGTTGGAACACGGTATTGATCTGGTTTTTACCGCCGGGCCGCTGATGCAGGGATTGCATGACGCCTTGCCGCCCGAACGGCGCGGCGCCCATGCCGCCGATTCCGCCGCGTTGATCGATGTGCTGCGCGCCGTGTTGAAGCCGGGCGATGTGCTGCTGGTGAAGGGCTCGCTCGGCAGCCGCATGGGCCGGGTGGTTGACAATCTGCTGATGCCGGCGCCGCGCGCCGCCAGTGGCTGGTAAGGAAAGGATCGTATTTCGGATGCTCTACCACCTGCTTTTCCCGCTGGCCGACGAATTCAGCCTGTTCAATCTGTTTCGCTACATCACCTTTCGCACCGGCGGCGCGATCATGACCGCCATGGTGTTGAGCTTTGTGATCGGCGAACCATTGATCAACTGGCTGCGCGCCAAGCAGGGCAAGGGCCAGCCGATCCGCGATGACGGTCCGGAAAGCCATTTGCTGACCAAGCGCGGCACGCCCACCATGGGCGGTTTCCTGATCCTGATCGGCATGGGTGTTGGCACGCTGCTGTGGGCTGATCTGACCAACCGTTATGTCTGGGCGGTGCTGATCGTCACTTTCGGCTTCGGCCTGATCGGCTTTGCTGACGACTACCTCAAGGTGACGAAGCAGAATCCCAAGGGCGTGCCGGGCAAGATCAAGCTGCTGGCCACCATCGTGATCAGTGGCGCGGTGGCCTACTGGATCAGTTCGATCATGGCGCCGCCGCTCAGCAGCAGCCTGGCCGTGCCGTTCTTCAAGGATGTGCTGCTCAATCTTGGCTGGTTCATGGTGCCGTTCGCAGTGTTTGTCATCGTTGGCGCGTCCAACGCGGTCAATCTCACCGATGGCCTGGATGGCCTGGCGATTGTGCCGGTGATGATCGCCGCCGGCAGCTTCGGCCTGATCGCCTATCTGGTCGGCAACACCGTGTTCGCCAATTATTTGCAGATTCACTATGTCGCCGGTGCTGGCGAACTGGCGGTGATCTGCGGTGCGCTGGTGGGCGCCGGCATCGGCTTCCTGTGGTTCAACGCACCGCCGGCCATGGTGTTCATGGGCGATACCGGCTCGCTCAGCTTGGGCGGCGCGCTCGGCACCATCAGCGTCATCACCAAGCATGAACTGGTGCTGGCGATTATCGGCGGCCTGTTTGTGCTCGAAACGGTTTCGGTAATGGTGCAGGTGGCTTCCTTCAAGCTCACCGGCAAGCGGGTTTTCCGCATGGCGCCGCTGCACCATCATTTTGAGAAAAAAGGCTGGAAGGAACCCACTGTGGTGATCCGTTTCTGGATCATCGCCGTGATCCTGGCCCTGGCCGGTCTTTCCACCCTGAAGCTGCGGTAAGGCGCCAGGATGATCCCGCTCCATCATAGCAAAGGCAGCATCTACGCCGTTTTCGGCCTCGCGCGCAGCGGGCTGGCGGCGGCGCGTGCGCTGGTGCGGGGTGGTGCTGAAGTACGGGTGTGGGACGATAACGCGGCCTCGCGCCTGGTTGCCGAGCAGGCCGGCTTCAAGCCGCTGCCGCTGAATGATGCCACGCTGAGCGGCTGCGCGGCGCTGGTGCTGGCACCCGGTGTGCCGCTGACCCATCCGGCGCCACATGATTGTGTTGCCGCTGCGGCGCGTGTTGGTGTGCCGGTGATCGGCGATATCGAATTGCTGCTGCGTGAAATGCGGCCGGCGGCAAATGATATTGGGGTCTACGGCGTCACCGGCACCAATGGCAAATCCACCACCACGGCTTTGCTGGCGCATGTGCTGAACGCTGCCGGCCGAGAGATTGCCATGGGCGGCAATATTGGCGTGCCGGTGCTGGAATTGCCCAGGCTGGCAGCCCAAGGCAGCGCCTATCTGCTGGAAATGTCGTCATTCCAGATAGACCTGACACCGGGCTGGCAGGCGCGCATTGCCGTGCTGCTCAATATCACGCCGGATCATCTGGATCGCCATGGCGACATGGCGCGTTACGCCGCGATCAAGGCGCGCATCTTCGCCGGCCAGGGCGCAGGCGATACCGCCATTATTGGCCTGGATGACGAATATTGCCGCGCCATTCATGCGGCGTTGCTGGCCGAAGCCAGCGGCCGGCAGATTATTGGCATCTCGGCCGAGCGGGTGCTGGCTGAGGGCATTTCGGCGGTGGCCGGCAAGCTCTATGAAAATGGCACCGAGATCGCCGAGCTGGCGCGTTTCCCGGCTTTGCCTGGAAAGCATAACGGCCAGAATATCGCCGCCGTCTATGCCGCCGCCCGCACCGCCGGCCTGGACGCCGCCAGCATCCTCAAGGCGGTTGAATCTTTTCCCGGCCTCAAGCACCGTTTGCAACAGCTTGGCAAAGTGGACGGCATCGCCTGTGTTAATGATAGCAAGGCCACCAATGCTGAAGCTGCCGAGAAGGCGCTGGCCTGTTATGACGGCATCTACTGGATTGCCGGCGGCAAGGCCAAGGAAGGCGGCATCGCGCCGCTCAAGCCGCTTTTCCCGCGCATCCGGCATGCTTTCCTGATCGGCGCGGCGGCGGCGGATTTTGCCGCCACGCTGGGCGAAGCCGTGCCGCATACGATCAGCGGCAATCTGGAGCAGGCGGTGGCCCAGGGCCTCGATATGGCGCGGCGCGATCATGCAGCCGGCACCGCCGGCGATGCCGTGCTGCTGCTATCGCCGGCCTGCGCGTCCTACGACCAGTTCAAGAGTTTTGAGCATCGTGGCGAGGAATTCATCCGTCTGATCCAGCAACGCCAGGCGCGGGGAGAGGCGGCATGATCACGCTCTCGCGCACCGATACTTCGATTGTTGGCCGCTGGTGGTGGACCGTGGATCGCTGGCTGCTGATGGCGGTGGGCGTGCTGGTGATTGTCGGCTGCGTGCTCACCCTGGCTGCCAGCCCGGCTGTGGCCAATCGCATCGGCCTGGGTAGTTTCCATTTTGTGCAGCGCCAGCTGCTGTTCCTGGTGCCGGCTTTGCTGATCATGCTTGGTACATCGCTGCTGTCACCGCTGGGTGTGCGCCGGCTTGCCAGCATTGTTTTTCTTGGTGCGCTGTTTGGCATGTTCCTCACCTTCGTGATCGGCGTGGAAGTGAAGGGCGCGCATCGCTGGATTTACTTTGCCGGCGTGTCGTTGCAGCCATCCGAATTTGTCAAACCCACCTTTGCGGTGGTCTCGGCCTGGCTGTTTGCCGAATGGCGCCGCGGCAACGGCTTCCCGGGCTGGGCAATCAGCGGCGGCCTATGCGCCCTGGTGCTTGGTACATTGCTGCTGCAGCCCGATCTTGGCATGGCGGTGGTAGTGGCAGCGGTCTGGGCGGCGCAATTCTTCATCGCCGGCTTGCCGATGCTGCTGGTGATCGTGCTGGCGGCGCTGGGTGCTGCCGGCATCTTCGGCGCCTATTCGCTGCTGCCGCATGTGGCGGCGCGTTTCGACAAATTCCTTGATCCTTCGGGCAAGGAAAACTACCAGATCGAGCGCGCCATGGAGGCTTTCTCGGCCGGCGGCCTGCTTGGGCGCGGCCCGGGCGAGGGCAGTGTGAAGAATGTGCTGCCCGATGCCCATACCGATTTCATCTTCGCCGTTGCGGGCGAGGAATTCGGCCTGTTTGCCTGCCTGTTCATCCTGGCGGTTTTCGCCTTCATCGTGCTGCGCTGTTTCGGCCGGCTGATGACCGAGAATAACCTGTTCGTGCTGCTGGCGGCGGCTGGCCTGACCACCCAATTCGGCTTGCAGGCGGTGATCAATATCGGCGTCAACCTGCATCTGCTGCCCACCAAGGGCATGACGCTGCCCTTCATCTCCTATGGTGGTTCGTCGCTGCTCGCGCTGGCTTTTGCCATGGGCATGCTGCTGGCGCTGACCCGCTGGCGGCCAGAGCACGGAGTTGCCAGATGAGCGGGCAACTGATCTATCTCGCGGCTGGCGGCACTGGCGGCCATGTTTTCCCGGCCGAGGCTTTGGCTGCGGAATTGCTCAAGCGCGGTCACAGGGTGGCGTTTGTCACCGATCCGCGCGGCAGCGGCTTCGGCCAGGGCATGGCGGATATTCCGCTCTATCGTGTCAGTTCTGCCACACCCACCGGCAAGGGTTTCGCCGGCAAGGTTATGGCCGGCCTGGCGATTGCGCGCGGTGTGCTGGAGGCGCGCAAGCTGATGCGCCATCTGCGCCCGGCTGCCGCTGTGGGTTTCGGCGGTTATCCGGCTTTGCCGCTGATGCTGGCGGCCAGCCAGTATGGCGTGCCCAGCGTGATCCATGAGCAGAATGCCGTGCTGGGCCGGGTCAATCGCCTGCTGGCCAAGCGGGTGGATGCCATCGCGCTCAGCTTTGAGAATACCCGCTTCATGCCGCCCGCCGCCAAGGCGGTGGTTACCGGCAATCCGCTGCGCCCGGCAATCCTTGCCGCTGCCGCCACGCCCTATGTGATGCCGGATACCGAATTGCGCCTGCTGGTGCTGGGCGGCAGCCAGGGCGCCCGCATCCTCAGTGATGTGGTGCCGGCGGCGCTGGCCCTGCTGCCGGATGCTTTGCGCAGCCGCCTGCGGGTGACGCAGCAATGCCGGCCCGAGGATTTGCAGCGGGTGCGCGATGCCTATGCCGAAGCCGGCATCCGGGCTGAGACCGCCAGTTTCTTCACCGATGTGGCCGAGCGGATCGCCACCACGCATCTGGTGCTGAGCCGCTCCGGCGCCAGCAGCACGGCCGAGATTGCCGCCATCGGCCGGCCATCCCTGCTGGTGCCGTATGCTCATGCCACCGACGATCACCAGACCGCGAATGCCGAGGCGTTGCTGCGTGCTGGTGCTGCGCAGCGCGTGGCGCAGCAGGATTTCACCGTGGCGCGGGCTGAACAGGAATTGCGCGCCCTGCTGGGCAATCCGGCCGGGCTGGTGGCGATGGCGGCGGCAGCGCGTGGTGTGGGCCGCCCGGCGGCAACCCAGGCTTTGGCCGATCTGGTGCAGCAGGTTGCGGGCGTGAACAGGAGCGTGGCATGAGGGCGTTGCCTCTCGATATCGGCATCATTCATTTCGTCGGCATCGGCGGTATCGGCATGTCTGGCATTGCCGAGGTGATGCACAATCTCGGCTATGCCGTGCAGGGTTCGGATATTTCGGCCAACTATAATGTGAAGCGGCTGCGCGATCTCGGCATCAAGGTGTTTGAGGGCCATGCGGCGGAAAATGTTGCTGAAGCTGAAGTGCTGGTGATTTCCTCAGCGGTGAAGCCGGATAATCCCGAAGTGCGCGCCGCCCGCGCCCGGCTGATCCCGGTGGTGCGCCGGGCCGAAATGCTGGGCGAATTGATGCGCCTGAAATGGGCCATCGCCATCGCCGGCACACATGGCAAAACCACCACCACCTCAATGGTGGCGGCTTTACTTGAAGCAGCGCAGCTTGATCCCACCGTGATCAATGGCGGCATCATCAATGCCTATGGCACCAATGCGCGGCTGGGTGCCGGCGAATGGATGGTGGTGGAGGCCGATGAGAGCGACGGCACCTTCCTGAAACTGCCCGCCACCATCGCCGTGGTAACCAATATCGATCCCGAGCATCTTGATCATTACGGCAGCTTCGAGAAGGTGCGCGAAGGCTTCAAGCAATTTGTGGAAGGCATCCCGTTTTACGGTTTTGCCGCGCTCTGCATCGATCATCCCGAAGTGCAGGCGATGATCGGCCGCATTACGGATCGCCGCGTGGTGTCCTACGGTTTCTCGCCGCAGGCCGATGTGCGCGCCGTCAACCTGCGTTTTGATGCGCTGGGCGCGCATTACGACATCCAGTTCGCCAACCGCGCCGATGGCACAGTGGATACGGTGACAGGCGTCACGCTGCCGATGTTCGGGCGCCATAATGTGCAGAATTCGCTCGTGGTGGCGGTGATCGCCCGCGAGATGGGCTTTGACCCCGAAGTGATCCGGCGCGCGCTGGGCGGGTTCAAGGGTGTGAAGCGCCGCTTCACCCGCACCGGCGAGGCTGGTGGCATCGGCGTGATCGATGATTACGGCCATCATCCGGTGGAGATCGCCGCCGTGCTGGCAGCGGGACGCCAGGCGGTGGCCGGAACCGCTAATGCCAAGGTGATCGCTGTGGTGCAGCCGCATCGCTACACCCGCCTGCGCGATTTGTTCGAGGATTTCTGCACCTGCTTCAACGATGCCGACACGGTGATCGTGGCCGATGTGTATGCCGCTGGCGAAGCGCCGATCCCGGGCATTGGCCGTGATGCGCTGGTGGAGGGCCTGCGGGCGCGCGGCCATCGCAAGGTGATCGCGCTGGAGGCGCCCGAGCATCTTGCCCCGCTGGTGCTGCGCGAGGCGGTGGCCGGCGACCTGGTGGTCTGCCTTGGCGCCGGCAATATCACCAATTGGGCCAATGCCCTGCCGGGTGACTTGCTGCGGCTGATGGGGGCGGCATGATGACGGCACGGCGCATTGATGCGGAAGGTCTGATCGCGCGGCTGCCGGCCGTGCGCGGCAGCTACACCGCGCGCGCCAGCCTGGCCGACCTGACCTGGTTCCGCGTCGGCGGTCCGGCCGAAGTGCTGTATCGCCCGGCTGATCCAGACGATCTGGCGGCTTTCCTGGCCGCCCGCCCGGCCGATGTGCCGCTCAGCTTTATCGGTGTTGGCTCCAACCTGCTGGTGCGCGATGGCGGCATCCCCGGCGTGGTGATCCGGCTCGCCAAGGGTTTTTCAGATATTGTTTTCGACGGTGCGGAATGTCTGGTCGGCGCCGGTGCTTCCGATGTGCGCGTGGCTCTTGCGGCGCAGGAAGCCGGTGTGGCGGGGCTGGAATTCCTGCGCGGCATCCCGGGCACCATCGGCGGTGGCTTGCGCATGAATGCCGGTGCCTATGGCGCCGAGATGCGCGATGTGGTGCTGGCCGCCGAGGCGATGGACGGGCAGGGCCGCCTGCACCGGCTTGGGCCTGACGACCTGCAATTCGGCTATCGCCAATGTGGCGTGCCGCAGGACTGGATTTTTATCCGCGCCCGGCTGCGCGGCCATTTTGGCGACCGCGCCGAGATCGCCGCACGCATGGCCGAAATCCAGAAATCGCGCGAAACCACGCAGCCGATCAAAACCGCCACCGGCGGCTCAACTTTTGCCAATCCACCCGGCCACAAGGCCTGGGCCTTGGTCGATGCGGCCGGCTGCCGCGGCCTGGTGCTGGGTGATGCCCAGGTCAGCGAACAGCATTGCAATTTTCTGATCAATCGCGGCCATGCCACGGCGGCGGATCTGGAAAATCTGGGTGAGCTGGTGCGCCAGCGCGTCCAGGCACAAAGCGGCATTGATCTGCATTGGGAAATTCGTCGTGTCGGCGTGCCGCTGGCCGCCAATGAAGCCGGGGAGGCTGCGCCATGAGCAAGCATGTTGCCGTGCTGATGGGCGGCTGGTCGTCGGAGCGCGAGGTGTCGCTTACCTCGGGCCGCGCCTGTGCCAAGGCGTTGCAGGAGGAAGGTTATCGCGTCACCGCCATTGATGTGGGGCGCGACCTGGCGGCGCAGCTGGCTCAGGTGAAGCCGGATGTGGCCTTCAATGCGCTGCACGGCCCTTATGGCGAAGACGGCATTGTGCAGGGGCTGCTGGAAATCCTCGGCATTCCCTACACCCATTCCGGCGTGCTGGCTTCGGCGCTGGCGATGAACAAGCCGATGGCCAAGGCGGTCTGGGCCGGCCATGGCCTGCCGCTAGCCGAAGGCAAGGTGGTGCATCGCTCGGCTTTCTCGGCCGGGCCGGTGATGCCGCATCCCTATGTCATCAAGCCGCTCAACGAAGGTTCCTCGGTGGGCGTGCATATCGTTTTTGCCGGCGACAATTACCAGCCGCAGGACGATGCCGGCTGGAAATTCGGCGAGACGGTGCTGGTGGAACGCTACATCCCGGGCCGCGAAATCCAGGTGGCGGTGATGGGCAACCGTGTGCTGGGCGCCATCGAAATCCAGGCGCATGGCCGTTTCTACGATTACGAGGCGAAATACACCGATGGCAAGGCGACGCATCTGATGCCGGCGCCGATCCACAAGGATGCCTATGAACAGGTCTGCGCGCTGACGCTGGAAGCGCATCTGGCGCTGGGCTGCCGTGGCGTGACGCGCTCGGATTGGCGCTATGACGACACGGCCGGCGAGCCGGGCGTGTTCTACCTGCTGGAGATCAACACCCAGCCGGGCATGACGCCGCTGTCGCTGGTGCCGGAAATCGCCGCGCATAACGGCATCGGTTTTGGTGCCCTGGTGCGCTGGATGGTGGAGGACGCCTCATGCGATCGCTAGTGGTGTTGCCCGATGACCGGCCCTGCGCACCCTGCGCACCGACTCTGCCGCCCGGTTATACCGCCCGGCCCAAGGGATATTGCCGCCCGCTGCCGCCGGCGCGGCGCAAGCCGCGTAACCTGCTGTGGCGCCGGCTGCGCTGGGGTTTGGCGCTGGCTGTGCTGCTGGGTATTTCCGGCAGCGGGTCTTATCTGTGGCTGCGCACCGATTGGCCCGAGCGGATCCGCGCGGAAATCCAGCTGGCGATGGGCGAGGCCGGCGCGCTGGTGGATATGCGCGTAGGCGATATCAGCGTGCAGGGCCGCCAGCATACGCCGGTGGAAGCGCTGCTGGCAGCGGTGGAAGTGGAGCGCGGCGACCCGATCCTGGCGGTGGACCTGGATGCTTTGCGCCGCCGCGTTGAGGCGCTCGGCTGGGTCAAGACCGCCGCCGTGTGGCGCCAATTACCCGACACGCTGCATATCGAACTGGTGGAGCGCACGCCGTTTGCGCGCTGGCAGATTGATCATCAGGTGCGGCTGATCGACCGCGAAGGCCGCGTGCTGGATGACGATGATCGCGCCGATTTTGCGCATCTGCTGCGGCTGGTCGGCCCCGGCGCCTCGGATCAGGCGGCGGCGCTGATCGGCATGCTGGAATCCGAGCCGGTGCTGGGCGGCCGCGTGGTGAATGCCATCCGCGTGCGCGGCCGGCGCTGGGATATCGAATTCGACAACGGCGTGATCGCCAAGCTGCCGGAGGAAAATCCGGAACTGGCCTGGCGCCGCCTGATCGAGCTGGAGCAGCGCCACGGCCTGCTGCGGCGCGACCTGGAAAGTGTGGATCTGCGCTTGAACGACCGGCTGATCGTGAAGCTGATGCCTGATGCGGTGCCACCGCAAACCGGCAATACGGCACCGAAAAAGCCGGTTGCGAAGCGGACATAGGCAAGAGGGGAAGAGGCACATGGCGGTATCGCGCAACGGATTGATCGCCGGCCTGGATGTGGGCTCATCCAAGGTCTGCTGTTTTATCGCTCGCGCCGATGCAGGTGCGCTGCGGGTGATCGGCATTGGCCACCAACTGGCGCGCGGCCTGCGCTCGGGCAACGTGATCGACATGGATGCGGCGGAAGCCTCGATCCGCGCAGCGGTGGAAACCGCCGAGCGGATGTGCGGCGAAACCATCCGCGATGTGTTTGTCAGCATCAGCGCCGGCAACCCGCAAAGCCACACCATGGGCGTGGAAATGGCCATCGACGGCCATGAGGTGAGCGATGCCGATGTGGCCCGCGTGCTGGAGCAGGGGCGCCGGCTGGATCAGCCCGGTGATCGGGAAATCCTGCATTCGATCCCGGTTGGCTACACCATCGACGGCTCACGCGGCATCAAGGAACCGCGCGGCATGGCGGCCGAGCGGCTGGGCGTGAACATGCACGTCATCACCGCCGCCTCAGGCCCGATCCGCAACCTGGCCACCTGCGTGGCGCGCGGCCATCTGCGGCTTTCCGGCCGCGTCATCGCGCCATTCGCTTCCGGGCTCGCCTGCTTGGTTGAGGATGAAATGGATCTGGGCGTCACCCTGATCGACATGGGCGGCGGCACCACCAGCCTTGCAGTATTTTATGATGGCCAGCTTGTGCACGTTGACGTGGTGCCGCTGGGCGGTGCGCATGTCACCAACGATATCGCGCGCGGCCTGTCCACCCCGCTGGCCCATGCCGAACGGCTCAAGACGCTGTACGGCACGGTGCTGCCAAGCCAGGCCGACGAGAATGAGATGATCGACGTGCCCCAGGTCGGCGAGACCGAGGAGCATGCGCAGAATCCGGTGCCGCGCTCGATCCTCACCGGCATCATCAAGCCGCGCGTGGAAGAGACGCTGGAGCAGGTGCGCGAGCGGCTGGTGGAATCCGGCTTCGAAAAGCTGGCCGGCCGCCGCGTGGTGCTCACCGGCGGCGCCAGCCAGTTGCAAGGGGTGCGCGAACTGGCGGCGCGCATACTCGACAAACAGGTTCGCCTCGGCCGTCCGATCCGCGTGGGTGGGTTGGCCGAGGCAACGGGCGGCCCGGCCTTCTCGGCCTGTGCCGGCCTGCTCACCTACGCCTTGCAGGAGCAGGCACAGCGGGTGATCCGTCTGGAGGAGCCAGAACCGGAAACGGCAGGAACCTTCGCACGAATCGGCCGCTGGTTGCGGGCAAATTTCTGAGTGGCATGGAAACGATGATGTTCAAAAAAACCAGCATCCATGCGCGATCGCAAGCGCCGCTTGCAAGCCGGCGTTTTCTCGGTCAATCCAACTTCTAACCCTGGAGGATTTAGTGATGGGTATCAATCTGACCATGCCTGCCACGCGGGAACTCAAGCCCCGCATCGTCGTGTTCGGCGTTGGCGGCGCCGGCGGCAACGCCGTCAACAACATGATCGCCTCGCAGCTTGAAGGCGTCGAATTCGTCGCCGCCAATACCGATGCGCAGGCGCTTAACATGTCGCTCACCGAGCGGCGCATCCAGCTTGGTGTCGGGCTGACCCAGGGCCTGGGCTGCGGCGCCCGGCCGGATGTTGGTCGCGGCGCGGCGGAAGAGTCGATGGAAACCATCGCCGAGCATCTGCAAGGCTGCCATATGGCCTTTGTCGCCGCCGGCATGGGCGGTGGCACCGGCACTGGCGCCGCGCCGGTGATTGCCCGCGCCGCCAAGGAGCTGGGCATCCTGACCGTGGGCGTGGTGACCAAGCCATTCTCGTTTGAGGGCAGCCAGCGCATGAAGCTGGCCGATGCCGGCATCCGCGAGCTTCAGCAATATGTCGACACGCTGATCATCATTCCGAACCAGAACCTGTTCCGCATCGCGAATGAGAAGACCACTTTCGCCGATGCCTTCAAGATGGCCGACAACGTGCTGCAATCCGGCGTGCGCGGCATCACCGACCTGATGGTGATGCCGGGCCTGATCAACCTGGATTTCGCCGACGTGCGCGCTGTGATGAGCGAGATGGGCAAGGCGATGATGGGCACCGGCGAGGCCGATGGCGAACATCGCGCCATCGAGGCCGCCGAGCGCGCTATTGCCAACCCGTTGCTGGACGACATCTCGATGAAGGGCGCGCGCGGCGTGCTGATCAACATCACCGGCGGCCCCGATCTCACCCTGTTTGAGGTGGATGAAGCGGCCAATCGCATCCGCGAGGAAGTTGATCCCGAGGCCAATATCATTGTCGGCTCCACTCTGGATGCGAACATGCAGGGCCGCATGCGCGTTTCGGTGGTGGCTACCGGCATTGATGCTGCCGCGCAGGTTAATACCGAGCCGAAGCTGCGCCTGATCACCCCGGCGCCGCTGGGCCAGCCGCGCCCGGTTGCCGCCCAGCCGGCGCCAGTACAGGCTCCGGTGCAGGCGCCGCGTCCGGCCGTGGCTCAGGCCATGCCGGTCCAGGCTGCGCCGGTTCAGCCTGTTGTGGCCCAAGCGCCAATCCAGGCGCCGGTGCAGACGCCCGCTGCAGAGCCTGCTGCATCCTTTGCAGCAGCCATGGAAGCGGTGAATGCCGCGTCGGTGGCAGAGATCAACCATGCGCAGGCCGAAATGCCGGCGCCGCTGGTGGCGCAGGCGGAAATTGCCGCCAGCCAGATGGTTGCGCCGGTGCCACAAGCCCCGGTGCAGGTCAATCCGGTGCCGCAGGCGCCGATCCAGCAGGCGCCGATGCCGCCGCAGACCGGTCTGTTCAACGAAGCCGAAATGGTGCGGGCCGAACCGCGCAAGGGCGCTGGCATCTTTGGCCGCATGTTTGGCCGTAATGCTGCACCGGTGGAGCAGGGCCAGGCGCCACGCCAGGCCGAGCCGCATTTCACCCCGCCGGTGATGCGCCAGACCACGCCACGGCCGCAGGCGGCGCCCGCGCCGGTTGCCGCTGTGCCGGCGCCTGAATTGCCGGCGCAGCCGGTGGTTGAGCGTGTGGCAGCGCCGCAGGGCTTGGGGCAGACCGCAGGCCGGGTTCAGGATGACCTGCTGGATATTCCCGCCTTCCTGCGCCGCCAGGCCAATTGAGGTTGAAAAATCTCAATTCTGCCAATAGCTTACGGGGTCGCTCAGGCGAAACAATTGGTTACGAAGAGTGATTTGTGACAAAGCGGGGATGGTTGCTACAACCATCCCCGTAGTTGTTTGCGGAAGGCCATTTCTGGCCCACCGATTCGATGAGGAGATTCCCGAGTGCTCACTTCCGGCAAGACGGCGCAGAAGACCCTCAAGAATCGTATCAAATGTTCCGGCATCGGCCTGCATAGCGGCGCCAAGGTTACCATGACGCTGAACCCGGCGGCGCCGGATACCGGCGTGGTGTTCCGCCGCATTGATCTGCCGGGTCAGCCGCTGGTGCGCGCCCGCTACGATCAGGTTTCCGACCTGCGCCTCTGCACCACGGTCAGCGCTGGTGAAGGTGTGGCGGTTGGTACCGTGGAGCATCTGATGGCGGCTTTCGCCGGCCTTGGCGTGGATAATGTGGTGGTGGAGATCGACGGCCCGGAAGTGCCGGTGATGGATGGCTCCTCGGCCCCCTTCGTGTTCCTGATCGAATGCGCCGACCTGATCGACCAGGTGGCACCGCGCCGCTATCTCAAGGTGCTCAAGCCAGTAGAAGTGCGCGAAGGCCAGGCCAGCGCTGCCTTGCTGCCGGCGGATGATTTCAGCCTGGGCTTTGAAATCGAATTCGCCAATCCGATGATCGGTCGCCAGGTGGCGGAATTCCGCCTTGCCCCGGGCCGTTTCAAGGCCGATCTGGCGCGCGCGCGCACTTTCGGCTTTGTGCAGGAAGTGGAGCAGATGCGCGCCATGGGCCTGGCGCGCGGCGGTTCGCTGGAGAATGCCGTGGTGCTTGGCGCCGACCGCATCCTGAATGATGACGGCCTGCGTTATGACGACGAGTTCGTGCGCCACAAGGCGCTGGATGCGCTGGGCGATCTTTATCTTGCCGGTGGCCCGATCCTCGGCCGTTATGAAGGCTGCCGCAGCGGCCATGCGCTGAATAACCGCCTGTTGCAGGCCCTGTTCGCCGACAAGTCGGCCTTTGCCTGGACCACCTATCCCAAGAGCCGTGACCTGCCGGATTTCCGCATCCCCGATCAGCTGCGTTCGGCAGAGCTGGGCACCCGCATCCGCGCTGCCGCCGAGGCCGCGCTCTGAATAAGTCCACGTCCTGAATCAATAAAGGCCGCCAGGGAAACCGGCGGCCTTTATTGTATCTGTTGCAGGTAACAAAAAAGCCGCCGGTGGTGGGACCGGCGGCTTTTCTGCAAGAGAGGGAGGCGTTGTTCAGTCGTCGCCGCCAACCAGGATATCGGCGCCATCCTTGTTGCGCTGCGCAATGCTCTTGATCAGGCCGGCCACCGCAGAGCGGATGGTGTTGTCCTCGATCTCGGCAAAATTGCGCACTAGTTCGATGGTGGAGCGGTTCTTGCCGCCATGTTCCATCGGGCGGCTTTCCAGCTTCTGCTCCAGGCCTTCGAAGAAATAGGCCATTTCGACTTGCAGGCGCTGGGCCACTTCGAACAACCGGCCAGCGCTGACGCGATTGGCGCCAGTCTCGTATTTCTGCACCTGCTGGTAGGAAATCTTCAGGGCGTTGGCCAATTCTTCCTGGGTCAGACCCAGCTCGGTGCGGCGGGCACGAATGCGCTCGCCAACATATTCGTCAACCCGCGTGGCAATCTTTCCCATCGACAGCATCCTTTTGATTCTAAAAGTCTATCCGAGCCAAGCCGGCAGGGTGGGGTAACGATCTCCCGGCTGCCTTGGCTACCCGGTCACCCGGGCGGTTTGGTCGGTTTGTTCCTGTTGATCCACCCGGCCAGCGGGCAGAACCAACTTGAGCATGAAACATGTTGTAGGCTAATTCCCCACTCCAGAAAATCGTTCGTAAGTATACACCTTACAGCTATTGGTGGTACCACCTTTGGGATTCTGTCGGATTGGAACGAAATCGGACGTAGTTCTAAAGGCGTAATCAGAAGGTGTTTTGCCGGATTCAAGAAACAATCGCGGTATTTAGATACCACTATGGCGGTGAACGCCGCAGAAGACTCGAACCAGGAGGCGGGCTTGATTTTGCCCCCCCGGCATGAGACAGATGACGCCATGTCGATATCCGTTGAAAACTCGATTCTGGGCGCGCTTCTGGACCGGCTGGCAAAGCCCGGTCGCCTGCTGTTCAGCGGCTTGCTGCTGACGGCTTTGGTGGCCTGTGCTGCCGAGGAAAAGCCGTATGTCGAGGAGCCGGTTGACAAGCTCTACAATCGCGCCGTGGATCAGGCCAATAGCGGCAATTGGGAAGCGGCGGCCAATAGTTTCGACGAAGTGGAGCGCCAGCATCCCTATTCCACCTGGGCCACCAAGGCGCAGGTGATGGCGGCTTATGCCTATTACCAGCGCAATCAGTATGACGATGCGATTGCGGCGGTGGACCGTTTCCTGCAATTGCATCCCGGCCACAAGGACACACCCTACGCCTATTATCTCAAGGCGATCAGCTATTACGAGCAGATTGCCGATGTGGCGCGCGACCAGGGCACCACGCAGAAGGCGCTGAATGCGCTGAATGATGTGGTGCAGCGTTTCCCGACCTCGGAATATGCCCGCGATGCGCGGCTCAAGATCGATCTGACGCGGGATCATCTTGCCGGCAAGGAAATGACCATCGGCCGCTATTATCTGCGCCAGGGCCAATACATCGCGGCGATCAACCGTTTCAAGGTGGTGGTGGAGAAATACCAGACCACCTCGCATGTGCCGGAGGCACTGCATCGGATCACTGAATCCTATCTTGCCCTGGGCGTGGTGGAGGAGGCGCAGAATGCCGCTGCCGTGCTGGGCCATAATTATCCGGGCAGCGAATGGTATATCGACACCTATGCCATGCTGACCGGCAAGGATATGCGCCCTGAGGCCAAGGAAGGCTCCTGGCTCAGTCGGCTATTCTGATCGCGCCGCGATGCTGACCCATCTGAGCATCCGCGACATCGTGCTGATCGAGCGGCTGGATCTGCATATGGCTGCCGGCCTGGGTGTGTTGACCGGCGAAACCGGCGCCGGCAAATCCATCCTGCTGGATGCGTTGGGCCTGGCGCTGGGCCGTCGTGCCGATGCCGGCTTGGTGCGCAGTGGCGCGGCCCAGGGCGTGGTGACGGCAGCCTTCGACGTGGCGCCGAAACATCCGGCCTTTGCCCTGCTGGCCGAACAGGGCCTGGAAGCAGCAGAAGAAGGCATTGTGCTGCGCCGCGTGGTGAGTGGCGACGGCAAAAGCCGCGCCTTCGTCAACGATCAGGCCGTCAGCATCGGCCTGCTGCGCCGGCTGGGCGACACATTGGTGGAAATCCACGGCCAGAATGACGAGCAGGGTCTGACCGACAGCGCCGTGCATCGCGCCTTGCTGGATGACTATGCCGGACTGAACCGAGATGCGGCGGCGCTCAAGGGGCTGTATCGCAACTTCCGTGATGCCGAAACTGCGCTTGCGGAAGCCGAGGCGGCGGCCGAACAGGCGCAGCGCGACGAGGAATATCTGCGCCATGTGGTGGCTGAGCTTGAAACGCTCAAGCCATTGCCCGGCGAGGAGGATGAACTGGCGGCACAGCGCAGCCAGTTGCAGGCCGGCGAAAAGCTAGCCACGGCGATGCAGGAAGCCGAAGCCGCACTGCTTGGTGGCGACAAGGGCAATGGCGTGGAGAGCCGGCTGCGTGCCAGCCTGCGGGCACTTGAGCGGGTGGCGGATCGTGCCGGTGGCCAGCTTGATGAAGCCATGCAGGCCGCCGAGGCGGCATTGGATCAGGCGGCGCGATATGCCCAGGCGCTGGATGAAGCCACGCGCCGGCTTGATCTTGATCCGCAGCGGCTGGAGCGGGTGGAAGAGCGGCTGTTTGCCTTGCGTGGCGCTGCGCGCAAACACAGTGTGGCGGTGGCGGCGCTGCCGCAACTGGCCGAGGATTTTGCCGCCAAGCTGGCGCTGATCGACGATCAGGCGGCCAGCCTGGGGAAATTGCGCCAGGCCGCCGATACGGCGCGCGCCGCTTTTGCCAAACAGGCCGAAGCGCTCAGCGCGGCGCGGCGCAAGGCTGCCGCCAAGCTGGACAAGGCCGTGGCGGCCGAGCTGGCGCCGCTCAAGCTCGGCACGGCCAAATTCCAGACCAGTGTGGAAACCTTGCCGCCCGAACAATGGGCCTCTGATGGCGCCGACCGGGTGATTTTCCTGGCCGCCACCAATCCAGGCAGCGCGCCGGGTTCTCTGGCCAAGATCGCTTCGGGCGGTGAACTCAGCCGCTTCATGCTGGCCTTGCGCGTGGTGCTGGCCGGGCGCGGCGATGCCGGCACACTGATCTTCGATGAAGTGGATCGCGGCGTTGGCGGCGCCACGGCGGCGGCAGTGGGCGAGCGGCTGGCGCGGCTCAGCGAAAAAGTGCAGGTGCTGGTGGTGACGCATTCGCCGCAGGTGGCGGCCAAGGGCGAACGGCATTGGCGCATTGCCAAGCGCGAAAGCGGCCCGGCCAAGGCGCGGGTCACGCTGACCGAAGTGATGCCGCTGCAACAGGATGAGCGGCGCGAGGAAATCGCCCGCATGCTGGCTGGCGCCACCATCACCGATGCCGCCCGCGCCGCTGCGGATGAATTGCTGTTGCAGCAGGCATAATATGCCGCTCTGGTTTAATTTCCCCTCGTCATCGCCGGGCTTGACCCGGCGATCCCTGCCGGCGCCATGTGCAGAGATGCCCGGGTCAAGCCCGGGCATGACGACGCAGGGGAGGCTCAGTCGGTCAGAAGTTAAGCCGGATAGCCGTGGGTCTGCGCCCGGGCATGACGATGAAGTTTATGGTTTCGCCGCATGAGCCGCCAGCGCGCCAAACCGGTCGAGGATTTGTCGCCACGTTTGGCGAAGCTGGAGCATGCCCGGCTGGAAGCCGAAATCACCGAGCATGACAAGCGCTATCACGCGCAGGATGCGCCCAGCATTTCCGATGCCGATTACGACGCGCTGCGGCGGCGCCTGGACGAGATCGAGCAGCGTTTCCCGGAATTTCGCACCCTGGGCGGCGCCGCCATGCGGGTGGGTGCTGCGCCGGCTGCGGGTTTCGCCAAGCTGCGCCATGCCCGGCCGATGCTCTCGCTCGACAATGCCTTCTCGGCCGGCGACGTGGCGGAATTCCTCACCCGTATCCGGCGGTTCCTCAATCTCGGCCCCGATGACGCGCTGAGCCTGATCGCCGAGCCGAAGATTGACGGCCTGTCGGCGAGCCTGCGTTATGAGAAGGGCGAACTGGTTAGTGCCGCCACCCGCGGCGATGGCCAGGAGGGCGAGGATGTCACCGCCAATATCAAGACGCTGCGCCATGGCGTGCCGCATCGCCTGACAGGCAGCGGCTGGCCCGATGTTCTGGAGGTGCGCGGCGAAGTCTACATGACCCGCGCCGACTTCCTGGCTTTCCGCCAGACGCAGGAAGATCTGGCGCGCGAGCGCGAGTCCAAGGGGCTATCCGCCGCCGCTATCCGCATTCCGGTCAATCCGCGCAATGCCGCGGCCGGTTCGCTGCGCCAGCTTAACCCGGAGATCACGGCGCAGCGCCCGCTGCGTTTCTTCGGCTATTTCTGGGGCGAGGTTTCCGAACCGCTGGGCGCCACCATGCAGGCGGCGCGCGACAAACTGGCCGATTGGGGCTTCACGCTGAATGCCCCGGTGCGGCTGTGTCATTCCGCCGAGGAATTGCTTGATTATTACGCCATGATTGGCGCCCAGCGCGCCAGCCTGCCATTTGATATCGATGGTGTGGTCTACAAGGTGGATCGGCTTGACTGGCAGGAGCGGCTTGGTTTTGTCAGCCGCAGCCCGCGCTGGGCCATCGCGCATAAATTCCCCGCCGAGCAGGCGCAGACGCTGCTGGAGAATATCGAAATCCAGGTTGGCCGCACCGGCACGCTCACGCCGGTGGCCAAGCTCAAGCCGATCAATGTGGGCGGCGTGCTGGTTTCCAATGCCACATTGCATAACGAGGATGAAATCGCCCGCAAGGATGTGCGTGTGGGCGATACCGTGATCGTGCAGCGCGCCGGTGATGTGATCCCGCAGGTGGTGGCGGTGGTGCCGGAACGCCGCCCGGCCGATGCACAGCCGTTTGTATTTCCCACCCGCTGCCCGGTCTGCGGAGCGCCGGCCGAGCGTGAGGTGGACGAAGCCGGCACAGCCGATGCACGTCGCCGTTGCACCGGCGGTGTAAGCTGTTCGGCCCAGGCGATGGAAGGGTTGCGGCATTTTGCCTCGCGTAACGCCTTTGATATCGAGGGCCTGGGCGAGAAGCAGATTGCCGCTTTCTACGACTGGGGCTGGCTGCGCGAGCCGGCGGATATCTTCAAGCTGGGCCGCTTTGCTGACGAATTGATGAAGAAGGAAGGCTATGGCGAGCTTTCAGTGGCTAACTTGCTGCGCGCCATCGAGCAGCGTCGCGAAATCGGTTTTGATCGTCTGATCCATGCGCTTGGCATCCGCCATGTCGGGCAGGAGCGTGCCCGCCTGGTGGCGATGCATTACAGCGACCCGCGCGCCTGGCTCGATGCCATGGATGCGGCCAAAGACCTGAGCGGCGAAGCTTGGCTTGATCTCAACAGCATTGATCGCATGGGCGAGATTGTCGCCGCCGCCATTGTCGGTTTCTGCACCCGGCCACAAAGCCGCGCCGTGATTGAAAACCTGCTGCTGGAATTGCGCGCGGTTATCCCGCCCGAGAAACCGCGCCAGGATTCGGCGGTGGCCGGCAAGACCGTGGTATTCACCGGCACGCTGGAAAAATTCACCCGCGACGAAGCCAAGGCGCGGGCGCTGGCGCTTGGCGCCAAGGTGGCCGGCTCGGTCTCGAAAAAAACCGATTATCTGGTTGCCGGCCCTGGCGCCGGCAGCAAGCTGGCCGAAGCGCAGAAGCATGGCGTGGCGGTGCTGAGCGAGGATGATTGGCTGGCATTGATCGGCGGCTGAGCGATGCGTGACGAAAGCCATCTGCGCCAGATCGCCATTCCCACTTTGGCCGAAGTGACTGGCGCCACGGCCATCGCGCTGGATTTTGAAACCGCCAGTCCAAGCGCCGGCAGCATCTGTTCCATCGGCTTGGCCTGGATCGTTGCCGGCCGGGTGGCGCGGGTGGCGCATCGGCTGGTGCGGCCGCATGACATGCGCTTCAGCCCGGGTTTCATCGCCATTCATGGCATCGAGCCGTGCGATGTGGAGGATGAGCCGGAATTCCCTGCCATCTGGGATGAATTGGCGCCGCATCTTGAAGCCACGCCGCTGCTGCTGGCGCATAATGCGCCTTTCGATATCGGCGTGCTGCGCGCCGCCTTGCAGCATTATGGCATTGCCGCGCCGGGCTTCGGGTTTCTTTGCACGGTGAAGATCGCCCGCGCCGCCTGGCCCGAAATGGAGAATCACAAACTCGCCACCGTGGCGGCGCATCTTGGGCTTGATCTGCGCCACCATGCCGCCGATAGCGATGCTGCCGCCTGCGCCAATATCGCGTTGCTGGCAGCGCAGGGCGCGGCCTTGCCTGACATGCTGCCGCGCTGGGGCATCACGCCCGGGCGGTTGGAGGGCGACTATTACGAAGCCTGTTCATCGGCACGCGACCGCCAGGCCAGCTTCCGCCGCCACCGCCCGCCGCCCTGGCTCAGGGGCGGGATGTGAAGCTTGCCGGCGCCGTCAGAGTGGCGCCGTTGCCGTTGCCAGCCAGCCGCGTGTATCGTCATCGAGGCGCGGCGCGATATCAGCCTGCACCTGGGCGTGATAGGCATTCACCCAATCGATTTCTTCCGGGCTTAGCAAAGCCGGCTCGATCAGGGCGCGGTCAATCGGCGCTCTGGTCAGGGTTTCGAAGCCATACCAAGCTTTGCCATTCTCGGCCCGCTCAATCTCCAGCCGCACTGCCACCAGATTTTCGATGCGGATGCCGAAGGCGCCGGTTTTGTAATAGCCTGGCTCGTTCGATACGATCATGCCTGGTTTCAGCGCCACCATACTGCCGGTCTTGGAAATGCGGTGCGGGCCTTCATGCACCGAGAGATAGGCGCCGACGCCATGGCCGGTGCCATGGTCGTAATCCAGCCCGGCCTGCCACAGCGCATAACGCGCCAGGGCATCAAGCTGCTGGCCGGCGGTGCCATCGGGGAATTTTGCCCGCGCGATGGCGATGTGGCCTTTCAGCACCCGGGTGAAAGCCTCGCGCATCTCCACCGTCGGTGTGCCGATGGCGATGGTGCGGGTGATGTCGGTGGTGCCATCGGGATATTGCCCGCCGGAATCGATCAGGTAGAGATTGCCCGGTTCCAGCTTGCGGTTGGTTTCCGGCGTGGCGCGATAATGCACCACGGCGCCATTCGGGCCGGCGCCGGAAATCGAGGTGAAGGACAGATCGCGCAGGCTGTTATCCAGCCGGCGGCAGGCTTCAAGCTTGTCCTGCGCCACCAGTTCATCGACCGAGCCATCCTGCGCATCGCGTGCGAGCCAGGCCAGGAAGCGGCACATCGCCACGCCATCACGCAGATGCGCAGCACGGATGCCGTCCAGTTCCACGGCATTCTTGCAGGCTTTTGGCAGCAGGCAGGGATCGTCGGCGCGCTTGAGCCGAGCACCGGCCTGTTCCAGCCGCTGCAACGGATAGGCGCCGGCCGTGGCCGGATCGGCCTGCACGCAGCGTTTGGCCGCGCCGAGCGCATCCAATGCGGCATCCAGGGCTTCGGGCGGCTGGATGCGGATATCCGGGCCGAGATGCGCCGAGGTCTCAGGCGCCAGCTTGCGCGCATCCACAAACAGATCCAGCGTGGCATCCTGGTGCAGCAAAGCCATGGCCAGGGCGAAGGGCGTGTGTTTCACATCACCGCCACGAATATTGAGCAGCCAGCAGATCGATTCGGGCAGGGTGAGCAACACTGCATCCACGGCCTGCTGGCGCAGATTTGCGGCGATAGCAGCACGTTTTTCGGCCGAAGCCTGGCCGGCAAAAGCTTCGGGCTGTGGCACCACCGGGGCCAGCGGCGGCGGTGGCTGGTCGGCCCAAACCGCATCCAGCGGATTGCCGTCTTGCACCGCCACCAATTCGGCGCCGGCCGCAGCGGCAGCGGCAGCGAAACGCCTCAGCGCATCCTCGGTATGCAGCCAGGCATCATAGGCCAGCTTCTGGCCTGGTTTGAGTGTATTGCGCAGCCAGTCGCTGGGCGGCTGGTCGGTGATATGCAGCAAATCGAACAGCCCGGCATCCACCTGCTGGCGTAATTGCAGGGTATAGCGCCCATCGCTCCACAAAGCGGCGCGCTCGGGCAGCACGATGCACAGGCCAGCCGAACCGGTGAAGCCGGTCAGCCAGGTCAGCCGTTGCGCCCGCAGCGGCAGATATTCGCCATGGAATTCGTCGGTCAGCGGGATGATCAGCCCAGCCAGGCCGCGCCGCGCCAATTCGGCGCGCAAGGCTGTCAGCCGGGCGGCCACGGCGGCGCGATTCTCGATGGCGGCGGCATAGTTGCGCGCCAGCAAAGCCACCAGTGCGGCGGCCTTATCGGGCGCCAGGGCGGGATCCGCCGGCAGCAGCCGCAAGCCCGGAAAACCGCCAAAAGGCGCTGGGGCGGCGGCAATGCCGCGCAGGTGGGCGGCCAGGGCCGGCGGCAGGGCGGCCAGGTCAATGGAAAGGTCGGTGATCGGCGAGGGCAGGGGAGCGTTCATGGCATCAAGTATGAGCATTCGGTTAACGGGCGTCCATCCTGGGCATTCGGACCCATGCGTTTTTTGCATTGCAGCACTCGAATATAAGAGATTGTTGATTTCAGTGTGCAGCGCAATATTCACCTCGTGGCCGCGAACGAGACGGCCCTACAAATGGAGATGAAAATGTTTACCGCCCGTAATGAAACCGCTGCTTATGCCTATGGTGCGCGGATTGCTCCGCTCAGCACCGTTGAGGTGGAAGCCGAGGCGCGCCGCCTGCGCGCCGTAGCGGTGGCGCAGCTTGCCCCCAAGGCGCTGCAAGGGCTTAAGACCCTGGTTGCCAAGCTGAATGCCTGGCGTGCGCAGCGCGCCGCCATGGAAGAGCTGTACGGCCTGGACGATGCCATGCTGCGCGATATCGGTCTGTCGCGCTCGCAGATTCCGGCGGCGGTTACCGGTGGCGTCAGCCGCCCGGTGCTGGCGTCGAACGAAAACGCCGCCGCTGAACAGTCGGTGGCCCAGGTGGTTCGTCTGGTCCCGCGCCACGCCGCCTGATACCAAGCTCGCACGGTAAGTAGAGTGAGTTGAGTAAGTAGAAAGTGAAGTAACAGTAAGCAGAGTACACGAGTAACAGAGTTTAAGTTCCTCCCCCAAAAGTCGGGCCAGGTCTGAATCGGAGTACTCCGAAAACAGACCGGCCCGGCTTTTTTATTTCCGTAACAATTTATTACTAGTGCTTCATTTTAGTGCTGCCGCTGCCTAATTGTGCATCGCGGCATATATTTTATAAGCGACAAAAATTTTTCCCAAAAAATTCAATTTTTCTCTATTGAATTTCAAATGCTGCACTGCAATATGGTGGTCAGAGTTTGAGGGCGGGAACGCAGTCGAGATTCGAGTGTCCGTCCCAGCCCATAGGAGACACGTTATGAGCACCAACAATATCGATAGCCAAACCGCCTCGCTGATCGCTGAACTGCGCGATCCCCGCCTGCTGTCCATGGTTGAGGTGGAAGCCTATGCCCGCCGCCTGCGGACCCAGGCGCTGGCCTCGGCCGCCGTGGCTTTCGTTGGCTGGGTCAAGCGCAGCTTTGCCACTCAGGCACCGGCGTCGAGCGTTGAGCCGGTTGCCGCCCCGGTACCGGCCTATGACCTGCGCCAGCTTGAGGCCGATGTGCGCTACCAGCGTGCCGAGGCTTTTGCCGAAGTGATCTACCAGGCCACCAAGCTGGTCGAGCGCCTGTTTGCGCCGATCACCGCCCGGATCAAGGCGGCGCTGGCGCGTCAGGCGGCGATGGCCGAGCTCTATGGCCTCGACGACCGCACCCTGTATGACATGGGCCTGACCCGCTCGGAAATCCCGGCGGCGGTGGCCGGCGACATCTATCGCCCGCATGCGCCGAAGCTGGATGCGGCCCAGGCCGCCAGCGATGCCGCCAACGAAAATGCCGGCTTCAAGCTGCCGCTGCTTGGCCGCAAGGTTGTTGCCTAAGCTTGATTTGCCTGCGACGGCTGCACGCCTGATATTCAGCGTTTGAAGATCAGCGTGTGCCAGCCCTCGCGCGGCAGGCGGGCCGAAAAGCTCAGCCCTTGGGCGCGGTAATGCGCCGCCACCCGGCGCTCTTCCTTGGCCAGCAGGCCGGATAGCACCAGATGGCCGCCCGGCGCCACTTGCGCCGCCAGTCCATGCGCCATCGCACAAAGCGGCCCGGCCAGGATATTCGCCACCAGCAGATCAAACGGCCCCGGCAGCCGCTTATCCAGCGGATTGCTGGCCACCAGGCAGTGAATGCG
>NZ_JAGOLP010000094.1 GCF_017994015.1 Ferrovibrio sp. | reverse complement strand
CAGCCTGAGCCACCCGATCGAGGACCGGCAGCAAGTGGTGAGCGAGGGCCTGGCGCTGTATCGCTTCGGCGATCCGCGCATGCGCCATAATGCGGATTTTGTCCGTATCGAGCTCTGCCACACGCCGCTGGCCGATGATGGCGTGAAGGTCAGCCACATCCTATCGCTGGCCGCCTTCGAGGGGCTGATGTGATGCTTCAAATTTTACGGGGAAATATTGGTCGGAGCGGCGGGATTTGAACCCACGACCCCTTGCCCCCCAGGCAAGTGCGCTACCAGACTGCGCTACGCTCCGACCGTGTTTCCAATGCCTGGCCGAATAAGCTGGCGGCATCGGAATCGGCCGGCACTATAGCCACGGCCTCCCCCCGGCGCAACCAAGGGCAACGGTCTAATTCAGCGGTTCTGACGCGCCGCCAGATCGGTATGCACGGCTTCCAGTTCGGCCAGTGCCAGCTTCAGTGCCTGGCGCATGCCGCTCATATCCTGCAACAGGTCAAACGGCATCGAAACCTGGCGCAGATCGTCGGAATGCAGCTTCTTGGCATTCTTGTCAGCGGTCTTGTCTGCGGTTTTATCGGCCGGCTTTTCCGCCTGTGTTTCAACCGGCATAACGGTTTTAGCGACCACTTTCGGCGCTTTGCCGGTGGCACGCGCCCTCACCTCCTGCGCCAGACCACCTTCGCGCAGCAGTTTCTGTACACCGCGGATGGTATAGCCCTGGTCATGCAGCAGGCTGCGGATTTCGCGCAGCATTTCGATATCTTCCACGCGGTAATAGCGCCGGCCGCCATTGCGTTTCACCGGGCGCACCTGATGGAATTTCTTTTCCCAGAAACGCAGCACATGCTGCGCCAGCCCCAGGCTGTCGGCCACTTCGCCGATGGTGCGGAAGGCACTGGCTGCCTTGGCTTCGGCGCGGCGCGTGGCTTTCGGGGTTACAGACTCGTCGGCTTCAGACACGGTTCAAATCGCCTCAATCGGCTGCCGGCGCCTTTTTGCCTGAATGCATGCCGGCATTGATCTTTTCCTTCAGCACATGGCTGGCGCGGAAAACCAGCACCTTGCGCGGATCAATCGGCACTTCCTGGCCGGTCTTTGGATTGCGCCCCATGCGGCCGCCCTTGGAGCGGACCTGGAAGGTGCCAAAGGACGAGATTTTCACCATGTTGTCGGCGATCAGGCTTTCGATGATCTCGTTCAACACGGTTTCCACCAGGGTGGCGGATTCGCTGCGCGAAAGCCCGACTTCCTGGTAAATAGCCTCGGCCAATTGCGCGCGCGTCAGAGTATTCCCTGTCATGCGCCGCCCCCTTCTTTTGCAATTTTTCGTGCAGTGACGCTAACTTAACCGGGATTGGGCGTCAATACGACGATGGCCGAATCGGGGTAAAAAAGCCCCACGCCAACGCTTTTCCGGTTTGGCTTACCAGCGCACCAGGGCGCTGCCCCAGGTGAAGCCGCCGCCCATCGCTTCCATCAGCACCACATCGCCGCGCTTGATACGGCCATCGGCCACCGCTTCGGCCAGCGCCAGCGGTACCGAGGCTGCCGACGTGTTGCCATGGTGATCCACGGTCATCACCACTTTCTCCGTGCTCATGCCGAGTTTCCGGGCGGTGCCGTCGATGATGCGCTTGTTGGCCTGATGCGGCACCAGCCAGTCGATCTGGTCGGCGCTCATATTCACGGCCGCCAGGGTTTCCTTCACCACATCGGAAAGGTTCACCACGGCATGGCGGAACACTTCCTTGCCCAGCATGCGCAGATGGCCGGTGGTCTGGGTCGAAGACGGCCCGCCATCCACATAAAGCAGATCATGGTGGCGGCCATCGGAATGCAGATGCGTGGTCAGCACACCACGATCCATGCTGTCGCCCGCGCCTTCTTCGGCACGCAGCACCAGCGCGCCGGCGCCATCGGCAAACAGCACGCATGTGGTGCGGTCGGTCCAGTCGATGATACGCGAGAAGGTCTCGGCGCCGATCACCAGGGCGGTTTTAAACTGCCCGGCCTTGAGGAAATTGTCGGCGGTGGCCATGGCAAAGATGAAGCCGGAGCAAACCGCCTGCACGTCGAAAGCCGCACCGCCGGTGATGCCCAGGGCGTGCTGCACCCGGCAGGCGGTGGCTGGAAAAGTCTCGTCTGGCGTGGCCGTGGCCAGCACGATCAGGTCGATCTCATTGGCGGTGATGCCGGCATGGGCGATGGCGCGTTCGGCCGCCTTGATCGCCAGGTCCGAGGTCTTTTCACCCTCGGCGGCGATATGGCGCTGGCGGATGCCGCTGCGCTCGACGATCCATTCATCGGTGGTGTCCACCATGGTCGCCAGTTCGGCATTGGTCAGCACACGCTCGGGCAGATAACTGCCGCAGCCGATAACGACGGAACGGATCATGGAACCTCCGCGACGGCAATCTTGACCGGCTCGCTGACCGCATCCTTGCCGTTGCTGCTGATACTGGAACTACCGGGGCCCGCAATACTGGGCGGCGGATTGGTCAGGGCTTCGGCGAAGGCGCCCGAGAAATCGGCGCGAATCCGCTCAATCAGGCGGTCATTGGCCATGTCGATAGCCACTTCAAGCGCTGCGGCGAAGCCCACTTCATCGGTGCCGCCATGGCTTTTCACGGCAATGCCGTTCAAGCCCAGCATGACGCCGCCATTGTAAAAACGCGGATCGATGCGCGCCTTCAGCATCGCCAGGCCGGAATAGGCCAGCAGATACCCCAGCTTGGTCAGGATCGAGCGCTGGAACGCGGCGCGCATCAGCGTGCCCATCAGCTTGGCGGTGCCTTCGGCGGTCTTGAGCGCCACATTGCCGGTGAAGCCATCGGTTACGATAACATCCACCTCGCCCTTGGTGATGTCGTCGCCCTCAACGAAGCCAACGAATTCAAACGGCGGATTCTGCACGGCGCGCAGCAATTCTGCGGCGCCACGCACCGCGTCATTGCCCTTCAATTCCTCAACGCCCACATTCAGTAGGCCAACGCGCGGGCGATGCCGGCCCAGCGCGGAATGCGCCAGATTGGCACCCATCACGGCAAACTGCACCAGATTGCGCGAATCGCATTCCACATTGGCGCCAAGGTCGAGCATCACCGTCTCGCCCTTCAACGTCGGGAAAAACGACGCCAGCGCCGGCCGTTCGATGCCCGGCAGGGTGCGCAGCACAAACTTCGCCATCGCCATCAGCGCGCCGGTATTGCCGGCGGAAACCACCGCCTGGGCTTCGCCCTTGGCCACGGCATCAATCGCCAGCCGCATTGAGCTGTTGCGGCCCCGGCGCAGCGCCTGGCTTGGCTTGTCTTCGCTATGCACCCGGTCGGCGGTGTGGCGCAGTTCGGCGCGGTCGCGCAAGGTCGGATACTTGCGCAACAAGGGTTCAATCTGTTCGGCATCGCCAAACAGCAGGAACCTCACCTGGGGAAAGCGCGGAAGAATCGCGGCGGCGCCCTTGACCACCATTTCAGGGGCGTGATCGCCCCCCATGGCGTCGAGCGCAAGGGTCAGGGTCGCTGTCACGCGCGCAACCTCACCCTAAATACGTGCGCGTTCAGGCGGCCTCAGTCTTGGCTACCACCTCACGACCATCGTAATGGCCGCAGGCGCCGCAGACATGGTGCGGGCGCTTCAGTTCGCCGCAATTGCTGCATTCCATATAGGCGCTGCCCTTGAGGGCATCGTGCGAACGACCCATGTCGCGCTTCGAGCTGGACTTCTTCTTCTTCGGGACAGCCATGACACTTCTCTCTGTAATTCCACCCCGCTCGCGCGGGGCATTGGGCAGGTCTTCCAACCATCGCCCAGGCCAAGAATCCCCGTCTTATACTCTCAGGCGCCCCGGGGACCAAGGGCCTTGCCTTACTTTTCAGAGCCTTTCTTAAGCTGGGCCAGCACCGCAAACGGGCTGACCTTGGCTTCCGGCTCCGGATCGGGCGTAAAACCTGCGGGTAATTCAGCATCAGGCTTACGCGGATAGGGGTTGAGCGACAGGGCCAATTCCTCGGCCACCACCTCGCCCAGATCAATCACGCCGCCCTCAATCGGGTCCGGCGGATCAATGGCATCAGGGTCGAGCCATTCCGACTCGTCATCATCCGATTCCGGCAGGGCGGCCAGGATTTCAGCCACTGCCTCGGGCGGGGCGAAGCCGCGCTCAAATTCCTCATCCAGCGTTTCACGCACCGGATCGAGCGAAACCACGCAAGTCTGCTCCACTTCGGCCCAGAGCCGGCCCGTCACCTGGAAATGGCCGCTTTCCACACCCGGCTGCACGCGCAATTCAGCGCGCAGGCTCAGCACGGCCGGGATATGGAACCGCTTGGCCAGCGCAATGCGCACCGATTCGGCAGCCTGTAGGCGCACAGACACGCCTTCGGGGCCAATCTGGGCCACGTCGATGGGATGGGAAAATTCGTTTTGCACCGGCGTTTTCGACACCGACCGCACTCCAGCCTGGGATGTAAATGGGCGGCGGACCATAGGGGCCGACGCGGCCTAGGTCAATGGCCTTTATAACGCCGTGTTTCAGGCCGGGAAATCGACCCGGCCAGCCAAAAGCCCCTCGCTCTGCCCGGCCAGGGCAGCATCGGCGCGGCGCATGTAGCCGGCCATCCAGGCCGCAGCGGCCGGATCGGGCTGCGCCACGGTGCCATAAAGGTTGCGCGTCAGAGCATCCGTCAGGCCGGTATCGTCGCTGGCATTAAGCGCCGCCTCATAAACCGTCAGGCGGCCAAAAAACGCCTTGGCCATGGCCTTGATCTTTTTGCCGACGCCCAGATCGCCGACGCCGATTTCGCGCAGATTGCCGTCCATATCGGCAAAGACAATATCCGACAATTCCTGCGCGATGGCCTGGCCTTCCGCGCCCAGGCCGCTGAGCCGGCGCAGCACCAGGAAAACATGCAGCACCAGCAGGTCAAAGCGGCCATCCAGGCTGTCTGGCACGCCACGCTCGATATAGAAGCCGGGCTGACGCGCCTGTGCCACCGCGGCGCTGTAAAGTCTGGCCGCCGGGGATTCCGGCTTGTTTCCAGCAAAGAGCGAGAAAATGGCTTTAAGCATATGATCTAAATCGTTTCTATTGCTGCGGCACGGCGCCGGTTTGCGTTTCCGGCGCGGACAAGATAATATCCTGCGGTCTTAAGCGCGAGTCTCCAAACCATGGCACTTTCCACGCCCCGCACCTTGTTGCTGCTGGCGCTTCTATGCGCCGGCCTGGCGGCCTGTGCGCCGCGCCAGGATTACCGGGGCGCCCAAATCGACGAGGATCGGCTCAAGGAAGTCAAGGTCGGGGTCAGTACCGAGCCGCAGGTTAATGCCGCGCTCGGCTCGCCCTCCACCACCTCCACTTTCCCGCAATGGGGAACAGTGTGGTATTACATTTCCTCCGAAACCGAGGCCGTGGCCTTCATGGCCCCGGAATTGATCGATCAGCAGGTGCTGGCGATCAGCTTCGGCAAGGACGGCAAGGTGGCCGAGATCAAACGGTATGGCATGAAGGACGGCCGCCAGGTGGCTTTTGTTGACCGCGAAACCCCGACCAAGGGCAAGGACATTACCGTGCTTGAGCAATTGCTCGGTAATTTTGGCCGCTTCAACAATCAGAATACCGGCCGCACCAATCGTTGAGGGCCGGGCGCTGCAAACCGCTTGAACCCGCACCCTGAGCCAGCCCCCTGAGCCAGCCCATGGACGAGCCGCATTCAGTCCCCAAATCAGAACCACCGCGCCATGGCTGGCAGCGGCGTCGCCATGATCTGCTGCTGGCGCTGCGCGCCCTGACCGCTTTGCCGCTGCCCGCCGCCTTGCCCGAGGATGCCAATGTGCAGCGCCAGGCGGCGGCGAGTTGGGCCTATCCGCTGATCGGCGCCTTGATCGGCCTTGGCGGCGGTTTGGTATTCCTGGCTGCCGTGTCGCTGGGACTTGGCATCGGCAGCGCTGCCTTGCTGGCCATAGTCAGCCAGATATTGCTGACTGGCGGGCGCCACGAGCGCAGCCTGGCCAGACTGACCGATGGTTTTCGCGGCTGGCGCCTGATGCCGGCTGATCCTGCACAATATGGCAGCCGGATCGGGATCAACGGCCTGCTGGCTTTGCTGCTGCTGATCGCCTTGCGCAGCAACGGCATTGAGGATCTGGCCAACAGCCTGCTCTCTGTCGCGGAGGAATTTGAGGCCACGGTGAGTTATGGCACCGCAGCCACCATTGCCCTGGTGCTGGCCGGCGCCGGTTCACGCGCCGCCATGGTGTGGGTGTGGTTTCTGCTGCCGCCAGCACCGAATGACCAGGCTGGGCCGCTTGAAGGCGATGTGCCGCTCGCTGCCGCCCTGCAAGCCGGTGCGCTGGCATTGTTCTGTGGCCTGCTGCTGCTCAGCCTGAAACTGCTGCTGGCTGTTGCCCTGACCGTGGCCCTGGTGGCGCTGGCGATGCACGCCCTGGGCCGCAAGCGGCTCGGCGGCCATGATGAGGCCCTGCTCGGCTCGACGCAGCAGGTGGCCGAAGTGATGATCCTGCTGGTGCTCAGCGCCACTGCCGTGGCGCTCTGAGCAGTTTCACGCCGCTGCCAGCGCCTCGCGGTGTTCGATATGCGCCATGATGGCGTGAAACCACAGCCAGGCGGCGCGGTGCTGGCCATCGCGGCTGAAATGCGCGCTATCGCCCAGGCCGGCACGATTCTCGTCGCCCACCAGGCGATCAGTATCAGCCCCCGGAAAGATTGTGTCGTCCTTGCGCCATAACCGGTCAACGGCGGCGCGCAAGGCATCCTCCCGGTCCGGCAGGCTGTAAACCGTCGGATGTTTGGTGGATTTGGCCACCAGCCAATCCGGCGTGAAATCCAGGTCTTCGGCCAGCGCGCGCTGGATGCGCTTCAGCCGCCGGCTCCATTCCTCCGGCGCCATGCCATCCTGCACATCCTTTTCGCCCTGGGCCCACAGAACGGCCCGGAAGCGGCCCAGCGACAAGGCGATATCGCGCATATACTCAAACAGTTTTTCGTCCGGGTGCCATTTCTCTATCCCAGAGCCGCCAAAGGATAGATTGGCAAAGCCGACCGGCACACCCAGCACACCCACCAGCATGTCGCCAACCAGTGGCCAGATACTGCCACCATCAAAACGCTGGTGCATATGGAACATCGCCTGCATGCGGTTGACATGCGCCCAGTAGCGTTCGCCATCTTCCGGGTAATCCAGTGTCGGCTGCGGGTCATGCGCCACGCGCCACAACTTGCGGCGCGGACTCAGCGCCACCACCCGGCCCTTCGGCTCGGTCACGGCCATGCGGCTGGAATGGTAATTGCCGGCATAGGATTGCCCGGCGATCAGATAGACCTCGCCGATGCCGAAGGGGGCAATCGAGATTTCCTTGCCGCCTTGGCGCAAATTGGCCAGATACCAGCCGCCGGCCGGCAGGGCGATGCGGCAGGAAAAGCGGCCCTTGCTGTCAGTCCGCAGGCCCAGTTCGGGTGCCACCAGTTCACGCGGCACATCGGCGGTCATGATACGCAGGCTGACTGCAGAATTGGGTGTCGCCGTGCCGGCGAAGCGCACCACGGTGCGGCCAGGCAATGGTCCCGGCTCGGCAATAAAATCCGCCTTGGGCTCCTCCACGCGCGCCAGCCGGCGCTGATAAACCGCATAGGGTACTGGAGACGTTAAAGCCAGCATGCAACGACCTTCCTGGTTGTTCCATCGGATACACCGGCTGCCAAAACTTCTGGAGCTGGTGGCGCAGCGCCGTATCCGGCAGCCACGCATCATCCGCGCGGACGGGCCGAAGCCCGTAGGGACAGGTCACGGCACCAATTGGCACCGCCCTGTAAGGACCGATGGCCAATAAAGCCGGCCATCCGCCCAGGAGTATTCATTGTAACTATTTGAAATCGTCGGCTGTGGCAACCTTTGATTATCCGCAGCCCCTGATTAAGTGGCTTATTCCGCTGCGGAAGACGACCAATTTCATCGAAGAGAATTTATGAGGAATTTATTTTCCTGGAAAACCAGTAAATGCCTTGGCCCTATCCCAAAAAAAGCAAAGGGCCGGGGTTGCCCCCGGCCCTCGTCGCTTGTTGTTTTGTGGCGGGATCAGTGTGCCAGCATCGCCAGCAGCAGCAAGGCCACGATGTTGGTGATCTTGATCAGCGGGTTCACGGCCGGGCCGGCCGTGTCCTTGTAGGGATCGCCGACAGTGTCGCCGGTCACGGCTGCCTTATGGGCATCCGAACCCTTGCCGCCATGATGGCCTTCCTCGATGTACTTCTTGGCATTGTCCCAGGCACCGCCGCCGGCGGTCATGGAAATCGCCACGAAGACACCGGTTACGATCACACCGAGCAGCATCGCGCCCACAGCGGCGAAAGCGGCCGCCTGGCCGGCAATCACCAGGATCACATAATACAGCACGATCGGGCG
>NZ_JAGOLP010000093.1 GCF_017994015.1 Ferrovibrio sp. | reverse complement strand
CCACAGAGCCGGTGACCAGCAAGGTGAAGGGTTACATGACCTGGGATCATGTGCGCCGGCTGCGCGATGAAGGCGTTACCATCGGCGCGCATAGCCACACGCATTTTTCCTATGCCACCTTGAAGCCTGATGAAGTGCGCGCCGATCTGGCCACGGCGGCGGCGCTCTACAAGCAGGAATTGGGCGCGGTGCCGGCGTTGTTTGCCTATCCGTTTGGCGAATGGAATCTGGCCAGCCGCGATATTGTTGAGCAGGCCGGTTTCCAGGTGGCGTTCGGCCAGCATTCCGGCGTGATGCAGGCCGGCCAGGATTTTTTCTGGCAGCCGCGTTTCCCGATGAACGAGACCTATGGCGATATCAAGCGGCTGCGCCAGGCGCTGAATGCGCTGCCGTTTCCGGCGCGCGACATTGAACCGCGCGAAGTGCTGCTGCGTCAGGGCCAGCCGGGTAATCCGCCGGCTTTGCGTTTCAGCCTGCCGGCCGAGATAAAATACCAGGATCGCATGACCTGCTACCCCTCGCATCAGAGCGGCCTGATTGCGGTGAAGGGCATCCCCGGCAAGACAGCGGATGAGCGGCGTTTTGAAGTGAAGCCGGCGACGCCGTTTCCGGAAGGGCGCGGCCGCATCAGTTGCACCCTGCCAACCGACGAATCCGGCCGCTTCCGCTGGTTCGGCATTCAGTTTCTGGTGGTCAAGTAGCGCCGTTCAGGCGTTCAGGCGATTATATCCGGCAGCAGCAGGCTTTCCAGCTTGATGATCTGGTCTTTCAACGCCAGCTTCTTCTTTTTCATGCGCTGAATCTGCAACTGGTTGATATGCGCCTGTTCGGCCAGGGCGTTGATTGCATCATCCAGGTCGCGGTGTTCCGCCATCAGGTCGGTAAGCTGGCGCTGCAATGCTTCGATATCGAGGGAGCCGGTAAAGTTCATGACCTCGGTTTACGCCTGTTCTGCGGAACTCGGAATATGCGTATTATAACATGGATGGATCGGCACGGTATCGCATTTTGGCCGTTTTCCTTGGCGCTGTATCAGCGGCCCGGGGTGGCGGATGCCTGCCTGCGGTTGCAGGATGAAGCCGGCGCCGATGTAAATCTGCTGCTGTTCTGCGCCTGGCGGGCGGAAATTGGCCTGATCGACTGGGCCGCCGGCGAATTGCAACGTGCCGAGGCCGCCCTGGCGCCAGTGCGCGCCGTGCTGCTGCCTTATCGTCAGGCAAGGCGGGCGCTCAAGGCTCTGGCCGCCAGCGAACCGGCGGCTGCCGGACTTTACGACAAGGTGAAGGCGACCGAATTGCGGCTGGAGGAAATTGCCCAGGCCTATCTGACGCCGCTGGCGCAGTTCAGCCCGGCCTTGCGCCGGGCATTACCTCTGGATGCCGCCGAGATCGCCGCTGCCGCCGAGCGGCATCTGGCGGCCTATGCCGCCACGCTGGCCCAGCCGGATCATCCGGCCATTGCGGAGTTGCTGGCGGCTATTTCTTGAGCGGGCTGCCCTGCCAGCGCCGCACCAGGCCGGTTTCCAGACCAAACAGGTCAAGCACGCGGCCAACACTGTGGTCGATCAGATCATCCAGGCTTTTCGGTGCCGCATAGAAAGCCGGCATCGGCGGCGCCAGGATGGCGCCGATCTCGGTCACGCTCACCATGTTGCGCAGATGACCCAGATGCAGCGGCGTCTCGCGCGGCACCAGCACCAGGCGGCGACGTTCCTTCAATGTCACATCGGCAGCGCGGGTCAGCAGGTTGCCGGTAACGCCGGTGGCGATCTCGGCCAGGGTTTTCATCGAGCACGGAATCACCACCATGCCCATGCTGGCGAAAGAGCCTGAGGCAATGGCAGCGCCGATATCAGCCAGCGGATAGACCTTGTGCGCCAATGCCTGAACCTGCTTCGCCGTATACGTTGTTTCATAGGCGATGGTCATTTCGGCAGCGCGGGTCAGCACCAGATGTGTCTCGATCTGCTCGGCTTGCAGCGCTTCAAGCAGCCGGATGCCGTAGATCACACCCGATGCACCGCTGATGCCCACAACCAAACGTCGCGCCGTTTGTTGTGGCATCGTCGTTGCGGGTTGTGCAGTTTTTTTGCGGCGCGTCATTTCGTCACCATTTTGTCTTAAAGGGGCTGACAAAGCGAGGGGTCAGTGCTTACATGAACAAGTACGCGCATCGGTGTGGTCGCGTTCAAGGCCGCGCCGACACTGCGCTCCTAAACCGCAAGGAGGAGGACGCTATGGCTACAGAAGCGCATATCGAGAGCCTGGTCGAGAAACATGCCCATTTGCAGGCTGTGATCGACGATGAAACCCATCGCCCATTGCCCGATCCCGTTCGCATCACTCGGCTCAAGCGCGAGAAGCTGAAGCTGAAGGAAGAGATTTCGCGGCTGAAGCAATAGCCCCAGCCGCGCCGGGCGGGGCGCTTTAGTCCAGCGCCTTCGCCTTCTCGCGCAATTCAAACTTCTGAATCTTGCCGGTCGAGGTTTTTGGCAATTCGCTGAACACCACGGTCTTTGGCACCTTGAAACGGGCCAAGCGCTCGCGGCAGAAGGCGATCAAGTCTTCTGCCGTGGCCTTGCCGCCGGCTTTCAGCGTGACAAAGGCGCAAGGCGTTTCGCCCCAATGTTTGTCTGGCCGCGCCACAACGGCGGCTTCCAGCACATCCGGGTGCATGTAGAGCACACCTTCCACTTCCAGCGTCGAGATATTCTCGCCGCCGGAAATGATGATGTCCTTGGAGCGGTCCTTGATCTGCATGTAACCGCCCGGATAGGCCACGCCGAGATCGCCGGAATGGAACCAGCCGCCGGCAAAGGCTTCCTGTGTCGCTTTCGGGTTCTTCAGGTAGCCTTTCATCACCACGTTGCCGCGGAACATGATCTCGCCCATGGTTTCGCCATCGGCCGGCACCCGCTGCATGGTCTGCGGATCGAGCACTGCCACATCTTCCTCAACATGGTAGCGCACGCCCTGGCGTGCCTTCAGCGCGGCGCGTTCGGGCAGTTCCAGCTTGTCCCATTCCTCATGCCAGTCGCACACCACGGCCGGGCCATACACTTCCGTCAGGCCATAAACATGCGTGATGTCAAAGCCCATGGCTTCCATGGCGGCAATCACGGCAGCCGGCGGGGCGGCGCCGGCGGTCATGCATTTCACGCCCGGCTTCAGTTTGGCGCGCACCTCGTCGGGGGCATTGATCAGCATGCTCAGCACCGTGGGGGCGCCGCAGAAATGTGTCACGCCCTGATCGGTGAAGCTGGCGAACACCGCAGCCGGTTCCACCTTGCGCAGGCAGACATGCACGCCGGCCAGCATGGTGATGGTCCAGGGGAAACACCAGCCGTCGCAATGGAACATCGGCAGGGTCCAGAGATAGACCGGATGTTTCGGCAGGTTCCAGGTGACGGCATTACCAAGCGAATTGAGATAGGCGCCGCGGTGATGCGTCACCACACCTTTGGGATTGCCGGTGGTGCCGGATGTGTAGCCCAGCGCAATGGCATCCCATTCGTCGAGCGGACCCTGCCAGGGATAGTCAAAATCGCCCAGCTTGAGGAAGTCTTCATATTCGATGGCGCCGATACGCTCGCCGCTGGTCACCATCGCGTCATCGATATCGATCACATAGGGGCGGTTCTTTGAGAGCGCCAGCGCCTGTTCGGCCACGGCGGCGAATTCACGGTCCACCAGCAGCACCTTGGCCTCACCATGCTCCAGGATGAAGGCGATAGCGGCCGGATCGAGCCGGGTGTTGATCGCGTTCAGCACCGCGCCGGTGGCCGGTACGCCGAAATGTGCTTCCAGATGCGCCGGCGTGTTGGGGGCGATGATCGCCACCGTGTCGCCGCGCCGGATGCCGCGCCGCGCCAAGGCCGAAGCCAGTCGGCGGCAGCGCATATACAGCGTGGCATAATCGTAATGCCAGGCGCCATGCACCATGGCCAGGCGATGCGGGAAAACCTCGGCCGTTCGGCGCAGGAAGCTCAAGGGCGAAAGCGGCTCGTAATTGGCTGGATTCTTGTCGAGATCGCGGTCGTAAATCGTGCTCATGCTGGTTTCCCCCAAAGCGGACAGAAATCACCCCTGTAGGCCGCAGAAACTAGCCAGAAGCCCGGGCCTGGGCAACGGCTGCGGTTTCATGCCTGGCGGCAATTTTATTTGTACAGAGTCGAAAACGGCTCAAAGCCCCAGCCCATCGGCCAGCAATTTCAGGCCGCACAGGAAGGTGATGCCGTAGATGATCAGGTAAAAGGCGCGGTCGCTGAGAAATTTATGCAGCCACATGCCCAGATACACGCCTGCCACTGCTACGGGTGCCAGGATGGCGGCAGTGCCAAGGTTGACCGCGCTGAGTTGCCCAAGCCAGGCATAGGGGATCAGTTTCACGTAATTCAGCACGGTGAAGTAGACAATGCTGGTGCCGACAAACAACGTCTTGTCGAGCCGCTGCGGCACCAGATAGACCGAGAGCGGCGGCCCGCCGGCATGGGCGATGAAGCTGGTGAAGCCGGAAATCACGCTCCAGAACAGGCCTTTTTTCACATTCATCGGTGCCGCTTGCGGGCTGCCCTTGCGCAGCCACTTATCCAGCACAAACACCACGGCCACCAGGCCGATGATGATCTGCACGCCGCGATTGCTCACCCAATCGGCGGTCAGCGTGCCGATCAGGATGCCCACCAGCGCACCGGGCAGGATGATCATCATGTTGGCGCGGTCCCAGGTCTTGCGATAAGCCCACAGGCCGGCCAAATCCATGATGCACAGCACCGGCAGGGTGATGGCCGCAGCTTGCAGGGGCGGGATGGTCAGGCTCATCAGCGGCAAAGCCAGCAGGCTGGTGCCGGGGCCGAAGCCGCCCTTGCTCAAGCCGATCAGGATCACCGCCGGCATCGCGGCGACATAAAACCAGGGGTCGTGCAGAATCGGCAGGGCTTCGAGCATGGCGCTTGTGGATAACTTTCGGGGCTGGCCGGCAGGTCGGGCGTTTGGTTGACGCTGAGCCCGGGCGACGCTTATCTTCCCTGTCAGCAAATCAGTCCAACATCATAAAGCAATTGACGATCATGGAAAACGGTGTGGCCGCGGCGTCGGTCGCGATGGAGAAGGCGTTGCGCCGGCTGGATGCCGCGCTGGCCAGCCGTGCCGTGGCCTATCGCACCCTGTCGGAACAGCATGCCCAGGCCGGCCAGGAAGTGCGGCTGCTGCGCGAGGCCTTGCAGGCGGCGCGCGAGGAAGCGGATTCGTGCCGCGAACGCGCCGCCCTGGTGGATGCGTTGCGCGAGGAACTGGCCACCATGCAGGCCGATGCCGGCCCGGTAGCGCTTGTGCCGGGGCCGGCGCTCGTTGATCCGGCCATGGCCGAGCAGCTTGCCGCCTTGCAGCGCGAACGCGACGATCTGAAACGCGAGCGGGACGATTTGAGCGGCCGGCTTTCTGCGGCGCTGGCCGCGCAGGCGCAATTGAAACTGGTGGCCGAGCGCGCCACCCTGGCTGCCGCTGCGCCAGTGCTGCCTCTGCCGGCGCCGGAAGATGCCGGGGTGATTGCCGCCCTGCGCGCTGATCTGGCCCAGGCCCGTGCCGCGCAGGCTGAAGCCAAGGCTTTCGAAGCCGATGTGATGGCGCGGATTGAAACCACCATGGCCCGGCTGCGTCGCGCCCTGGCCGAACCCGCTTGAGGAGGACATCATGGGTGAAGTGAATGTCACCGTGAATGGCCGGCTCTATCCGATCGGCTGTGATGACGGCGAGGAAGAACAGGTCGAGCGCCTGTCGGGCGTGGTCGATGTGCGGGTGCGTGAACTGGCGGCGCTGGTGGGCCAGGTCGGCGAGGCCCGGCTCTTGCTGATGGCGGCGCTCACCATGGCCGACGATCTGGAAGGCGCCCAGCGCGACTTGCAGCAATTGCGCCAGGATGTTGCCGTTTTGCGCCAGGAGCAGGATAGCGCCAAAACCGGCGCCGACGCCCTGCTCGGCCTGGCCCAGAAGCTGGAAGACATTGCGGCCAAGCTGGAAGCGCCGTAAGGGTCAACCCCCGGCGCGGCCCTGGCTCATGTCGCGCCGCATCTGGCCGGCATAATCACGGAAATCCACTTCCAGGGTGTAGCGTGCGCTATCGACATAGCGGCTTTGCACATGGCGGTGATGCGCCGCAATCTCGGCCTGCATGGTGGCTGCATCGGGCAGCGCGATGCGGCCACCCAACACCCCCGCCAGCCAGCGTGCCTGGATTTCCACCAGCGGAATCGTGGCGCCGATCGGCTGCACCAGGCCGACGAAATACAGCCCCGGATGGCTGGCGCTGAGCATGCGGCGATAGAGCCGCACCGGCTCTCGGTCACGCACGCTGAAGATGCCGGGATCAAGAAACGGAAAGCTGGTGCGGTAGCCGGTGGCGTAAATGATGGCATCCACCGGCGCACTGCTGCCATCAGCAAAGGCCACACTATCGCCCTGCAAGGCGCTTACATCCGGCCGCATCCGGATCCAGCCATGGCCGATATAGGGCAGCAATTCCTGGCTGATGGTGGCATGTTCGCGCCACATCGGATGCGGCGGCTTTTTCACGCCATAGCGTTCCTGATCGCCGACAGTGAGATACATCAGCCGGGCGATGATGGCGCGGGCCAGCGGTGTCGGCAGTTTCAGCTTGCGGATCAGGAAGGCCGACCAGCGGTCGGTGGGTATGCCGAGGATGTATTTCGGCATGATCCAGGCGCCGCGCCGGGTGGAGAGCTGCACGCTGGCGGCACGGCGGCACAGGTCCACCGCGATATCCACCGCCGAATTGCCGATGCCCACCACCAGCACATGCTTGCCGTCGAAGCCATCTGCGGTCTTGTAATCATGGCTATGAATTTGCGGGCCATCAAAATGCCCTGGAAAATCCGGCCAGCGCGCATCCCAGAGATGGCCATTGGCCACCAGCACGGCGCGGTAGAGGCTGCTCTCGCCGTTTTCCAGGCTCACCCGCCAGGCACCAGCCTCGGGCTTTACCTCGGCGACCTTGGTGTTGAAGCGGATATGCGGCAGCACACCGAAATGGCTGGCATAGGCTTCCAGATACTGTATCACTTGCCAATGCGAGGGGAAATCCGGCCAATCGTCGGGCGTGGGAAAATCCGGGTATTGCAGATTGCGCCGGCTGGTATCGATATGCAGGCTGCGATAGGCGGATGACATGCCGTTGTCATTCATATAGCGCCAATTGCCGCCGATGGCCGAGCCGGCCTCGAAACAATCAAAGGCGATGCCGGCCTGTTTCAGCGCCTTGGCCGCCGCCACGCCGCTGGAGCCGGCGCCGATGATGCAGACTTTATCACTCATGGCTCAGGCCCCCATTCACCAGAAAATCCTGCAACACGGCATCCAGGTCGGCATCGGGCAGAATGCCGAGGCGGCGGGCGCGGGCCGAGTCAAAGCGTTTCGGCCAGCTATCAACAATGCGCTGCATCGCCGGGTCGGGCGCCCAGCCAATCGTGCCCAGCCGATGGCCCGCCGGCAAGCTGGCGGCATGGCGGCGCAGGCATTCGATCATCATCGCCACCGTAACGCTCAGCGCCGGCAGGTTGAGGGCGCGGCTGTCGCCAAAGGCTTCCGGCGGCAGGTCATGCAGCGTGATCAGGCCGCGCACCACGGCGCCCACCGATACCACCGGCAGCCAGGTTTCCGGGGTCAGCGGGCAGGCCACCGGCTCGCCGCGCAGTGGTTCGCGCAGGATGCCGGCCACGCGGTCGGAAACCGAGGCCGCCGGCTTGCCGGGCCGGGTCAGCACAATCGGCAGCCGCAATGCGCGGCCATCCAGCAGGCCGTGGCGGTTATGGTCGTCGAGCAGCAATTCGGCGATGGCCTTGTGCGCGCCATAGGAGGTTTGGGGTTTCTGCGCCGTATCATCCTCCACCAGATCGGGCAGCGCGCCGCCAAAAGTGGCAATCGAACTGGCGAAGATCAACTTGGGGCTTCGCCCCTGGCGCCGGCAATGGCCCAGGATATCCAGCAGGCCCAGCACATTCACCGCCAGGCCCTGCTCGAAATCATGCTCGGCAGCGCTGGTCAGCATGGCGGCGAGATGGAACAGGCTGTCGAGTGACGCTTCGCCAAGGCAGCGCGCCATAAAAGCGGCATCGGAGAGTTCGCCGCTGGCGCAGCGGATGGCGATGCGGCTGGCATTAGCCGGCAGGTTCAGGCCCGGCAGATCAATCGCGGTGCGGTCCAGCAGCATCAGTTCGGTGATGGCGCGTTCATGGCCGCTGCCGTCGCGCAGCCGGCCCAGCCGCACCAGTTCATGCACCAGCCGGCTGCCGATGAAACCGGCCGCCCCCGTCACCACTACCCGCATTCCGCCCTCGATCTTCTCTGTTTTCCGCTATGATCTTAGTCATGGTTGCGGGCTTGGGCCAAGCGCCCTACATTAACCGTTGGACGGTGTTCCTGCC
>NZ_JAGOLP010000092.1 GCF_017994015.1 Ferrovibrio sp. | reverse complement strand
ATCCAGGATAGTGCAATGAAGACCTTTTCCGCTAAAGAGTCCGAGGTCGACAAGAAGTGGGTGCTGATTGACGCCGAAGGCTTGGTGCTCGGTCGTCTCGCCAGCCTGATTGCCAAGCGTTTGCGCGGCAAGCACAAGGCGATCTTCACCCCGCATGTCGATACCGGCGACCATGTCATCGTCATCAACGCCGAGAAGGTGCGGGTGACCGGCCGTAAGGCGCAGCAATCCGTGTTCCATTGGCATACCGGCTATCCGGGCGGTGTGAAGGGTGCGACCATCGGTCAGCGCTTGCAGGGCCGCTTTCCGGAGCGCGTCATCCTGAAGGCGGTTGAGCGTATGCTGCCGAAGGAAAGCCCGCTGGCCCGCCGCCAGCTGACCAAGCTGCGCGTCTACAAGGGTACGGAGCATCCGCATGAGGCGCAGCAGCCGCAAGTGCTTGATGTGGGCGCGTTGAATCCGAAGAACAAGAGGATCGATTGATCATGGCCGAGGCACGCACTCTCGCCGATTTGAGCAAGGCCACGGCCGTTGCCGCTGCGGCTCCCGCAGCTCCCGTTCATGAGCGCAAGGTCGACAAGTTCGGCCGCGCCTATGCCACTGGCAAGCGCAAGAACGCGATCGCCCGCGTCTGGCTCAAGCCCGGCGCCGGCAAGTTCATCGTGAATGGCAAGGAAAGCAACGATTACTTTGCTCGTCCGGTGCTCCGCATGCTGCTGCAGCAGCCTTTCGCACTGACCAACCGGGTCGGCCAGTTCGACATCTACGCCACCGTTGTTGGTGGCGGCCTGTCGGGCCAGGCTGGCGCGCTGCGTCATGGCATTTCCAAGGCGCTGACCTACTTTGAGCCGGACCTGCGTCCGGCGCTCAAGGCCCAGGGCTTCCTGACCCGCGATCCGCGCGTGGTCGAGCGCAAGAAGTACGGCAAGCCGAAGGCCCGCCGCAGCTTCCAGTTCTCGAAGCGCTAAGCCTACAAGCGATTACGAAGGGGCCGGGAGCGCAACTCCCGGCCTTTTTTGTTGGGGTGGCATACTAGGCTGAATTGCTTGGTCTTAACCAAAACTCAACTGTTGATTCGTGTATATGAATCAACCACAGTCATGCCTCGGGCAGAATCGCCCATTTGGCCAAGCAGGAAAACATAATCGCCATGACGCTGAGCGATATGGTGCTCGCCTTGTTGCCGGTTATCGGCCTGTTTTTCATCGTTGGCCTTGCGGGCAATTGGTTGCAGGAGGCGGCGCAGCATTATGCTCGCCGCGAATTGCGTTTCGACGAGGAAAACGACCGCCTTCGGGAAATCTATGATCTGGTCGGCGAGCGGTCGCGCCAGATTGAGCAGGAGCAGGAGGGCCGCGCCGAGCGCGAACGCACGCTGCTGCAATTGCAGAACGAGCATGGCGCGGCAATGGCCGAGGAGATCAAGCTCACCGACCCGCGCAATATGACGGTCTACGAGCATGGCATCCCGATTGCCGGCACGATGGGCTATTATGCCAAGGCGGTTGGCCCGGCACATGTGCCGCCTTTTGACGGCAAAGGCTCAGGCGGAAGTGGCGTGCATGGCCGGCGTTATGCCCGCTTTGTCGTCTGGGGCCAGAACCAGACCAATGCCGAACGCCTGATCAAACATTGGGTTGGCGCACAGGGCCAGATCATCGAATTCCGGCCGTTCACCGGCAAACTCAAACTGACGGAGCTGTAGCAATGACGCTCAGCGATGTCATCGAAACCCTGGTTGTTGCTGCCAATCTCGGCATGTTCCTGCTGATTGTGCTGACTGTGGCCGAGCGTCTGCGTGATGGCTGGCGCTCAGTGGAATTGCAGGTGCAGGACGTGATTGCGCGCCGCGAGCAGGCCGAGAAGGATCAGAGCCATTATGACGAGGCGCTGAGCGACGAGCGCAAGAAGGTGGCCGATCTCGACCAGCAGATAGCCCGCGCCCGCAGCGAGCTCGAATCGCTGGAAATGCGCCACGCCGAAACCGATCTGCCGTTCATCTACACCGCCACGCCGATTGAAGGTGTTGATCCGCGCTTCCCGCCCTGGCGCCTGGTGGTCCACAATCCGCAGCTCGGCCAGCGCGCCATGCAGCTTTCGGATGCTGCTTATCAGTGGAATGAGGGCCGCTATTACGAAGTGCCGGCGCCAACCCATGCAGCGGCGCGCGCCCATCTTGAACGCCTGCTGCCGCCGCAGGACAGCTTCTTTGTGCGTATCGTTGATGACGAGCGCAGTGGCGTGGCTTGAGCCAGCCTGACAGAGCTGCCGCCTGGCTCGCCTTGATCTTGACGCAGGGCCGCAACAAACCATTTATTGCAACCGGATGGGGTTGGCAGATCAGTTTTTTTGAATTGGCGTGAATGAATATCGCAGACGAGGATACGACAGCGAAGCCGCGCAGCTTTAGCTTCAGCCATGCCGAACTGCGCCGCCCGGGCTCATATTTTATGCGCGGTGAGAACCGTGAGGTGACGCTTGCGCTGCAATTTGGCGAGCTAAAGGGGGCGTTGTCGCTGGATGCCCTGGTAAACAGCCTCAACCTGCCGCCGACCCATCCGGATCGGCAATTGCTGGAACTGGTGTCGCCGGCACTGAATTACATGCGCAGCATCCAGGTTGGCAATCCGGTGCCGTCTGAACTGCTTGATGGCCGGCCCTCCTGGATGCCAAAGGAGCATGTGGTGCAGCGCGGCGCCGTCACCCTGTGGCGCGCCCTGCAACTGCCGTTGCTTGATGCCTCGCCGCAAGCCGAGTTGCCGCCGCCCGGCTCGGATGCTGAAAAACTGCACCAGATTGCCCGGCTGGTGAAGTTGTTGCTGCCCGATCTGGATGTGGAAATGATTGAGCAGCGCATGCGCGATGTGATCGTTGATATCGCCCGGGTGGACTGGCTGCGCCGCATGACCAGTGCCTTGCAGCGAACAGTAGGCGAGATGGCGCAGTTTTCCGTGCGGCACAATGCCGACCCCGCTGGCGATCTGGCCCGGCGCGGGGCGTTGCAGTTACGACAGGTGGCGATCTGGGGCACCGAACGTGCAATGATTTGTGATGCTGTGGTTGCTGATGTGAACCGTCTGCTGGTGGAAGCGGATCATGCCAGGCAGCGGGTCTGGCCGCAGATAAATCTGTTGCGAGCCTTTGCGCTGGATATTGAGGCCGTACTGGCGCGCTGGAATCAGGCACAGATGCGCAGCGACGGGCCGCGGCTGCGAGACCTGGAAGATCTGCTGCGGTTGGTCAGTCAGCGTTATGCCGCATTTGACCCAGAGATTTTTATGCCGCCAAAGCGCTGGCCTGCGGGGAAACGGGAATATGACGCATGAGCGTATTAACATTTGCATATGCCGGCAGCCGGCGATGGCGCGGGACAGGCAGCGTACTATTTCCTGTTTCGGCGGCAACTCAGTTGGATTATGCAGATGAATGATCCCATGCCTAACAATGCTGGTGCGGCAGCAATGCAGCCGCTGAACCTGCGGGGCTATGAGGAATTGCCGCTTGCCGATCTGGCGGATTTTCCATCTTTGGCGGCCTGCCATGCCGCCTGGCTGGCGGCACATCGCAGCCTGCCGGGCCGTGCCGCCCCGGCCCTGCCGGCGGTGATCGAAGTGGAGGCGTTGCCGCCCGATGTGATGCCCTACACGATGCTGCTGGACTACCTGCCGGAAGAGCGTGATGTACGGGTCCGGCTGGCAGGCAATTATGTTGGCGAACGGACCTCAGCAGATGCCGGTGGCCGCCGTCTCGGCAATTTCTTCAACACCCATGATGCCGCGATTGTCTATGCCAGCATGGAGCAGGTGGCCAATCTACGGCAGCCAAGCCTGGCACGGCGCAGCTATGTGGCGCTGGATGGCATGCAGTTCAGCTATGTGCGGCTGATCCTGCCGTTATCGCTGGATGGCCACACGGTGACGGGTTTTTTCAAGACGATCGAGCCGGCAACGCTGCAAACCGGAGCTGCTTGAGCCGGCTCAGCGATTCAATTCCTTCATCGCGCCTTCCAGGCCACCCAGGGTGAGCGGGAACATGCGGTTTTTCATCAATTGCCGCACCACCTGCACCGAAGGCGTGAAGTCCCAGTATTTCTCCGGCACCGGATTGAGCCAGGCCGCCTTGGGCCAGGTGTCGAGCAGGCGCTGCATCCAGGTGGCGCCAGACTCTTCGTTCCAATGCTCAACGCTGCCGCCGGCCTGCACGATCTCATAGGGGCTCATGGTGGCGTCGCCGACAAAGATCAGCTTGTAGTCGCTCTGGAATTTGCGCAGCACTTCCCAGGTCGGCTGGAATTCGTTGTGCCGGCGGCGGTTATCCTTCCACAGCTTCTCATAGACACAATTGTGGAAATAGAAGAATTCCATATGCTTGAATTCGGTTCGCGCCGCCGAGAACAATTCCTCGCAGACCTTGATATGGTCGTCCATTGAGCCGCCGATATCGAATAGCAGCAGCACCTTCACCTTGTTATGCCGCTCCGGCACCAGCTTGAGGTCTAGATAGCCGGCATTGTTGGCGGTGGAGCGGATGGTGTCGGGGATATCCAGCTCCAGATCGGCGCCGTCGCGGGCGAATTTGCGCAAGCGCCGCAAGGCCACCTTGATGTTGCGGGTGCCGAGTTCAACGCTGTCATCCAGGTTCTTGTATTCGCGCTTGTCCCACACTTTCACGGCGCGACGATTGCGCGATTTATCCTGGCCGATGCGCACGCCTTCGGGATTGTAGCCATAGGCGCCGAAGGGCGAGGTGCCGGCCGTGCCGATCCATTTTGAGCCGCCCTGGTGGCGTTCCTTCTGCTCTTCCAGGCGTTTTTTCAGCGTCTCCATCAGCTTGTCCCAGCCGCCGAGCGCCTCGATCATCGCCTTTTCTTCTTCACTCAGCGTGCGCTCCGCCAGCTTGCGCAGCCATTCATCCGGAATATCGGCCGAGATCGCATCAGACACAAATTCCAGGCCGTTGAAGACCTGGGAAAACACGCGGTCAAATTTGTCGAGGTTGCGCTCATCCTTCACCAGGGCCGAGCGCGACAGGTAGTAAAAATCCTCGACGCGGTAATTCGGCACGCCCTTCTGCATCGCCTCGACCAGCAGCAGGTATTCGCGCAAGGTGGCGGGCACTTTTGCTTTGCGCAGTTCGAGGAAGAAGTTGATGAACATGCCGAGCCTCCCTGACCGGGCAGAAGCTGAACCGGGGCCTAGCGGCTTTCGCGCCGCGCGATGAAGGCCAGGCGTTCGAACAGATGCACATCCTGCTCGTTCTTGAGCAATGCACCAGCCAGCGGCGGAATAAGCTTGCCCTGTTCCTTGGTGCGCAAAGCCTCGGGCGGCAGATCCTCCGCCATCAGCAGCTTGAGCCAGTCGAGCAATTCAGAAGTTGATGGCTTCTTCTTCAGGCCGGGCGTTTCGCGCAATTCGTAGAATACGGTCATTGCATCGCGCACCAGGGTCTTCTGCACGCCGGGGTAATGCACCTCGACGATCTTCTCCATGGTCTCGCGGTCGGGAAAGCGGATGTAGTGGAAGAAGCAGCGGCGCAGGAAGGCGTCCGGCAATTCCTTCTCGTTGTTGGACGTGATGATGACGATCGGGCGCTGCTCGGCCCGGATCGTCTCGCCGGTCTCGTAGACAAAGAATTCCATGCGGTCGAGTTCAAGCAGCAGGTCGTTCGGGAATTCGATATCGGCCTTGTCGATCTCGTCGATCAGCAGCACCGGGCGCTGCGGCGCGGTGAAGGCATCCCACAGCTTGCCCTTCTTGATGTAGTTGGCGATGTCGCGCACGCGCTCTTCGCCCAACTGGCCGTCGCGCAGGCGCGACACGGCATCATATTCATACAGGCCCTGCTGCGCCTTGGTGGTGGATTTGATATGCCAAGTCAGCAGCGGCGCGCCGAGTGCCTTGGCGATCTCGATGGCCAGCACGGTCTTGCCGGTGCCCGGCTCGCCCTTTACCAGCAGCGGACGCTCCAGCGTCACGGCTGCATTCACCGCCACCATCAAATCATTGGTCGCGACATAAGAATCGGTACCGGTGAACTTCATCGTCGTTTCCTGGCTTATTGGTCTGGATTGGTTTCAAACAGCGGTTAGGCTAATGCCTTCGCCACAACATAAGCAAGGGGCGGTTCCGTCTGGCATTAACACTTTTCTGAACTTCATGATCATGATTAGATTGTCTGCATGGACGAGACTGAACATAAACTCCCACAGATTAACCCTCATGAGCATCTGGGGGAGATTTTGAACTATCTGGATGCCCTGGTTTTTGCACAAAGCGAAACAATCGGGGCTTTGGTTGAGATTGTGAAGGCCAATAAATTGAGCGGGGCTGAAAAGGCTGAGAATTTCTTTCAAGAGGTGGTGCAGTCACATAAATCTTATGCTGACTGGAGCGCCAATTTGAGAAAAAAATTACTGGCAGGGGGCGACAAATCTGATGGCTAACGATCAGGATTCGAAACTTCCGGATTCTGCGGGGCAAATATACTCCCTCGATGAGCGGCGCGGCCGATCCGGGGCAGGGGGATATGGTGGCGGCGCAGGGAATGATGGTGGCCTACCGCCGGGTTTAGATGCTCGTGTTGCAAAATTAGAGGCCGATACAAAAGAGATAAAAGATATGCTGACACGCATGGAACCTGTCTTGGCGAAAATTAATGTTGATATCGCTGAGATTAAAGGCCGGGTGTCTGCTATGCCAACCACATGGCAGTTGATTGGCTTGGTAATTGGCGTTTTTGCAGCTGCTCTCGCTTTCGTGAAAGCTCTTACTATTTAGTTTTTAATCTGCGCCATCTGCCGTCACGCCCTGATATTTGACGCAAAGCTGGCCGCTTTCCATGTCGCTCAGCGCCTCGCCGGTTTTGCCGCATTGATGCTTGGCGGCGGCAATCTCGGCGCCCTTGACGCAAAACAGCGAGCAATCCTGGCACACACCGAACTGCATCACGGCATGGCGATTCTGCAATTCATACAGCAGCTTTGAGAGGCCGCGCACCAGCATGCCGCCGCAGTCGCTGGCCATGTCGTCGATGGCGCGTTCCAGGGTGCGCATCGGATCCTTGGCCAGCATGGCCTTGCCATCGCAGGTCAGGTGCAATTCCACGCCGCGCCGGTCGCAGGTCTTTTTCACCCGGTCGATCAGGCCCTTGTTTTCCAGCGCGATCAGGGTTTGCGACACCGTGCCTTTGGTCGAACCAAGGTAATCAGCCAGTGCCGAGGGGGTGCGGGAATAGCGATTGGCCTGGGCCAGAAAGCGCAGCACTTCCCATTGCGCCGGGTTCAGGCCATCGGCGAACTGCAATTCCCGCGTCAGCCGCCCCAAACGATCCAGCAGTAGCGTAACCCGTTGGGCAAGCATGGTTTTTGCGCCGGTTTCGGGTTCCGGGCAGTCCGTGTCGGGCAGCGGCTTGGGATCGGGTGTGATCAGCATCACAAGTTCGTATCGACTCGAAATTACCCGTTGCGCGATTTGGCTTCCAGGTGCAGGATCATAGCGACCCGACACTAACTCCGCCGCGCTTCGGCGTTTCATTGAAGTGCAATGGTAGTGCGGTGTGGTGCGAAAGTCGATGGAGGATGTGAAAATGAGCCTGCGCAATACCCCGAGCCGTAGTCTGGAAGGCGCCGACCGGCGCTATCTGTCCACCGTGATGAACAAGGCCATGCTCAGCGAAGAGGAAGAGCTGGACCTGGCCCGGCGCTGGAAGGAGCAGGGCGACCAGCAGGCCATGCAGCAGATGGTTTCGGCTTATCTGCGCCTGGTTGTCTCCACTGCCGGCCGGTTCCGCAATTACGGCCTGCCGATGGCCGACCTGATCCAGGAGGGCAATATCGGCCTGATGCTGGCGATCAACCGCTTTGACCCGGAACGCGGTGTGCGTTTTTCCACCTATGCCGCCTGGTGGATTCGGTCGTCGATGCAGGAATATGTGCTGCGCAACTGGTCGATTGTGCGCTCCGGCACCTCGGCCGGCCAGAAGGCGCTGTTCTTCAACCTGCGCTGGCTGCGCGCCAAGCTGGAACGTGAGGGCGGCAATGCCGGCGGCGGCCTAGCGCTGGACGACGAGAATCGCAATGCCATCGCCACGGCGCTCAAGGTGTCGCCCAATGAGGTTTCGGCCATGGCGATGCGGCTGAGCAGCCGCGACCATTCGCTGAACGAGCCGATTGGTGGCGAGGAGGGCGGCGAGGCATTTCAGGATTTCCTGCCCGATCCGGGTCCGAATCCGGAGCAGCAGGTGGAATCGAGCCATGACGGCGCCTTGCGCCGCGCCTGGCTCACCGAATCGCTGCAACAGCTCAACCCGCGCGAACAGCTGATCGTTTCCGAGCGGATGCTGAACGACGACAAGGTGACGCTGGAGGAATTGGGCGAGCGGCTGGGCGTGACCAAGGAGCGGGTGCGCCAGATCGAGACCAAGGCCTTCGCCAAGCTGCAAAATATGGTGTTGAAGCGCAGCCGCTCGCCCAATTCCTCCAGCGTCACCTTG
>NZ_JAGOLP010000032.1 GCF_017994015.1 Ferrovibrio sp. | reverse complement strand
AAATGGGTGCCGCAGATGGGCGATGCCGCCGATGTGATGACGCGGCTGAAGCGCAAGCCGGGTGTGGTCTATCAGGTGCTGACGCCCAATCTCAAAGGTTATGAATCGGCCAAGCAATATGGCGCCCAGGCGATTGCAGTATTTGCCGCCGCATCGGAAAGTTTCTCTCAGCGCAATATCAATTGCTCGATTGCCGAAAGCATTGAGCGTTTTCGCCCGGTGGTGGAGAAGGCCAAGGCCGATGGTGTGCGGGTGCGCGGCTTTGTCTCGGTGGTGCTGGGCTGCCCGTTTGAGGGCGAGGTTGATCCGAAGCGGGTGGCGCAGATCGCCAAGCAGCTTGCCGATATGGGCTGCGACGATATCGGCCTGGGCGACACTATCGGCACAGGCACACCGGGCAAGACGCGCAAGCTGATCGAGGAAACCGCAGCCCTGGTGCCGTTGCAACAGCTTGGTATGCATTTCCATGATACCTATGGCCAGGCATTGGCCAATACCCTGGCTTCATTGCAGATGGGCATCACCAGCCATGATGCTTCGGTGGGTGGCCTGGGTGGTTGTCCTTATGCGCCGGGCGCCACCGGCAACCTTGCTACCGAGGATCTGGTCTACATGCTGGAAGGCCTCGGCATTGACAGCGGCTTCGATCTCAAGCAATTGGTCCGCACCGCCTGGTGGATATCCGAGAAGCTCGGCCGTCCGCCGGTATCCAGTGTGGCCAAGGCTTTGAAATCGAAGGTGTGATGCCGGTTCATCTGCTTAAACTTGCGGTCGGGATCGAAAGCCTGGAGCATTTCCGCGAACGCCTGGCGGCGCGTGCGGAAGGCGCCAAGGGCAAGCAGCAGCCGGGGCATTTCACGCATGTGACGCGGCACCGCCCGAAGCGCGATGCCGAGGTGTTGGGCGGCGGCTCGCTTTATTGGGTGGTGAAAGGCCAGCTTTGTGCCCGCACCCGCATTCTGGCTTTGGATAACGTGACGCTGGATGATGGCCCGCATTGCGCCATCAAGCTGGAAGCCCGCCTGGTGCCGGTGTTGCCGCAGCCGCGCCGGCCGCATCAGGGCTGGCGCTATCTGGAAGAGGCCGATGCGCCGCCTGACCTGAGCCAAGCCGGTGAGGGCGCCGCCGAACTGCCGCCCCAGCTGATGGCGGAATTACGCAGCCTGGGGCTGCTGTAAACGATGGCGCGGATCATCGTTGTTGGCAATGAGAAGGGCGGCTCGGGCAAATCCACCACCTCCATGCATGTGCTGATCGGCCTGCTGCTGGAAGGCGGCCGGGTTGCAGCCATTGATCTGGATGGGCGCCAGCGCACGCTGACGCGCTATCTGGAAAACCGGCAGGCCTATATCAGCAAACATGGCCTGCGCCTGGCGATGCCGGCGCATGTGGTGGTGACGCCAAGCGAATTGCCGAGCCGTGCCGAGGCCGAGGCCGACGAGGCGGCGCGCTTCGAGGCCGAACTGGCCCGGCTGGGGCCGGAGCATGATTTCCTGCTGGTGGATTGCCCCGGCAGCGACACTTTCCTGGCCCGGCTGGGCCATTCCCATGCCGACCTGCTGATCACCCCGGTGAATGACAGCTTCATCGATGTGGATTTGCTGGCCACAGTGGATGCCGAAACCCTGCGCGTGCTGAAACCCAGCCGCTATGCCGAGATGGTGTGGGAACAGCGCAAGCAGCGCTTCAACCGGGATCGCCAGAGCATCGACTGGGTGGTGATCCGCAACCGCGTGTCGCATCTCGATGCCCGCAACAAGCGCCATGTTGGCCAGGTGTTGCAGGCGCTGGAAAAGCGGGTGGGTTTCCGTTTCCTGCCCGGCTTGTCGGAACGGGTAATTTTCCGCGAATTATTCCTCTCCGGCCTTACCCTGCTGGACCTCGACCAGACCGGCAGCATCAATATGGCCCAGGCTGCCGCCCGGCAGGAAGTGCGCAACCTGCTGCTCGGACTTAATCTGGTCACGGATTCGTAAGTCCGGAATTCGTAAAATGGCTGTAAATGCGGCCCAGCGTTGCACAAAAAGGCTTGCCAGCAGCGTCTTGCGCAACAATATTAACGACCGATTTACGCCTGACCCTGCGATGTCCGCCGGGCTGGCGCAATAATAGGGAGAGACTTCACATGAACAAGCTGCTCGCCGGCCTTGCTGGCTTGGCCGCCCTGGCTGGTACTGCCGCCCAGGCGCAGGATTATCCGACCAAGACCATCACCATGATCGTACCGTTTGCGGCCGGCGGCCCGACCGATACCGTGGCCCGCCTGCTGGCGCAGTCGATGGGCACCAGCCTGAAGCAGCAGATCATTGTGGAAAATGTCGGCGGTGCCGGCGGCACACTCGGCGCGGCCCGCGTGGCGCGCTCGGCCGGCGATGGCTACACCATTTTCCTGCATCATATCGGCCAGGCCACCAGCGCCACGCTGTATCGCAAGCTGCCCTATGACACCATCAACGATTTTGAGCCGATTGGTCTGGTCACCGACGTGCCAATGACCCTGGTGGCCAAGGGCGACCTGCCGCCGAAGGATTTCAAGGAGCTGGTCACCTATATCAAGACCAACAAGGACAAGGTTTCCTATGGCAATGCCGGCGTTGGCGCCGCGTCGCATCTCTGCGGCCTGATGCTGATGAGCGCGTTGCAGACCCAGATGACCACGGTGCCTTACAAGGGCACCGGCCCGGCGATGAACGACTTGCTGGGTGGCCAGATCGATCTGATGTGCGACCAGACCACCAACACCACCGGCCAGATCAAGGGCGGCAAGATCAAGGCCTATGGTGTCACCACCAAGACCAAGGTGCCGGCTCTGCCCGACCTGCCGACGCTGGACAGCGCCGGCCTGCCGGGCTTTGAAGTGGCGGTGTGGCATGGCGTTTATGCGCCGAAGGGCACGCCGAAGTCGGTGGTCGACAAGCTGGCCGGCGCGTTGCAGGCGGCGCTGAAGGACCCGGCCGTGGTGCAGCGTTTTGCTGAATTGGGCACCGAGCCGGTGAGCCAGGATCGTGCCACCCCGGCCGCCCTGGGCGCGCATCTGAAGGCGGAAATCGCCAAATGGGCGCCGGTGATCAAGGCTGCCGGTGAATATGCCGACTAAGTTTCGGCCATAATGCAGTAATTTGTCGTAAACGATACGCCTGTTCCGCTTGCAGCGGGGCAGGCGTAAGCGTATGGCGGAAGTGCTTACCGGTCGTTAAGGCCGCAAACGCCTAAGGGGGGCGCAATGCAGGGGTTGATCCGCAATCCGAAAGATTTCTGGTCCGGGCTGTTATTCCTGGTGGTTGGCCTGGGGTTTCTGTGGGTCGGGCAGGATTATTCGTTCGGCACCGCCCGCCGCATGGGGCCGGCGTTTTTCCCGACCATGCTGGCCGGCGCTTTGTGCCTGATCGGGGCCGTGGTGATGCTGCGCGGCTACATCACCCAGGGCGAACGGATCAGCGGTTTTGCCGGCAAGGGCCTGGTGCTGATCATCATCGCCTGCGTGGTGTTTGGCCTGCTGGTGCGGCAGGGCGGCCTGGTGGTTTCTGTAGCCCTGCTGGTGTTGATCAGTGCCATCGGCTCGGTGCATTTCAAGGTCAAGAACACCGCCATCATGATGCTGGCTTTGGCGCTGTTCTGCGCCGTGGTGTTCATCAAGGGATTGGGCTTGCCGATTCCGATCATCGGCCCGTGGCTGGGCGGCGAGTAAGGGGTATCCGATCATGGAATTGCTGCAAAATCTCTCCATTGGCCTGGATGCCGCGCTCACACCGATAAACCTGTTCTATTGCCTGGGCGGCGTATTCCTTGGCACGCTGATCGGTGTGCTGCCCGGCCTTGGCCCGGTGGCCACCATCGCCATGCTGCTGCCGGCCACTTTTGCCCTGCCGCCGGTTTCGGCACTGATCATGCTGGCCGGCATCTATTACGGCGCCCAATATGGCGGCTCCACCACGGCGATCCTGATCAATCTGCCGGGTGAAAGTTCATCGGTGATCACGGCATTGGATGGCTATGCCATGGCGCGCCAGGGCCGCGCCGGCGCGGCCTTGTCCACCGCCGCCATCGGTTCGTTCTTTGCCGGCACGGTGGCCACTTTCCTGCTGGCCGTGTTCGCGCCGCCTCTGGCCGAGATCGCGCTGAAATTCGGCCCGGCGGAATATTTCTCGCTTATGGTGCTTGGCCTTGTCGCCTCGGTGGTGCTGGCGCATGGCTCGCTGCTCAAGGCCATCGGCATGATCGTGATCGGCCTGCTGATCGGCATGGTGGGCACCGATGTGAATTCCGGTGTGCCGCGTTTCACCTTTGATACGCCTGAACTGGCCGATGGCATTAATTTTGTCGTGGTGGCGATGGGCATGTTCGGCCTCGGCGAGATCATCAAGAATCTGGAGGATGAAAGCGAACGCGCCGTTTTCATTAAAAGTGTCACCGGCCTGATGCCGACCAAGGAGGATTTGAAGGCGATTGTGGCGCCGATCCTGCGCGGCACGGCGCTGGGTTCGGCGCTTGGCATCCTGCCCGGTGGCGGTGCCATGCTGTCATCCTTCGCTGCCTATTCGCTGGAAAAGAAGCTGTCCAAGAATTCGGCGAATTTCGGCAAGGGCGCCATCGAGGGCGTGGCGGCGCCGGAATCGGCCAACAATGCCGGCGCGCAAACCTCATTCATCCCGATGCTGACCCTGGGCATTCCGTCCAACCCGGTGATGGCGCTGATGATCGGCGCCATGATCATCCAGGGCATCCAGCCCGGCCCGGCGGTGATGACCGAACAGCCGCAACTATTCTGGGGCATCATCGTGTCGATGTGGATCGGCAACTTCTTCCTGATCGTGCTGAACCTGCCGCTGATCGGCATGTGGGTGCGGATGCTCACCATCCCGTATCACATCCTGTTTCCCGGCATCCTGGTATTCTGCGCCATCGGGGTTTACAGCCTCAACAACAGCGCCTTCGATGTGTTCATGATGGCCGGCTTCGGCCTGCTGGGTTACACCTTCGCCAAATTGGAATGCGAACCGGCGCCGATGCTGCTCGGTTTCATTCTGGGGCCGATGATGGAGGAATATCTGCGCCGCGCCATGACATTGTCACGCGGTGATCCAACGGTGTTCTTCACCCGGCCGATCAGCGCCACCATGCTGGTGCTGGCCTTGCTGGCGCTGGTGGTGGTGCTGCTGCCCTCGATCCGCAAGAAGCGCGAGGAAGCCTTCCAGGAAGAGTAGCGCCCAGCCAAGCAGGCAAAACAAAGCCCGGCCATCCAGCGATGGCCGGGCTTTTTTATTGCCGCCTTACCGGCTGATGGCCGGCGACGGGATATTGGCGCCGGGATCGCTGCCATGGCGCACCCGCTGGAAGATCCAGATGCCGATGCCCAGACCCAGGCCAACAAAGTCGGTGATGGTTTCCGGCACGATCAGGCAGATCGCGCCGGCAAACAGCAGCACGCGCAGCGGCAGGGCAATCGGCCCATTCAGCCAGCCTTCGGTGGAGCAGGCGAGGAAGAACACGCCGGCCGTGGCCGTGGCCACCACATGCAGGATGGTGAGCAACTCACCCTGCGCCAGCAGAGCCGGGCTGATGAAGAACATGAACGGCACGATGAAGGTGGCCAGGCCCAGCTTCACCGCGATCATCGAGGTGCGCCATTGATCGGCCTGGGCGATGGCGGCGGCAGCGAAGGAGGCCAAAGCCACCGGCGGCGTGATCGACGAGATCACGGCGTAATAGAAGATGAACATATGCGCCACCAGCGGCTCGATGCCGATGCGGATCAGGCCCGGCGCCACCACCGAGGCCGCCACCGCATAAGCTGCCGTGGTGGGCATGCCCATGCCCAGGATCAGCGAAATGAACATGGCGAAGAACATCGCCAGGATTTGATTCTCGCCGGCCACGCTGAGGATCAGATGCGAGAAGCGCCCGCCCACGCCGGTGAGGGCAATAACACCCACGATGATACCGGCGCAGGCACAGATCGCCACCAATTGCGCGGTTTCACGCGCCGCAATGGCCAGGGCATCGAGCGTGGCGCGTGGCCCCATGCGATGCTCGCGGCTGATCCAGCTTGCCACCAGGGCCGAGATCAGGCCCAGCGTGCCGGCGCGGAATTCGGAATAGCCGGCCATCAGCGCCCAGATCAGCACAAAGATCGGCGCCAGCAAATAGACCTTGCGCAGCATCACGGTGATCGGAGTCAGTTCCGCACGCGGCAGGCCGCGCAGGCCGTTCTTCACCGCATGCAGATCGCAATGCACATAGCAGGCAACATAAAACAGAAAGCAGGGGATCACCGCCGCCAGGGCGATTTCGGTATAGGCGATGCCGGTAATCTCGGCCATCAGGAAGGCGCCGGCGCCCATCACCGGCGGTGTGATCTGGCCTCCGGTGGAGGAGGTGGCCTCAATGGCGCCGGCGGTGGAGCGATCATAGCCGACACGGCGCATCATCGGGATGGTGATCATGCCGCTGGCCACCACATTGCCTACCGCACTGCCCGAGATGGTGCCGAACAGCACACCCGAAAGCACCGCCACCTTGGCCGGGCCGCCGCGTGCCCAGCCAACCAGCGAAACCGCGAGATCGTTCATGTAGTCGCCGGCCTTCGACACGGTGAGGAAGGCGCCGAAGGTGATGAACAGCACAATATAGCTGGATGAAACCTGGGTGGTGACGCCGAAGATGCCCTGATCGGAATAGATGTAGGAGAAGAAGAAACCGAAATTGAAGCCCTTGTGATACAGGATGCCCGGCAGCCAGGGGCCGATAAAGCAATAGAGAATGAAAACGCCGGCAATGATCGGCAAGGCCAGGCCGGCGGTGCGCCGGGTCATTTCCAGGATCAGCAGGGTGCCGATGAAGCCGGCAGCGACATCGCCCGGCTCATACAGCGCGCCGGCGCGGAACTGCAACTCATCAATGTAATACGACACATAGCCGGCGCAGGCGATGGAAAGCAGCAGCAGCGCCCAATCGATCAGCGGCACGCGGTTGAGCGAGCGCCCAGCCTTGCTGGCATAAAGCCCGAAGCACAGCACGCCGCCCCAGCCGACATGGATGGCGCGGAACATGATCGAATCAATCGGGAAGACATTCAGCACCAGCAGGTGAAACACGGTGAAGGAAACGCATAGCCAGTAGAACAGCAGCCCGGGCAGGCCGGGCAAATCGCGTTTGAAGCCGGTGAATTCAAATTTGTCGGCCGCCGCGAGGTCAACCGTTTCCTGTGGTGCATGTGCCATCACTAATCCCCCTGTTACGCTTTTTTTATTGGCGCCGGGCATGCGATGGCCCGGCGCCAGATACCCTGATACCCAGATACAAAGAGGCCGCCACCATGTCTCGCATGATGGCGGCTGGTCGATGCGTCAACTCAACTGGATCAGCTCGCCGGCATGGCGGCCGGATTCAGCTTGATGCCCTTCTCCTGGTAATACTTCACGGCGCCCGGATGGAACGGCAGGAAGCCATTGCGCGAGGCATTGGCAGCCACGGTTTCCACGGCGGCAGAGTGGCCCTTCACCATGCGGTCGTTGTTTTCCAGCACTGCCTTGACGATCTTGTAGGCCACGTCATCCGGCAGGCTCTTGTGCGCGATGCCGAAATTATACACGCCCACGGTCTTGTGGTCTTCGGCCAGGGTCTTGTAGGTGCCCTTCGGGATTGTGCTGTCGGAAAGCTCCGGCATCGCCTTTTTCAAGGCACCAAGCTGGGCATCGGTGAAGGAGATGAAGCGCACCGGGCGCTGCGCCTCGATTTCCGAATAGGCAGCGATCGGCAGGCCGGCGGCGAAGGCGAACACATCCAGCAGGCCATCGGCCAGCTGGTTCTGCATGTCGGAAGCCTGGCCGAAGCGCCAGTTGGCCTTGATGCCCAGGGTGTCAAACATCAGCGGGAAATAGGTGCCCGGTGTGCCGGCCTTGGGGCCGGCGCCGATATTCTTGCCGGCCATTTCGGCCACGCTCTTGATGCCGGTCTTTTCCGTGGTGACGAAATGGAACGGCGTGTCATACATCGGGAACAGGGCGCGGACATTGCTGTATTTCTTGCCCTTGGTCCATTCGCCGGTGCCATTCCAGGCCTGGAGCGCGATACCCATGGTGGTCATGCCCAGTTCGATGGCGCCGCCATCCACCAGGATGATATTCTGGTTCGGACCCTGGGTCTGCTGGGTGGAAACATTGATGCCGATCGTGTCGGTCAGCAGCGTAGCCACAACGCCGCCATAGATGAAATAGGTGCCGCCCACCGAGGCGGTGCCGAGCGTGAGCGACTTCGGCTGCGCGGCAGCGGCGCCTGCCATGCCCACCACCACGGCGGCAGCCAAGCCGATAGCCTTCAGTTGCGTGAAACGCATCATCTCTGTTCCTCCTGTTTATCACGGTCTTGAGCGCTGCGTGCGCCCCGCCGGTTGGGCAGCTTAACCAGTGTGGCGGCGCAGGCCAACCCTAAATGCAGCCGGAAATGAGACGATGCGCCCTGGCAAAGCGATTTCGCGCTCTCTATATGTTTATACATGACAGGCGGACCAATGGATAAGCGCGGCAACACGCTGCCCGGCAGCACGGATCGGCAGGCGGTCGATGCTTTTCTGCGCCAGGCCGCCCTGGCGCCCCGGCCGGTTCCGGGGGCCGGGCGTGGGCGGCTGATCTTTGCCATGGATGCCACCGCCAGCCGGGGTGCCTCTTGGCGCCAGGCGCAGCATATTCAGGCCGAAATGTTCAAGGCGGTGGCCGATCTTGGCGGCCTGGATATTCAGCTGGTGTTTTTTCGCGGCATGGGCGAATGCCGCGCCTCGCCCTGGGTGTCGGAAGCGCCGGCGCTGCTGCGCCTGATGCGCCAGGTCGAGTGTGTTGGCGGCCATACCCAGATTGAGCGCGTGCTGCGCCATGCCGCCGCCGAAGCGCGCGAGGCAGCAGGGCGAGGAGCGAAAGTGAATGCCCTGGTCTATGTTGGCGATTGCCTGGAGGAAAGCGCCGACGAGGTGGCGGGCCGGGCCGGCGAACTGGCGCTGCTTGGAGTGCCGGTCTTTGCCTTTCAGGAAGGTGCCGAGCCGAATGCCAAAGCCTGTTTCCAGGCCATGGCGCGGCTGACGCGCGGCGCCTATGCCAGTTTTGATGCGGAAAGCGCCGCCTTGCTGCTGCAATTTCTCACTGCCGTGGCGATTTATGCGGCTGGCGGCCAGCGCGCGCTGAATGACTATAGCGCCAAGGGCAGCGCCGAATTGCGCCGCCTGACCAGCCAGATTGGCTGAGCGCCATGGTGCTCGCTTTCGGCATCGGCCTGGCTGCTTTGGCGCTGTTCCTGTTTGGCGGCAAGCTGCTGGTGCAGCTTGATCCCAAGGTGATGGCCAAGGGCATCCGGGTGGGCCTGGGCATCGCGCTGGGTGGCTTGGCTGCCTTCCTGTTCATGCGGGGGCGGATCGATATGGGCAGCCTGGTGGCGCTGGGCTCGGCGGCAATGTTTGGCAAGGGACGTTTCGCGGGCCTGTTCAGCGGTTTTTTCGGCGGCCCCGGTGCTGGTGGCTGGAGCCGCGCCCGCACCGGCCAGGAAGCGCCCGGGCCGGATCAGGAATCCGTGGTGGAAACCGCCTGGCTGGTGATGCGGCTGAATCTGGCCAGCGGCGTGATGCATGGCGAGGTGCGGCAGGGCCGCTTCGCCGGCCGCCGGCTGGCCGATCTGGAACCGGCGGCGCTGTTTGACCTGCTCCGCGAGTGTGGCGCTGCCGATGCTGCTTCGCTGCCCTTGCTGGAAGCCTATCTGGAACGCCGCCTGGGGCCGGATTGGCGCCAGCAGGCGCCGCCCGGTGCTGATGCTGCCGAGCACGGCACCACCGGCGGTATGATGAGCCGCGAGCAGGCCTATGAAGTCCTTGGCCTGGCGCCTGGCGCCCCGGAAGCCGAAATTCGCGCCGCACATCGCCGCCTGATGCGCACGGCGCATCCGGATCATGGTGGCTCGAATTTCCTCGCTTCGCAGATCAATCGCGCCAAGGATGTGCTTTTGGGTTGAAAACGCTGCAAGTATGGCAGGTCGGCTGGGTTGAAATTGCAGGGCGGCAGAGAACGCCCAAGTATGGTAAATTATTCGTCACCCGATTCGCCGTGACCGAGAGAGCGTATCCATGAAGACTCGAGCCATGGGCTTTGCCACCCTGATTGCCGTTGGCGCCCTGCTTGCCGGCTGTAGCAACACGCAGCTTGGCGGCGGTGGCGGCACCACCCGGGCCGACACCACCTCGCGCGCCGCGCCGCCGCAGATTGCCGGTATCGCGCTGCCGGATGGCTATAACCTTGATTCCAATCGCACCATCATTCTGGGCGAGGGCGAGCGCTGGATCGGTCGGCTGTCCTATTCGATCAATTCCAGCTCGGACGACATGTTCGATTTTGTCCGCCGCGAGATGATCAACCATGGCTGGACCGAAGTGGCTGTGGTGCGCTCCGAGATCAGCCAACTCACGTATCTTTCCGGCCAGGGCGACCGGGTTGCTTCGATCCTGATCAACAAGCAGTCGCTGTATGGTTCGAAGATCGACATGACCGTGTCGCCCGCTGCCGGCAGCACCGGCATCCAGCCGTCGCGCAACACCACCAATTCGCGGCGCTGATGCCAGCATAAGCCGGCTTGCAAGCCGGCGCCGGGCCCTGTAGTCAGCAGCATGCTCACCGGATATCTCGCCCCAGAGGGTTTTGAGGCTGATCTGCGCGCCGAACTCGGCGCCGCTGTGGTGGCCGAGCATGGCCGCCTGCTGTTGGCCGAAGGAGCGCCGCGCCCGGCTGCCTGGGCCGCGAATATCTGGCAGGATGTGCAGGAAATCCCGATCGCCTCGATTGGCGAGGCGGCGACAAAGCTCAAGGCAATGCAGCGCAATTGGGCTGCCTATGCGCCGCTGCATCATCGCCGCGCCAAGCTGATTGTGGAAAAGCTGCCGCATGTCTCGGCCAAGCCGCTGCGTTTTGGCCAATTGCCGCCGGCCGCGCCAATGGGCAGCTTCACCCTGCTGGCGCCAGACCGGCTGCTGGCGGCGCCGGCCTGTTCAAGCCCGCTGCCGCATGGCGAATGGCAGTTCATCGAGGATCGTGAAGGCCCGCCAAGCCGGGCTTATCTCAAACTCTGGGAAGCACTGAGCCGTTTTGCGCTGCTGCATGATGGTGCGATGCCGCAGCCTGGCGAGGCTTGCCTTGATCTGGGGGCCTGTCCGGGCGGCTGGACCTGGGTGCTGGCCAACCTTGGCGCCAGCGTTGGCGCCGTCGACAAGGCGCCGCTGGCGCCGCAGGTTGCCGCCATGCCGGGCGTCACCTGGCGCCAGGGCAGCGCCTTTGCGCTTGATCCGCGCCATGAACCGGCAGTGGATTGGCTCTGCTCGGATGTGATCTGCTATCCGGCGCGGCTGCTGGCCCTGGTGCAGCGCTGGATCGCTGCCGGCAAGGCGCGGCGGATGGTCTGCACGCTGAAATTCCAGGGCGAAACCGATCATGCCACGGCAGCGGCTTTTGCCGCAATCCCAGGTTCGCATCTGCTGCACCTGCATCACAACAAGCACGAACTCACTTGGCTCTGGCAAATGTCGCCAGCAAGCGCCTATAATTTCAGCAGCCAAGAATAACAGGACTACGTCTCTTTTTCTGGAGGGTGGCATGTGGTGGGTGCTGGGGGGCCTCGCCGTCTTGGCGGGCGGCGTGTTTGTCTATTTTTATATTTATGACCGCTGGGTGCAGCGCGACCATGCGATCCGGCGCAATTTCCCGATCTATGGCCGCTTCCGCTACATCATGGAAAATCTTGGCGAATATTTCCGCCAATACTGGTTCACCGCCGATTGGGAAGAGCGGCCGTTCAACCGCCTGACCCGGGCCTGGGTGTATCGTTCTGCCAAGGCCGTGTCGAATTACGTCGCCTTCGGTTCCGAGGTGGATGCGCAGCAGCCCGGCCATATCTATTTCCTGCATTCCGCCTTTCCGGTGAATGACGACGAGGTGGAGGCCTATACCGGCAAATGGATCGGGCGTGGCGTGGTGGCCAATCCCTACAAGCCCAAGAGCTTTTTCAATATCTCCGGCATGTCCTACGGCGCATTGTCGTCGGCGGCGGTGACGGCCTTGTCGGAAGGGGCGGCACTGGCCGGCATCTGGCTTGATACCGGCGAAGGCGGCCTGTCGCCGCACCATCTCAAGGGCAATTGCGATATCGTGTTCCAGATCGGCACGGCGAAATACGGTGTGCGCGACAAGGATGGCAAGCTGGATGATGCCAAGCTGGCCGCCATCGCCGCCTTGCCGCAGGTAAAGATGTTCTGCATCAAGCTGAGCCAAGGCGCCAAGCCGGGGCGCGGCGGCATCCTGCCGGCAGCCAAGGTGAATGAGGAGATCGCCGCGATTCGCCTGATCGAGCCGCACAAGGCCTCGATCTCGCCAAGCCGGCATCCCGAGATTGTTGATGTTCCATCATTGGTGAAATTCATTGCCCGGGTGCGGGCCGTCACCGGCAAACCGGTCGGGCTGAAGATGGCGCTGGGTGACGACAGCTTCATCGACAGCCTGTTCGAGTATCTCCGGGAACGACCGATAGAGGCGCCGGATTTCATCCAGCTTGATGGCGGCGAGGGCGGCACCGGCGCGGCACCCGCGCCATTGGCGGATTATGTTGGCCAATCCATCGTGCAGGCATTGCCGCTGCTGGCGGCCAAACGTCGGCAATATGGCCTGCGCACGCGCATCCGCATTATCGCTTCCGGCAAGCTGCTGACGCCTGACAAAGTGGCCTGGGCGTTGTGCCAGGGCGCCGATTTTGTTGTCTCGGCGCGCGGCTACATGTTTGCGCTGGGCTGTATCCAGGCGATGAAATGCAATACCGGCCATTGCCCCACCGGTGTCACATCCAACGAGCCGCGTTTCATGCGCGGCCTCGATCCGACCCGAAAGGCTGTACGGGTGGCGAATTATGCCAAGGCGGTGCTGCATGATGTGGAAGCTATTGCCCATGCCTGTGGCTGCAAGAGTGTGCGTGAATTGAAGGCGCATCATGTGCGGGTGCAGGGTGAGGCGCCGAAACTCTGAGGTGCTTTGTGGTGCGACTAGGCTAACTGCAACTTATATATGTGAGGCGGCCTTTCTCTGCTTCTGGAGAGAGTCCGCCACATCATTTTTATCGAAGAAACTTACTCTCCAGCACAATCCGCAGCAAAAATTAGCCGCAAGTTCGTGTATGATCATGCGCGAGGCTCATGGCGTAGACGGAACATTAATCCGCGCCCATGTCGTCGGGGGAATTCCACACACCGCATGGGGCGATGCGGATATTGAGGGTATCGCGGCATGGCAAAGGCAATGCGCGAGGCATGGCGGCGATATTGGGCCGGTCTGGGGCGGGTGTCGATTCAATCGACCATCGTTGCTTTTGTCGGCCTGGTTTGCGCTGCCATTCTCGCCCTTGAATTTGCGAATTTTGTCTTTGATCGCAACGGCGATACCCGCGATGCCCGACGCACCACCGAGAATCTGGCACGCTCTGCCGAGCAGCATGCCGCCGATGCTTTCCAGACCATTGATACTGTGCTGGCCGGCTTGGCGCGGCGCATCGAGCAGGAAGGCACCGGGGAGGCGGCGCTGGGGCGGTTGCATCAGGTGTTACAGGCTCAGGCCGAGGCGATGCCGCTGGTGCGGCGTATCCTGTATATTGATGCGCTCGGCGTATCGCAGGTCGATTCCCAGGCAGTACCGCAGCGGACGGTTTATATCGACCGGGATTTTTACCAGCATCATCAGGCCGTGGCCGACAAGACACTGTTCATCGGCGCGCCGGTATTTGGCCGTGCCAGCAATAGCTGGGTGATCCCACTGTCGCGCCGGGTGAACAACCCGGATGGCAGTTTCGGCGGTCTGGTCATCGCGCCCATCGATCTGGCGAATTTCCAGCGCTATTTCGATTCCTTCGATATTGGCGCACACGGCATTATAGCGCTGATGACCGGCCAGGGCCGATTGCTGGCGCATCGGCCATTCCAGCCTGCCGATATTGCTCAGGTTTTTCCCTTTAGCGCCGAACTGGCGCGCCAGGCCGAGGCTGTGGCGGCCGGCAGCAGCACAATGGCTTTTGAACCGGATGGCGTGCGGCGCATTGTCAGTTTTCGCCGGCTGCAAGGCTATCCGCTGATTGTGCTGGCGGCGCTGGATGAGAATGAGGTATTTGCCGCCTCGCGCGACAATGCACTGCGCCGCGCGCCGCTGGTGGGTATTCTGGTGCTGTTGATTGCGCTGCTTGGTTTCATGCTGGCGATGCAGGCCAAACGACGCCTGGCGGTGGAGCAGGCATTACGGTTTGCCAAGCAGGAAGCCGAGTTGGCCAATCAGGCCAAGTCTGATTTTTTGGCGGCAATGAGCCATGAATTGCGCACGCCGTTGAATGGCATTCTGGGTTTTGGCCAGTTGCTGCAAGGTGGCTTTTACGGTGCCTTGACCCAGAAACAGGGAGAATTCGCCGAGGCGATTATCGTCAGCGGCCGGCATCTGCTGAATCTGATCGACGACATCCTGCAATTGGCCAAGATCGAGGCCGGAAAATTATCCATCGACCGCGAAAGTGTGTCAGTGGTGGAGGCGATGAAATCCGTGATGGCGGCGCTCGGGCGCGAGGCGACGCTGTATGATGTGCAGATCGAGGCCGGTGATTTTGGCGCCACGATGCCGCCGGTGCTGCTGGATCGTACTCGGCTGATCCAGATATTGATCAATTTCGGCTCCAATGCGGTGAAGTATAACCGTCGCCAGGGCCGCGTTTGGTTTGATTTTGCGGTGATTGACGATACCTGGGTGCGGATCGCGGTGAATGATACCGGCCTTGGCATTCCGGCCGAGCGGCAGGCTGAATTATTTCAGCCGTTCAATCGCCTGGGGCGTGAGAATCTGGCGATTGAGGGCAGCGGCATCGGCTTGTCACTCAGCAAACGGCTGGCGGAATTGATGGGCGGCCGGGTTGGTTTCACCAGCGTGGCAGGCGAGGGCAGTCGCTTCTGGGTAGACCTGCCAATCGCGCGCGCCGCTACCTTTTCGCAGGGGGCGGCGCCGGCGCGGATTGGCGCGTCATTGCAAGCCGTGCAGGCGGTGGTGCTCTATGTGGAGGACAATCCGAATAATCGCCTGCTGATGCAGCATGTGCTGGCCACCATGCCGCGCCTACGGCTGATTGAGGCAGCCAATGTGAAAGCTGGCCTGGCACTGGCAGAGCAGCGTCGCCCGGATGTGATCCTCACCGATATCCATATGCCGGGAGAGGATGGCTATTCCTTGCTGCGGCAATTGAGGCAGGCTCCAGAACTGGCGCAGATTCCGGTGATTGCGGTCAGCGCCAATGCCCTGCCGCAGGATATTGAGCGCGCCAAGGCGGCCGGCTTTGTTGATTACATCGTCAAGCCGATTGATCTGGCTGTGCTGGCCGAAGTGCTGGTGACTGTGTTGCGTAGTCGCTTGTCCTAAAAAATCTAGCCGACCTGGCTCAGCCGCGCGAAGCATGCCGGCCCGTCGTTTTTCACCGCATTGACCACATCGCTGACACGATACCGCGCCATCGCCTCGGCTGGATAAGGCCGCAGCAGGTCTTGCGCCGTATCGTCTTCTTGCAGCCAGCGGGCATATTGCTCTGGCGCCAGGATCACCGGCATGCGTTCATGCAGTGGTGCCAGATAGGCATTGGCCTGGATGGTGAGGATGGTGAAGCGTGGCTCCGGCACACCATCCTTGTCCACGGCTTCTTCCCATAATCCGGCCATGCAGAACGGCGCGCCGTCCCGCAGGCCAACACGCCAGGGCTGCTTGCGCCCATCCGCCAGCGGCTGCCATTCATAGAAGCTGTCGGCCGGCACCAGGCAGCGCCGCCCGGCAAAGGCGGCGCGAAAGCTGGGTTTGCTGGCGGCGGTTTCGGCGCGGGCATTGATCAGCGGGGCGTTGTTCGGGCCGGCAAAGCCCCAGCGCATCATGCACAGATGGTTGCTATCGGCCTGCCGGATAACCACCAAGGTGCTTTGCGTTGGCGCGATATTCCAGCGCGGCGGAAGGTTCGGCCGCTCCGGCACAGGCAACATCTGCGCCAGCACTTCCATTGTCACGGTGAGGGCGAAGCGGCCGCACATCGCGTTATTCAACCACTCCAAGCCGGCGCAGCAATTTCTCGGCGCTGCCATCGCTGCGGATATTATCAAGGCCGCGTTCAAAATCGGCCAGCAGCTTCAGGGCATCGGGATGCGCACGCGATATCAGCAGATGCAGCGAGGTGCGCCCCACGGGCTGTTCGGAGAAACGGAATTGTTGCGGCGTCAGCGTTTCTCTACGCATCAGATGCCAGGCCACCGGCTTGTTGACGATGAAAAAATCGGCACGATCGGCCAGGATCATTTTCAGGCAGGAGGCGGCATAGGCCGGATCGATGCGGATCGCGCTGCCATTATCGAGCAACGGCTGTAGCACAGCATGTGGATGCCAGCCCAGCGGTACGCAGGCGCGATGGCCAAGCCCATCCGGCGGGGTGGCATTACTCAATGGCAGCTTCGGCTCACGCCGTGCAGCACTCAGGATGTAGCTATCCACCGGCAGTAAAATACTTGAATTCAGGAAGTATGCTTGGCGTTCCGGCCCCAGAACATAAGGCGCGGTAACATCGAAACGGCCTTGCCGGGTTTCTTCCAGCGCGCGGTTCCAGGAAGTGTGGGTCACTTCGGTATCGCGCCCGATGGCAGCGAAGGCCGCCCGCACCAGGGCGGTGAGGGCGCCACCCTCCGGCTCGTGCTGGTCGGCAAAGGGCGCATAATCATTGCCGGTGGCCAGCCGCAAGGGTTGTGCGGCGGCTGGCGCGAGGGCGGCAAGCCAGAGCAGCAATACTGCCAGGAGAGAGCGGAACATGGCGCGACGTTACGCAGTTTCATGCCGCTCCGAAAGGGGCAGGCAGATGCGGCGGCTGCCGCCGCCGGGCAGTGCCACATCGGCCAGGGAAACACCGATGCCGTAAAGCCGATGCAGGTTTTCCGCCGTCAGCGTTTCTCGCGGGCTGCCCTGGGCCTGGAAGCCCGCGGGGCCGAGCAGCAGCACGCGGTCGGCATAGGCCAGCGCCTGATCCGGATCGTGGGTGGTGAACAATATGCCGATGCCGCTATCGGCCAGGCCGCGCAATTCCGCCATCACACGGGCCTGATTGCCAAAATCCAGATTGGCGGTCGGCTCGTCGAGCAGCATCAGCGGCGCCTCGGCGGCGAGCGCACGGGCGATCAGGCCAAGCTGCCGTTCACCGCCTGAAAGCCGCGTGTAGATTGTATCAGCCAGGGCCGAGATGCCGAGGCGCTGCAAGGCGGCGGCGGCGACACTGTGATCGTGACGGCTGGGCGCGGCAAACAGGCCGCGATGCGCGGTGCGGCCCATCAGCACCATGTCAAACAGCGTGAAGGGGAAGCTGCCGCTCTGCGCCTGCGGCACATAGGCGATGCGCTGGGCAAGGCGGCGCGGATTGAGCATTGCCAGGGTGTCGCCCTGCACCTGCACGCTGCCGGCCAGGGCCGGTTGCAGGCCAAGCAGGGTGCGGAACAAGGTGCTTTTGCCGATGCCGTTGGGGCCGAGCAGGCAGAGGATTTCACCGGGCCGCAAGGTCAGATTCAGGCCATCGGCAATGCGCCGGCCGGCATAGCCGATGGCAAGGTTGTGGGTTTCCAAGCCGCTCATTGCCAGCGCCGCCTGGCCTTCAGCAAAACCCAGAGGAATACCGGCGTGCCGAGCAGGGCGGTAAGGATGCCGAGCGGGATCTCCAGCGCCACCATGCCGCGCGCCAGCGTATCCACCGCCAGCATGTAGCCGGCGCCGAGCAGCAGGCTGGCCGGCAGCAGCAACACAAAACGCGGCCCGACCAGCAGCCGCGCCATATGCGGCACGAGCAGGCCAACCCAGCCGATGATGCCGGCCACCGAAACCACGGCGGCGGTGATCAGCGTGGCGCCGGCCACCACCAGCAGCCGCACCGGGCGCACCGCCACGCCGAGGGCGCGGGCCTCCTCGTCGCCGAGCGACAAGGTATCGATCTGCCAGCGCAGCAGCCAGAGCGGCAGCAGCCCGATCAAAACGGCGGGCAGGGCGCCGAGCAGGTCGGCGGGGGCGATGCCGGCCAGGCTGCCGAGCAGCCAGAAGGTGATGGCCGGAAGCTGGTTATAGGGATCGGCGGTGTATTTCAGCAGGCCGACGCCGGCGCCGGCCAGCGCGCCGATCAGCACCCCGGCCAGCACCAGGGTGAGCAACGGATCATGGCCGCGCACGGCGTTGCCGATCCAGTAAACCAGCGTCACAGTGATGATCCCGCCCAGGAAAGCCATGGCCTGGATGGTCACAACATCTTTGGACAGGAAAATGCCAAGCACTGCGCCAAGCGCCGCGCCGGCTGAAACACCGAGGATATCGGGCGAAACCAGCGGATTGCGGAAAAGCTGCTGATAGGCGGCACCGGCTGCCGCCAGGGCGGCGCCGACCAGCAGCGCAGCCAGCACGCGCGGCGCGCGGATACGCAGCAGCACATCCTGCGCCGTGGCATCCAGCGGCCCGAACAGGTTGATCGGATAGCGCCCGATGCCCAGCGCGATGATGGCCAGCAGCAGCAGGGCCAGCGTGACGCAGGCAAACACAATACCCGGCCGCTTCATGCCAGCAACTGCGCCAGCTGCGCCGTATCCGGTTCGCGATGATAGAGCCGGCGATAGGCTTCGCGCACAAAGGGGTGCGGATCGTCGTTGAACAGCGCCGGGTAGAGCCGTCGCGCCAGCCAGTCCAGTCCCAGCAGGCGGTTCAGGCCGGGCGGAAAGTCGATCCAGCCAAAGGGCAGGTTCGGTGCCAGGAAGCAGCGCCCGGCGCGCACCGCCGGCATGTTGCGCCAGATCGGATCGTCGCGCAGCAACTGGAAAAAATTCGGATCAATGGTGATGATGATGTCGGGCGCCCAGGCCAGCACCTGTTCCACCGAAACCTGCGCCAGACCGCCGCGCCCGAGGGCGGCGGCGACATTCACCGCGCCAAGCCGTTCGATCAGTTCGGTGTTGATCGAGCCGGCCATGCCGGTATCCAGGCCGCGCGGGCCGCGCCCGTAATAGACACGCGGTGGCTTGCCGCTGAAGCCGGCCTGCCGTGTATCCAGCGCCGCCATGCTCTCTGTCACCCAGGCGCTCAGGGCTGTGGCGCGCGGCGTTTCGCCAAGGGCAGCGCCGAGCGCCAGGATGCTACCGGCCTGTTTGTCGAGCGCGCCATCCAGCAGGATATAAGGAATGCCGGTTTGTGCCTGCACGCGGTCGGCCAGCGAGGCAAAAGTGGGGCTGACCGTGCCGTAATCGAAGATCAGGTCCGGCCTGGCGGCGAGCAGACTTTCCAGATTGACACTGCCGCCGCGCCCGGTCAGCCGGCCCAGCGCCGGCAGTGCCAGGGCGGCAGGCGGCATGAAGGGTTTTTCGGCTTCGCGGAATGGCGTGGTCCAGCCGATCAGCTTCTCCGGCGCCAAGGCATGCAGCAGGATTGAAGCCGGCGGGCCGGCGGCGAAAATCCGCTCCACCCGGGCCGGCAGCAGCACGCGGCGGCCGGCATCGTCGGTAAGGCTGCGCTCGGCCGGTTGCGCCCGGGAGGCTCCACCGGCCTGGAGGGCCAGGGCCGCGCCAAGCAGGCTGCGCCGGGTGAACCGCTTCATGGCGCAATGGCGGCAAAGCCATGGCGGGACAGGATCGCCTGGCCCTGGCGCGAGAGGATGAAATCGGCAAAACGCTGTACCTCGCCGCGTGCATTCCGCGCCACGGCCAGACCATAATCGGCCCCCACCGCCAAAGCCTGTGGCAACGCCACCTGACGCAAGGCCGGCACCTCGCGGCGGGCCAGCACGGCGTTGGTGCAGTAAGTCAGGAAGATATCGGCATGGCCCTGTTCCACCAGCATGCCATAGACATTGCGGCTGGGTGGCGGCGGCGGCGAGTTTGGCCCGCCGGTCAATTGCAGCGCCTTGGCTTCCAGCTTGGCGCGGGCGCCGGGCCGCATTGTCTCGGCCTTGGCGAATACCTCGAAGGCGTAATCACCGGAGGGATCGGCTTTCGGTGTGGAAGTGCCAAGCCGCACGCCGTTGTCGAGCATCCGCGTCAGCAAGGTTTCGCTATTGGCCGGCTCGGCCGGATGGACCAGGGCGCACATCTCGTTGCGGGTGAACAGCCGGGTCGGACCAAAACTGCCGCTCTGGCTCAATTGCTGCGGATGCTGCATGTTGGCCGAGGCAAAAATCTCGGCCGTCTCGCCCTTGGCGATCCGCTCGCGCAGCAGGCCGGAGGCGCCATAGGTGCCGGCGATGCTGATGCCGCTATCGGCGCGGAAGGCTGCGCCGATCTCGGTCATCACCGCCCGCAGGCTGCCGGCCGCGTAAACGCGGACGGCTTCCTGGGCCATGGCCTGCCCCTCAGCCAGCATCAGCAGCAGACCGAGGGCAAGGGGGCGACATAGTGACAGCATAGGCCGGCTTTCAACTCGCCTGGGCGCCGGGCTTGTAGTTCGGGAAAAAAAGTTGCTCGCCATTGATCTTGTAGCTGGCGATGGCAGCCTGGCCTTCAGTGCTGGTGAGCCAGTCGATGAACGCCTTGGCCATCTCCACTTTCACATGGGCATGCTTGGCCGGATTGACCAGCATCACGCCATATTGGTTGAACAGCCGGGTATCGCCTTCCACAACAATGCTGAGCTCGCCGCGATTCTTGAAGTTCAGCCAGGTGCCGCGATCAGTATAGGCATAGGCATTCATGGCGCTGGCGGTGTTCAGCGTCGGCCCCATGCCTGAGCCGGTCTCGCGGTACCAGTCGCCGCCGGCCTTGGGCTCAATGCCGGCTTCCTTCCACAGCCGCAATTCGGCGGCATGGGTGCCGGAACTGTCACCACGCGAAGCAAACGGCGCTTTGGCGGCGGCGATCTTCTTGTAGGCAGCCAGCGCATCCTTGCCGCCGGCCACCTTGGCCGGATCGGCCTTCGGGCCGACGATGACGAAGTCATTATACATCACCAGGCGGCGATCCACGCCCCAGCCGGCCTCAACGAATTTCTGCTCTGCCACGGCATCATGCACAAACACCACATCGGCATCGCCCTTTTCGCCGGTCTTCAGCGCCTGGCCGGTGCCTTGCGCCACCACGCGCACGGCAATACCGCTTTTCCGGGTGAAGATCGGCAGGATATGGCCGAACAGCCCGGATTGTTCAGTGGACGTGGTGGATGCCACTACAATGAATTTGTCCTGTGCCTGGGCAATGCCTGCACCCAGCAACAGGGCGCCAGCGGCTAGGGTGTTGAGTATAAACCTGCGGCTCAACATATTTTTGAACATGATGTTTCCTCCATTCACCAGGTGAGATCGCCGTTCAGGAAGGCTTGTGCCGCCTCGCTGCGCGGTTGGTTGAAAAATTCGGTGGCCGGGCTGCGCTCGGCCAGGCGGCCGCGATGCAGGAAAATCACCTCGCTGGCCAGGCGCCGGGCCTGGCCAAGATCATGTGTTGTCATCACGATCTTGCTGCCGCTCTGGCTGATGCCGGCAATGATCTCCTCCACCTGCCGGGTGGCATTCGGATCAAGCGCCGCGGTGGGTTCATCGAGAAACAGGATTTGCGGCGCCAGTGCCCAGGCGCGGCCGAGTGCCAGACGCTGCTGCTCGCCACCTGACAACACCCGCGCCGGGCGTTCGGCCAAGGCAGCCAGGCCAACATGTTCCAGCGCCGCCATGGCCCGTTCACGGCGTTGCCGGCGCGACATGCCACGCAGCTTGAGCGGAAATTCCACATTGGCCACAGCCGAACGGCGCAGCAGCACCGGTTTCTGAAACACCATGGCCTGGCCAAAGCGCAGCAGATCGGCATTCTGCGCCGCGCTGCCCTGCCATAACACCTGGCCGCTGCTGGGTTGCAGCAAGCCATGGCACAGCCGCAGCAGCAGGCTTTTGCCGGCGCCATTCGGCCCCAGGATGATGGTGGGCGGGCCGGGCGTAAAACTCAACGACACATCATTGATAAGTTGTTGCCCGCCGGCTTCGAAGCAGACCTGCACCAGATTCAGCGGCAGCAGCGCGGCGGGAGCATGCATGGTCAACCGCCCTGCGCCCGCTGCGCTGCGCTGCCCAGCGTGGTGGCGGCAGCATTGATGCCGATGGCGATGCTGAGCAGCACAATGCCCAGCGCCATCGCCAGGGCCAGGTCGCCACGGCTGGTTTCCAGCGAGATGGCGGTGGTCATGGTGCGGGTGATGCCGGCGATATTGCCGCCCACGATGATGATGGCGCCCACCTCGGCAATGGCGCGGCCAAAACCGGCCAGCACGGCGGTGGACAGGCTGTAGCGGCCATCCCACAGCAAGGTGGCAATGGCCTTGAGCGGCGTGAGGCCAAGCGAGCGCAACTGCTCTTCATATTCGCGCCACAGATCGGCGATGATCTGGCGCGACAGGGCAGCCACAATCGGCGTGATCAGCACCACCTGCGCCACCACCATGCCGGCCGGGCTGAACAGCCAGCCAAGCTGGCCCAGCGGGCCGGAGCGCGACAGGATCAGGTAGACGATCAATCCCACCACCACCGGCGGCAGGCCCATACAGGCATTCAGCACCACAATGCAGGCATTGCGGCCTGGAAAGCGGGTGAGGGCGAGCAGGGCGCCTAAGGGCAGGCCGATCAGGCTGCCCACCAGCACGGCGGTGAGGCTGACCCGCAGTGACAGCCAGACAATGCGCAGCAGCTCGGCATCAAGCTGCCACATCATCTTGAGCGCCAGGGTGAAGGCTTCGCCAACCGTGTTCATGCGCCATGACTATACGAAAGTAAGGCGCCGCTTCAACCGAATAACTGATTGATAAATAAAGTGATTTTGGCAACAAATTACTTTGTTGCCAAAATCCGGTGGGCGGTCAGGAAGCCAGGGCGCGGGATGCTGCCTTGGCTGAACGCGCACTCGAATTCGGGCGCGGGCGGCGGCCATAACTGCGGTTCACCCCGCTGCTGACCGATACCAGTTTCTGCACCGGTTCGGCGGCGCAGATGGCCGGTGGGCGTGAGCAGAAGAATTCGGCATGGAACAGGCCATCGGCTTCCTTGGCCGCCGGGCTGATGCCGCGCCGTGCCAGAGCGTCCAGCGTGCCACGCATTTCTTCTTCGTCGCGGAAGCGGCGCTGCACAAAACTGGCACCCTCGAATTTTTCGGTTTGCAGGCCATGGCCGCGCAGAGTGTGGCTAATGCCGGCATAGTCAAACATGCGCAGCACAAACGAGCCGACCCACGGCGCCTGCGCGCTGCAAGCCACCAGTTTCTCAAAGCTCTTGCTGGTGACATAGCCAACACAGCCGGTGGAAACGATCAGGTCCACCTTGGCCAGTTCAGGCAGCGCCCAGGCCGGCACCGGATCGTTTTCCAGATCGGCCACAATGCCGATATCCAGCGCACCGCAGGCTTCGGCATAACCCACCGCCTGGCGCGAAACATCCAGGCCAATCACGCGGATATCGCGCTTGCGCGGCCAGGCGGCGAGGAAATGTTTGTCGAGTTGCAATAACTCGCTTGATGTCAGTGTCTGCTGCGCCAGCGCATCATAACGCTCCACCAATTGGTCATAGCTCAGCGCGTATTTCATCAGGATGGCATTGATGCCGTAGGAGCAGCCCAGATCCAGCACCGTGATCGGGCCGCCCTTGGCGCGCTGCCGGGCCTCGATCACCTGGTCAAAAATCGGCCGCGCCAGATGCGGGATGGCATAGCCCAGGCCACCAAGGATGCGGAAATAGCTGCGTGGATCGGGCTGCACATAGATGCTGCTGAAATCCGCCTTGCTCTGATTGGTGGATGAAAAATCCTCCTGGCTGTCCGGCATGGTTTTCCCCTTTCTTGTGTTGGTGTGTTTGAAAAATAATCACGGCAGCGCCCGGAAAAATGCGGGCGCTTCAAGCGGCTTCAATTGTCGTGTGCGGCCAGGATAAACGCCGCCAGCATCAGGGTGCAAACCGCATCTGCGATGTTGATACGATCAACCCGCTATGTTCGCGCTTTCGTCAGCCGCGTAATCGCGGCGCGCAGCATGCTGGCGTTGATATTATGAAATTAAAATTACCCTTGATCAAAACATACGTATACCGGTATACAGTCTATATGGCTAAGGATCGCACTATTACAGCCCGGATGCGGCGTTACCGCAGCAAGAAGCGGGAAGCAGGTTTTGTGCGGCGGGATATTTTGCTCTCGCCTGAGGAGGGGCGTGTTTTAGCGTTGCAAAAGCGGATCAGTCAGTTGGTTGATGGGGGCGGGGCGTTTCAGCGTGCCCTGGTCACGATCAATGTACCGCGGCCCAAGCCCATTAATGCTGCGACATTCCTGCAAGCCTTAATCGAGCCAGAACAGGAGCAATGGCGCCCACATGTGGAGGCCTTTTTCACTGAAGTGGCGCCCGAGACAATTCATGACATAGTTCTGGGCGGCATCGTGGATTTTCCATTACTGGCAGCGAGCCAGAAGCTTTGGAATTTGGAGCAAGCCCCTCATGCCGATTGGATCCGTGAAATGGCACGCGAGCGTCTGGCAGCAGCTGCTTGAATCTATCCTAAAGATTGAAGCAGGCTTAGAAGACCATCTGCCATTCTCGTTCGGTGGTGGCACGGCGCTGGCGGTCCATATCAATCATCGGATCAGCTATGACATCGACCTATTCTATCGGTCGGCCGATGTCTTCGATTACTATAATCCCAACAAGAATCCAGCCGTAAAAGCATTAATCGCGGCGCATCACGGCTCCTGGCAATTTCCCGGTAACTACCTCAAGCTTGAGCTTGGACCTGAGCTTGGTGAAATCGATATCCTCATTTCAAAGTTTATGACCGAGGCGCCAACGACCGATTGGCCGTTCAAGCATTGGATTGTCAAACTTGAAACGCCGGCGGAAATTCTCGCTAAGAAAATTCGCTACCGTTCGAGCCAGTTTAAGCGCCGCGATGTTTTTGATCTTGGAGCAATCGCTCAACTGTTGCCCGCGGCGGCAAATCAAGCTTTTGCTGTTAATCTGGACAATCTGCCACGCCTTCGAGACCGCATTGCGACGATGCAGGCGGATTATGAAGCGAATGTGCTGAACGATGTGAATCCAACAACTACGGGACAGGCCCTATTGCAGGACGCCCCTCAGCGTTGCCTTGCTGCCATTGATGATTTTTTGCTACGCGGCAAATGACCAAGGCGGCTGACTTGCCTTGAACGCTGTCGGAAGTATAGCGCTCTCGCCGGTTGGCAATTGAGGCGATTGCATCCCAAAAACTGCCGAAACTATTGTATTGCCCATGTGTTTAGGCCCAGCATGTGATGTTGACAAATTTACTCCATCCCATGCTGGGATTAATCACCTGGTATTTTTATTCGCTTGCGTCACGTTTTCAATTTTTTTATGGTTTATCCGCTGAGTTCTAATAAACTCTGGTGTGTATATGGCTTAAAAATAACAGCGAATTATCCGTGTCAGAGATTAATTTGCAATCCCAGGAAGACTCCCATCATGCACTCGGGGCGGTTATTTCCTTCTTGTCATACTCTCATCTGCACAAATTCCTGTTTCTCTCTGATCTTGAATGGCTGGTGATGCCGCCGGTGGCGCTTGGCCAATACAGGCTGCTGTGCCGCAATGGGGCGCCGATTGCCTATGCCAGTTGGGCCTGCGTCAGCGAAGACGTGGATGCCCGCCTTGAAGCCGGCAATCTGCGGCTGCGGCCTGGCGATTGGGCCTCTGGCAGCCAATTGTGGTTGATTGATTTTGTGGTGGCCGCGGACGATCTCCAGGCAGTGCTCGTAATACTCAGCGCGACAGTTTTCGAGGGGGTGGAAATAAGAATTCTCAGAGGTCAAGAAATGAATGCTTGCGGTGATTTTGAAAGTAGAAATTTCCATGTATAATATACATGATCCACCGCTCCCGCTGCTAAAAAAATATGAATTACTGATTGATACCTATTTTGCGAGATTGGTTTTGATCGGTATCATAGCATACAACACAACAGAAAGCATCAATGCATTACTATTGTTGCTGCCGGCATCTTCTATTGGGTTTATTGCTTTGATTTATTCATTTTATCGCAAAAATATATATTCATATTCTCCAAATGTAATAAAATATACTTACGGCCTGCCGATTATTTATTGCACGCTGAGTGTAGTTCTATTCCATTTTATGAATGATTTTTGGAGGGAGTGGAATGTGATAACATTATCTTTTCTAAATTTTTTTGCAGGTCATGTTCCGGCTATAGATTATTATCAATCTCTGAGTGATGTGAGAGTGCATCGCTCAATCATTTATTTGCCACTTTTTGAGAATAATTTAAAGTTTTTATGGGCATATATTATTATAATTCTTATGATTTCGCCGGTTATTACCGTAAAAGAAAAATATAATTGGATTGTTGTTTTATTCATGATTTTTTGTATTGCAGCAATTCTCGTGCCTACCCTACATTTATTGTACTTTGGCTTTGGATATTCTGCGAAAAATATTTCATCAAATATTTTTTTCAATATTATATTTGGTGGCTTAGTCATTTTGATGTATTCTATTGCTTTTTTAATAGTTACTGTTTTGTCACAGTTCTTTCAGAATATTGGAGTAGGCAGATTGGGTGCGCGAATAATCAATCGGAATAGCGGGGGCTAAACACACAGTGACTTGAGTCCGAAGCTTCATCCAGTTCGGAGTGGAAGCCTTTCACCATTTGAGCCTGGATAATCATTACAACACCACTGGCGGAAACAGCAGCTGAATCAACGCGCGCCAAACATGACGCGGCAGGCGGCGGCGATGCTGCCTTCTTCCAGTGTGCGCAAGGCCAGCACGGCGCCGAAGGCGATGCCGGCAATCGCCAGGAAACTGCTCAGCGCCAGGGTGGATAGCCCGGTGAGGCCCTGGCCGATGCTGCAACCGAGCGCAAACACGCCGCCGATGCCCATCAGCGCGCCGCCGCGCAGATGGCCGATCAGATCATCGCGGCTGGTGAAACTTTCGATGCGGAAACTGCCATCCAGCTTGGCGGTGATGAAGGCGCCCAGGATCATGCCGCCGACACTGCTGATGCCGAAAGTCAGGGCCGCGCCGGTGAAGGTCATCAGATAGACCAGGCTGTCGCCGATGGGGGCGACGAAGGTGACCGAGGCCAGCGGCGTCGGGTCAAAATCATCGCGGCCGAGAATGCCGGTGATGGCCCAGCCGGCCACCACGATCAGCCCGACGCCAATGCCGGACAGCACCAGCCGCGGCTTGGCGCGAAAGCCGGCATCGGCCAGGGCGTAGCCGGCCAGGCCGGTGCCGAGCAGCAGGGCCAGGGCGGCGCGAGCGGGTTCGGCCGGCAAGCCGGCCTTGGCCAGCAGCACCGGCAGGGCCTGGCTGCTGATGCCAAAAGCCTTGAGATCAATGGCGCTGATACCTTCCAGCCATTGCCGCACCGGGCCGAACAGGCCGCGCAAGGTGGCATAGGCGGTGATGCCCAGCACCAGCAGGGCAACCAGGGATTTGAGATTGCCGGCGCCGAGCCGCACCAGGCTGCGGCTGCCGCAGCCGCCGGCCTGCACCATGCCGAAGCCAAACGCTGCGCCGCCAAGCAGCGCGCCGAGCCAGCCCAGATTGGGCGTGGCATAGATGGCGGCGCCAAGATCAACCTGGCCGCTCATATGCAAGCCCTGGCTGCCCAGGATGGCAATGCCGGCGGCCAGCAGCCAGGCGCGCAACCGGCTGGCGTCACCCATCAGCACCAGGTCGCTGATCGCCCCCATGGTGCAGAAATTGGTCCGCTGCACCAGGGCGCCGAAAGCCAGCCCGAGCAGCAATCCGCCGCCATTCACCACAGCCGCAACCGGTAGTTCATTCATCGCGGCCTGCTCCAGCTTGCCTGGCCCACATGTCCGGGCGGGGCTTCAAAAACCGATATGGCAATTATATAAACTACCGTGCAAAAGTGAAGGTAAGGGGCGCTGAGATGAGCCAGGTGTTGGATTTGCGCGGGCTGACCTGCCCGTTGCCGGTGTTGCGCACCAAGAAGGCGATGCGGGATGTGGCCAAGGGCGCCAGCCTGCGGGTGGAGGCGACCGATCCGGCGACACAGGCTGATATTCCTGCTTTGTGCGAGGCGGCGGGTTATAAATTGCTCGATAGCAGCGAAGCCGGCGGGGTTTTTATTTTTAATATCCAGCATCCGGCGTGATTGCGACCTTTGGGGTGGTTGGCGGCAGGATTTGAATCCGCTAGTTTACCTACACTAAAGTAGTAGGGAAGCCGCATGGCAAAGCTGACAATCAACGACATCGTTCCAGGCCAGCGGTTTGAGCAGCGCCAGGGTTTCACATGGCGCGTGTCGCGATTGATCCAGTTCCCGAGCGAGGATGTGGTGCATGTGCAGCTCATCAATGAGCGCGATGCCAGCAGCACCAAGACAGTGTCGGTCAATGCCTTGCTGGACCGCAACCTGTTCAAGCTCAGCGAGAAGTGATCCCAAGCCAGCCGCGCCGAGCTTCCGGCCGCCGCTTCCGGCCAGTGGCAGGGCGGCCCGTCATGCTGTTGCTGGCTTTGCTGCTGGCCGCTTGCGCCGCGCCAGAACCGCCGCCTGTGGTGGCGCCAGACCCAGTGGCTGCACCGGAACCGCCCGCGCCGCCTGTCATACAGTCTGAACCTGTTGCCCCGCCGGCCCCGCCGCCGCCGATGCTGCATTTTGCCGGCCATATCGCCAGTTTCAAGGCCATGGCCGAAGCCGAACGCGGCTGGGCGGCTTTGGCCAGGCGCCATTCAGTGTTGCAGGGCCTGACGCCACGCTATGTGGAGGTGGATTTGGGCGGCAGCCGTGGCAAGGTTGTGCGCGTGCTGCTGGGCGGCTTTGTCGACCGCGATGGCGCGCGGGCTTATTGCTTTGATATGCGCCGCGAGGGCTTGTTCTGCGCCCCGCATCCGTTGCCGGAACCGCTGCCGGCGACAAAATAACCTGCACACTCTCTTGTTGCAGAGGCAAAGCGCCACATCTAATATTATTCTAAAGTGGCTCCGAGAATTCGGGGTCTCCCCAGCCACGATACCCGGCAGGCCTGACGGCCAACCTGGGCAGAGACGCAAGGATTGACGTCGCGTGACGGTGAACAAGCCGGTTGTACAGGAAACCCTCAAGCTTATCGGCGTGGTGGAAAACCAGAGCCGTGAGCTGATGGATTTCTGTCGCAACCCGGAAAATGCCAGCGAGCATTTCCAGGATTACAAACGCTTCGTTGAAAAGATCGAGCATTTTTATGTCTTCGTCGATCTGGTGGAAGGTCGTATCCCGGAATTTGACCTGCCGAAGCGCGATCCGCTTACCAGGCATCTGTCCAAGATCCGCTGGAAGGTCATCATCCTGGAGCTCGACACCACGCGCATCTACCTGGTGAAGATCACCCAGTCTGGCCGCAAGCTGCCGATTGGCGCGCGTGAATTCCTGATTCGCCGGCTCGACCGTCTGAGCGAGATTGCGCAATATTACGATCGCTTCGGCGATGAGCATGAATTGGCGCCGCCGGCCCAGGCTTTGATCGCCGCCGTGGAAAAGCTGCTGCGCGCCGGTATCGAGAATGCGCCGAAGCTGGAGGAGTTTGCCAGCACCTTGCCGGAAAGCGCGTTGCCGCGCCGTTCGGCCACGCCGGCCCAGCCGGTCACCCCCTCGATGGCGCCGAGCTATTCGATTGCCGAGACTATCCGGCTGGATCCGGCGCGGGCGCGCGGCCCGGTGCTGCCGGTGCTGCCCGAGAAGGTCAAGGTCAAGGAAACCTGGGGCCGCTTTTATGTCGATAAGGGGGCGCTGGTGCCGGTGTCGCAGGCCTGCAAGGTGGCGTCGATCTCGCTTGACCAGCTTGCCGGCAGGCTGGGGCTGAGCCGTGTGGCGCTGACCTTGATGCTCAGCGGCCAGGACCCGATGCCGCGCCAGGCGGTGGACAAGTTGCAGCAATTCATGGGCGAGCAAGCCCGCCGCCTGCGTCCCCCCGCATAATCCGCGCCGGCGCATTGCATGGCGCTGGCATCTGGATGGCGAACCGAAGCGCGGCTCTGGCTGCGCCAGAATGCGGCTGCGCTTGCCGCTTTCCGCCCGGCCGCAGCATTGCTGGCAGAACGCGAACGCTGGTTCCTGTGGCTGCCGGTGCTGTTGGGCAGCGGCATTGCCGCCTATTTTGCGCTGCCTTTCACACCAGCCTTGGCGCCTTTGCGCATCGCCTGCGGCCTGCTTGCCATGGCGCTGGTTGGCCTAGCTTGGCGCCGACCGGTCTGGGCGGTGGCGGGATTGCCGCTGCTGCTGCTGTTGAGCGGCTATTGGCTGGCCGCCGAACGCAGCGCCAATGTGGCCGCCCCCGTGCTGCAACGCCGCCTGCCGGCCAGCCTGATCGAAGGCCGCGTGCTGCTGGCCGAACCACGCGACAATGGCCTGCGCCTCACGCTTGATCGCGCCTGGATCGACCGTCTGGAGCCGGCGGCAACACCGGCGCGGCTGCGCGTCACCCTGCGCGGGGTGGAGGGTATGGCTGGGCCGAAGCCGGGTGATCAGGTGCGGCTGCGCGCCGTGCTGGGGCCGCCGCCGGGGCCAAGCCTGCCGGGCGGTTTTGATTTTGCGCGCGCGGCCTGGTTCCAGCGTATCGGCGGCATCGGCTATGCCACCGGGATGGTGGAAATTCTGCCGCAGCTTCAGGCGCCGGGTTGGGGCGATGCCTGGCGATTGTGGCTGGCATATACCCAGCAGGCGCTCACCGCCCGGATTCTGGCGACACTCGATGGGGCGGACGGCGCCATTGCGGCGGCGCTGATGACCGGGGTGCGCGGGCCGATCCCGGAAACGGTGGATGAGGCATTCCGCGATTCCGGCCTGGCGCATATCCTGTCGATTTCCGGCCTGCATCTGGTGCTGGTTTCCGGCATCCTGTTTGCGGTGATCCGTGGCCTGCTGGCCTTGTCGCCGTATCTGGCGCTGCATTGGCCGATCAAAAAAATTGCTGCCTGCGCCGCCCTGCTGGGCGCAGCGGCCTATATGCTGATTTCGGGTTCGGCCTTGCCGACCCAGCGCGCCTTCCTGATGGTGGCGCTGGCGCTTGGCGCGGTGTTGCTGGATCGTCGTGCGCTCAGCCTGCGCAGCCTGGCCCTGGCAGCCTTGCTGCTGCTGGTGCTGGCGCCGGAAAGCCTGCTCGATGCCGGTTTCCAGATGAGTTTTGGCGCCGTGGCGGCGCTGATCGCCGCCTATGAGGCCCTGGAACAGCCCTTGGCACGCTGGCGCAGCCATGCCGGGCCCGGGCGCATGGCGATGCTCTGGCTTGGCGGCGTGCTGCTCAGTTCCTTCGTGGCCGGGCTTGGCTCGGGCCTGTTCGCCGCCTGGCATTTTAATCGTTTTGCCGATTATGCGCTGATTGCCAATCTGCTGGCCTCGCCGCTGGTTTCATTCTGGATCATGCCGCTGGCGATGCTGGGCTTTGCGCTGATGCCGTTCGGCCTGGAAGCACTGGCCCTGGTGCCGATGGGCTGGGGTGTGGAAGCCTTGATTGCCCTGGCGCTCTGGGTGGCCGGCTGGCCCGGCGCGGTGGCAACCATCCCGGCCATGCCGGATTGGAGCTTGGCGGCATTGGCCTTTGGCGGCCTGTGGCTCTGCCTGTGGCGGCTGCCCTGGCGCTGGCTTGGCCTGCTGCCAATCCTGGCCGCGCTGGCGTCGCCCTGGTTCACGCCGTTGCCCGATCTGATCATCAATCAGGAAGGCCGCCGCATTGCTTTGCGTGCCGGCGGAAAGGATGCCGGCAGCGACAGGTATTATTTCAGCGCCACGTCAAACAATGCCGGCAATGGTGCGCCACGCGGTTTTGAGGCGGAAAGCTGGTGGCGCCGGCTGGGCGCGCCCAGCCTGTTGCCCTGGCCCAATCCATCGCGCCAGGCTGCCGGCGGCTTTGCCACCGGCGCCGATGGCAGCCTGCGCTGCGATGCCGATGGCTGCACCGCACGGCTGAAAGGCTGGCTGATCGCCTTGCCGCGCCGCGAGGCGGCCCTGGCTGAGGATTGCCGGACGGCGGATATTGTGGTGGCGCCGTTTCCGGTGCGCCAGCGCTGCCCGGCGGCACGGTTGGTGATTGATCGTTTTGATCTCTGGCGCCAGGGGGCGCATGCGATTTATCTGCATGGCGAGGGCGGGCCGTCATTCAGCCGCCTGGAGGTGCAGCGTGTTGCCGGCCAGCGCGGCGCCAAGCCCTGGCTGCCGCAACGCGGCCATGCGGTGAATAGCAATAGCGCGCCACAGCGCGGCGAGGCGCCCATTATCATGGATGACCTGGGCGGCAATCATCTGGAATAAAAAAGGGCGCCCATCCGGCCGCCCTTTTTTCAAAACCATGCCCAGCGGATCAATAGCGCCGCAGCAACCCGACCAGACGGCCCTGCACGCGGACCCGGTCGGGGCCGAAGATGCGGGTTTCATAGGCCGGGTTGGCGGCTTCCAGCGCCACCGAATTGCCCTTGCGGCGCAGGCGCTTCAGCGTCACTTCCAGATCATCCACCAAGGCCACCACGATGGTGCCGTTATCGGCATTCTCGGTGCGCTGGATCACCACGGTATCGCCATCCAGGATGCCGGCATCCACCATCGAATCGCCGGCCACTTCCAGGGCGTAATGATCGCCATTGCCGAGCAGGCCGATTGGCACGTCGATCTGGGTGGAAAGATCACGCAAGGCCTCAATCGGCGTACCGGCAGCGATGCGACCGTAAAGCGGCAGGGTGACGATATCGCGGGCATTGAACGGGCTGACCGTGACCGGCGTGCCCTGCATCGGCTGGATCATGTCGCCGCTGCCGCGCGGCATCAGGCGGTTGCGCGCCGGGGTGGTGCGGGCCGCAGCCGCGCCGGCCGCGCCACGCAGCGGCACTGCCGAATCGGGCAGGCGCAGCACTTCCAGGGCGCGGGCGCGATGCGCCAGCCGGCGCAGGAAGCCACGTTCCTCCAGGCCGGTAACCAGGCGATGAATGCCGGATTTAGACTTCAGCTTCATCGCTTCCTTCATTTCCTCGAAGGAAGGCGAGACGCCCGAAGTCTCCAGCCTTTCATGGATGAACATCAACAGATCATGTTGCTTCCGGGTCAGCATGCCGCAGTCTCCCTTGCCTGGCTTTGGCGCTCCGTCCTGGTCCGTTCCGGCCTGGGAACCGGAAACTTGGGTGGACTGAGTCGGAACGAAATTGAAACCCACGAAATGTTCTAAGTAGGTTCTTTCCTGGGGTCAAGCGGTTTTTTCCACAGGCCAAGCTCGTTAAAGCTGTGAATTTTCAACACTAAACCCGTTTTGATTTTTCTTGCCGGGCTGTATCTGGCAGCATTCCAACACCTCCCTTATACCTTGGTGGAAGGCCGCTGAAAAAAGGCCGTCTAAGGATGATCCAAGGGGGAGGGACCGGGCATGACGTTCGGCATCCGGCAGAAGCTGAATATCGCAATCGCCTTGCTGGCGGCGATCACATTACTTTCAAATGGTGTTGCGGCGCTGTTCTTCACCCGTGTGCAGAACACTTATGCTGGGGTTACCGGCGAAAGCCTGCCGGAAGTTGCCGCCGCTCTGAACATGAAAGCCTTCAGCGCGGAACTTACTGCCATGGCGCCGACCCTGGCGGCCGCGAATGACGAGGCGGAGCGAGCCCGCGTTCTGACTGAACTGACCGAAAAGCAGAAATTGCTGGCCGAGCAGCTTGAGGCGGTGAAGGCCGGCCGCGCTGCCCCGGAGCAGCTTGAGGAAATCGGCAAGGCGGTTGAATTCCTGCAAGGCCGTATCGCCCAGATCAATCGCTCGGTGACCGCGCGGCTCGACTGGACCCAGCAGCGCCAGGAAAAATCGAGCAAGCTGAGTGCCGACTTTGCGGCCTTTCAAACCCTCGTCAAGCCGCTGGTGGACAAGGCGATTGCCGATCTTGGCCGGGGCGCTGGCGGCGAGATGGCGGTCAGTGCGCAGGCGCTGATGGAGATGGCGGCAGCGGTCAACCAGATGACCGGCCTGCTCAGCGTGGCGGCGCAGGCGCCGAATAATGAAGAAATCACCCGGCTGCAAAATGAATTCAGCACCCTCAACAATACGATCCTGCAGGATCTCGACAAGGCGGCCAAGCTGCTGGATGTAGCTGCGATTCGTATCGCTGCCGGCAATCTGCAAGCTTATGGATCCAGCAGCGACAGCCTGTTCCAGTTGCGGCGCGGTGAATTGCGCACGGTGATGACCGCCGGCCTGGCGCTGAAACAGGCGCGGGATGGTGCGGCGCAATTGGCCCACAAGGTGGAACAGGTGGTGCAGGGCGCGCGTGAGCGGGCCGATGCTGCTGCCTTTTCGGCTGCTGGCCAGGGCCGCACAGTGCTGATCGTGCTGGCGGTGCTGGCGGTGCTCAGCCTGATCGCCGCCGCGCTGATCGGCTGGCTGTTTGTCGGGCCACAGGTTTCGGCGCCGATTACCCGGCTGACGGTTGCCATGCGCCGCCTGGCGGATCGCGACTGGTCGGTGACCCTGGCCGAGACCTCGCGGCGCGACGAGATCGGCGACATGGCGCGCGCGGTGGATGTGTTCAAGACCGCCGGGCAGGACAATGAACGCCTGCAACAGGAAGTGGAGCGCAGCCGGGCCGATTTTGAGCAGGAGCGCCAGGCGCAGGAAGCCTTGCTGGAACAGGCTATCGGCCAGATTGTCGGCGCCGCCAGTGCCGGCGAGCTGGGCCGCCGCATTGATGCTGATGCCTTGCAGGGCGTGATGCGTACCCTCGGCATCGGCGTCAACGACCTGCTTGGCACAGTGGAGCGGGCCCTAACCGATCTTGGCGGCATGCTGGGCGCCCTGGCGCAGGGCAATGTTGGCCACCGCATTGATGGCGGCTATCGCGGCGTGTTTGCGCAACTGGCCAATGATGCCAACAGCCTGGCCGAAAGGCTGTCGGAAATTGCCGGCCGGTTGGGCCAGTCGGCCGGGCTGGTGCGCGATGCCTCGTCGGAAATCTCTGCTGGCAGCGCCGATCTGGCGCAGCGCACCGAAGCGCAGGCAGCCAGCCTGCAACGCACAGCGGCCACCATGGAGCAGATCACCGCGACGGTGCGGCATAATGCCGATAATGCCCGCCAGGCCAGCCAGCTTGCGGTTGCCGCGCAGGATACCGCCGAGGGTGGTGGCCGGGTGGTTGGCAATGTGGTGGCGGCGATGGGGCGGATCGAAGGCAGCAGCCAGAAGATCGTTGATATTGTTGGCCTGATCGACGAAATCGCGTTCCAGACCAATCTGCTGGCGCTGAATGCTTCCGTGGAAGCGGCCCGCGCCGGCGAAGCCGGCAAGGGCTTTGCCGTGGTGGCGCAGGAAGTGCGTGCCCTGGCGCAGCGTTCGGCCAATGCGTCGAAGGAGATCAAGGCGCTGATCTCCGAATCCAACACCCAGGTGCGGGACGGCGCCAAATTGGTTGGCCAGGCCGGCTCGACCCTGGATGCCATCGTTGAATCGGTGAAGCGTGTGGCAGGCATCATCGAGGAGATTGCCATCGGCAGCCAGGAACAGGCTTCCGGGCTGGACGATGTGAACCAGTCGGTGGCCGAGATGGATGAAATGACCCAGCGCAACGGCGCCCTGGTGGAACAGACCACCGCCTCGGCCCAGTCAATGGCCGATCAGGCCCGCGATCTGGCCGATCTGGTGGCTTTCTTCAAACTCGGCAGGGTCTGAAGCGGCCAATCCACACTTCGTTAACCTCTTGCTCAGGATTAGAGAGCATTCTGCGAACAACGGGCCGAATCGGAGGCCCGAATCGGAGATGCGGTATGCTGGCGGGCAAGCGGAACATGATCTGGAGCGGGCGATGAGCGACGCTTTGCGGTTACGCCCGCGTGGCGGTGCGCCGGCCCAGGTGGCCCAGGCCTATGGCGTGGTGCAGGCCCGTGCCGGACAGGAAAATACCGGTGTGTCGCCAGCCGAAGCCAAACAAGCGGCGCAGCAGGCCAAACGCCGCGTGGCACGCCTGGGCGGTGCCGCCAATTGGGCCTTGTGGCTCGGTGCGGTTGCGCTGCTGGGCGGCGGCACGGTGCTGGGCAGCGTCCTTGGCGGCGGGCCGCAGGTATCTGCCACGGCAACGATTCAGGTGCCGCGTCTGGTCAATGTGGTGCAGCCGGCCAATGCCGTGGCCAAGGCGCCTGTTGCCACCCATCCCGAACCCCATGTGATCCTGCCGGCTGATTGGGCGCCCGTGGCGCAATCAGCCGCCGCTGAAATGCGCCCGGCCTTGGCGCCGCCGCCACCGCCTGTGCAGGCAATGCCGGCAGTAGCCCCGATGCCGGCAGTTGTTGCCAGCGCCGAGCCGGCGCAGCCTTTGCCGCCCGCCACAGACCTGCCCAATCTGGCCGTGATGGCAACCAAACTGGCGCCGATGCAGAAACTGGTTGAGCCAGCCGCGGCAGCGCCCGTCATGGCGAAACAGGATGGGCCGGCGAAACCAGCGGCGCCAGCATTGCGCACGGCAATGGCACAGCCCGCCTTGATGTTGCCGCCGCAGACCAGTGGCGATGAACGCTGGCGCCAATTGGCCCAGCCAGCGCCTGCCGATGCCAAGCCGCCCTTCATCGCCATCGTGATCGACGATATGGGGCTGGACCGGCGCAATTCGGCGCGTGCGGTGAATATCGCTGGGCCGCTGACGCTGTCTTACATGAGTTATGCTAACGAGCTATCCGAGCAAAGTGCGGCGGCACGCGCCAAGGGGCATGAGATCATGCTACATCTGCCGATGGAGCCGCTGGATGCCAAACGCAACGATCCCGGCCCGAATGCGCTTTATGTCGGCATGGACGAGGCCGAGTTGCGACGCCGGCTGACCTGGGCGCTGGGCCGCTTTGATGATTATGCCGGCGTGAACAACCATATGGGCAGCCGCTTCACCGCCGATGCGCGCGGCATGGCGGTGGTGCTGGAGGAATTGCAGAAGCGTGGCCGTTTCTGGCTCGACAGCCATACCGGGCCGCGCTCGGCCGGTCTGCCGCTGGCGGCGCAGCGTGGCCTGGCCGCCACCGGTCGCGATCTGTTTCTGGATGACGAACGCCAGGCCGGCGGCGTGGCCGTGCAGCTAGCGGCGCTGGAGCGCATTGCCCGCAGCAATGGCGATGCCATCGGCATCGGCCATCCGC
>NZ_JAGOLP010000091.1 GCF_017994015.1 Ferrovibrio sp. | reverse complement strand
TCCGCAGGAGATCGTGATTGATGAAGTGGCCGGGCAATGGCTGGTGCTGCTGTTTGTGCCGCCCGACCTGCTGCTCTACCTGATCGGCTTTGTTCTGTTTCGCATTCTCGACATCACCAAACCCTGGCCGGCAAGCTGGGCTGACGGGCAGTTGAGCGGCGCGATGGGCGTATTCCTCGATGACTTGCTGGCGGCGGCTTATGGCTGCTTCGGCATGTTTCTGCTTGTGCATTTCTGGTGGTTATCATGACTGACACAAACCTGATCCTGGCCGAAAAGCTGCTGCAAGCCTGCCGCGCCAAAGACCTCAAACTGGCCACGGCCGAAAGCTGCACCGGCGGCCTGATCGCTGCGGCGCTGACCGAGATTGCCGGCTCATCGGATGTGTTTGAGCGCGGCTTTGTCACCTATTCCAACGCCGCCAAATCCGCCAGCCTGGGCGTACCGGCCGAGATGATCGCCGGCCGCGGCGCGGTTTCCGAGCAAGTAGCGCGCGCCATGGCGGAAGGCGCGCTGCGCAAGAGCCTGGCCGATATCGCCATTGCCTGCACCGGCATTGCCGGACCAGGCGGCGGCAGCGCCGACAAGCCGGTTGGCCTGGTGCATATCGCCGTGGCGCGCGGCGACGATGTGACCTTCCACAGCGAAAAGCGCTATGGCGATATCGGCCGCGCCGAAGTGCGCCAGGCCACTGTGCGCGATGCGCTCAGCCTGGCACTGGAAGCGATTTCGGACTAACTCTCAGCCAGTTTACGCACTTCGCCAGAAGCGGCGACGGTGCCGTCACGCACAAAGCGCTCATGGTTGGCATCGATATCGTCCAGCCGGTAGAGATAATTCACCATCAGGCCGGCAGATTCCTTGAAGCCCTTTTTTGAGCGGTCGCCGAGCCAGTTGAGGCGATGCACCTGCGAGCCATTGCTGAGATGGAACCGCGCCACCGGGTCACGCGGTTTGCCGCGGCTCTGGGCGGTGAGCAGATAGCGGGCACATAGCCGCGTCAGCGGCGCCTTGAGCGCACCGGCCAGGGCTTCGTTGTCAGCCCAGGATGTATCGCGCAACAAATCCGGCAACATGCCTTTTGAGAAACGTTTGCCGAGCGCCGCCGAAAGCGCATCGCGTTCGCTTGCCTTCACCACATTGGGCAGGCCATCGGCAATCGCCTCATTCAGCCAGGCGCGGAAGCCTGGGATCGGCGATAATGTTGAGAAGGTTTTCAGATTGGGCAATTCGCGGCTCAGATCATCCACCACCCGTTTGATCAGGAAATTGCCAAAAGAGATGCCGCGCAGGCCGGCCTGGGTGTTGGAAATTGAATAGAAGATCGCGGTATCGGCCTGGCCCGGCTCCAGCACCGGCTGGCTCTGATCCAGCAAAGCCTGCACATTGCCGGCTATGCCGCGCACCAAAGCCACCTCCACGAAGATCAGCGGCTCCAGCGGCATGCGCGGATGGAAGAAGGCATAGCAGCGCCGGTCGCTATCAAGCCGGTTGCGCAGATCATCCCAGCTTTCGATGGCATGCACGGCTTCATAGGCGATCAGCTTTTCCAGCAAAGCTGCCGGGCTGTTCCAGGTGATACGCTGCAATTCCAGGAAGCCGATATCGAACCAGCCGGTGAACAGGTCTTCCAGATCGGCATCCAGGATGCCGAGTTCCGGTGCTTCGCGGGCAAAGCGGGCTGCATCGGCGCGCATGTCGACCAGGAATTTCACCCCCTGCGGCAAGGCGGTGAACTGGGTCAGCAAACGCTGGCGCGCTGGCGTCAGCGCCAGGCGCAGGCGGCGCTCGGCCTTGTGCCGCGCCACCGGGTCGGCTGCCTTCAGCACGGCGTCAATGGCGCTCTGCACCGCATCGGAAGCCGCGCCATAATCGCCCACCAGGATCTTCAGGAAGCCGCGCTTGCCATCATCATTGAGGCGCAGATAGAGCCGGCCCAGCGAGGCCGCCCGCGCCCGCGCCGTCACTTCGCCGCCCTTCTCCTCCAGGCAATCGCGAAACAGCTTGGCCAGCCTTTCGCCATCCCGGGCAGAGAGCGCGCCATCGCGGCCAAGCTGCGCCGTCTCGCCGCCGGCCAAACCGCGCCAGGCATCCACCAAGCCGCGCAGCCCCTTTTCCAGCAGATTACCGCTGAGCAGATTCCCGGCCGGGGGCAGCGCGATCATGGCTTTCTCCTATCCTGAAGTCACTTGTCCCTGCTTGCCATATAATGCCTCGGCGCGGGTCTCAAAAGCCGCGACCATGCGTCGCACCGCTTCGCCGAACAGCAATTCAATGGTCTTTTGCAGCAGCCGGTTGCGGAATTCAAAATCGACAAAGAAGTCGATCTCACAGCCCTGCGCATGTGGCCGGAATATCCAGTGATTCTTGAGGTATTTGAACGGCCCTTCGCTATAGGCCACGTCAATGCGCTGCTTGGCCGGATCAAGCGTGACGCGCGATGTGAAGCGCTCGCGGAACATCTTGAAGCCGATAATCAGATCGGCCACCAGCAGATTGTCATTGCGCTCGCGGATACGAGCGCCGATGCACCAGGGCAGGAAAGCCGGGTAATGCTCCACCCCGGCCACAAGATCGTACATCTGCTCCGGCCGGTAGGGCAGGATGCGCTTTTCGGCATGGGTCGGCATCAGGCGGCAGCAAGCTTGGCAAGGCGCGCCGCCTTGAGCGCGGCAAAATCCTCGCCGGCATGATGCGACGAGCGGGTCAGCGGCGACGAAGCGACACGCAGGAAACCCTTGGCCAGCCCCAGCGCCTTGAATTCCTCGAACTCATCCGGCGGCACAAAACGCGCCACGGCGGCATGTTTGCGGGTGGGTTGCAGATATTGCCCCAGGGTGAGGAAATCCACATCGGCAACGCGCAAATCGTCCATCACCTGCATCAGCTCAATCTTTTCTTCACCCAGGCCAACCATCAGGCCGGATTTGGTGAAGATCGCCGGATCAAGCTGCCGCACCCGGGCTAGTAATTGCAGCGAGCCGAAATAGCGCGCGCCGGGCCGGATTGTCGGATAAAGCCGCGGCACGGTTTCCAGATTGTGGTTGTAGACATCCGGCCTGGCTTCCACCACCGCCTCGATGGCACCCGGCTTGCGCAGGAAATCCGGCGTCAGCACTTCCACCGTGGTATGCGGCGATGTGCGGCGGATCGCCTGGATGGTGCGGACAAAATGCCTGGCGCCGCCATCCGGCAGATCGTCACGATCCACCGAGGTGATGACCACATGATGCAGGCCCAGCTTGCCAACCGCTTCGGCGACATGCTCCGGCTCGTCATGATCCAGGCCCATGGGCTTGCCGGTGGCAACATTGCAGAAGGCACAGGCCCGGGTGCAGACCGCGCCCAGGATCATCACCGTGGCATGTTTCTGCTTCCAGCATTCGCCCAGATTCGGGCAGGCCGCTTCCTCGCACACGGTATTGAGCTTGAGATCGCGCATCAGCTTGCGTGTCTCGGCAACTTCCGGCGAGGTCGGCGCCTTGGCCCTGATCCAGTCCGGCTTGCGCAGCATCGGCGTATCCGGCTTATGCGCTTTCTCGGGATGGCGAAGATTAACAGGCAATTCGGTCACGGCTTCCTCACGACACTTTCCGGCGTCAGCACGGCTTCGAGCAGCACTTCCAGATCGCCGCGCACCCGCGTGGCGGTCAAGCGCGCCTGCGGCAGAATGGCCCGGCGCTCCTGCTGGCCGCCGAGCGACAGCCGCATGACATAACTAGCGCCATCCAGCAGATAGGAAAGCGCGTAATGCCGGCTGCCGCCCGGGCGCGTTACAATCACTTCGGCCAAAGGCGGCAATTCCTGCGCCCGCTCGGGCATGCCGGCCTCGAAGCGCAGCTTGGCCGTTATGCTGCGCTCGGCCAGGGCTTCGGCAAAAGCCTCAAAGGCCGGCCGCGCCACGGCATCCAGATGCAGCGACAATTTCTCAAAAGCCTCACGGTCGCGCCGCGCCTTGATATGCGCCAGGCGCTCGGCATCGTCGGCGCCGGCCGCATTGCGCTTCTCGATCTCGGCCAGCTTGCGCAGGAAATGCTCTTTCATGGACCTTTAAATAGCACTTTCCCGCCTGCCCGGCGACCCCGACAAAAGCCCTAGAAATTCAATGCCTTGCCATAGGCATCCAGCACCGACTCATGCATCATTTCAGAGAGCGTCGGATGCGGGAACACGGCATGCATCAGCTCGGCCTCGGTGGTTTCCAGCGTCTTGGCGATGCCGAAGCCCTGGATCATCTCGGTCACTTCGGCGCCGATCATATGCGCGCCGAGCAATTCGCCGGTCTTGGCGTCGAACACGGTCTTGACCAGGCCTTCCGGCTCGCCCAGCGCAATCGCCTTGCCATTGGCCATGAACGGGAAGCGGCCAACCCGCACCGCATGGCCCTTGGCCTTGGCAGCGGCTTCGGTCAGCCCCACAGAGGCAACCTGCGGCGAGCAATAGGTGCAGCCCGGAATATTCAAGACATTGAGCGGATGTACATCTTTTTCGCCGGCGATCTTCTCAACACAGATCACGCCTTCATGGCCGGCCTTATGCGCCAGCCAGGGCGGGCCGGTCAGGTCGCCGATGGCATAGATGCCCGGCTCGTCGGTGCGGCTGTATTCATCCACCACGATATGGCTGCGATCCACCTTCACCTTGGTGCCTTCCAGGCCGATATTCTCCACATTGCCGACAATGCCGACGGCCAGGATGACCCGTTCGACGGTGAGGCTGGTTTCCTTGCCGGCCTTGTCCTTCAGCGTGGCGGTGACAGTATCTGCGCCCTTGTTGAGCGCCGTCACCGTGGTGCCGAGATGGATTTTCATGCCCTGCTTCTCGAAGGCCTTCTTGGCCAGGGCGGAGATTTCCTCATCCTCCACCGGCAGCACGCGGTCCATCACCTCCACCACCGTCACCTCGGCGCCAAGCTGGCGGTAGAAACTAGCGAATTCGATGCCGATGGCACCGGAACCCACCACCAGCAGCGATTTCGGCAAAGCCGGCGGCACCATGGCTTCCTTGTAGGTCCAGACCAGCTTGCCATCCGGCTCCAGCCCGGGCAGCGAACGCGCCCGCGCGCCGGTGGCCAGGATGATATGCTTGGCGGTCAAGTCGGCCAGCGGCTTGCCATCCTTGGTCACTTTCACTTTGCCAGCCCCGGCAAGAGCACCATGGCCGTCAAACACCGTGATCTTGTGCTTTTTCATCAGGAATTTGACACCGCCGGAAAGCTGCGCCGCCACCTTGCGCGAGCGCTCCACGATCTTGGCGCCATCGATGCTGACCTTGCCTTCGACCTTGAGGCCAAAGGCTTCGGCATGTTTGATGTTGGAATAGATTTCCGCCGAGCGCAGCAAGGCCTTGGTCGGGATGCAGCCCCAGTTGAGGCAGATGCCGCCAAGATGCTCGCGTTCAATGATGGCGGTTTTCATGCCAAGCTGCGAACCACGGATCGCCGTGGTGTAGCCGCCGGGGCCGCTGCCTACCACGATCAGGTCAAAGCTGGTGTCGCTCATGGCGCTCTCTCCTACAGCGAACGGGCCTAATGCCTAAAGGGCGCGTGTGATGCCGCCATCCACGCGCAGATTCTGCCCGGTGATGTAGCCGGCGGCATCCGATAGCAGGAAACTCACCGTGCCGGCGATTTCCTCCACCTTGCCATACCGCCCCATCGGGATACGGGCCTTGCGGGTATCCTTCTCAGGCAGGCTGTCGATGAAGCCGGGCAGCAGGTTGTTGATGCGGATGCCCTGGGCGGCATATTGATCGGCATAAACCTTGGTGAAGGCGGCAAGCGCAGCACGCACCGGGCCTGAAACTGGAAAATCCGCTTCCGGCTCCAGCGTGGCATAGGTCAGCAGGTTGACGATGGCGCCCTTGCCCTGCGCCAGCATCACCGGCGTGACCAGCCGCAGCATGCGCACCACGCTCAGATGCACCAGTTCAAAGCCTTGCAGCCAGGCTTCATCGCTGATTTCCAGCAAAGGCCCTTTCGGCGGATGGCCGGTATTGTTCACCAGCGCATCGATGCGGCCGAATTTGTCCAGCGTCAGCTTGACCAAAGCCTCGGTATCGGCCGGCACCGCATTGGAGCCGGTGACCCCCACCCCCCCCAGGCTTTCGGCCAGTTCCTTGGCCGCACCCGACGGCGACATAGCCGCCACCTTGTAGCCCTCGCCGGCCAGCCGCTTGAGAATGCCGGCGCCCATGCCCTTGCCGGCGCCGGTAACGATAACAACCTTGGTCATGAAACGATCCTTACAGCAGCATGGTCAGCGGGTCTTCGACATAGCTTTTGAAGACCTGGAGGAATTCGGCACCCACGGCACCATCAACAACCCGGTGATCCACCGAGAGCGTGCAGCTCATCACCGTGGCAATGGCGAGCGCGCCGTTCTTCACCACGGCGCGCTGTTCGCCGGCGCCCACGGCCAGGATACAGGCTTGCGGCGGATTGATCACCGCGCCGAATTCCTTGATGCCGAACATGCCCAGATTGGACACCGAGAAGGTGCCGCCCTGGAATTCCTCGGGCTTCAGCTTGCCATCGCGGGCGCGGGCGGCCAGGTCCTTGGTCTCGGCGGCGATCTGCGCCAAGCCCTTGGCTTCGGCATGTTTGACAATCGGCGTAATCAGGCCATTCGGTGTTGCCACCGCCACCGACACATCGGCATGTTCGTAATAGATCAGGCCGCTTTCGTCATAGGAGCCATTCGCCGCCGGCACTTTCTTGAGCGCCAGCGCCACAGCGCGGATGACAAAATCATTGACGCTGATCTTGCTCGCCGCCTTGGCATTAAGCCGGGTGCGCAGCGCCAGCAATTCATCCAGCTCACACTCGATGGTGAGATAAAAATGCGGCACCGTCTGCTTCGATTCCGTCAACCGGCGCGCGATGGTCTTGCGCATCGAGGTCAGCGGCTCGACGCGATACGGCATCTTGAGCAGATCGGCCAATTGCCGCGCACCGGGGCCGCTTGGCGCAGCCGTGGCAGGGGCAGCAGCAGCAGGCTTCGGCGCAGCCGGCGTTGTGGCCGGCGCAACCTTGGCACCGCCGCCGGCAATGGCGGCTTCCACATCGGCCTTGACGATACGGCCATGCGGACCCGAGCCACTGACCGCCTTGAGATCAAGTTTGCCATCGGCGGCAAGGCGGCGCGCCAGCGGCGAGGCAAAAACCCGCTCGCCCTGCGCAACCACCGGGGCCGCAGCGGGGGCTGCGACTGGAGCTGGGGCTGGGGCTGGCGCCGCAACAGGCTTCGGCGCCGGCGCAACAGCAGGGGCTGGCGCAGCAGCTGGAGCAGCCGCGCCCGCCTTCTCATCCTCGCCACGCAGCAATGCGATGGGGGTATTCACCGCCACGCCTTCGCTGCCTTCCGGCACCAGGATCTGCTCGATCACCCCTTCATCAACGGCTTCGAATTCCATCGTCGCCTTGTCGGTTTCGATCTCGGCCATCACATCCCCGGCCTTGACCGTATCGCCCTGTTTCACCAGCCATTTGGCCAGCTTGCCCTCGGTCATGGTCGGCGACAGCGCCGGCATCAGGATTTGGATCGGCATGATGCGCTCCTTCAGCGATAGCAGACGGCACGCGCCGCCTCGACCACTTCGGCCACACTTGGCAAGGCAAGTTTTTCGAGATTTGCCGCATAAGGCATCGGCACATCCTTGCCGGTGACACGCAGCACCGGGGCATCAAGATGGTCGAAAGCCTGTTCCATCACCCGGGCGGCAATCTCGGCGCCAATACCGGATTGCGGGAAGCCCTCCTCCACCGTCACCAGGCGATTGGTTTTCTGCACCGACTGGATGATGGTGGCGGTATCCATCGGACGGATGGTGCGTAGATCAATCACCTCGGCCTCGATACCCAGTTCGGCCAACTTTTCGGCGGCCTGCAGGCAGTAGCCTACCGAGATGGCATAACCCACCAGGGTGACATGCTTGCCGGCCCGGGCGATGCGCGCCTTGCCGATCGGCACCACATAATCCTCCAGCTTCGGCACTTCGAAGCTGCGGCCATACAGAATTTCATTCTCCAGGAAGATCACCGGATTGGGATCGCGGATCGCCGCCTTGATCAGGCCCTTGAAATCGGCGGCGCTGTAGGGCGCCACCACCTTGAGGCCGGGGATATGCGAATACCAGGCGGCATAACATTGGCTATGCTGCGCAGCAACGCGGGCGGCGGCGCCATTGGGGCCACGGAACACAATCGGGCAACCCATCTGGCCACCTGACATGTAGAGCGTCTTGGCCGCCGAATTGACGATCTGGTCGATGGCCTGCATCGAGAAATTGAAGGTCATGAATTCAACGATCGGGCGCAGGCCGCCAAAGGCCGCACCAACACCCAGGCCGGTGAAGCCCATCTCGGTGATCGGTGTATCAATCACACGCTGCGGGCCGAATTCATCCAGCATGCCCTGGCTGATCTTGTAGGCGCCCTGATACTGGCCCACTTCCTCGCCCATCAGGAACACGCTCTTGTCGCGCCGCATTTCTTCCGACATGCCCTCGCGCAGGGCTTCGCGCACCGTCATGGTCACCATCTCGGTGCCGGCGGGGATATCCGGATCGGCCAGTTCCTTGCCGGAAACGATGGCCGGGGCGGCAACCGGGGCGGCAGCGGCCACAGGCGCAACAGCAGGCGCCGGAGTTGCAGCAGGAGCCGGAGCAGCAGCGGGTGCAGCCGCGCCGGCCTTCTCATCCTCGCCGCGCAGCACGGCAATGGGGG
>NZ_JAGOLP010000090.1 GCF_017994015.1 Ferrovibrio sp. | reverse complement strand
CTCTTTGTGCAGAGCACTATGGTGGAGACCGACCTGAGCTTTTCGGTGTTGTCGATGACCGATTTCACCGACGCCATGCTGCTGAATGCCAACCTGACCAGCGCCGACCTGCGCGGGGTGAAATTTGCCGGCGCCAACATGATCGGTGTCAACCTGAAGCAGGCCAAGATGGGGCCGATGCCGATCAGCAGTCTGCAAGGCAAAAAATGGCATGCCAGCCTGGAAAACGCCAATCTGAGCCAGGCGGTGATGGCCGGCTGCGACCTCAGCGGCGCCAATCTGAGCCAGGCAATCATGATGCATACCGACCTGCGCGACGCCAATCTGGCCGGCGCCGACCTGAGCGGCGCCGACCTGACCGGGGCAGACCTGCGCGATGCCAACCTGGCCGGCGCCGACCTGCGCTCGGCCATCGGGGTGAACTTGTCCTGAAACCCCGGGCGGGTTAGGCTGGGATAATGGAAAACACGGTCAAGGTCATCGCCCAGTTCGAAATCGACGAGATGTTCGAGGCGCATGCCAATTACGTGAAGGGTGTACGCGGCGGCAAACGTCTGGTGATGCATTTCCGCGATGCCTCACGGCTTGATTTCAGCGGCAAGAACCTGGCCTCGGCGGATTTTGTCTCCAGCAAGATGGCCTATGCCGATTTCAGCCATTCGGTGCTGACCTCCTCCTCCTTCTTCGCCGCCGACCTGCAAGGCGCCGACATGCGGCGCTGCGACCTGACCAAAGCCGACCTGCGCGGCGTGAATCTGCGCAACGCCAATCTGGAAGGCGCCAACCTGACCTCGGCCGATATCCGCGACGGCGTGCTGCTGCGGCCGGATGAGGATGGTAACCTGATCGCCGTGCTGAAACGCTCGGCCAGCATCGACAATGCCAAGATGGCCGGCGCCAACCTGTCCTCGGCCCGGCTTGGCAAGGTGGTGGGTCGCAACACCGACCTGACCAATGTGAACTTCTCCAATGCCAAACTGACCAATGCCGATCTTTCCGGCTCGAACCTGACCGGCTGCCTGTTTGCCGGCGCTGACCTGACCGAGGCCAATCTCTCGAATTGTGTGCTGCACGGCGCGGTGCTGGCCGGCGCGGTGCTGAACGAAACCAATTTTGAGGGCGCCGACCTTACCGCCAGCTATTTCCGCCCCATCGACCTGCGCGATGCCGATATCTCCAAGGCGATTATGCCGCGCAGCCTGGAGAATCTGGACCGTTCGCTGCAATTCATCGTCAAGGAACACCTGACCTGGATCGACACGCTGGGCAAGCAGGGCATGCGGATTGATTTCAGCCGCTATGATCTTTCCGACCAGAAATTGTCGAGCATCAATTTCTCGGCCGGCGATTTCTCCTATGCCATCATGCGCAACACGGATTTCTCTGGCTGCCGCTTTGTATTGTCGGACCTGCGCGGCGGTATGATGCTGAATGCCAATTTCACCGGCGCACAGATGCAGGGTTCAAAATTTGATCGCGGCATCCTGACCAATGCCGATTTCAGGGGCGGCAATTTTGCCCCGGTCACTATCAGCGGCGCCTTCCATCGCCGCCAGGCCACCAGTTTCCAGGAATGCAACCTGACCCAGGCGAAATTCCAGGGTGCCGATCTTGAGGGGGCGCTGTTCAACCGTTCGATCCTCAACATGGCGGATTTCCGCTCGGCCAATCTCAAGAATGCTTCCTTCCTGGATGCTGATTTGACCAATGCCGATTTCCGTGGCGCCAACCTGGATGGCGCCGATCTGCGTGGTGTGGTCGGGATGAAGGTCTAAGCCACAGGCTCCGGCAGCGCCATTAGGCGTGGCACCGGCGAGACCAGGATCACGCCGAGCTGCACGGCAAAGCCGGCCGCCGCCAGCCACACCGCCGCTTCCAGGCTCCACACGCCACCAACCCAGCCGCCAGCCAGCGCACCCAGCGGCCGCATGCCCAGGGTGGCAACCTGCTGGATGGCACTGGCGCGGCCAATCAGATGCGCCGGCACCAGGGCCTGGCGCAAGCTGGTCTGGCCGATGGTCCACAGCATCGGGCCAAAACCGAACAGCATAAAACCGCCAGCCACCAGGGCAAAACCACCGGCCTGCGGGGCCAATGTTGCCAGGGCGAGCGATATTGCTGCCAGCAGCGACAATGCCGGCCCGATGGTGATCTGCACCCCCAGCGCCAGCCGGCTGTGCAGCAAAGGCGCCATCAGGCTGGCCAGCAGCATGCCGATGCCTTGCAGGCCAAGCGCCAGGCCGATCCCGGCCGGGCTGAGGCCCAGGCGCTGGCTGGCGAACAGCACAAACACCGCCATCAGCAGAAACCAGCTGAAATTCCACGCCATGGCACAGGCCGCGATGGCGCGCAGCAGGTCATGCCGCCAGACCAGGGCAAAACCTTCGCGCAATGCCGGCAGCAGCGGCTGGCGTGGCTGCGCAGTCATGTGCTGACGCCGCATTGCCGGATCGCGCAATAACCAGGCGGCCCAGGCCGAGGCAAGGCCGGAAGCCGCCAGCGCCAGGGCCGGCGAGGTCCAGCCCGCCACCAGCCCGGCCAGGCCGGGGCCGAGAAACACGGCAGCGGCGCGGGCAAATTCCAGCTTGGCATTGGCAGCCGCCAACACCTGGCGCGGCACCAGAGCCGGCAGATAAGCCTGGGCTGCCACATTGAACACCACGCTGGCCGCCGCCAGCAGAAAGCCGAGCAAACCCAGCATGGTCAAGCCCAGCCAGCCGGCCAGGGCCAGCACAGGCAGGCAGAGCAGCAGCAGGGCGCGCCCGGCCTCCGCCCCGGCCATCAGCCAATGGCGCGGCCAGCGATCCGCCCAGTAACCGGCGAAGAGAGACAGCAGCAGATAAGGCATGGTCTGGGCCGCGCCGAGCAGACCCATCTGTTGTGGCGAAGCGCCGAGCGCAAGCACCGCCATCAGCGGCAGCGCCGCCAGGCTCAATTGATCGGCGCCATGGGCCGCCATATTGGCGAACCACAGGCGATTGAAGGCGGCAGGCAAGGCGGGATTCTTTGTCATGCCGCTGCATAGCCGGCGCGGGCTCAGCCGCGCTATCCGGGTCTTGCGGGCTCATTCGGCACCGGCCTGTGATCGGTATCACAAGCGCCTGACGCTATTTTATAGACAATACTGTCTAATAATATTAGTTGAAGCTCTGCAATCCGCCCTCAGGTGCCGTCATGAAGAAAAAACTGGTCCTCTCCCTCTTCCTCGTCGCCCTGTTGGGCGCCGGCGGCCATTACGGCCTGACCTGGTGGCGCCAGGGCCGCTTCATCGAAAGCACCGACAACGCCTATATCGGCGCCGATATCACCGTGGTGGCAGCCAAGGTGAGCGGCTACATCCAGCGTATGGACGTGGCCGAAAACCAGCGCGTGGCAGCCGGCGATGTATTATTCCGCATCGATGACAGCGAGTTCCGCGCCAAGGCGGCACAGGCCGAAGCAGTGGTGAACACCAAACGCGCCGCGCTGGAAATCATCGACCGTCAGTTGGGCGCGCAGCAGGCGGCGATTGCCGATGCCGAAGCACAATTGCGCTCCAGCCGCGCCGAACTGAGCCGCAGCGACGACGACCTGCGGCGCTACAATGCCCTGGCGAATGCGCAATACGTATCGAGCCAGAAGCTGGAGAATGCGCAGACCGATCAGCGCAAGGCCAAAGCGGCGCTGGATCGCGCCGAAGCCGGACGCAGCCTGCAACAAAGCCAGGTGGCGGTGTTGCGGGCCAACCGCGAACAGGCGGCGGCGATGATTGCCCAAGCCGAGGCCGAGCTGGCCGTGGCGCGGCTGGATCTGGACAATGCCGTGGTACGCGCCCCGGTGGCCGGCGTGATCGGCAACCGCACGGCCCAGCTTGGGCAATATGTGCGGCCGGGCGTGCAGTTGATGGTGATTGTGCCCACCGAGGCCGTGTATGTGGTGGCGAATTTCAAGGAGACGCAGTTGCAGGGCCTGCAACCTGGCCAGCGCGCCACGATCAAGGTGGATGCCTATCCGGATCGGGAACTGAGCGGCCGGGTTGACAGTCTGGCACCGGCCAGCGGCGCCAAGTTCAGCCTGCTGCCGCCCGACAACGCTACCGGTAATTTTACCAAGATCGTGCAGCGCGTGCCGGTGAAGCTGCGGCTCGACGCCTCGGCCACGCCCCTGCCCTTCCTGGTGCCGGGCATGTCGGCGCTGGTTGAGATCGACCGCCGCATGCCATGAGCAGCGCCGCCATGACAGCCACGGCTACAGCACCGGCGCCAGCCCTGCCCCAAGCCATGCCGGGACGCGGCGTGATGATTGGCTATTTCGCCATGGTGCTGGGCATGTTCATGGCGATCCTGGATATCCAGATCGTGTCATCGTCGCTGAGCGAAATCCAGGCCGGCCTGAGCGCCTCGGCCGACGAGATCAGCTGGGTGCAGACTTCCTATCTAATCGCCGAAGTCATCATGATCCCGTTTTCGGGCTATCTTTCACGCTTGCTTTCCACCCGTGTCGTGTTTGTCGCTTCCGCCTTCAGCTTCACCCTGGCCTCGATCGGCTGTGCCTTTTCCAACAGCCTGGAAAGCATGATCATCATGCGCGCGCTACAAGGCTTTCTCGGCGGCGCCATGATCCCCACCGTATTCGCCACCGTGTACCTGATCTTTCCACGCCAGCGGCTCGCCAGCGCCACCGTGGTGATCGGCCTGGTTGCCACCCTGGCCCCCACCATCGGGCCTACGCTGGGCGGCTATCTGACACAGCTTATGTCATGGCATTGGCTGTTCCTGATCAACGTGGTGCCGGGCGCCATCGTCTGCCTGCTGGTGTGGAATTTCATGGATATCGACAAGCCGGATTACAGCCTGCTGCAAGGCTTCGACTATCTCGGCCTGGGCGCCATGGCAGTGTTTCTCGGCAGTCTGGAATATGTGATCGAGGAAGGCCCGCGGCATGACTGGCTGTCAGACGCGGCAATCCGCAACTTTGCCATTGCCTGTGCCATCGGCGGCCTGCTGTTTTTCTGGCGCACGCTGACCCATGCCAATCCAGTGGTGGACCTGAAAGCTTTCCGCAACCGCAATTTCGCCACCGGCTGCCTGTTCAGCCTCACCATCGGCGTTGGTCTTTATGGCCTGGTCTACCTGCTGCCGCTATATCTGGCCCGGGTGCGTGGGCTGAACAGTTTGCAGATCGGCGAGATCATGTTTGTCACCGGCGCCGCACAATTCCTGCTCGCGCCGGTGGCCGGGATGCTGGCGCGCAGATTCGACCCGCGCCCGGTGCTGGCCTTCGGCTTCACCCTGCTGGCGGCATCGACCTGGAGCATGACGCGGCTCACCGCCGACTGGCAGTTTGATGAATTGCTGCTGCCGCAGATCATGCGTGGCGCGGCGCTGATGTTCTGCATCGTGCCGATCAATGTGATCGCGCTTGGCACCCTGCCGCCGCATGAATTGAAGAATGCCAGCGGGCTCTATAACCTGACGCGCAATCTCGGCGGTGCCTTTGGCCTGGCGGCGATCAACACGGCAATGATCGACCGCACGGCCCTGCATTGGAACCGCCTGGTAGACTGGATCAATCCGGGGCGCTGGGAAGTGCAGCAGTATATCGACACGACCGGCGCGCAACTGGCCGAGCGCCTGCAAGGCGACGACATGATGCTGGCCGCCAAGCTGCTGGGCAGCAAAGTGCAGCAGCAGGCCAATGTGATGGCCTTTGCCGATTGCTTTTTCCTGCTGACGCTGCTTTTTGCCGCCGCGGCGATTGCCGTGGCCTTTGCCAAGCGGCCGATGCCGCCGCCTGGCGATGCCGCGCCCGGAGGTGGCCATTGAATCCCGGGGCAGTGCCGCAGGAAAAAACACGGCGCGGCCGCCCGGCCAACCCGGCCAAGCGCCAGGCGATTTTGGAGACCGCCCGGCGGCTGTTCCTGGAGCGCGGCTATGGCATCGGCCTGGAAGGCATCGCCGCCGAGGCCGGCGTGTCGCGCCAGACCATCTACAATCTGTTCGCTTCCAAGGACGAGTTGTTTGCCGCCATCGTGCAGGAGACATCCGCCACCATCACCGCGCCGCTGGCCGATCTCAAGCCGGGCAGCCTGCCGCGCCAGGTGCTCACCCTGCTCGGGCAAAGCTACCTGCGGATCCTGTCATCGGAACGCTCGGTCAGCCTGCAACGGCTGCTGATCCATGCCGCGCCGCAATTTCCCAGCATCGGCCCTACCTTCTATGCCAACGGCCCGGGGCGCGGCATCGGCCTGCTGGCGGATTACCTGCGGCGCGAAACCAGCAGCGGCCGCCTGGCCGTGGAGGATGCAGAACTGGCCGCCGAGCAATTCTTCGGCATGCTGGTGGGCAAGACCAGCCTGCGCCGCCTGCTGCGGCTACAGGATGGCCCACTGGCAGATGCGGAAATCACCCGGCGCGTTGAAAGCGCCGTGGCGGCTTTCCTGCGCGCCTATTCCGCAACGGCTTAGTCAGCGAGCGACTTCGAGGCAATCTCGTAGGTTTCGCGCGACAGGCCGGGCGTTGCCAGGATACGCGCCAGTTCCGCCTTCATTTTGGCCTGCCGGCCGGCATCCATCCGGCGCCAGCGCCCGAGCGGCGCCAAAAGCCGCGCCGCCACCTGGGGATTGAGTTTGTCGAGCGCCAGCATCTGCTCGGCATGGAAGGCATAACCGGCGCCATCGGCAGCATGGTAGCGCAGCGCATTCATGCTGAAAGCGCCGATCAGCGCCCGCACCTTGTTGGGCTTCTGCATCGAGAAGGCCGGGTGGCCGAGCAGCCCGCGCACCCGCTCCAGCGTATCGGGCAAGGCCGAGATGGCCTGCAACGACAGCCATTTATCCAGCACCAGCGGATCATCCTGGAAGCGCGTATGGAAATCATCCAGAGCCGCCTGCCGCGCCGGCACATCCAGGTCCACCAGCAGGCGCAAGGCAGCCATGCGGTCGGTCATGTTATCCGCGCCATCATACTGCGCCGTGATCAGCGCCAGGGCTTCGCCATCTTCCGGCACCAGCGCTGCCAGATAACCCAGCACGGCATGCTTCAGTGCACGCTGCCCGGCCGGGCCGGCATCCGGGCTATAGGCAGCAGCGCTCTGGTGGCTGCGATACAGCGCCAGCAGCAGATCGCGATGCGCCACGGCAATCTGGCGCCGCAGCGCCTTGCGCGCCGCAAACACTGCCTCGGCATCCATCACCGGCATCTGGTCGGCAATGTAATCCTCGCTGGGCAACGCAATGGCTTCGGCGGCGAAGGCCGGTTCCAGGCCGCCGTCGCGCAGGATGGCGCCGATGGCGTCAATATAAGCCGGATCAAACGCCGCACCGGTATTGATATGGCCCAGCAGCAGGTCGGTGGCGAATTGCTGACCGGCTTCCCAGCGCGCAAAGGCATCGGAATCATGCGCCATCAGGAAGGCGCGCTCGGCACCGCCGATCTCGGCCTTGATCGTAACCGGCGCCGAGAAACCACGATTGAACGACAGCGCACGCGGCTCGGGCAAGCCAACAAACCGGAAAACCTGGCTGGCCTGGCTGAGCTGCAACACACGGCCTTTGCCGGGAGCCGGCGCCGCCTCACCTTCCAATTGCAACGGAATATCCTGGCCCTGCGCATCCAGCAGGCCGATATGCAACGGCATCAGCATCGGCAATTTTTCCGGCTGGCCCGGTGTGGCCGGGCAGCTTTGCGCCACGCTCAATTCATATGTGCCGGTCGTTGCATCATAACGCCCGGCAACACTCAAAACCGGCGTGCCGGCCTGGGCATACCAACGTTTGAACTGCGTCATGTCAAAACCATTGGCATCAGCCATGGCAGCAACAAACTGGTCACAGGTCGCCGCCTCACCATCATGGCGCTGCACATAGAGTTTCATGCCGGCCTGAAAACCCTGCTCACCCAGCAGGGTGTGCATCATGCGGATAACCTCGGCGCCCTTTTCGTAAACCGTGGCAGTGTAGAAATTATCTATGGCGATATAGGAATCCGGACGGATCGGATGCGCCAGCGGCCCGGCATCCTCGGGGAATTGCCGGGCACGCAGGCTGCGTACTTCCTGAATCCGCGCCACCGGCCGCGAGCGCATGTCGGAGGTGAATTCCTGGTCGCGGAAAACCGTCAACCCTTCCTTGAGGCTGAGCTGAAACCAGTCGCGGCAGGTGATGCGGTTGCCGGTCCAGTTATGGAAATATTCATGCGCCACCACCGCTTCGATGCCAGCATAATCGGCATCCGTGGCGGTCTGTGGATCAGCCAGGATAAAGCGGTCGTTGAACACATTGAGGCTCTTATTCTCCATCGCCCCCATGTTGAAGTCGCTCACCGCCACTATGTTGAACAGGTCGAGGTCGTATTCCAGGCCGAAGCGGGTTTCATCCCAGCGCATTGAGCGTTTCAGCGCATCCATGGCATAGCCGGCGCGCGCCGCCTTGCCATGTTCGGTGAAGATCCGCAACGCCACATGGCGGCCCGATTGCGTGACAAAATCATCTTCCAGGCAGGCCAGATCGCCGGCCACCAGGGCAAACAGATAGCAGGGTTTACGATGCGGATCGTGCCACACGGCAAAATGCCGGCCATCCGGCAAACTGGCCTGCGCCTCCAGATTGCCGTTCGAGAGCAGCACCGGGCAGGCTTTGGCATCGGCGCGCAGGGTGACGCGATAGGTGGCCATCACATCCGGCCGATCCAGGAAATAGGTGATGCGGCGAAACCCCTGCGCCTCGCATTGTGTGCAGTAATTGCCGCTGGATTGATACAGCCCGGTCAGTTGCGTGTTGCCGGCCGGGTCGATTTCGGTTTCGATCTCCAGCAAAAAAGCCCCTGCCGGCGGCGCGGTTATGGTC
>NZ_JAGOLP010000089.1 GCF_017994015.1 Ferrovibrio sp. | reverse complement strand
ACATGGGCTTGACACAATATACCGTGGCAGCTTGACGCTGCCTGGGGCGGTCCCTACCTTATTTACGAAACTGGACCCGCCCGGCTGGCGCAGAAATAAAGGAATACCTCGATGTCCGCCACGACCAAAGTGACCGATGCCTCGTTCGAAACCGATGTGCTGAAGGCTTCCGGACCCGTGCTGGTGGATTTCTGGGCCGAGTGGTGTGGCCCGTGCCGCCAGATCGCACCCGCGCTGGATGAGATCGCGGCCGAGATGGGTGAGAAGCTCACCATCGCCAAGGTCAACATTGACGAGAACCCGACCACCCCCACCAAGCTGGGTGTGCGCGGCATCCCGACCCTGATCCTGTTCAAGGATGGCAAGCCGGTGGCGACCAAGATCGGCGCGCTGCCGAAGAGCCGCCTGGTCGAGTGGATCAATTCCTCAATCTGATCTTTCAGCGATTGCGGGCCAGCACTTGGCCCGCCAGATACAGCGAGCCGGCGATGAGAAAACGCGCCGGCTCGTTTTGTTTTTGCAGTCCGGCCAATTCGGCCAACGCCGCTTCAAGTCCGCTGCTGGGTTTCGCCGCCAGACCCTGCTGCATGGCATAAGCGGACAAATCTTCCGCTGACAGACTATTGGCTTCGCCCTGGATCGCCACGGTGCGGCAGCCGGCCAGATAGGGCTGTAATGGCGCCAGGAATCCGCCAGCTTCCTTGGTGTTGAGCATGCCGGCCACCAGATAGGTCGGGCGCCGGGTTTCCGGCTTGCCCTGCCAGGCCGCCAGCGCTGCCGCCAGTGCTGTGCCGGCCATCGGATTATGGCCGCCATCAAGCCAGATTTCGCTATTGGCCGGCAGCAGATCAATCAGCGGGCCGCTTTGCAGCCGTTGCAGCCGCGCCGGCCATTCCACTTGGCGCAAGCCGGCCGCCAGTGCGGCTTGCGGTATGTTCAACGGCCCTAGCCGCCGCGCGCAGGCGATGGCAGTGCCGGCATTTTCGATCTGATGGTGCCCTGGCAAGGCCGGCAAAGGCAGGCGCAATTGCCCCCCGTCACCCTGCCACAGCAACACATCGCCCTCGGCTTGCACCTGCCAGTCCACGCCGTGGCGAAACAGCGGTGCCGCAAGTGCCTGCGCCCGGGCCGCCAGCACGGCGCTGGCCTCACCGCCTTGCGGGCCGACCAGGCAAGGCACCCCGGGTTTCATGATGCCGGCCTTCTCGCCGGCAATGGCGGCGATGCTGTTGCCCAGGAAAGCCATATGGTCCATGCCGATCGGGGTGATGGCGGTCAGCAGTGGCCGTGGCACCAGATTGGTGGCATCCAGCCGGCCGCCCAATCCGGTTTCCAGCAACACAAGATCGGCCGGTTCTTCAGCAAAGGCGCGGAAGGCGGCGGCGGTTGTGATCTCAAAAAACGTGATCGGTGCGCCGGCATTGAGCCGTTCGCACTCTGCCAGCAGTGCCGCCAGCCGCGTCTCGTCGATCAACTGCCCGGCCAGCCGGATACGCTCATTGAAGCGCACCAGATGCGGCGAGGTATAGGCATGCACGCGATAGCCCGCCGCCTCGGCCATGGCGCGCAGATAGGCCACCAGCGAACCCTTGCCATTGGTGCCGGCAATATGCACCACCGGCGGCAGGCGCAATTGCGGATCGCCAAGTTTGTGCATCAGTGTGGCAACCCGGTCCAGCGACAGGTCGATCACCTTGGGATGCAAAGCCGTCAGGCGTTGCAGGATGGCATCAGTGGCGGGTGCGGAACGCTGTGGCACGGTACGGCTTTCTCGGCTGGGCGGCAGACTCTACGCAACTCCGCAAGATTTATCAAAACCGCCCATGCTCGACGCCGAATATATCTATGCCAACCTGGATGTATATCTATGCCAACCTGGATGCCGCGCCTGATCTCAACCGGCTGGCGGAAGTGGCGCCCACAGAATCGCTCACCGATATCTGCCTGCCGCTGAAATAGCGCCGGGCGCAGGATAAGCGCCTCTCATGCCATAACAATAGTCGTCGTGGTCGGCGCAGGCCGACCACCCACGGGTGTTTTATTGCCAACGCGCTCTATGCAAAAAAAACGTGGATGGTACGCCTTCGCGTACCATGACGCTCTTTGTTAGGCCACCGGCCAATACAGGCGGCTCAGCGCCGCGCGCCGTGCGGGATTTCGCCGGTCGGCGGCAGGTCCAGCCCGGGGCGCGGCAGGGCCACCACATCGGCCTTGTGCAGCGGATCAAGCAGCAGGCCGACAATGCGGGCCAGGGTTTCGCGCATCTGATGGCGATGCACCACCTGATCCAGCATGCCGTGGTCGAGCAGATACTCGGCGCGCTGGAAACCTTCCGGCAAAGTCTCGCGGATCGTCTGCTCGATCACGCGCGGGCCGGCAAAGCCGATCAAGGCGCCCGGCTCGGCCACCTGGATATCGCCCAGCATGGCGTAAGAGGCGGTGACGCCGCCGGTGGTCGGGTCGGTCAGCACCACGATGAACGGCAGATGCGCTTCACGCAGGCGCTGCACCGCGATCACGGTGCGCGGCATCTGCATCAGGCTGAGGATGCCTTCCTGCATACGCGCGCCGCCGGCTGCGGCAAACACGATCAGCGCGGCGCGCTGGTTCACGGCCAGGGTGGCGGCGGCAATCAAGGCCTCGCCGGCCGCCATGCCCATCGAGCCGCCCATGAAGGCGAAATTCTGCACCGCCACCACAACGTCATGCTTTTCCAGCGTGCCATGCGCCACCACGATGGCATCGCGCAGGTTGGTCTTGCTGCGGGCATCCTTCAGGCGGTCGGGGTATTTCTTCTGGTCGCGGAAACCCAGCGGGTCCTGGATCACATCCGGCAATTCGATGGTCTGGTATTCGCCATTGTCGAACAGGGCGGCGAAGCGCTCCTTCGAGCCGATGCGCAGATGGTGGTCACATTTCGGGCAGACATGCTGATTCTCCTCCAATTCCTTGGAGTAGATCATCTGGCCGCAGCCGGGGCATTTTTTCCACAGATTGTCCGGTGTGTCCTTCTTCCGGGTCATCTCGCGGATTTTCGGCAATACCGTGCGGGTCAGCCAGTTCATGCGGACTCTCCTTAAACGTCTCGGCCTTACTTGCGGGCCATGCGCACAGCGGCGCCCAATTCCTGCACCAGGTCCAGCACATGCTGTGCCGGGTCGATGCCCTTCACCTGGGCTTCCGCCACGCGCTCTACAAGGGCCGAGCCAACCACGGCGGCATCGGCAACACGGGCAATCTCGGCGGCACGTTTGCCATCGCGGATGCCGAAGCCGACGCCAACCGGCAGGTCGGTATGGCGCTTGATGCGCGCCACGGCGGCGCCAACAACATCGCTATCCGGGGCGGCAGCGCCGGTGATACCGGCAATCGAGACATAGTAAAGGAAGCCGGATGTGTTGGCGAGCACGGCCGGCAGCCGGGCATCGTCGGTGGTTGGTGTCGCCAGGCGGATGAAATGCAAGCCCGCCTGGATCGCCGGCAGGCAAAGCTCGTCATCCTCTTCCGGCGGCAGATCAACGATGATCAGGCCATCCACGCCGGCCTGCTTGGCATCAGCCAGGAAGGCATCCACGCCATAGGCCGAAAGCGGGTTGAAATAGCCCATCAGCACGATCGGCGTGGTGTTATCCTGCTTGCGGAAGCCGCGCACCAGATCAAGCGTTTTGCGTACGCTGGCGCCAGTGGCCAGGGCGCGCAGATTGGCGGCCTGGATGGAAGGGCCATCGGCCATCGGATCGGTGAAGGGCATGCCCAGTTCGATCACATCGGCGCCGGCAGCCGGCAGGCCGGCCAGCAGCCGGGCGCAGGTATCATGGTCTGGGTCGCCGGCGGTGATGAAGGTGATCAGGCCGGCGCGGCCTTCGGCTTTCAGGGCGGCGAAGCGGGCATCGATGCGGCTCACGGTCGGTATCCTTACAGAGTGACGCCAAGGGCGCGGGCAACGGTGAACACATCCTTGTCGCCACGTCCGCACAGATTCATCACCAGCAGATGGTCCTTGGGCAAGGTCGGCGCCCATTTGATCACATGCGCCAGGGCATGCGACGGCTCCAGCGCCGGAATGATGCCTTCGATCCGCGAGCAGAGCTGGAAAGCATCCAGCGCTTCGCGATCGGTGGCGGAAACATACTGCACGCGGCCTACATCATGCAGCCAGGCATGCTCCGGGCCGATGCCGGGATAATCCAGGCCGGCCGAGATCGAATGCGCCTCGGTGATCTGTCCATCGGCATCCTGCAACAGAAATGTGCGGTTGCCATGCAGCACGCCGGGCACGCCGCGCGCCAGCGACGCGGCATGCTTTTCCGTGTCGAGGCCTTCGCCGGCAGCTTCCACGGCATGAATGGTCACGCCCGGATCGTCCAGGAAGGGATGGAACAGGCCGATGGCATTCGATCCGCCGCCGATGCAGGCCACCAGGCTGTCGGGCAGGCGGCCTTCCTTCTCCAGCATCTGCTCGCGGGTCTCGCGGCCGATGATCGATTGGAAGTCGCGCACCAATTGCGGATAGGGATGCGGCCCGGCTGCCGTGCCGATGATGTAGAATGTGTCATGCACGTTGGTCACCCAATCGCGCAAAGCCTCGTTCATTGCATCTTTCAGCGTGCGCGAGCCTGACGTGACCGGGCGCACTTCGGCGCCGAGCAGCTTCATGCGGAACACGTTCGGCGCCTGGCGCTCGATATCGGTTTCGCCCATGTAGATCACGCAGGGCAGGCCAAAGCGCGCCGCCACCGTGGCGGTGGCCACGCCATGCTGGCCGGCGCCAGTCTCGGCGATGATGCGCTTCTTGCCCATGCGCTTGGCCAGCAGGATCTGGCCAATGCAATTGTTGATCTTGTGCGCGCCGGTATGGTTCAGCTCGTCGCGCTTGAAATAGATTTTGGCGCCGCCGAGATGTTTGGTCATCGGCTCGGCATAGTAGAGCGGGCTTGGCCGGCCGACATAATCCTTAAGGAAATAATCCATCTCGGCCTTGAAGGCCGGATCGTTTTTGGCGGCGATGTATTCGCGCTCCAGATCGAGGATCAGCGGCATCAGGGTTTCGGCCACGAAGCGACCGCCGAAACGGCCAAAATGGCCGCGTTCATCGGGGCCGGAGCGATAGGAATTCAGCACGGTCATGGCAAATCCTCAGAGGCTGAAAGCGGTATCAAGAAAGGCACGGATTTTCGCCGGGTCCTTGCGGCCCGGGGCGCTTTCCACGCCCGAGGAAACATCCACCGCCGTGGCGCCAGAGCGGCGCACGGCTTCCGCCAGGTTTTCGGGGGTCAGGCCGCCGGAGAGCAGCCAGGGCCGTTTGAAGCTCTTGCCCTTCAGCATGTCCCAGTCAAAGGCCAGGCCATTGCCGCCGGGCCGCGTGGCGCCCTTGGGCGGGCTGGCATCAAATAGCAGCCAGTCGACGATATCCTCATATTCGCGCGCCCGCTCGATATCTTCAGGGCCGCTCACCTTGATCGCCTTGATCAGCGGCAGGCCGAAATAGATCGTGATGGCGCGGCAGCGTTCCGGTGTCTCGTCGCCATGCAGTTGCAGCAAATCAAGCCGCGCCTTGCCCAGCACGGCATCCAGCTGGTCATTGCTCGGATCAACAAACAGCCCAACCCGATCCGTTCCGCTCGGCACCTCGTTGAGCAGGGTGACGGCCGCTTCAATGCCGAGATTACGCGGCGAGGGCGGAAAGAACACGAAACCCAGCATGTCGGCTTCGAATTCCAGCGCGGTTTCCAGCGCCACCGGATCGTTGATGCCGCAGATTTTGGTGAACAAAGCCATCAGGCAATCTCTTGCGCAATCGCCTGGGCCGCCGCATCGGGATCGGCCGCCTCGGTGATCGGCCGGCCGATCACCAGATGGTCGGCGCCCAGCCGCAAAGCCGCAGCCGGGGTCATCACCCGCTTCTGGTCGCCTGCCGCACTGCCCGCAGGGCGGATGCCCGGCACCACCAGCTTGAAATCCGGGCCGCAGGCGCGGCGCAGCAATTCAATTTCAGTGGCAGCGCAGATCACGCCATCGGCGCCGTTATCCTGCGCCAGCCGGGCCAGCCGCACCACATGGCCGGAAACATCGCCGCCGAGGCCAATCGCCTCCAGGTCGGCGGCATCCAGCGAGGTGAGCAGAGTAACAGCCAGGATTTGCGGCGGCAGCCGGCTTGAACGGGCAGCCTCAACGGCGGCGCGGATCATCGCCGGCCCGCCCGAGGCATGCACGGTGACAAATTGCGGCGCCATTGCCGCTGCGGCAGAGCGGATCGCGCCGGCCACGGTGTTGGGGATGTCGTGGAATTTCAGGTCCAGGAATAGCGGCGCGCCGGTGGGCAGGATGGCGCGCACCTCGGTCGGCCCATGGGCGGTGAAGAATTCCTTGCCCAGCTTGACGCCGAAGCCGGCGGCGGCGGCGGCGCGGGCGCAACGGGCGGCATAGGCCAGTTCGGCGGTGTCGATGGCGCAGAAGACGGGAGTAGGGCGGGTCATGGCCGGCCTTATACAAGAATGAGGCCGGCGAGTCTGCCCTTTTGCCTTGGAAAATCCCCTGTTTGGGTGGGGTTACTGGGCCGGCAGCGCCACCGCCCGGCGGATCATTTCGGCCAGATGCTGGGCCAGGCAGCCATTCAGCATGCCAGCCTCCTGCATCTGCTTCGCCTGATCCTTGCTTTGCAGGTCAAAAACCTCGTTTTCCGACCAAAACTGCATCATGTCGTAGCGCGGGAATACCGGCACGCCCTCGGCATCGCCAATCCAGCCCATATGCTGGTCAAACGCCCCTGCATCCACCATCGGCGCCAGCCGGGCGCGGTATTGCGGCGCGATCAGGATGGTGTCGATGCCGGCGCCGCGCAGTTTTTGCAGTCCTTCTGTCAGTGCAATAGCGAAACTGTTGATATCGGTCTGGCGTGCTGCCTCCACATTGCCGGTCTGCCACACCACCAGATCGGGCTGGGCCGGCAGCACTTCGGCCTTGATCCGGCGCAGCATGTCCTGCACCGACTGGGTCCGCAGCGAGCGGTTGTCGATCACAAAGCGCCGGCCCGGAAAGCGGGTCTCCAGCGCTTCCGGCAGGCCGGCAATATAGGTGCGGGTCAGGCCACCGCTTTCATGTTTGAGGGAGGAAGAGGAGCCCAGCACCAGGATGCGGATTTCCGTATCGCTGGCCAGCCGCTTGGCCAGATGTGGCAGCGGCGCGTCGACAAAACGCAGGCTGGCGGGCAGGGCGCAGCGTTCCTGGGCCTGTACCGGCAGGGCCAGCAGCAGAAGGGTGAGAAAAGCCAGGAAGGGTCGCATCTCGGTTCATTCCCCGCCGGTTGACGCCGGGCGCGGCGCCGAACCGGTCTTCTCGGTGGCAATATACCATGTCTTGAGCCAGGCCAACGCCACCATCAGCGCCATGCCGGCCAGGCTGACAGCAAATTGTGCCAGCAGGCCGGGGCTGACTTCCACCAGCACAAACTGGGCGGCAAAGGACAAAAAGATGCTGGCGCAGAACACATCCAGCGAATGTTTGCCGCAGAGCAGCACCGGCCGGGTCCAGGGCTGGCGCAGGAAGCCGGCATCGGCCGGCACAAAGCGCACCACCAGATAGGCTTGCGCCAGGAAATGCAGCAGCCGCAGCAGGTCCAGTTCGGTCTTGTCGATCGGGTAGAGCAGGCGACGCAGCCATTGCGGCACATATTGTGCCCAGGGCGGATAGAGCCAGGTGCAGACAATGGCAAAAGAAAACAGCAGATAGGCGATGCACAAGGCGCTGGTCAGGCCGGTGGGCAGCCGGTGCCACGGCGCCTGCCGGCGTTTCAGCGCGCACCAGGCGCCGATCAGGAACAGGAATTGCCAGGCCAGCGGATTGAAGAACCAGCCGCCATCGGGATAGGCCGGCAGGTTCCAATGCAGCCTTTGCACCACAAACCACAGCAGGAAACTGCCGCCCAAAGTGGCCAGCGGCCAGCGTTTCAGCGGCCACAGCAGCAGCGGAAAAACCAGCAGCAGCGCGATATACATCGGCAGCACGTCCATATTGGCCGGCTTGAATTTCAGCAGCAGCGCTTGCAGCATCAGGATATGCGGCTGCTCGAATAATTCCGCGATCCCCATTTCCTCGGCGAAAACCGGGTTGAAGCGATCGGCCACATAGGCGATATGCGCCACAAACACCATGAACAGGAAGATATGCGCGGTGTAGATCTGCCACACCCGGCGCCCGATGCGCGCCGCCGTCACCAGCCAGCCGTTGCGCTCAGGCAGGGCGCCGAAGGCCAGCATCACCGAATAGCCGGAGATGAAGACAAATATCTCGGTGGCATCCGAGAAACCGTAATTGCGGTTGCTGATCCAGCTCACCACATTGCCGGGAATATGATTCAGGAAGATGAACAGCAGCGCCAGGCCGCGGAAAAAATCCAGCCGCAGATCGCGTTCCGCCTTGCTGCCAATCTCAGCGCCCATGCCGCCATTGCCTCCTGGCGGTCAGTATGGGAATTCGCTAAACTTGGCGCAATGCGCAAAACCACTTTTCGTCTCGGGCTGCTTGCAGCCGCCAGCCTCGCCGCCGCCGCCCTGCCTATGGGGGCCGTCCTGCCTGTGGCTGCTGCCGAGCATGCCACCATCCTGATGTATCATCGCTTCGGCGAGGATCGCATCCCGTCCACCAATATCCGGCTGGAGCAGTTTGAGGCGCATCTGGCCGAACTGACCTCCGGGCAATATCGTGTGCTGCCGCTGCCGGAGATCGTTGCCAAGCTGAAAAAAGGCGAGCCGCTGCCGGATCGCGCCGTGGCGCTGACTGCGGATGATGCCTATCTCTCGATTGCCACTGAAGGTTGGCCGCGTATCAAAAAGGCCGGGCTGCCCTTCACGCTGTTT
>NZ_JAGOLP010000124.1 GCF_017994015.1 Ferrovibrio sp. | reverse complement strand
GCGCCGTGGTCAGCGCCACCGATGTGCGCCCGGCCACCAAGGAGCAGGTCGAATCCCTGGGCGGCAAGTTTGTCTGGGTGGATGACGAGGAAGCCCGCGCCAGCCAGACCGCCGGCGGCTATGCCGAGGAAATGTCGGCGGAATACAAGGCCAAGCAGGCCGCCCTGATCGCCGAGACGGTGAAGAAGCAGGATATCATCATCACCACGGCGCTGATCCCGGGCCGCCCGGCCCCGGTGCTGGTGACCGAGGAGATGGTGAAAACCATGAAGCCCGGCTCGGTGATCGTGGACCTGGCGGTGGAAGCCGGCGGCAATTGCCCGCTCAGCCGCCCGGGCGAGATTGTGGAAGCCTATGGCGTGAAGCTGGTGGGCCATACCAACATGCCCAGCCGCATCCCGGTGGATGCCTCGGCGCTCTATGCCAAGAACCTGCTCAACTTCCTCTCCCCGCATTGGGACAAGGACAGCAAGAGCTTCAAGTTCAAACAGGATGATGAAACCGTTACCGGCATCTGCGTCACCCGCGATGGCCAGGTGGTGCATCCGCAACTCAAGGAAGGGGCCTGAGCCATGGGTGAGGTATATTCCTTCTTCTCGCTGCTCTCGATCTTCGCGCTGGCCTGCTTTGTCGGCTATTACGTGGTGTGGAGCGTCACTCCGGCATTGCACACGCCGCTGATGAGCGTCACCAACGCGATTTCCTCGGTGATCATCGTCGGTGCGCTGATCGCCGCCGGCGCCTCGGCGGAATTCGACACCTCCAAGATCTTCGGCCTGCTCGCCATTGTGCTGGCGGCGGTCAACATTTTCGGCGGCTTCCTTGTCACCCAGCGCATGCTGGCGATGTACAAGAAAAAAGACGCCCCGGCGAAGAAGCATTGAGGGGCGCCTAGATCATGTCCATCCAACTCACCGCCCTGCTCTACCTGATCAGCTCCGTGCTGTTCATCCTCGCCCTGCGTGGCCTTTCCAGCCCGGAAACCAGCCGCCAGGGCAACATGTTCGGCATGGTCGGCATGACCATTGCCGTGCTCACCACCATCGCCAATCTGCAAGCGCTCGGCTCCAGCATTGTCTGGGTGCTGCTCGCGTTGCTGATCGGCGGCGGCATCGGCGCCGTGCTGGCGCGCCGCATCCAGATGACCGCCATGCCGCAGCTTGTGGCGGCGATGCACAGCCTGGTCGGCCTTGCCGCCGTGCTGGTGGCCGCGGCCGCCTATTACAACCCCGAGCCCTATGGCATTTTGAACGCCGCCGGCAAACTGAGCGTCGCCAGCCGCATCGAAATGTCGCTTGGTGTGGTGATCGGCATCATCACCTTCTCCGGCTCGCTGGTGGCCTTTGCCAAGCTCCAGGGCCTGGTTTCCGGCAGCCCGCTGATCTTCAAGGGTCAGCATATGCTGAATGCCGCGCTCGGCCTGGTGATCCTGGCGCTGATCGTGGCCTTCTGCATTGAGCCGAGCCCGAGCCTGTTCTGGGCTGTCACCGTGCTGGCGCTGATTGTCGGCTTCCTGATCATCCTGCCGATCGGCGGCGCCGATATGCCGGTGGTTGTCTCGATGCTGAACAGCTATTCCGGCTGGGCGGCGGCGGGCATCGGCTTCACGCTGCTCAATCCGGCGCTGATCGTCACCGGCGCCCTGGTCGGCTCGTCGGGCGCCATCCTCAGCTACATCATGTGCAAGGGCATGAACCGCTCGCTGTTCAACGTCATCCTCGGCGGCTTCGGTTCCGATGCCGGCGCGGCGGCGGCTGGCGGCAGCAAGGTGGAAAAGCCCTACAAGAAGGGCTCGGCGGATGACGCCGCCTTCATCATGAAGAATGCCGGCAAGGTCATCATCGTGCCGGGCTATGGCATGGCGGTTTCCCAGGCGCAGCATGCGTTGCGTGAAATGGGCGACAAGCTGAAGGAGGAAGGCGTGGAAGTGAAATACGCCATCCATCCGGTGGCCGGTCGCATGCCGGGCCATATGAACGTGCTGCTGGCGGAAGCCAATGTCAGCTACGACGAGGTGTTTGAACTGGAGGAGATCAACTCCGAGTTCCAGACCGCCGACGTGGCCTTTGTCATTGGCGCCAACGACGTGACCAACCCGGCCGCGCGCGACGATCCCAAAAGCCCGATCTACGGCATGCCGATCCTCGATGTGGACAAGGCCAAGACCGTGCTGTTTGTCAAACGCTCGATGGCCTCGGGCTATGCCGGCATCGACAACGACCTGTTCTACAAGGACAACACCATGATGCTGCTGGCCGACGCCAAGAAGATGGTGGAGGATATCGTCAAGGGGCTGTGAGCGCGGCTTCACACAGAGCAGAAATGCAGACGGCCCCGGAGCGATCCGGGGCCGACTTTTGTTAAAACTTAAAATAATCAAATTTCGATGAAGAAATCCCCTTATTTACACTTCACCAATCGAAACTGTTTTAGAAATCGACTCTCAATTTGCCCGCCCAACAACTGAAGATTGTTGAGCCTGGAGTGACAATATTGCTCAAGTTCTGCAGATTGCCGGTCAAAATCAATAATATCTCGCAACATCTCTCTTACAT
>NZ_JAGOLP010000123.1 GCF_017994015.1 Ferrovibrio sp. | reverse complement strand
GTCAGCGCCACGCACCGGGCGACGGTCGCCCCGGCCCGGCGCCTTGGCCACGCCATGGCTGATATAGCTGACGGCATCCAGCCGGGTCATATCCTGCTCCTGCAGGAAATGCACGGCATGGCTTTCGCGCTCGGAGAAGATGGCGACCAGCACATTGGCGCCGGTCACTTCCTCACGGCCGGAGGATTGCACATGGAACAGCGCGCGCTGCACGGCACGCTGAAAGCTGAGCGTGGGCTTGGCATCCTGCGCCACGCCGCCGACCACTAGGCCGCGCAGGTCTTCGTCGATGAAGCTGCCGAGCCGCAGCCTGAGCTTTTCCAGATCGACATTGCAGGCCCGCATCACCGCAATGGCATCCTGATCCTCGGTGAGCGCGAAGAGCAGATGCTCGAGGGTGGCGAATTCATGCTTCTTGGTGGCAGCCAGTGCCAGGGCCCGATGCAGTGTCTGTTCCAGCGCGCGCGAGAAACTTGCCATACGGTCCTGTCTCCTGGGTCAATCACGTTCCATGGTGCATTGCAGGGGGTGCTGATTCTGACGAGCGAAATCCACCACCTGGGTCACCTTGGTTTCCGCCACCTCGAAGGTGAACACGCCGCAGACACCAACGCCTTTCTGGTGAACATGCAACATGATCTGGGTGGCTTCCTCACGCGGCTTGTTGAAAAAACGCTCGAGTATGTGAACGACGAACTCCATGGGAGTGTAGTCGTCATTCAGCAGCAAGACCTTGTACATGGGCGGCTTCTCGGTCTTGGGCTTGGTCTTAGTGACCACCCCGACCTCGGTGCGTCCGCCGCCCGTGTGTCCATCCCGCTCACTCATGCCTGCCTACTCATCGTTCCCAGGATATGGCGCTCTGGTTAAAAAATACCAGCACCGGAGCATTAAAAAAAGAGGCCCGGTCTCACGACCGGGCCTCTCGTTACGGATTGGAAACGTGGCCGGATCAGGCAGCCAGCGGCTTCACAAGCTTTTCAACGGTGGCCTGCACCTGCGCATTGATCGGCGCAAAGGAATCCTGCGCCAGCTTGGTGGCGGCCTCGCTGAACTTGCTGAACTGGGCCGTATAGGCCTCGAAAGCCGACTTGGTGAAGCCATTCTGCAGTTCCACAACTTCCTGCAGCGTCTTGGCGGCAATGATCGCCTTGGCGGCGGCAATGTTGCCTTCATACTGGCTCTTGGCGAAGGCCAGCAGATCGGCATTGAGGTTTTCCACACCCTTGCTGGCCACGGTGCCGGCGGCAACGAAGGCCTCGACGCCATCCTTGCTCAGCTTGGCGGCATCGCCATAGCTCTTGGCAACAGCTTCCAGGCGCTGCTTGGTGGCGGCGAAAGCCTTCTCGGTGGCTTCGGTGGACGCCTTCACGGCCTTTTCGATCTGCTCCTTGGTGGCGAAGATCACGCTCTCCAGCGGCGCGGTGCTGGGCAGAGCTTCGGCAATGGTTTCGGCTTTCGGGGCGGTCTTACGCTTGGCGGTCATGATGCGGTTCCTTTATCTGGTCATGTGACGCGGCATCGCCGACAGGGCGACGGGGGTCTGGGAGGCGCCCCGGTTGCCTGTGGGTGGCAAACACGGACCGGGACGACAAAAATGCTGCGCTGCAACATGAACTTTATATAGGAATGCCCGCTAAAGCGTCAATAGGAAAATATTGCATCGCAATACGTGTTGTTGCGATGCGGCATGGCGCTGATTTCAATGGCATTTTGCCTAAATTCTTAGCGCACGCCCGTAATCGAGCCCGTTATCGCCGACCCGGAACCGGTGCGGTTGGGGCCGCATGCTGTCCTGAGTCTGGCCCGGCCAGGAACCATAAGGCAATAGCGCCACCGCACGCGGTGGGTTGGGCTCCACGCCGGTTGCATCGAACGGCGCCAGCAGGGCCAGGAACGGCAAAGCGGCAAAACCCGGCTGTTCGTTGTTCCAGGCATGGAAATGAAACGCCCCATTGATGCAGGCGCTGGCGGTCCAATAGAAATCGTCGCCACGCAGGAACATGCCCTTGGGCGCCGGCTTGCTGAAGCCTGCCTGCTCCAGCCCAGCCTTGATGCCGGCGAATTCCGCTGCTGTCAGCTTGCGCAGACTGGCCGCGCCGCGCCAGGGGCCGATGGGATCGTTCAGCTTGATGGTGACCAGATTGGCCGGCGCCATGGCACGGGCTTCCAGCATCATCGCGCCTTTATCCTGGCCGGCCTCGTCCAACGGGGTGAAATCGTAGGAACGGCGCTGCTCATCGTAAATCGCGTTGTAGACCATGCGGTAGCGATCGGGCGAACCAGGCCCGCAACTGCGGGCGATATCGTCGCCGCCCACATAATATTCCCAGGAGAAATGCCGGGCGACCGGATCGTCGGTCGGGCCCTGGGAGGCACAGCCGCTTAAACCCGCCACCAGTGCGGCGGCAGAAATCAGCAGCATTTTCGGGGCTGAAAAGGCTTTGTTAAGAGCAGGCATGGCATAATCCATAAGTTGTGGCCCTGACTCGGACAACCACCATCGGTGAATCCAAGTGGAATCAATCCGTTATGGGAGTTTTCCACTGGACACGGCGAATCGGCATCCATACACTCGGAGCCAGCGAATCG
>NZ_JAGOLP010000031.1 GCF_017994015.1 Ferrovibrio sp. | reverse complement strand
GGGCTATGTGCTGCCCTGGGGCCAGATGTCCTTCTGGGGCGCCACCGTGATCACCAATCTGTTCTCGGCTCTGCCGGGCGTGGGTGAGCCGATCGTCACCTGGCTGTGGGGCGGCTATTCGGTCGATAACCCGACCCTGAACCGCTTCTTCTCGCTGCATTACCTGCTGCCGTTTGTCATCGTCGGCGTGGTGCTGCTGCACATCCTGGCGCTGCACCAGCATGGCTCCAACAACCCGCTGGGCATCGATGTGAAGGGCCCGCAGGACACCATCCCGTTCCACCCGTATTACACGGTGAAGGATGCGGTCGGCGTTGGCGTCTTCCTGCTGTTCTTCGCCTTCTTCGTGTTCTACGCCCCGAACATGCTGGGCCATCCGGATAACTACATTCCGGCCAACCCGCTGGTGACGCCGGCGCATATCGTGCCGGAATGGTACTTCCTGCCCTTCTACGCCATCCTGCGTTCGGTGCCGGACAAGCTTGGCGGCGTGCTGCTGATGTTCGGCGCCATCGCCATCCTGTTCCTGCTGCCCTGGCTCGATACCAGCCGCGTGCGCTCGGCCAAGTTCCGCCCGACCTACAAGTGGCTGACCTGGATCTTCCTGATCGCCTGCATTGGCCTCGGCTATTCCGGCGGCAGCCCGGCGGAAGGCCTGCCGCTGATCATCGGCCAGGTCTGCACCGTGTATTACTTCCTGCACTTCCTGGTGCTGTTCCCGCTGGTCGGCTGGTTCGAGAAGCCGGATAAGCTGCCGGCCTCGATCAGTGAACCCGTGCTGCCCAAAGCGGCAGCAGCGGCGGCGGAGTGAGCCTCATGCGCAAGGATAGCCCCATGAAGACCCTGCGTGCTGCCATTGCGGCCCTGGCTTTCGCCCTTGCCGCCCCGGCCGTGCTGGCCGCCGGCGACGAGATTCCGGCCCCGAAGCAGAAATGGAGCTTCGACGGCGCTTTCGGCACCTTCGACCGTGGCGAATTGCAGCGTGGCTTCCAGGTTTACAAGGAAGTCTGCGCCGCCTGCCATGCCGCCAAATATGTCGCCTTCCGCACCCTGCGCGATATCGGCTTCTCGGAAGCCGAAGTGAAGGCGCTGGCGGCGACCTATGAAGTGACCGATGGTCCGGATGATTCGGGTGAGATGTTCAAGCGCCCGGGCCGGCCGTCAGACAAGTTCCCGTCGCCCTTCCCGAATGAGAAGGCGGCGCGGGCGGCCAATGGCGGCGCCTATCCGCTGGATCTGTCGCTGATCGCCAAGGCACGCGCCCAGGGCCCGGATTATCTGGCTGCGTTGCTCAGCGGCTACAGCCAGCCGCCGGCCGGTTTCCAGCTCGGCGAGGGCCTGCATTACAACAAGTATTTCCCCGGCCAGCAGATTGCCATGCCGCAGCCGCTCAATCCGGACCAGGTCACCTATGCCGATGGCACCAAGGCGACCGTGGAGCAGATGGCGCGTGATGTCTCGGCCTTCCTGATGTGGACCGCCGAGCCGAAGCTGGAGGAGCGCAAGCGCCTCGGCTTCAAGGTGATGATCTTCCTGCTGATCCTGACCGGCCTGTTCATTGCCGCCAAGAAGCGGGTCTGGGCCGATCTCAAGTAAGCCCGGCATGCTCGGGTGATTTTTGAAAAAGGCCGCCTTGCCGGGCGGCCTTTTTTATTGCCCGGCTTTGTTATTGCATGAGCAGGCAGTGTTTGCTTAAGTCTGCCGCGACTTTTCCGCGATTCCGACAGGGGGAGCCAGCTATGGCCCAGGCTAAGAAAGCAGTGAAAAAGGTGGCAAAGAAGGCCGTGAAAAAGCCGGCGAGCAAAAAGCCCGCTGCCAAGGCGGCGAAAAAGCCGGCCGCCAAGGTGGTGCAGGCTGCGGTGAAAAAAGCCGCTGTCCAAAAGCCGGCCGTCAAGAAAGCCCCGGCTAAGAAAACCCCGGCCAAGAAAGCTTCGGCCGGCAAAATCGCCTGGACCAAGCCCTATATCGCCAAGCCCGGCGATCCGGTGCGTATCGGCGTGCTGGGCGGCAGCGGGCTTTATGGCATGGCCGGCCTCACCAACATGCAATGGCGCAAGGTTTCCACCCCCTGGGGCGATCCGTCGGATGAATTGCTGTTTGGCAAGCTGGAAGGCGCCGAGCTGGTTTTCCTGCCCCGCCATGGCCGTGGCCACCGCCATTCGCCCTCGGAAGTGAATTACCGCGCCAATATCGATGCGCTCAAGCGGGTTGGCTGCCATGACGTGATCTCGGTTTCGGCCTGCGGCTCGTTCAAGGAGCATCTGCCGCCGGGCAGCTTTGTGATTGTGGACCAGTTCATCGACCGCACCTTCATGCGCCAGAAGAGTTTCTTCTCCACCGGCATGGTGGCGCATGTCTCGGCGGCGCATCCGGTCTGCCATCGCCTCGGCGACGCGCTGGAACAGGCCGCGAAGGATGCCGGCATCAGCGCCCAGCGCGGCGGCACCTATCTGTGCATGGAAGGCCCGCAATTCTCCACCCAGGCGGAAAGTTTCCTCTACAAGAGCTGGGGCTGTGACGTGATCGGCATGACCAACGCGCCGGAAGCCAAGCTGGCGCGCGAGGCCGAGCTTTGCTACGCCAGCGTGGCCATGGTGACAGATTTTGACTGCTGGCATCCGGACCACGATCATGTTGATGTGGCCTCGGTGATCCGCGTGCTGCTGGATAATGCCTCCAAGGGCCAGTCGCTGGTGGCGCATGCGGTGAAGTATCTCAAGGACCGGCCCGAGCATTGCCATCAGGGCTGCGACACCGCGCTGGAAAACGCTCTCATCACCGCGCCGGAAAAGCGCGATCCGGCTGTGCTGCGCAAACTCGATGCGGTGGCCGGCCGCATTCTCAACCGTTAAGCCGACAAGGATTGCCAGTTATGCAGGGTATCAAGGACAAGATTCGCACCATCCCGGATTATCCCAAGCCGGGCATCATGTTTCGCGACATCACCACGTTGCTCCAGGATGCGCGCGGCTTCCGCAAGACCATCGACGAAATGGTGCAGCCCTTTGCCGGCACCCGCATCGACAAGGTGGTGGGCATCGAGGCGCGCGGCTTCATCCTCGGCGGCGCCATTGCGCATCAGCTTTCCATCGGCTTTGTGCCGGTGCGTAAGCGCGGCAAGCTGCCTTTCCAGACCAAGGCGCAGGAATACCAGCTTGAATACGGCACCGATTCGATGGAAATCCATGTTGATGCCATCACCAAGGGCGAGAATATCCTGCTGGTGGACGATCTGATTGCCACCGGCGGCACCGCCGAAGCGGCGATCAAGCTGATTCGGCATTACGAAGGCAACGTGATCGGCGGTTCCTTCATCGTTGATCTGCCGGAATTGGGCGGCCGCAAGCGGCTTGAAGCGCTCGGCGTCAAGGTGCTGGCTCTGTGCGAGTTTGACGGCCACTGATTCAGTAAATCCGCGTAAACAGGGGCGGCGGCATGGCGCATTTTCTCACCGGCATCGACCATACCGTCGTCACTGTGCGCGATCTTGAAGCGGCGCGCGAAACCTATGCCCGGCTGGGTTTCAGCATCACGCCGCGCGGCCGCCATATCGGCTGGGCCACCGGCAATTACTGCATCATGTTTGGCGCCAATTACATCGAACTGCTCGGCATCGCAGAGCCGGGCGGCTTCACCGCCGGCTTGGAAGAGATGCTGGCCGCCAAGGGCGAGGGGCTGCACAAGATTGTGCTCGGCAGCGACGATGCCGAAGCCACCCGCGCTTCCTTTGCCGCCGCCGGCCTCAATCCCTCCGATGTGCAAAGCCTGAAGCGCGAATTGCAGTTGCCCGATGGCATTGTGTTGCCGGCCTTTGCCCTGGTGCATCTGCCCCCCCATGCCACGCCGCCGGTTTCGATGTTTGTCTGTCAGCATCTCTCGGCCGAATTGCTGCGCCAGCCGGCTTGGCTGCTGCATCCCAATGGCGCCACGCATCTCGCCGGCTGCGTTGTGGTCTGCGATGATCCGCTTGCCACCGAAGCGGCTTATGAAACCCTGTTCGGCGCCGGCAGCGCGGTGCGCACCGATCGCATGATCGCCGCCCGGGTTGGCCGCGAACATGTGCTGTTTGTCACCCCCACTGATCTCGCCACGCTGTTCCCCGATCTGGAGCATGACGAGAGCCGCCCGACGCCCTATATCGCCGGCATGCGCCTGCGTGTGCATAACCCGGAAGCGGCCGCGCGCTATTTCAGCGCCCAGGGCATTGAGCACGCCCGCGCCCTCGATGGCACCGTGCTGGTGCCAGCCGAAGCGGCGCATGGCGTGTTTCTGGAATTCAGTAGCAGGGCGTGAAGGGCGCGGGGCAGGGGGCTTTGTCTTGCCGGGGCAGGGATCGACACCTCCCCTATGCGTCATGCCCGGGCTTGACCCGGGCATCCCATTTTTGCTGAAAAACCAATTAAAAATGAGATTAATGAGATACCCGCTTTCGCGGGTATGACGAGCAAGGGCGGGGAATACAAGGCAGCCCGTAAACAATTTTCTTTGCTGCATTCTGGTGCCTGGGCTATCAGGCCACATGACAATCTTTGATACAGGCGCTGATCTGGGGCGCGGCCAGCCAGCCATTTTGCCAAAAGCGGTTCGCCTTGCCCTCGGATTGCGGCCCGAGGAAAAGGTTTATCCGCTTACCCTCGCGCATATGCAGCGAATGACAGCACTAACGGCCGGCATTGATGATGATCCTGACCAGATCATTACAGGCTGGGTTGCACTTTAAGCCTCAAGAAAAGATCGTCTTGCCCGCAAAAGCGGGCATCCCGTTTTGCAATAATATGGCTGAATTCCTGGTAAAATGGGATGCCCGGGTCAAGCCCGGGCATGACGATGGAGAGGGTGGTGGATTTGAGCGCCGCGATATTCCAGCAGCGCTGATTTCGTGTCTGGTCAAGGCACCAAGTTCCAAAACCTCTGCAATGCCGCGTCTTTCGACGCTCCGACAAAAATTAAACCGGGCAGTCGTGGGGCAAGCCCGGGCATGACGAACAGGATGGGACGGTTGGCTGATCTGCTGTCTTGATGCCAAGTCCTGGGCTTTTTAGGAATTTATTCGTTCTTCTAATGTTCCAAAAATATGCTATCCTGGCCGGCCATGAAAATGGAGGTCGCGATGATTTTTCCCAAACAGCGTGTTGCCGAAGCCGCTCCGCCGTCGGGTGATGAGCCATTCGCCAGCGACACCGCAGCCACCCAATCCCGGCCATCCTGGCGCCGCGAGCCGGTGCGGTTGTCGGGCCGGGCGTCACCGCGGCGTTATGACTGGCCGCGGGCGGCCAAGCTGCTGGCTGCCGGCACGCCGGCCGGCGAGGTGGCCGAGGCGTTAGGCTGTGACGAGGCGCGGGTTTGGCGCCATCTGAAAGCCAGCGCGATTTTCCGTGGCATGGTGGAGAAGGAAGCCGAGCGCAACCGCCTGCTGCATGGCCTGCGGATGCAGGCCTTGCGCCGCAGCCATGCCGAGGCGCTGTTAACCCGCGCCGATCTGGCGCCCGAAACCATCGAACGCCTGGTGGCGGCCTTGCCCGAGGTGACCGGCGCGCAACTGGCGGCAGCGGCGCGGCGGCCCACGGCGCCAAACCGCAAGGCGGCGGCGCGGCTGGAGAATGAGCGACAGAATAGCCAGGCGCTGCTGAGCGCCAACCAGATCATGCGCGATGTGGTCGCCGCGCGGCGCGAGTTCCGCGCGGCCATGGCGCCAGCTTCGCCGTCACCCATGCCTGTGACAAAAACCCCGGAATGTCCGGGAAGCGCCACGAAGCCGGGCGCAACAGACGCGAAGCCCTGGGAAGCCGCCGCGAAGCCCCAGGATGTTGATATGAAGCGCCGGGCAGCAGCGGCCAAGCCGCCGCAAGTGGTGCCGGAGGGCTGCGAAGCGCTCTATTACCACGGCCTGTTTGTGCCGATTATGCCGGAATATTGGGGCCAGGAGATGGGGCCGGGCTGGAGCCTGACGCCAGACCCCCAAATCCCTGGTGAGCCTTGAAGCCGCAGCCCTACAGCCCGCCCTACAGCACCGCCTCGAACAGCCCGAGTGTGCGGCGGCGCGCCAGGGCGGCGGCGAAGGCATCATGGCTGCCGCGCTGGTCGCAGTTGAAGCCGTGATCGGCATCATAGCTATGCACCGCGATGCTGGGATGGCGCGCCTTCATGCCCTCGGCCACGCTGAGCGGGATCATCTTGTCCTTGGCGCCGAAATGCAGCAGGGTCGGGCAGGCCGGCACCTGTTCGGCCAGTTCGGCCCAGTTGCCGCCGTAATAGCCGCTGGCCGCCGCCAGGCCGGTGGCGGCGCAGGCGGCGAGCCAGGTGACCGAGCCGCCGAAACAATAGCCCACCATGCCCACCTTGCCGGCCTGGCTGGCGGCGGCGATGGCGGTGTTGGTTTCCTTGAGCACATCGGCCCAGGAGAGTTTGCCGCGCAGCTCGCGGCCGGCGGCAATGTCCTCGGCGCTGTAGCCCAGTTCCACATCGCGCTGCACGCGGTCAAACAAGGCCGGCGCCACGCAGTAATAGCCCTCGGCGGCATAGCCTTCAGCCACGCTGCGGATATGGCTGTTGACGCCGAATATCTCCTGCACCACCACCAGGCCGCCCTTCGGGCTGCCGCTGGGTTCGGCGATATAGGCGCTGAAACGATGGCCGTCCTCGGCGGTGAGATGGGTGAACGCGCCCATGGGATTTTCCCTCCTGCAACTAGACCAATCACGATGATGATCCGTAATGACGGATTTTTGTTACCGTGGCATGATCGTCATCGTCTCGCAATAATCCTTAACACAAGCGTCGCACGCATTTCCCATGGCCCTCGATCCTGTTGTAGCGGCGCTTGTGCTGCTCGCCGCGCTGTTGCATGCCAGTTGGAATGCAGTGGTGAAATCCGATACCGACCGGCAGACCAGCATGGCTTTGGTGATGCTGGCCGGGGTGGCGATGGGGCTGTGCCTGCTGCCCTTCACCAACGATCCATTCGGCGCCGGCATGGGCGCCGAGGCCTGGGGCTGGCTCTGCGGCTCGGCGTTGATCCATTGCGCCTATTATACCTGTTTGCTGAAAGCCTATCGCCATGGCGATCTCAGCCAAGTCTATCCCATCGCGCGCGGCATGGGGCCGCTGGCGGTGGCGTTGCTCTCCGGCCTGGTGTTTGCCGAGCCATTATCGGGGCGCGAGATGCTGGGCGCCTGTATCATCTCGCTCGGCATTGCCAGCCTGGCTTTCGGGCCGTATCGCGGCAGCCCGGCCGAACGGCGCCATGCGCTGCTTTATGCCGTTCTCACCGGCTGCACCATTGCCGGCTATCTGGTGTTTGACGGCCGTGGGGTGCGCGCAGCCGGCGATCCAATGGCCTATATCGCCTGGCTCAATATCGTTGAAGGCCCCTGGGTGGCGGTGTTTGCCTTTGCCACACGCGGCACGGAATTTCTCTCGGCGGCGCGGCGCGGCTGGAAACGTGGCCTGGCCGGCGGCGTGGTGGCCACGCTGGGTTATGGCATCGCCATGTGGGCCTTCACCAAGGGCGGCGCGGCGCATGTCGCCAGTTTACGCGAAACCAGTGTGATCTTCGCGGCGGCGATTGGTGCGCTGCTCTTGGGCGAAGGCTTCGGGCCGCGCCGGCTGCTCGCCGCCATGGCGGTGGGCGCCGGCCTGGTGCTGATGAACTGGCGCGGTTAGTCGAGGCGACGCAGCCAGCTTTCGGCGGCCGGCTGGTTGCCATTTTGCAGGTGCAGCCGCAGGCGGCCATCCGGTTGGCGTTGCAGGTCCAGGCTTTGGGTTCCCTGGGCCCAGCGCAGCCGGTTGCCCTCGCTGGTCAGGCTGAATGCCTGTTGCGACACGCTATTGCTCAGGTTGCGGCCAATGCCATACACGGCGTCGCGCTGCGGTTGGCCGGGCCGGGCCGGGCCGATCTGCAACAGCAGATAGCGGCCTTCGCCGCTGGTGCCTTGCCAGAGGCCGGTCCAGGCATCGCTTGCGGCACTGGTCGCCGCGGCGGTGAGGCCAAAGGTGGTGATGGCGGCGCGCTCGCCATCCTGGCAGGGCGGCGGCTTGCCCTGCTCGGCCAGCAGCACCAGGCAGGGGCCGAAACGGCGCGCAAAGGGCAGGGTCAGCCCTGCGCTATGGCCATGCAGCACCTCCGGCGCCGGGCGGTCCAGCACCAGGGCGGGCAGGCCCAGTTCGCGCAGCCGGCGTTGCGCCCAGGGGCCACGGCTGGCCGGCTCGCTGCGCTCGAAAAAGGGGTCATCGGCAAAAAACGCCAGCATCAGCGCCACCTGCCGGCCGCGCATCACCTCCCAGATATCGCGCAGGCCGGTATCGTTGCGGCGCCAGTCCGGCCGTTCATGCGGCATGCCAAAGGCGGCCGGGGCCAGCGCCAGCACAGCCTCGGGCCGCACCTGGCCGGGCTGGTCGCGCCGCGCCGTCTCGCCCAGGGCGAGCCAGCCGCCGACCGATTGCCCGGCCAGCAGGATGCGGCGATAACCCAGCGCCCGGCCGGCATCCAGGCCGGCGCCGACGATGCGCAGGGCCACGTTCAGCACGTCATGGGTGCCGAGCCGATGTTGGGCATAAACATCCCAGCCCTCGCTGGCCATCAGCCACAGCACCGGCGGCGCTATGGCCACCGCCTCGTCATTCAGGCTGCGGCCATGATGCCAGATCACCAGGCCCTTGGCGGCGGCTGGGCCGCGCGGCGCCATCGCCGGCAAGCCGGCAGGAAAACTGGCCGGCTTGAAGTCATAGAGCGATGGGTCCGGCGGGCCGGGTTGCAGGTGGCGCGGGTGGCGCTGGTCCGGCGGTTCGCGGCCCCAGGCGGTGCCGGCCACCAGCAGCAGGGCACAAAACAAAACGGCGGCAAGCCTGCGCCCGCCGCCGTATGTCAGGTGGTTGCGCAAGTCGGGTTCAGCCTGTGGCCTTCTGCGCCGCCTCATACTTCTTCTTCTCTTCCTCAACCAATTCCTTCTTCGACAATTTGCCGATCAGGGTCTTGGGCAGGGCTTCGCGGATTTCCATCGCCACCGGCATTTCATGCTTGCCGAGCTTGTCCTTGAGGAAGCTCTTGAGAGCCTCGAAATCAAAACTCGGCGCGCCCGGCTTCAGCTTGATGAAGGCCTTGGCGGACTGGCCGCGATACTGGTCCGGCACGCCGATCACGGTGCATTCCTCCACGCTGGGATGCTCGTAGATGGCTTCCTCGATATTACGCGGATAGACGTTGAAGCCGCCTGACAGGATCATGTCCTTCTTGCGGTCAACGATGAAGATATAGCCATCCTCGTCGATATAGCCCACATCGCCGGTATGGAAGCGGCCGCCGGCAAAAGCCTCCTCGGTGGCTTCCGGCTTGTTCCAGTAGCCCTTCATCACATTCGGGCCCTTGATGCAGATTTCACCGCGTTCGCCAATGCCCAGCACCTTGAGCGGGTCTTCCACATCCACGATCTCCATCGTGATGCCCGGCAGCGGCAGGCCGCAGGAGCCGCGCCGCCGCTGGCCGCCATACACCGTCTGAGTGCCGGCCGGCGACGTTTCGGTCATGCCCCAGCCTTCGATCATCTTGTGGCCGGTCAGTTCCTCGAACTTGTCCTGCACTTCCACCGGCAGCGGCGCACCGCCGGATGCGCAGAATTTCAGCGCTGAAAGATCGTAATCCTTGATGTTCTTGAGGCCGATGATGGCGGCATACATGGTCGGCACGCCGGGGAAGATGGTGATCTTCTTCTTATGCAGATCCTGGATCACGGCTTGCAGGTCAAAGCGCGGATGCAGCACCATCTCGGCGCCCAGCACCATCATGCGCAGCAGCACCGCACTGAGGCCGTAGATGTGAAACATCGGCAGCACCATCAAGGCGCGCTCTTCGCCATCGGTCAGATTGAGCGCCTTGTTCTGTGCCGTCCAGGAGCAATACATCTGCACCGTGGCGGTGATGTTGCCATGGGTCAGCATGGCGCCTTTCGGCACACCGGTGGTGCCGCCGGTATATTGCAGGATCGCCACTTCGTCGGCCGGGTTTTTCACCGCATGCGGCGTGTAGCGGCCGTCATTGGCCACCAGGTCGGAAAACCGCACATGGCGGTCGTCCTTCGGCACATTGGCGATTTCCTTGCCCTTGAGCAGCGGGAACAGGAAATTCTTCGGGAAGGGCAGCACGTCGGGCAGGCCGCCCACCACCACCTTTTTCAGCCGCGTGGTGCCCAGCATCTTGGCGATATTGGGGTACAGCGCGTTGAGGTCGAGCGTGCAGATGATGTCGGTCTGGCTATCCTCGATCTTGTAGCGCAGCTCGCGTTCGGCATCGAGCGGGCTGTAATTCACCACCCGGCCACCGGCCTTGAGAATGCCGAAGAACAGGATCGGATAATGCGGCGTGTTGGGCAGGAATAGGCCAACATGCACACCAGGGCCGACGCCCAGAGCCTGAAACCCCTTGGCGGCACGGTCCACCAGATCAGACACGGCGGCATAGGTCAGTTTCTTGCCCATGAATTCCAGGAATGGCTTGGGGGCGAATTTCGCCACCGCCTCATCCAGAATGCTCCAGATCGGCTTGGGCTGAATATCGAGCGCCCACTTCACCCCTTCAGGATACGACTTTTCCCAGAATGGCGCGGTCATGAATGTCCCTCCCTGCGGTGCCGAAAGGCCGGCCCGATGTTTTGATGCTATCTAATCTAAGTTGCTGCGGGCGGCGTTTCAACAGCGTGAACGCGCCTATCCATGTTGCTGGCGGGCGCCTTGTCTGGCACAGTGGCGTCACCACCACCAAGCGAACATGCACAGCGAGCGAAGGAAGCGGGTATGAGCGGCGGCGCAGCCAGGGACATGCGCGCGGAACGCGACCGGTTTGTTGCCTTTGCCTTTTCCGCCGCCGATCTGATGCTGGAAGTGGCCGAGGATGGCCGCATTTCCTATGCCTCCGGCGCCGGTCGGCAATTGCTCGGCGTTGACGCAGCGGAACTGGTTGGCCGCCAGCTCGGGCCGCTGATTGACGAATCAGACCGGCATTTCCTGCTCAATCTGCTCGCCTCGCTGGGCATCGGCAGCCGCATCGAGCCGGTGACGATCCGGCTTGCCGCAGCGGCAGCCGGTCAGTCGGCAGTATTATGCGTGCTGGGCGGCTGCTGCCTGCCGCGCAGCGAGGGGCGGTATTATCTGACCCTATCCGCCGCCCGCCTGCCGATGGCCGAAGCGGCATTGCAGAACAAGCGCGATTATCAGACCGGTTTGCTGACCGCTGCGGATTTTGAGGAACGGGCTGGTGATCGGCTTAAGCTGGCGCGTGAATTGGGGTCAGAGGTCAAGATCACGCTGCTGGAAATTGTTGGCCTGAAGCAGATCAGCCAGGAATTGCCGCCGGCGCAACAGGCCGCCTTGCTGGGCGATGTTGGCGCCTTGCTGCGTTCCAAATCGATTGGCGGCGATACTGCCGGGCTGATTGATGCCGAGAAATATTCCATCCTGCATGCCGGCAGCGTCGATCAGGCGGCGATGGCCGAGAAAGTGCGCCAGCTGGTGGCCAAGGCCAATCCGGCCGCCGCCACAGCGCAGGCCCTTGGGGTGCAGGGCGCCACGCTGGATCTACACACCAAGGGCATGAGCGACGAGGATGCGGCTTCGGCGATGGCCTTTGCCGTGCAGCGTTTTGCTGCCCAGGGCGCGGCCGGGCTTTCGTTCCGCAATACCGAGGAAAGCCTCAAGCTTTTGTTGTCGGAAACCGTGTCGCGGGTGCGCGCGCTGCGCTCCACCGTCAGCCAGCGCGATTTCCAGATGGTGTTTCAGCCCATTGTGGCGCTTTCCGATCGCAAGCTGCATCATTACGAGGCCCTGGTGCGTTTTGGTGACGATCAGTCGCCATTCGAGACCATCCGGCTGGCCGAAGGTGTGCATCTGATCGGCGAATTTGATCTGGCCGTGGTGCAGCGCGTGGTGGATGAACTGCATGAAGCGCGCAAGCGTGGTCAATACCCGGAAGTGGCGGTCAATCTTTCCGGCCATAGCCTGGAAAGCACTGTATTCATCGGCGCGCTGCGTGAATTGCTGGCGCATGATGCCGACCTGCGCAAACAACTGATCTTCGAGATCACCGAATCGACGCAGATCACCGATCTGGTGCTGGCCGGCAATGCGGTGCGGCAGTTGCGCCAGGACGGCCATGCCGTCTGTCTCGATGATTTCGGCGCCGGCGCTGCGTCTTTCCCGTATTTGCAGGCGCTGGAAGTGAATTTCGTCAAGATCGACGGCGCCTATGTGAAGGCGCTGCAATCGCGCGAAAAGGAGCGCGACCGCGCTATTTTGCGCGGCATGGTGTGGCTGTGCAAGGAATTGAAGATCGGTACTGTGGCCGAAATGATCGAGACCGAGGATCAGGCCCGCCTGCTGCTCGATTTTGGTATTGATTACGGCCAGGGCTGGCTGTTTGGCCGGCCCGAACCCGATATGCATAGCTGGGCCGAGCGGATTGCGGTGGCGGCGCCGGGCGGCAATCATCTCGACCCCGGCGCCTTCACACTCAAGCGCAAGTGAAGCTCAGTTCAGTTGTTGATAGACCATGCGGGCAATAGGCAGCAGGCGGTTGCGGTCGAGGCCGCCCAGCAGTGCGTAACCATAGCCGCCATCCACCCAGTAGAAGCCGGCGGCGCCTTGCTGCTCGCTGAAATGAAACGCTGTGTCGGTGCCGCTCTCGCCCGCCCTCACATATAGTGTCAGCCGTTCGCCGCGCTTGTTTTCATACATGAATTGTGCGGCCACGCCACTTGTGGCAACCGGGCCACTGGCTGGCAACAGGCGGCCGCCAACCAGGCTGAAGCCCGCTTCGGCCAGTTGCGGAACCTTCAACTGCGTGCCCAGCCGTTTCGACAGCCAGGCCACCAGATGCTTCTCTTCGGCGGCAGCCACTTCCACCGGGTGCAGCACTTCTGCCGTATAGATCAGATGCGCGCGGGCCGCTTCGCGCGGCAGCGGTGTGCCGGCGCCGCTGGGCAGTGCGCCACGGCCCCACCAGCCCAGTCCGGCGCCGAGCACCGCCACAACCAGCAAAGCGGCGATGCGCGGCAACTGACGGCGCGTGGTTTGCCACGCACGTTGCCATGGCCCGGCCGGGCGGCGGTGCAAAGCAGCCAGCATGGCCTGCGGCACCGGCTCGTCCAGCAGCGGCGCAAAATGCCCGCGCAGGGCGGCGGTCTGCTGTTGCCAGGCTGCCACACGCAGGGCCGCGCCGGCATCGCGTTGCAGAAAGGCTTCCACCCGGGCGCGCTCGGCGGCGCTCAGCCGGTCATCCACATAGGCATGCAGCATGGCCTCGTCGATGCCGTCATGTCGCTCGCTCATTTCACTCTCCGCAAGCCGGGATTGCGTGGGCCGGCATCGCTATCGCCGTTCAGCAATTGCCGCAGGCGTTCACGTGCGCGGGTCAGGCGCGACATCACGGTGCCAATCGGCACATCCTGCACCCGCGCCGCTTCCTCATAGCTCAGGCCTTCCACCGCAATCAGTAATAACAGGCTGCGCTGCGCTTCCGGCAGGCGCTCGAGTGCCAGTGTCATGTCGCGCCATTCGAGCCGTTCGAACTGGCCGCCACTCACCGCCGGGCCATCCTCGGTTTCATCCAGGGCATAGCCATCGGGCCGCCTGCCATCGCGGCGTAATTTGTTGACCCAGCCATTATGCAGGATGCTGAACAGCCAGGGTCGCAGCGCGCCATCGGGCCGTTTCTGCGTCCAGGCAGCCAGGGCGCGGGCCAGGCAATCCTGCACCAGATCGTCGGCCAGCCCGGAATCGCGACAAAGCGCGCGTGCATAGCGCCGCAGGCGGGGAATTTCCGCTTCCAGGAGATGCGGCGGGGAGCGTCGAAATGGCAACATGGGGCTTTCCGGCCCGGACTCGATGCCCGGGCCGGCAGCTTGCCTCAGGGCCGCGCCACATGCCAGGCATTGTTGAGGAAACCGTCACCGGTCGTATCGCCCGGCTTGGTATCCTTGCTCCAGGCATAAAGCGGCTTGCCCTTGTAGGCCCATTGTTTGCCGCCATCATCGCGGGTGATGATAGTCCAGTCGCCCATCGGCTTGGCATCGGTGGCTGCCATCAGCGGTGGCCAATTGGTGGCGCAAGGGCCGTTGCAGGCCGATTTGCCGGGTGTGGCATCGCGGTCGAAGGTATACAGCGTCATGCCCTTGGCGTCGGTCAACACATTGCCGAGAGCGCTGCTGCCTGTCGTCGCTGGCGCCATCGCTCCAGCACAGCCGGCAAGCAGCAGGGCCAGTGCAAAAGCGGCGGAAAGTGTGGTCTTTTTCATGATTGTTTCCTGTCCTGTAGAGGGTTGAAGCATCCTGCCCTCTATAGGTGAGACAATCCGGAACGCGTTTTATTCCCGCTTGCCGGAAACCAGGCATCGGCCTAAATTCAGGTTATGCGGATCGTTATGGCCCTGTTCTGCGCTTTTATCCTGCTGCTGCCGGCCTTGCCGGCACGGGCAGCGGAACCGCTCGATCTGCTATTCGAGAAACTCTACGAAACCCAGAACCCGATTGAAGCGCGCCAGCTTGAGCGCAAAATCTGGGAAAGCTGGGGCCTTTCCGGTTCCGATACATTGGACAGCCTGCTGCAATCCGGCACCCTGTTGATGAATCAGGGTGAATATCAGCGTGCCGACCAGATTTTCACCGCCATGATCGAGCTGAAGCCGGATTTTGCCGAAGGCTACAACAAGCGCGCCACGGTGCGTTTCCTGGCCGGCGACTATGCCGGTTCGGTGGCCGATGTGGAGCGCACGCTGAAGCTGGAGCCGCGCCATTTTGGCGCCCTGGCCGGGCTGGGCAGCATTATGGAGCGGCTGGATAACCTGCCCGAAGCCCTGCGTGCCTATCGCCGCGCCCTGGCCGCCAATCCGCATTTGCAGGATTTGCAGAGCAAGCTGCGTGATGTGCGCCGCAAGCTTGATGCGAAAGAATTGTAATTTTTGAAGCAGCCACAATCGCCTGCCATTTGTGGCATTTGAGGTTGTGGCTGCCGCAGGTCAAACAGGCTCAGGCCTTCACCAGGGTCTTGAAGCCGGCATAGCTCATCTTCTTGATCTCAAATGGCATGTTGTTCGGATCGCAGGACGCTGCGATGCGCGGGTCTTTCATCACCTTGGCATTCACCTTGTCGCGCTGTGCGCGCGATTTGTAGACGATCCAGGAAAATACCACGCTTTCATCCGGCTTCAGCTTCAGCCGCTTGGGGAAGGGGGTGCCAAACGGCACGTCCAGGTCGTCGCTGACGCATTCGCGGTAATCCAGCGCGCCATGTTCGATCCACACTTTGCCGGCTTTGCTGGCCATCTTCTTGTAGGCCGGCAGATTCTTGGTCGGCACGATCAGCAGGAAACCATCCACATAACTCATCCCGTTGCTCCTTTGGTTTTTGATCTTGTTGGATGCGCGTATTCTGACCCAGTCTGTCCACAAGTGACGCCAAGCCTTGACGTAAACGTTGATATCAACATAATTGCCGCATGTCAAAGGCCGTCGCCCAACCCACAGAATCGCTCGCAAATCCATTGCCCTATACGGCAACGATCATGGTGCGCGACACCTGCCTGTGCCTGCATGTGCAGCGCGCGGCACGGGCGCTGGCGCGGCGTTTTGATGAAGCATTGCGGCCACTGGATTTGACCAATGGGCAATTCTCGCTGCTGATGGCGCTGAACCGGCCCGAGCCGCCGCCGATGGCACCGGTGGCGGAATTGCTGGCGATGGATCGCACCACCCTGACCGCCAACCTCAAGCCGCTGGAGCGGCGCGGGCTGCTGGAAATTCTGGTCAACCCCAATGATCGCCGGAGCCGCCGCCTGCGCCTGACTGAGGCAGGCCGTGACCTGTTGGTGCGGGCACTGCCGATCTGGCGCGAAACCCATGGCGTGGTTGACGATCTATTGCGCCAGGGCGGGCCGGATATCCTGCGCGCCGATCTGCGTGCCCTGAGTTGAGTTGGTTCAAGGCAATAAACAGGAGGCCGCGATGCAGACCAATCCCTATCTTTCGTTCAATGGCAATTGCCGCGAGGCGATGACCCTCTATGCCGAAGTGCTGGGCGGCAAGGTGGAAGCCATGATGACCCATGGCGAAACGCCGATGGCTGCCGAATTTCCGCCAGAGCAGCAGGACAAGATCATCCATGCCTGCGTCAATCTGGGCGAGACGATCCTGATGGCCGGCGATGCGCCCGGCGACCAATATCAGCCACCGGCGGGCTTTTCGGTCAATATCACGCTGGCGAGTGTGGCCGAAGCCGAGCGGGTATTTGCTGCCTTGGCAGAGGGTGCGGTGGTGCATATGGCGTTGGCGGAAACCTTCTGGGCCAAGCGCTTCGCCATGTTTACCGACCGCTACGGCACCCCCTGGATGATCAACTGCTTTACCTAAAAAAAAGCCCCGGCGGGACATACCTGCCGGGGCTTTTTTTACAAGGACGGCCTGGATCAGGCGGCGTTGGCGGCCTTGACCGATTCCACCGCGCTTTCCGGGTTCCAGTTGGTATAGGCCATGGCGCAATGTTCGGCACAATAGGGCTTGCCGGGCAAACCCACCTTCGAGCAGAAATCGAATTCCGAACTCTTCGGGTCGCCAATTGGCCATTTGCAGCGCGGGCCGGTGCTGGGCGTCAGCGCCGCCAGCATGGCAGCCGAAAGCTGCTGTGCTGGTTTCTCGTTGCTGTGGCGAGGCTCTGGCGCGGCGGCATGGCTTTCGCCAGCGGCAGAGCCATGGCTCGCCGGCTGAACCGGGGCCGAATGCGCGGCGCTTGACCGGGCAGCATGCGCGACATGGCTCTGGGCTGCCGGGCTATGCGCCGCCGGAGCATGCCCGGCATTGCCATGCGATGACGCGGCATGGGCCGGCTTGGCCTGTGCCGGTTTGTCACTGCGCACAATCGGCGAGGCTCGCTTGGCCAGGCCGATGCGATGCGCTTTGCCGACCACCGCGTTGCGGGTCATGCCCAATGCCTTGCCGATCTGGGTGATCGATTGACCCGATTCCCAGAGTTGCACGAGCATTTTAACTTTCTCGTCAGTCCACACCATATATAGCCCCCGTATTCGGACCAAGACGCTAAATGGAGTAAGCACTTTGCGGCCGTTCCGGTCAATCCGGCTTTCGGGCTTATCCACAAGAATTTCCCGAGTCGCATCCCGAGTCGGTGTCGATTCCCTGGCGCTGAACACCAGAGTCGGGAATTGAAGGTGATGCCGCAACATGACAGGGTAGTATCCAAGATTGATCGAGGTGTGATTGATGGCCAACCCAAGCGGCAGCTTCTCCTTCGACTCGGTGGTGTTTGGCGCCACCGGCGATCTGGCGATGCGCAAGCTGCTGCCGGCGCTGTATTTGCGTGACGCTGCCGGACAACTGGAACCGGATTGCCGCATCTTCGGCGTCGCCCGTGGTGCGATGTCGGCGGCAGCCTTCCGCGACCATGCCGCCGAGGCTCTGCATCACTTTCTGCCGGCCGGCGAATGGCGCGAGGCGGATTGGCAGCGTTTTGCCGCCCGGCTGCATTATGTGGCGCTGGATGTGGAGCAGGCCGCAGACTATGCCCGGCTGGCGGCCGCCCTGGCTGAGGCGCCCGGTATTGGCGCCGGTCGGGTCACATTGCATTACCTGGCGGTGGCGCCGCGGTTTTTTGGCCCGATCTGTCAGCATCTGGGGGCTGCCGGGCTGAACGGGCCGTTTGCCCGCGTGGTGATGGAAAAGCCGATTGGCCATGATCTGGCCTCGGCCAATGCAATTAATGATGCCGTGGGTGCGGTTTTTCCCGAACAGCAGATTTTCCGCATCGACCATTATCTCGGCAAGGAGACGGTGCAGAATCTGATGGCCTTGCGATTTGCCAATGCGCTGTTCGAGCCGCTGTGGCATCGTGGCTATATCGAACACGTGCAGGTGACGGTGGCTGAAACCGTGGGCGTGGAAAAGCGGGCCGGTTATTATGACCAATCCGGCGCCCTGCGCGACATGGTGCAGAATCATCTGCTGCAACTGCTCTGCCTGGTGGCGATGGAGCCGCCGGCCAGCTTCACCGCTGATGCGGTGCGCGACGAAAAGCTCAAAGTGCTGCAAGCCCTGCATCCGATTGCGCCACGGCATGCCCAGAGCCGCACGGTGCGCGGGCAGTATGTGGCGGGCGAGATGGCTGGCCAGCCGGTGCCGGGTTACATTGAGGAAGTGGGCGATCCTGCCACCCGTACCGAAAGCTTCGTGGCGCTGAAGGCCAAGATCGACAATTGGCGCTGGGCCGATGTGCCATTTTTTCTGCGCACCGGCAAACGCCTGCCGATGCGGCGCTCGGAGATTGTCATCCAGTTCCGCGCCGTGCCGCATCTGATCTTCCGCGATGCGGCGCGCGATGTGGTGGGTAATCGGCTGGTGATCCGGTTGCAGCCGGATGAGGGCATCGAGCTGCATATGATGACCAAAGTGCCGGGGCCTGGCGGCATGCGGCTACGCCGCGCGCCGCTCAATCTCAGTTTTGCCGAGACCTTTTCCGGCCGCCAGCCGGAAGCCTATGAACGCCTGCTGATGGATGTGGTGCGCGGTAATCCGATGCTGTTCATGCGTCGCGACGAAGTGGAAGCGGCCTGGCGCTGGATTGAACCGATCCTGCAAGGCTGGCAGGCCAGCGGCGAGGCACCGTTGCCCTATGCTGCGGGTGATTGGGGACCGGCTGCCGCCAACATGCTGATCCGGGGCAATGACCGGCTCTGGCATGAGGCGATGGCGTGAATCTGCTACAGCCACTGGCTCGCCTGCTGCGCCGCATGCTGCTGCGGCGCCGCGCCATGGAGCAGGCGCCGGGCCGGGTGCGGCTGCAAACCCTGGTGCTGTTGCGCTGGATTGCCATTGTCGGCCAGTTGCTGGCTCTGCTGTTTGTGCATTTTGGCCTTGGCTTCAGCCTGCCGCTGGGCTGGTCGCTGATTGTGGTCGGGCTGTCCACCGCGCTCAATGTGATGCTGTTCCTGGTCTACCCAACCGCCAAGCGGCTGTCGGAGCGTGGCGCCGCCGGTTATCTCGCTTTTGACCTGGTTCAGCTTGGCGCCTTGCTGTTTCTGACCGGCGGTGTGGAGAATCCCTTTGCCCTGCTGGTGCTGGTGCCGGTCACCATCTCGGCCACCATCCTCAGCCTGCGCTCCACCATGCTGCTTGGCCTGCTGGCTTTCACGATTACCGGCCTGCTGGCGGTGTGGCATCTGCCGCTGCCCTGGAGCCAACCGGGCCTGACCCTGCCGCAGGCCTATCAGGCCGGCGCCTTTGTTGCCCTGGTGCTGGGTATGCTGTTCATCGCCGCCTATGCCTGGCAGGTGGCCGAGGAAGCCCGCCGCATGTCGGATGCTTTGGCCGCCACCCAGATGGCTCTGGCGCGCGAACAGCAGGTTTCGGCACTGGGTGGCCTGGCGGCAGCGGCGGCGCATGAACTGGGCAGCCCGCTTGGCACCATCGCGGTGGTGGCCAAGGAGTTGAGCCGCGAGATCGAACCGGATGATCCGCTGGCTGAGGATATCGGCCTGTTGCTGAGCCAGGCGCAGCGCTGCCGAGACATTTTGGCGCGTTTGTCACAACGACCGAGCGGTGCCAGCGAAGGCGAAACCTTTGCCGATCTTGGCATAGCCAACCTGCTCACCATGGCGGCAGAGCCATGGCGCCGCAGCGGCGTGGATTTCCGGGTGCGGCTGAAACAGGAAGGTGAGGCGCCGCGCCTGCCGCGCCGGCCGGAAATTGTTCAGGGCCTCAGCAACTTGTTCCAGAATGCGATGGAATTTGCCCGTTCCACGGTGATTGCCGAAGTGGATTGGGATCAGCAATCACTGCGCATCGATATCCTGGATGATGGCCCGGGCATGAATGTGGATATCCTGTCGGCTTTGGGCGAGCCTTATACCACCAGCCGGCCCGAATCCGGCGGCATGGGTCTGGGCGTGTTCATTTCGATCAATCTGCTGCGCCGCTCTGGTGCCACGCTGGGCTTTTCCAACCGTTCCGGTGGCGGCGCCCGGGTGCGCGTCCATTGGCCGCTGCCGCTGGCGTTGCAGGATGGCGCGGCAAGGGTTGCGCCGCTGCCCGGCTCGGGTACATTGGCGCCATGACGACCGACCTCAGCCTGCTGATCGTGGATGATGACGAGCCGTTGCGTATGCGCTTGGCGCGGGCAATGGAAAAACGCGGCTATGCCGTGCAGGCCGCCGATAGTGTGGCGGCCGGCATCCAGATGGCGCGTAGCCGCCCACCGGCCTATGCCGTGGTTGATCTCAAGCTCGGTGATGGCAATGGCCTGGATGTGGTGAGCGCAATCCGCGCCGTGCGCCAGGATGCCCGCGTGGTGATGCTCACCGGTTATGGCAATATTGCCACCGCCGTGGCCGCCGTGAAGGCCGGCGCGGTGGATTACCTGCCCAAACCCGCCGATGCCGACGATGTTGACCGCGCCTTGCGCGCTGCCAATGCCGCCCATCCGGCACCGCCTGACGAGCCAATGTCGGCCGAGCGGGTGCGTTGGGAGCATATCCAGCGGGTGTTTGAATTATGCGACCGCAATGTCTCGGAGACGGCGCGCCGGCTGAAGATGCACCGCCGCACGTTGCAGCGCATCCTGGCCAAGCGGTCGCCGCAATAGCGGCATGAGCAACCATATGCCCCCCGATCTCGAAAGCTTCGCCAAGGCACGCATCCTGGTGGTGGGTGATGTGATGCTGGACCGCTTTGTGTATGGCGGCGTCAAGCGCATCTCGCCGGAAGCACCGATCCCGGTGATGCAGATCGAGCGCGAATTGGCGATGCCGGGCGGTGCCGGCAATGTGGCGCGGAACATAGCCTCGTTAGGCGCCCGCGCCCGTTTGATTGGCCTGGTGGGCGATGATACCGCTGCCGATGAATTGCATGACGCGCTGAGCCAAACCCGCATCGAGCCGTTGCTGGTGGTGGATGAAACCCGGCCCACAGCCGAGAAAATCCGCTTTATCGGTGGCCAGCAGCAATTGCTGCGGGTGGATCGTGAACGCAGTGCCGCGCCGGCCCAGGCAGCAACGCAGACCCTGATCGAAACCGCGCTGGCGGCACTTGAAGATGTAGATGCTGTGATTGTTTCGGATTACGCCAAGGGCGTGGTGGGCGATGCCTTGCTGGCTGCTTTGCTACCGGCGGCGCGGCAGCGCAACCTGCCGGTGCTGGTGGACCCCAAGGGTGAGGATTATGCGCGTTATCGCGGTGCCTCGCTGGTGACGCCGAACCAGAAGGAAGCGGCGCTGGCGGCCGGCATCGGCTGCCACAATGATGCCGAGGCGGAAGCTGCCGGGCGCAAGCTGATCCAGGCCTGCGGCATTGATGCGGCCTTGATCACGCGCGGCGCCCAGGGCATGACCCTGGTGGCCGGTGATGCCATGCCGGTGCTGCATCTGCCGGCTGTGGCGCGCGAAGTATTTGACGTGTCGGGCGCTGGCGATACCGTGGTGGCGGCCCTTGCCGTGGGTTTGGCTGCCGGCCTGCCGCTGGCCCAGGCGGCGCGGATCGCCAATGCAGCGGCCGGTATCGTGGTTGCAAAGGTGGGCACTGCTGTGGTGCTGCCCGAGGAATTGCGCGCGGCGCTGCACCTGCCCGATCCGCTTGGTCTGGATGGCAAGGTGGCAACCTTGGCGCAGGCGATGGATGTGGTGGCGCGCTGGCGCCTGCGCGGTGAACGCATCGGCTTCACCAATGGCTGTTTTGACCTGCTGCATGCCGGCCATCTGGCGCTGCTGGCCGAAGCCCGCAGCAAATGCGACCGGCTGATCGTGGCGATCAACGCCGACAGTTCTGTGCGCAAGCTGAAAGGCCCGGAACGTCCGGTGCAGAACGAGCAGCATCGCGCCCGCCTGCTGGCGGCACTCAGCCTAGTTGATCTGGTGATTGTGTTCGAGGAAGACACGCCGGTGCATCTGCTGCAAGGTTTGCGGCCAGATCTGTTGATCAAGGGTGGCGATTACGGCATCGATCAGGTGGTGGGCGCCGATATTGTGCTGGGTTATGGCGGTGAGGTGCAGGTCTCGCGCCTGGTGGCCGGCCAGAGCACCACGGCCACGATCCAGAAATTGCGGAGCTGAGCCTTGCGGCTCGATGTGGTGATATTAGGCGGCGGCATCGCCGGCCTGTGGCTGCTGGCGCGGCTGCGCGCGCGTGGCTATCGCGCCCTGCTGCTGGAACAGGCGCAGCTCGGCGCCGGACAGACCCTGGCTTCGCAGGGCATCATCCATGGCGGCCTGAAATATGCCATCGACCGCAAACTGGGCCAGGATAGTGCCGCGCTGGCCGACATGCCGGCACGCTGGCGCGCCTGCCTGGCCGGCAGCGGTGAAATAAACCTTGGCCCTGGTTTGCTGGCCGCCGAGCGGCATCTGTTCTGGGCGCGGCGCAATCTGGCCAGCCGCATGGCCGGTTTTTTCGGCAGCAAGCTGGTGCGTGGTCGGGTTGAGACTTTGCCACCGGAAGCCTGGCCCACAGCCTTGCGCGACCCACAGCATGTTGGCGCGGTTTATGCCCTGGATGAATGTGTGCTGGATGTGCCGGCCTTGCTGGCGCGGCTGCTGGCGCTCAATCCCGATGCGATCAAGCAGGTGAACGGCGAAACCCGGCTGAGTATGGCCGAGGATCATGTGGTGCTTGATTGCCTGGATGGCGACGGCCGGCCACGCCGCCTACAGGCCAGCCATGTGGTGGCCACGGCCGGTGCCGGCAACGAAGCCTTGCTGGCCCGGACGGGCTTGGCGCCAACCCTGGCGCAGCGCCGGCCATTGCAGATGCTGCTGCTGGATAATGCCCCGGCGCCGCTCTGGGCGCATTGTTTCGATACCAGCGACAAGCCGCGCGTCACCATCACCACGCATCACCGCCACGACGGCAGCCTGGTCTGGTATGTCGGCGGGCTGCTGGCCGAACAGGGCGCCAGCCAGGATGAAGCCACCTTGATCCAGGCGGCGCGGCGCGAATTTGCCCTGCTTCTGCCCAGGCTGGATTTCAGCCACAGCCGCTACGCCGGCCTGCGGGTGGATCGCGCCGAGGGTGCCACCGATGACGGCAGCAAGCCGGAAGGGCCGGTTTTGCGCCAGCCAGCCGATTGGGCCGGTCGCTGCCTGCTGGCCTGGCCAACCAAGCTGGCGCTGGCGCCGCAACTGGCCGATCAGGTGCTGGCCTTGTTGCCGCCGCCAGCCGCAGCCGATGCGGCAATCGAGCTTGCTGATTGGCCTGCACCCGGCATCGCTGCTGCGCCATGGGATTGTGCCGCGTGGCGGGAGGCGGCATGAAACTGCGCCCACTCGGCCATACCGGCCTTATGGTCAGTCCGTTGGGGCTTGGCACCGTCAAACTTGGCCGCAACGAGGGCGTGAAATACCCATCGGGCTTTGACCTGCCCGATGATGCCGCCGCCTTGGCGCTGCTGGAAGCCGCTTGCGATTTGGGTATCAACTTGCTGGATACGGCACCGGCCTATGGTCTGGCCGAAATCCGGCTGGGCCGCCTGCTGCCGCGCATAGCCGGGCGCCGGCGCGAGGATTGGCTGCTGGTGAGCAAGGCTGGCGAAGACTTTGAACATGGCGTTTCGCAGCATGATTTTTCGGCCGAAGCGGTGCGGGCTTCGGTGCTGCGCTCGCTGGAGCGGCTGGATACGCCTTATCTGGATGCGGTTTTGCTACATTCCGATGGCGTGGACGAGGCCGGCGCACGTTTCCTGCCGGCTGTGGCGGCATTGGAGCAATTGAAGCGCGAAGGGCTGATCCGGCTCAGCGGTTTTTCCGGCAAAAGCCTGGCCGGTGGTATGCGAATGATCGATTGCGTCGACCTGCTGATGGTGACCTATAATGAACACGAAACCGAGCAGCGACCGCTGATCGAACTGGCCGGTCAGCGCGGGCGTGGCGTGCTGGTTAAGAAGGCGCTGGCCAGCGGGCATAGCCAGGCGCCGGGCGCTGCGCTGGCGGCGGCGCTGGCGGTGCCGGGGGTTTCGTCGGTGGTGGTGGGCACGCTGTCGCCCGGACATTTGCGGGCGAATATGGCAGCGGTGGCGGGTCAGACTGAGGCAAGGACAGGATGAACGACGACAGCGGCGGGCCGAACGAGGCGGCAGAACAGGAATTTTTGGCTTTCGGTTGGCAGCGGGCACAGATCAATGCGCCTGACACTGGAAGTGGAAAACGCCTTGTGGAAGGCTTCCGTCATGGCGATTTTGCCGCCTATGATAGCCCGGCAGGATGGGAAGTAGTGGCTCTGCCGGCGGATATGCTGCTCGGGCGGTTGCCCAGCGTCTCGGCGGTGCGCAGATTTGCGCAGAAATGTGTCAGTTTTCCTGCCCAGCCCAACGGTGCCGTGATTGGCGCAGCGCGGCAGGCGATGTTGCAGGCGGTGGAGGAGGAATTGACTTTGGCACGGCAGGCAGCACACCTTCTGGAAGCGAAGATCGACGACCTGCTTTCCAGCGTGGACGATATCCGCGCCAAGGCCATTCTTTTTGCGCGTGACGACGATACGCCATGAAAGAAGGCGAGGTAATTTTTGAGCGCGGTGAAGTCATCCTGCGCGAAGGTGAGGGCGGCAATGTCGCCTATCTGGTGATTGATGGCCAGGTGGCGATCTATACCGGCGAAAAAGGCGCACGCAAGAAACTGGCCGTGATCTCCAATGGCGGCGTGTTTGGCGAGATGGCACTGATTGATCCGGCGCCACGCATTGCCAATGCAGCAGCTGTGACGCGCACGCGCTGCATGCGCATCACCCGCACTGTGCTGGAACGCGCATTGGATGCCGGGCCGCCGCTGACCCGCTATCTGCTGCAAAGCTTCATCCGCAATATCCGCACCGCTTCCGGGGTTTCCTTCGTCAAGGCGCCGATGGAGCCGGAACCGGCCGAACTGATTGTCTCCGAACGCAGCAACCGCGTGCTGCATCGCCGCGCCTATGGCCATGGCGATGTCATTTTTCGCCAGGACAGCGAGGGCAATGCTGCCTACCTGATCCAGAGCGGCGAGGTGGACTTGATGCGCGAGGATGCCAATGGCCAGGCCACACTGATCCGTCGCCTCGGTGCCGGCGAAGTCTTTGGCGAAATGGCGCTGCTGGATGCGCAGCCGCGTTATGCCACGGCGGTGGCGCGCAATGGTGCCACGCTGGAAATTCTGCGCAGCGACAATTTCAACACTTTGCTGGCCGATGCGCCGCCGATTGTGCGCGCCCTGATGCGTATCTATGCCGGTATGATCCGCTCGCAGGCACCACGCCAGGCAACGCCAGCAGCGCCAGCGGCAGAGCCGGCAAGCGACACGGACATTCCGCAGGATTAGCCCCTAACCCCGGCGCGGCACTTCCTGCAAGCTGCGGATCAGCACGGCATTCACCATGGGGCCGCGCAGCGCGCGGTTGATCTGATACAGCAGGCGGCGCTTCATTGCTTCCAGATCCTGGTCGGTGATACGGCCATTCTGGCCCAGCGGCTCGCGGTTGAGTTCCAGGATCACCGCGTTGTAGACGCGCGGCATCATGTTATCCACGGCCTGGGCATTCTCGGTGGTGCCGCAATCCAGCGTGAAGGTCATGATGATGGTGCCAGGTGGCTTGCCTGCCACCGGCGCCACCGGCGCCGTCACAGCTTCCACGGTCAACAGTGGATTGAGCACCGGCGGGCGTTCCACCGGCTTGTTGGGATCGGCCTTTTTCTTGTCTTGCGCCTGGGCGTGCAGCGGCAATGCGGCCAGCAGCATGGCAAGCAGCAGATGGCGGCGGTTCAGGCAAGGCTCAAGCGCGTTCCCGTGTGGCATGGAAGCGGATTTTATCCCATTTCTTCTCGGTATACGACAATTCCCAAGTGTTGCGTGCCATGAAGACCGGGGCGCCATCGCGGTCATCGGCGATGGTGGCGCGATTCTGCTCCAGGAAAAGGTCGATATCCTTCGGATTCTCGGCGCTGATCCAACGCGCGGTCTCATATGGCGCGGTCTCGAAGCCCACTTCAAGATTGTATTCCTCGGCCAGCCGCGCCGCCAGCACATCAAGCTGCAACGGGCCGACCAGTCCAACAATCCAGTCCGAGCCAAAACGCGGCCGGAATACCTGGGTGACACCTTCCTCGGCCAAATCCTCCAGCGCACGTTGCAGATGCTTGGCCTTCATCGGGTCGGACAGCCGCACCCGGCGCAGGATTTCCGGAGCAAAATTCGGAATGCCGGTGAAGCGCAAATCCTCGTTCTCGGTCAGCGTGTCGCCAACCCGCAATGTGCCATGGTTGGGGATGCCGATGATGTCACCCGGCCAGGCTTCGTCGGCCAGCGAACGGTCACGGGCAAAAAACAGCGTCGGGTTCGATACCGTGATCGGCTTGCCGCTGCGCACCTGGCGCAGCTTCATGCCGCGCTTGAAATGGCCCGAGCAGAGCCGGAAAAACGCCACGCGGTCGCGGTGGTTCTTGTCCATATTGGCCTGCACCTTGAACACAAAGCCGCTCACCGTTTTGTCGGTGGGCAGGATCATGCGCTTGTCAGACGGCTGCGGCCGGGGCGGCGGGGCGAACTGGCCCAGGCCCTTGAGCAATTCATCCACGCCGAAATTCTTCAGCGCCGAGCCGAAATACACCGGCGTCATATGGCCCTGGCGATAACTTTCGGCATCGAAGGGCGGGCAGGCGCCCTCGATCAGCTCAATATCCTCGCGCAGCTTGGCCAATTGTGCGGCCGGAATCATCTCGGTGGCGCGCGGATCGTCCAGGCCCCGATCCAGCACAATCACTTCGGGTTCGAGATTCTTGTTTTCCTTGCCCACCAGCAACAGGCGCTTGCCAAAAAGGTCATAGCAGCCACGGAAATCATGGCCCATGCCGACCGGCCAGTTGGCCGGCACACATTCCAGCGCCAGGGTGGAAGCCACTTCGTCGAGCAATTCAAACGGATCGCGGCTCTCGCGGTCGATCTTGTTGACAAAGGTGGCAATCGGCACGTCGCGCAGGCGGCAAACCTCAAACAGTTTGCGGGTCTGGGTTTCGATACCTTTGGCAGCGTCGAGCACCATCACCGCGCTGTCCACGGCAGTCAGCGTGCGATAGGTGTCTTCCGAGAAATCCTCGTGGCCCGGCGTGTCGAGCAGGTTGAAGGTCCAGCCCTCATACTCAAAATTCATCACCGAGGTGGAAACCGAGATGCCGCGCTGCTGCTCGATCTTGAGCCAGTCGGAGCGGGCGCGGCGGCTTTCGCCACGCGCTTTCACCGCCCCGGCGAGATGGATGGCGCCACCGAACAGCAGCAGCTTTTCGGTCAGCGTGGTCTTGCCGGCGTCAGGATGGGCGATGATGGCGAAAGTACGCCGGGCGCCGATGGGGTCGGCGCCCGGTCTTTCGGGGGCAATGGTTTCGGACATAACGGCCGTTTTTACCTCTACGCGCGGTGCAAACGGCCCTTTGGCCTAACCCTTGGGCCAGCCCGTGCCGGCTTCGGCGCATTGCACCAGAAGCGGGGCGGGGGTCCAGGCCTTGCCGTGCACCTTGTGGAATTCCCGGATCGTGGCGAGCACCTTGTCGAGCCCGATCTGCTCGGCCCAGAACATTGGCCCGCCCCGGTAAACGGGGAAGCCATAGCCGAAAAGATAGGTGATGTCGATATCGCTGGATCGGATGGCGATGCCTTCCTCCAGGATCAGGGCGCCCTCGTTGACCAGCGGATACATGCAGCGCTGCACAATTTCCTCGTCGGAGATTGTCCGCCGCTCAATGCCCTGCTCCTTGGCCGAGGCCAGGATGATTTCTTCCACCACCGGATCGGGCAGCGCGTTGCGACCTTCGTATTTGTAGAAACCGGCGCCGGTTTTCTGGCCAAAACGGCCCAATTCGCAGATCCGGTCGGCGACAGGCGAATACCGCTCACCCTGCGGCCGCAGATGCGCCTTGCCCTTGCGGATACGCCAGCCGACATCGAGGCCGGCCAGGTCACTCATACGGAATGGACCCATCGCCAGGCCAAAGGCTTCCAGAGCGGTATCCACCTGATGCGGCGTGGCGCCTTCTTCGAGCAGGAAATTGGCTTCGCGCAGATAGCCATGCAGCATGCGGTTGCCGATGAAGCCGTCGCAATTGCCGGCCAGAACCGCCACTTTGCGCAACGTCTTGCCAAGCTGCATCACGGTGGCGATGGTTTCCGGCGAACTGGCCTTGCCGCGCACATTCTCCAGCAGTTTCATCACATTGGCCGGGCTGAAGAAATGCGTGCCGATCACATCCTGCGGCCGCTTGGTGGCCGAGGCGATCTCATCGATATCCAGCGTCGAGGTATTGGAAGCCAGCACGGCACCGGGCTTCATCACCTGGTCCAGCTTCTTGAACACTTCCTTCTTGACGCCCATTTCCTCGAACACCGCTTCCACCACGATATCAGCCTCGCCGATATCCTCGTAGCGCTGGGTGCCGCTGATCAGCTTCATGGCGCGGTCCATGGCTTCCTGCTTCATCGAGCCGCGCTGCACGCTGGTGGCATAGTTCTTCTCGATCACGCCCAGGCCGCGCGCCAGTGCTTCCTGCGATACTTCGAGGATTTTCACCGGGATGCCGGCATTGGCGAAATTCATCGCGATGCCGCCGCCCATGGTGCCGGCGCCGAGCACGGCGGCGGCCTTGATCGGCTTCGGCTTCACATCCGCCGGCAGGCCGGGAATCTTGCCGGCTTCCCGTTCCGAGAAGAAGGCATGGATTTGCGCCGCGCGCTGAGGGCTTTCCATACATTGCTGAAACAGCTCGCGCTCGCGCTTCAGGCCTTCGGCGAAAGGCAGCGTGCAGGCGGCTTCCACGGCATCGACGCAGCGCCAGGGCGAGAAGAAACCCTTGGCTTTCCTTTCCATGCCCTTACGGAAGGTTTCAAACAGCGCCGGGTCAACGCCCGTCACCTTGTCGCTGCGCTGGCTCACCAGCACGGCCTGGCGCCCCTCGGCCACCACCTGGGTGGCAAAGGCCACGCCCACATCGGTGGGTTCACCCTCGGCCACATGATCCACCACGCCCACTTCCAGCGCCTTGCGGGCCGGAATCGGATTGCCGGAGGTAATCATCTCAAGTGCCATCTGCGGCCCGACCAGTCGCGGCAGGCGCTGGGTGCCGCCGGCACCGGGCAGAATGCCCAGCTTCACTTCCGGCAGGCCAACCTGCGCAGCCGGCACCGCCACGCGCCAATGGCAGGATAGCGCCACTTCCAGGCCGCCGCCCAAAGCAGTGCCATGGATCGCCGCCACCACCGGCTTGGCGCTGGCCTCGATGGCGGCCAGCACGCTGTTGAGATCGGGCGCCTGCGGCGGTTTGCCGAATTCGCGGATATCGGCGCCGGCAATGAAGGTGCGGCCGCCACCAACAATCACGATGGCGCTGGCGCTGGCATCGGCATTGGCGCGGGCTAGGCCATCAATCAGGCCCTGGCGCACGCCCTGGCCCAGCGCATTCACCGGCGGGTTGTTAACGGTCAGCACGGCAATGGTGCCGGACAGGCTATAAAGGACGGGCTCGGTCACGGTTTTCTCTCCCAAGCATTTACAGTGTTTCGGATTTTTACGGGCGAAATTATACGCCCCGGCCCGGCGACCATAAAGTCCCGGGGCTTGGCGAAAGCCGCCCAAGCCGCTACCTCTCTGGGCATGTTGAAGGCTGCCCCAGAACTGCATCTGCCGCCCCGTCAGGATAACCGCGACCGCTGGATCGCGTTTGGCGTTGCCGTGTCGCTGCTGCTGCATCTGCTGTTCGCCTGGCTGCTTTATTTGCAGCCCTGGGCGGCAGGCGTCAAACTGGCGGAAACTCCGCTGGAAATTGAAATGGTGATTCCGCCACCGCCGCCGGCGCGCACACCGCCGCCCCCGGCCGTCGCCCCGCCGCCCGAACCACCGCAATTGCAGCGCGCGCCGCTGGCCGAACAATCCACTGCGCCGTCGCCAAAGGCGCAGGCCGAGGCGCCCAAGCCTGTGCCGCGCCAGACGCCCGCGCCGGCACCACTGCCATCACCCCAGGGCCAGGCTGAAGCGCCGAAACCTGCGCCTCGGCCGCAGGCGCCAGCCGCGCCGCAACGTCCGCTCAGCCGCGACGAAGCCCAGGCCCTGGTGCAAACCGCGCCGGAGATGCGGCAATCCGAGCAGGATTTTTTCCTGGCCCAGATCGCCACCAACTGGATCATTGATCGTCAGGCGCCGCAATTCGCTGATGTGCAGGTGACTGGTTCGTATGTTGTGCTGCCCAATGGCATGCTGGCGCCGCCCTTTGGCAAGAATGATCCTTGGGACATGAGCGCCATGATCCGCAACTGGGAGCAGATCGTGCGCGCCCGGGGTGCGGAAAGCTATCGTATATCGGCTGAGACCTTCATGCGCGCCATGCGGCTGGCCCAGCCGCTGCAATTGCCGCCGAATTTCGGCGACAAGCCGAAGCGCATGACGCTGAACCTGCGCATTGGCGATTTGCCCTGATCGCTCAGCGCCGGATATTACGCCGGCCCTGGATCAAAAGGCCGATACCGATCAGCGTTGCCACCGCCATCAGAGCATAGGCGGTGCCATAGCTCATGCCGGCTTTGTCATGCAGCGCGGCAAAAACCGAGGGGCCGAGCAGCACGCCGGCATAGGTGATGCTGAGCGTGCCGCCCGTGGCATGGCCGACCTGGGCCACCGGCACCTGGCGCGCGATCACTGCAATGAACACACCATTCCAGCCGATAGCGCAGAAGCCGAACGACCCGGCGGCGGCGGCAATCGCCAGCCAGGGCCAGTCTGGCGCAATGGCGGCAGTGGCCAGCGCCGCCAGTACCGCCACGGCGCCATTGATGATCAGCACCAGCAGGCCCGAACGCAGGCGATCCGCCAGCATGCCCCAGGCCAGGCGGCCGCAGGCGCCGGCAATCTGGACAATGGCCAGCATGCTGCCGGCGGCCAGCAGGGTGAAATTCACTTCCGCCACCAGATAGGTGACCAGGAAACCGGTGACACTGAGCTGCACGGCGGAATAAGCCAGGGATGCCAGGGCCAGCCAGCGCAGGATCGGATGATTCCAGATCAGGCGCAGGCCATCGAAGGGGCGGGCGAAAATCGGCGCATCCGTCTGGCGCTGGCCATCCCAGGCGCGGCGCACCGGCTGCAACATCAGGCTGAGGCCAGAGGCGAGCAGGGCGCAGAGCAGCATGGCTGCGCGCCAGTCAAAAGCCAGCGTCACAGGCGGCAATAACAGCCCGGCAAGCATGCCGCCAATCGGCACGCCGCATTGTTTGATTGAAAAGATCAGGTTCATGCGTCCGCCAGCCGGCACCCGGCTGAGCAGCAGCGAGGCGGCGGGATTGGTGAAGCCATAGCCCGAACCCATGATCAGGGCGCCGAGGGCCAGGCTCCAGAGCGTGCCGAAAGCGGAGCAGGCGCAGCCCAGCGCCGAGACCCAGAGCGCAATCTGGCTGGCGCGGGTGGGGCCGAAGCGGCGCACGATATTGCCGCCGATCAGCGAGGTGAGCATGGCGCCGGTATAGACGATGGCGACCTGATAACCGACCAGCGCCGGGCCGACATCCAGGCTGGCAGCGGCGCGTGGCGCCACGGCGGAAAGCCCCAGGGCGCAGAGCGTGGTGAAGGATTGCGTGCCGGTGGTGGCTGCCAGCACCGGCCAGGTGGGTAGCGCGCCAGCCTCGGATTGTGGCGCGTTCACTGTTGTGCCTGCTGCTGCTGCGTATCCTGTATGGCCTGATCCAGTTCGGCCCATTGCGCCAGTTTTTCGCGCGGCGCACCAGGCCGGGCGGCGGCGGTTTCACGCGCCTCGATGCGTTTCCAGGCGGCGAAATCGCTGGCCGTGATGCCCTGCTGCCGCAGCCAGGCATCCAGCCCGGCACCGCCCGTTTTGGCCGGCGCGGTATCGTTGGCGAAATCCGCCAGCAGGCGGTCGGCCACGCTCTTGGCCTCGCTGCGATTGGTCGGGATGGTGCCGGACGGGCCGCGTTTAGCCCAGCCCAATGTGTAAAGCCCGGCTTCGATCAGGCCATCCTGGTTAGGCAGCCGCCCGGCTGCATCCGGCGCCGGCAGGTCGCCCAAGGCTTGGGTGCGATAGCCGATGGCGCCGATCACGCAGCCCACATCCAGCGGCTTGGTGCCGCCGGCCACTGCCAGGGCCTCAACACGCTGATCGCCGAGAATGGCCTGCGGCGCGCTGTGGAACAGGAAATGCAGCCGCACCGGCTTGTCATCATCACGCGCGGCATAGTCATGCAGAAGCTGGAGATTACGTTCCTTCACCTTGGCTTCCGAAGGATCGAGGCCGCTTGGCAGGTTTTCCGGCAGGTCACTGCGGCGCAAAACCGGGCGGACGCGCTCCAGCTTGCCCAATTCGGCCAGTTCGGCGCTGGTGAAGCTGGCTTCCACCGGGCCGCGCCGGCCGATCATGTAGATATCGCTGAGTGGCGCGGCCTGGATGGCCCTTGCGGCATGGGCGCAGATATCGCTGCTCGCCAGTTCAGCCGGGCTTTTGCCAAGCAGGCGGGCGATATCCACCGCCACATTGCCCTGACCGATCACGGCAAGGCCGGGGCGATCCAGCAAAGGCGCCAGGCCGGCAAAATCCGGATGGCCGTTATACCAGCCCACAAAAGCCATCGAGCCATAGACCCCGGCCAGGCCGGCGCCCGGAATGCCCAAGGGGCGATCCTGATGCGCCCCCACGGCGAGTATCACGGCATCGTAGAATTGGCGTAAAACCGCCAGTGGCAGCGCGGTGCCGACCTCCAGCTTGCCGCAAAAACGAACCTGCGGATTGACAAACAGGCGGTCAAACTGCCGGGTGATGGCCTTGGTGCCCTGATGATCCGGCGCCACACCGAAACGCACCAGGCCATAGGGCGTCGGCAGGCGGTCGAACACATCGATACGCAGGGCCGGATTCTGGCGGATCAGGGCATCGGCGCAGAACAGCCCGGAAGGGCCGCTGCCGACGATGGCGATATGCTGCAACACTGTGGCTTTTCCGTCGCTATAAACTGCAACAGTGTAAGCCACGCCGCACCGGCCTTGCAATTAACCGGGCCTGCTGGCAATCAGTCCGCACCCTAGCCGCGATTGAGCCGATGACCTCCCCGAACCAGACTTTCCGCGTGTTGAACGGCGCCGGCCGCGCCCCCGTTGTGCTGCTCTGCGACCATGCCAGCCATGCCGTGCCGCCGGAACTCGGCGATCTTGGCCTCAGCCAGGAACAGATCACCCGCCATATCGGCTGGGATATCGGCGCCGCCGCGCTGACCGAAAAGCTCAGCCAGGCGCTGGATGCGCCGGCTTTGCTGGCCGGCTATTCACGGCTGGTGGCGGATATTAACCGTGCCCCGGATGATCCGACATTGATCTGCGAGATCAGCGACGGCGTGCTGGTGCCGGGCAACCGCAATCTCAGCCCTGCCGAGCGCCAGCGCCGCATCGATGCCTATTTCACGCCCTATCACGCAGCGGTGGCGGCGGCGATTGACGCGGCGTTGCAGCGCAGTGCTTTGCCGGCCATCCTCTCGATCCATTCATTCACGCCCAGCATGAAAGGGCGGCAGCGGCCCTGGCATGCCGGCATCCTGTGGAACCAGGATGGCCGCCTGGCCCTGCCGTTGATCCAGGCCTTGCGCGAGGAGCCGGGGCTGGTGGTGGGCGACAACGAACCCTATAGCGGCCGCAGTCAGGCCGGCTTCAGCATCCGCGAACATGGCGAGCGGCGCGGCCTGCCGCATGTATTGGTGGAGGTGCGCCAGGATTTGATATCCGATGAGGCTGGTGTGGCCGAATGGGCTGTGCGGCTGGAACGCTGCTTCCGCCGCATCCTGGCAGAAAGCGGCGTTGCCGTGCTGGCCGCGTAAGATGAGCGCGCCTGATTTCACCCTGGGCATGGAGGAGGAATACCTGCTGGTGCGCCGGGAAGATGGCGCCCTGGCCGTGGAGCCGCCGGCCGCCATGCTGGCCGAGGCCCAGGCGCTGATCCCGGGCGGCCAGATCAATCCGGAATTTCTCAAATGCCAGATCGAGGTGGCCACCGGCATCTGCACCAGCCTGCCGCAGGCGCGGAATGAATTGATGCAGCTGCGCCGCGCCGTGGCCGAAGTGGCCGGGCGCCATGGCCTGGCGCCGATTGCCGCCGGCACACATCCGTTTGCGCGCTGGAGCGAACAAAGGCATACCGACCGGCCGCGGTATGACGCCCTGGCGCTGGACCTGGCCGGGGTGGCGCGGCGGCTGGTGATCTGCGGCCTGCATGTGCATGTGGGCATCGCGGATGAGGATTTGCGCATCGACCTGATGAATCAGGTCAGCTATTTCCTGCCGCATCTGCTGGCGCTTTCCACCTCGTCGCCGTTCTGGCAGGGCGAGGCCACCGGCCTGCAAAGCTACCGCGTCTCGATCTTTGACAGCCTGCCGCGCACCGGCCTGCCCGAGCGGTTTGAAAGCTGGGGCGAATATCAGCGTCTGGTGTCGCGTTTGGTGGCGGCCGGGCTGATCGACGATGCCACCAAGCTGTGGTGGGATATCCGGCCCTCGGCGCGGTTCCCGACACTGGAATTGCGCGTTACCGATGTGTGCACCCGGCTGGATGATGCCATCAGCATTGCTGCGCTGTATCGCGGCCTGCTGGCGGCTTTGCTGCGGCTCAGGCAGCGCAACCAGCGCTGGCGGCTTTATGCCAATGCGCTGATCGACGAAAACCGCTGGCGTGCGGCGCGTTATGGTGTGGCCGGGCAGCTGGTGGATTTTGGCAAGGGCCAAGCGGTGGATTATGCGCTTTTGCTGGAAGAACTGATCGAGCTGGTGCGCGAGGAAGCACTGGCTGGCGGCTATTGGCCCGAAGTGCAGGCCACGCGGCAGATCCTGGCGCGCGGCACCTCGGCACAGCGCCAGTTGCAGGTTTACCAGGCTGCGCTAGATAATGGGCAGGACCATGCCGCCGCCCTGCGCCAGGTGGTAGAGTGGCTGGCTGCTGAAACACTGAATTTCGCCTGAGGGAAGCTGAGCATGAGCGACGCCATCGACGACACCACCCGCACCGAACTGGAAGCCGCTGCTTTCCGCCGCCTGTTGCAGCATCTGAGCGAGCGCAGCGATGTGCAGAATATCGACCTGATGAATCTGGCCGGTTTCTGCCGCAACTGCCTGTCCAACTGGTATCAGGCTGCGGCCGAAACCAAGGGCATCGCGCTCGACAAGATGGCGGCGCGCGAGATTGTCTATGGCATGCCCTATGCCGAATGGCAGGCGAAATACCAGAAGGAAGCCTCCGCCGAGCAGAAGGCCAAATTCGCTGAAGCTTCGCAGGCGCAAAAGCACTAGCTTGTGGATAACTTTGCCGGGGTGGTTCCGCCGGGGCGGCTGTTCGCTATAATCCCCGCCTCGAATTTCGCCATTGCCAGGGGATTGTCATGGCTACCAAGTTGAAGACCGGCAATTTCGCCGCAGACCAGCTCCGCCAGCTGGTGATGCGTATCGAGCGGCTGGAAGAAGAAAAGAAGGCGCTCGCCGACGATGTGAAGGAAGTCTATGCCGAGGCCAAGGGCCATGGCTTTGACGTGAAAATCCTGCGCCAGGTGATCCGCCTGCGCAAGATGGACAAGGCCGATCTCGACGAGCAGGAAGAATTGCTCGATCTCTATATGGGCGCGCTCGGCATGCAAGAGGCGGCTGAGTGAGATGCGACGCGGCGCCACGCTTGCCTTGAGCGTTGCCGCCGCGTTGTTTACGGCCACGGGCGTCTTAGCCCAGGGCCGCCCGCCGATTGTCACCGACGATCAGCAGGCCTGTGTCACGGTGGCCAACCTGACACAGTATAACTGGCCGATCCGCATCAAGCGCGAAGGCCGCGTGCATTCCACGGTGAATTCCAAGCCCAGAGAAGTGACGCGTTATTGCGCGCCGGATCGGCTTGGCTCGGGCGAGTTCATCTATGTGATCCTGCTCTCCTCCTGGCTGCCGCTTGGCGAATGCAAATTGCGCAATCGCGGCACCATGGAAATCTACCGCGAGCCGAGCAAAGAGACCGATAGCGGCGAAGTGACCAAGGTGAAATGCTACACCGGTGGCTGAGCCGCCAGCCATTGCGCCACGGGCGGCAGCACCAGTTGCGGCTGCCGCGCCCAGCGGAAATGATCGATCTTTTCAAAGCCCAGCGCCTTGGGATCAAGCCGCAGCCGGGTGAGGGCGGCCTGCGGCATCTTGCCGATCAGGGCATCCAATGTGTGATGCGGCGCAAAGAAATCGCCCTGTAGCGAAATCGCCAGCACCGGCAGGGTCACTTCAGCCAGCTTCGGCTCGTAATCCACTCTTGGCTGGCCCAGCAGAAACCGCCCGGTGCGTGCCTGGCGCGCCCAGTCCGCCACCACGCCGCGCGCCTCGCGGCCGGCAAAGCGGAACACCTTGCCGGGGAAATGCCCAACCAGCCGGCCGGAAAGCCCCGCCGCCTGGCTGTAGAGCAGGAACGGCCAGCCCCAGAGTTTCCAATGCACCGAGGAAGCCGCAATCACGATCAGGCCGCGCAGGCCGGCCGGTTTCAGGCTGGCATAAAGGCAGCTGATCTGCGCCCCCAGGCTATGGCCCAGCATGTAAAACGGCGCCGCCGGGAAACGCGCCTGCATCGCCTGGGCGGCCAGCGGCCAGTCTTCATGCAGCATGTCGTGATAGCTGAAATCGTAATCCCAGCCCGGGCGCGGCGCATCCGCCGCCGCCTCATGGCCACGCAATTCGGAGATGCCGACATGATGCCCGGCGGCATGCAGCGCCTCGGCCAGCAAGGTGTAATAGCCGGCCTGCACGCCCATGGCGGGCTGGATCAGGATGGCCGGCGCCGCCGCGTTATCATGCGCAAACAGCGTGAGGGCAAAGCGGCTGCCATTGTGCCGCGTCAGGATGATTTGCTCGGTCATGGCGCGATTGAGCCATGCCGCTGGCGGCTTGGCAATTACCGATGCGGTAATGCCGTGGCGGCATGCCGTGGCGGCAAGAGCAGTATTTTTCACCCTGCCGCAGCGGCAGCGATTGCGCTTGGAGCCGGCGGGGATTTGCGGCACAACAAAGCCATGCCTGCTGATCGCGATCCGCCAGCTGCCCGCCCCATGCCTGAACCCGCCGCCACGCTGGCGCAGATGCAGGATGCCCGGCTGCTGCGCGCCCTGGCCTGGTGGCAGCAGAAGCGGGCCGGGCGCCGGCTGCCGGATCGTGTTGATCTTGATCCGCTGCAAATCCCCGATCTGCTGCCGCATATTGTGTTATGGCAGCGCGAAGTGGATGCGGCAGGGGCCACACGCGGCTATCGCTGCCGGCTCGCCGGCACGCTGATGGTGCAGATTCACGGCTATGAATTCACCGGCCAGACAATGGCGGCATTCCACGGTGCCAAGAATGCCGAAATTCAGCCCGAATATGATGCCGTGGCCGCCACCGGCCAGCCGCATTATGTGGAACGCACGCTGTTCTGGCTCAACAAGGATTACCAGCGCTACCGCCGCATCCTGCTGCCCTTCGCCTGGGCCGCCCAGACCGGCGAGCCTGAGCGCGTGGCGCTGATCCTGAACGTGTCGCACTTTTTGTGAGGGGGGGCTGAAGCAGTTGCGCAAGGCAAAAAGACACGGTCAAAAGGATCGTGCAGCATGGCTAGAGAAAATTTTACTCAGAAAATCGCACCATATTACAATTTAAAAGTATGTTTGAAATTAAAAAAATACTATTAGGTGTCTATTGTTATATATATAGTATTTTTTGTAGTGATTCGTATTGAGATGTCTATGAGGGGGAAATATGGTCGATTTTCGTAAAATGCGAGCGGATGGTGCGAAAAATACTCCAGTCAACCCCCGTGAAATTTTTCAACGTCTTCCTAAGCCGCCAGAAATCAATGACCTCTACACAAGTCAATCTGAAGTTTTAGATGCGTGGTTTGACCGGCGCGAAGAAAATGATCTTGTAATCAAGCTTAATACAGGGGGTGGAAAAACACTGGTTGGCTTACTTATAGCTCAATCTCACATGAGTGAGAAAAGGGCGCCTGTTCTATACTTATGCTCAACGGTCCAACTTGTGGAGCAAACCGTCGCAAAGGCCATAGAGTATGGAATCCCCGCAGTTAGGTATGAGAAAGGACAACCGCTCCCACAGCAATATGAAAATGGGGAAGCTGTTCTAGTCTCAACGTATCAAGCCTTATTTAACGGGAAAAGTCGTTTCGGAATTCGCGGAACTATGTTTCCTGCCATAATTGGCATGACAATTATGGATGATGCGCACGTTTCATTTTCTAGTGTTCGAGAAGCTTTTACGTTTGAGATTCTAAAGGATAAGCACCAAGAGGCATACCGATATCTTACAGGGCTTTTTCGAGTAGTCTTTAGAGATTTGAATAAAGATGGTGAGTATGACGATGTTGTGAGTGGTAAGGATTTTGGCGTGCTTGAAGTGCCATATTGGGCTTGGTTGGATAAATCCAGAGAAGTAAAAGAATATATTCGAAAAATTAGCGATGCGATTGATCCATTTTCATGGCCCTTGATTAGAGACAGTTTCCACCTATGCCATCTTCTGATTAGCAAGGATGCGGCGACAATTACTCCTCTGTTTCCTCTTGTTGAGATGTTCCCGTCATTTGATCAATGTCCGCGACGAATCTATATGTCAGCCACAATCGCCGATGATAGTGATATCGTTCGGACTTTTGATGCATCCCCTGATAAAGTTTCTAACCCAATTGTATCTACGTCATTGGCTGGTGTCAGTGAGCGAATGATTCTCATCCCCGAGCTAGTGAAGTTGAACGACCAGCCTATTAGTCCTCTAATAAAAAAGATAATTAATGATGTAATAATGCCCAGGAATGCTGGAAGTTTGATTTTGGTGCCCTCATCTAGAGGTGCTGATGCGTGGACAGATATCGCGCACCTTCCCAAAAAATCAGATGCCGTTCCTGCTGCTATTGAGCATCTAAAAGGAGGTGGGCAGAAGACACCAATTGTTTTAGTCAATAGATATGATGGAATTGATCTAAAAGATGATGCATGTCGCATTCTGGTAATGGATGGTCTGCCGATGGGAACATCGGACTATGATCATTTTCGTGCGATGCGAATGTCGTCAGATACAGTAAATAATATACTGGCGCAGCGTATAGAGCAGGGAATAGGTAGGGGGGCGCGGGGCCCTCATGACTATTGTATAGTGATCCTTTCTGGCACGAAGCTTGTCGCTTGGATCGGCAAAAATTCAAATTTAAATTTCTTAACTAGCGCGACCAGAGGACAGATAGATATCGGTAGAATTATTAGTAATGAAGTTAAGAATACCGAAGACCTTATCAAAACCATTGAACTCTGTTTGGCGAGAGACTCTGATTGGAAGAAATTTCACGCGGAGAAACTTTCAGAAGCAGTAAAGGCTCCACCCAAAGCCTCAAGTTCGTTGGAATATGCTGGTCTTGAACGCAAGGCATTTCGACATGCCACTCAAGGTAACAATGCCAAGGGGGCCAGCTTACTTGTAAAAGCAGTCCAGGCAGAGCCAGATATGCCGAACCCTCTACGGGGATGGTTATATGAATTGGCCGCAAGGCTCACTGCTGCCGGTAATGATGCCATAGAAGCAGAAAAGCTTCAGGAGTATGCGTACTCCATGAATAGGTATCTATTACGCCCTCGTCGCAAGCCTAGTTATGTGCCTCTCGTCCTCGCGGGTGAGCAAGCTCAGCGAATAGTGGCAAAGCTTTCTAGTTATCACATTAAGGCCGCTCTGCTTGCCGAATTCGATAGTGTGGTCGCGTTTTTGAACGCCGACTCTACTTCAAATCAGTTTGAGCAAGCTTTGGCAGACTTCGGGGAGTTTATCGGACTTGATACGCAACGACCAGAGTCTGATTTTGGTATTGGTCCAGATGTGCTTTGGCTGATCCCAAACGCAAAAGCTTTAATTATTGAGGCAAAGAGTAAAAAGAAAGACGGGAATCCATTAGGCAAAGAGGAGCACGGACAGCTTCTAAACGCTGAGCATTGGTTTCGCGGTGTTTATCCTGATACGAGCCGTACCAGAGTGAGCGTTCATCCAAATGACACTGCTTGCGAAGATGCTAATCCGGCAGGCACATTGGTGTTAACGCTGCAAAATCTTCAGTCACTAGTGTCCAATGT
>NZ_JAGOLP010000088.1 GCF_017994015.1 Ferrovibrio sp. | reverse complement strand
GCTCAGAATGCGGTCAACACGTTCCCGGTCCCGCGGCGATGGCCCGGTCTCGGTGGCCGGCTTGCTGCCGGCAAGGCGTCTGACGACATTACGCCACATCTTATTCGATACCCTAGGCGGCTTGCTGGCTGCATAGACGGAACGCGCCAGGATAGTGCGGCATGGCAGGTTTACGATGGCTTAATGCGAAACATCACCATGATTTTCTGCTTCAACTGGGCCGGCGAGAACGGCTTGATAACATAGGCATCCACCTTGTTGGCCTGGGCGGTGCGCACAAATTCCTCGTTGGCATTGCCGGTCAGCATCAGGAACGGCATGTTCTCCCAGGTGCTGCGCACATGTTTGAGCAGGTCAAGGCCACTGACATTCGGCATGTTCCAGTCCGAAATGATCAGGTCAAAGCGCGCATCTTCATAGCTGAGCTGCTGGATTGCAGCCTGGCCGTCCTTCACCACCACCAGGTTGGTGACGCCGAGCTGCCTCAGCACGGCGGTGGCCAGCCGCTGGGCAAAGGCATCATCCTCCACCAGCAGCACACGCAGCCGCTCAAAGCCCGGCACTTTGGTATCTTCCAGCATCAATCCTGCTATCCCAGTCGACTGCTCAAGCAAATTCCCCGCGCTTGTTCCTTAACCATTCCAGGCCGTCTTGCAAGTCGTTTCGTAAATCGGCCAGCGTGACGGCGGCCTGTGTATCATTGCCGCTGCGGCCCATTTCTTCCAGCAATTCGGCTTTATGGTGCACCCGCAGCAGGCCCATGCTGGCGGCCGAGCTTTTCAGGCTATGGGCGCCAAGCCCGATTGCTACCCAGTCCCGGGCTTGTTCCTGGCTTGCAAAATCCGTTGCAAGCTGTTCTGCCGCCTCAAAGAACGCGTCAATCAATTCAACCACGATCTCATTGCCAAGATCATTGCCAAGCTGGGCAAGTGCGTTGTCGTCAAACGGTTGGTCAGTAGCCGGTCGGGCTGCAGGCAGCGGCGGTGGTGGATGTTTGGCATCGCCCATGCCGAGCACGCGACGGATCGCCGCATCCAGCGCGGCCGGATGGATCGGCTTGCCCACATAGTCGTTCATGCCGGCATCGATGCAACTGCGGATACCATCCGGGCTTAGGCTGGCGGTGGCGGCGATGATGGGCAGCTTGGCCCCGGCTGCACGGATCGCCCTGGTGGCGGCGCGGCCATCCTGCTCGGGCATATGCACATCCATCAACACCAGTTCAAAATCATCGCTCAGCGCCTTGCTCACCGCCTCCAGGCCGTTGACTGCGAATTCGACCTTATGACCGCCTTCCGCCAGCATGCCGCCGATTACCCGCCGGTTCACCGGGTTGTCTTCGGCCACCAGGATGCGCAGAGCGGGCAGCGGCGCCTGTTCTGCCGCCAGAGCCTCTGCACTGCGCGGGGCTTCGCCGGCAGCCAGATCAAGCTCAAACCAGAAGCAGCTGCCTTCACCGATTTTGCTATCTACACCGATCCGGCCGCCCATCGCTTCGATCAGCTTGCGGCTGATCGCCAGCCCCAGGCCGGTACCGCCGAAACGCCGCGTGATTGAAGAATCAGCCTGGGCAAAGCTGCCAAACAGCTTGCCGATATTTTCCCGCGCAATGCCGATACCGGTATCGCGGATTTCAAAACGCAAGTGGTCGCCGTTGCCGGTTTGCGCCGGGCCAAGCCGGCTAACAGCTACCCAGACACGGCCCTGTTCGGTGAATTTGATTGCATTGCCGATCAGGTTCAGCACCACTTGGCGCAGTCGGCCTGGATCGCCCTTATGATGAGGCGCCATATCCACCGGGATATCAAAGCCGAGTTGCAGGCCCTTTTCGTCGGCACGCGAGCGCATCAGCTTCACCGCTCCGCGCACTTGGGCTGCCAGATCAAAATCGATCTGTTCCAAATCAATGCGGCCGGCTTCCAGTTTGGAGAAATCCAGGATGTCGTTGAGGATGGTGAGCAGGGCCTCGCCGGATTGCAGCACGGTATTTGCCAGATCGGTCTGCTCGCGGTCGAGATCGGTTTTCAGCAGCAGCCGGGTGAGGCCGAGCACACCATTCATCGGTGTACGAATCTCATGGCTCATCATGGCGAGGAATTCGGATTTCGCCTTGGTGGCGGCTTCGGCCTTTTCGCGCGCTTCCTCCACGTCCAGCATGGCCTGGCGGAACACCCCCAGCGAGCGCGCCATGCGGCCCAGCTCGTCGCGGCGCTGCATATGCGGCGGCTCCTGGTCGCGCTCGCCACCGGCCAGGCGGAACATCGCCTGGGTCATGGCATTGAGCGGCGCAACGATATCGCGGATCAGCAGGAAGGCCACACCGAAGATCACCAGCGCCAGGGCGGCGATCACCATCAGGGTGCGCTGCTTGGCGCGCTCCACCGCCGCCTCGGCATCCATGCGGAACACAAAGCCATCGGCGGCCGAAGTCTGGGTCAGGATTTCCAGCTTTTCCAGGATCGCCTTGGCACTATCCTCGCGGCGATGGATGGCGGCTTCCAGGTCAACCCGGCTGCCGCGCTTGCGTAGCGCGCTTTCTGCGGCTTCCAGCCATTCAGCATCCAGGTTGCGGATATCCACCGCCAGATCGTGGATCACCTTGGACAAGCCACGTTCTTCGGCGATTTGCAGGTCGCCCAGAAAATCGTCGTTACGCGCCTTCAGGCTTTCGATCTGTTCAGCCACGCGGGCGGCGTCGCGGGAGTCAAATTCGCGATTGGCCAGTTCCATCACGGCAAAGCTGGTCTGCGCCGAGCGGGCATAATTAATCGTCATCAGCGGTTGGTCATACATCCGCACCACCAACTCGCCGACGCTCCACAGCGCCAGCAGGGCGGCGATACCCAGGCCGGCAGCGGCCAGCACCGACACCGCGAAGGCGGCCGCGAGCTTGCCGCGCACCGTCATGCGGGCGCCGCCTTGGCCTGATTCGCCATGGCTAAAAAAGTTGCCGCTGAAAAAAGCATCGGAATTGCCATGCCCTCAACCTTGTCTCACCGGCATCAGACTATACCAGCAGGCAGCCAGTCGGAAATGAACAGCCTGTGTGCAATGCAGCGCCGGTGCAAGATGAAAAAAAGTAGGTTTGCCCGAGGCTTGAGGGGATCGGCACTTGCCGGGCGTCGTTAAAGTTGCCAAACTCCGGCCAGCGTCAACAGTGTGATATGTTGACCACACTTTTGGGAGGATACCCTAACAATGAAACGCCGTAATTTCATCAAGGGCGCTGCGCTTGCCGGCGCCGCTGCCACTGTCACCACCGCTGCTGCTTTCCCGACCCCGGCCCTGTCGCAGGGTCGCATCGAATGGCGCATGGTCACTACCTGGCCGAAGAATTTCCCCGGCCTGGGCGTTGGCGCCGAGCGTCTGGCCCGCCGCATCAACGACATGTCGGGCGGCCGCCTGAATGTGCGCGTGTTCGCCGCTGGTGAACTGGTGCCCGCCTTGCAGGCGCTCGATGCCGTGATCCAGGGTTCGGCAGAAATGAGCCATGGCGCTGCCTATTACTGGCAGGGCAAAAGCCGTGGCCTGTCGTTCTTCACCGGCGTGCCATACGGCATGACCTCGCGTGAATTGGCGGCCTGGGTGCGCTTCATGGGCGGCCAGCAGATCTGGGACGAAATCTACGACAAGTTCGGCGTCAAGGGCTTCCTGTCGGGTGACACCGGCACCCAGGCCGGCGGCTGGTTCCGCAAGGAACTGACCGGCGTGGCCGATATCAAGGGCCTGAAGTTCCGCACCCCCGGCCTGGGCGGTCAGACCTGGGAAAAGCTGGGCGCCACCGTGGTCAACCTGGCGGCGGGCGAAATCTTCCAGGCGCTGCAATCCGGCGCGCTGGATGCCGCTGAATTCGTCGGCCCGTATAACGATCTGGCCCTCGGCTTCCATCAGATTGCCAAGAACTACTATTTCCCGAGCTTTATCGAGCCGGGTCTGGCGACCGAAGCCGTGGTGAACAAGAGCAAGTTCGCGGCGCTGCCGAAGGATTTGCAGGCGATTGTTGAGAATGCCTGCCAGGCCGAATACGACCACACCGCCTCTGACTTCTACGCCAACGATCCGGTGGCGCTGAAGACCCTGGTGGAGAAGCATGGCGTGAAGGCGCTGCAATTCCCTGAGGAAATCCTCAAGGCCGGTGGCGTTGCCGCCAAGGAAGTCATCACCGCCGTGCGCAACAGCGACGATGCCCTGACCAAGAAGACCGCAGAGAGCTTCATCGCGGCGCTTGAAGTGCTGCGTACCCGCACCCGCGGCACGGACAGCCCGTTCCTGGTGGCTCGCGAGAAGTATTTCCAGCTCTAAGCCGGATATCCGGTTTAACGGGAAGGGCCCGCCGCAAGGCGGGCCCTTTTTCGTTGGCGATCTTTCATAAAAAAAAGCCGCAGCGGTTTTAGCCGCTGCGGCTTTTTTGTTCAGCCCGAGCTTACTTGAAGATCACATTTGGCAGCCAGGTGGCCAGTTCCGGGAAGGCATAGAGTGCCGCCATCGCCACCACCTGCAAGCAGACAAAGGGGATGATTCCTTTGTAAATCTGGCTGGTCTTGATGCTGCTGGGTGCGACGCCGCGCAGATAGAACAACGAGAAACCAAAGGGCGGGGTGAGGAAGCTGGTTTGCAGATTCACGCCCACCATCACACCCAGCCAGACCGGATCAACATCCATCGCCAGCAGGATCGGCGCGGTGATCGGGATCACGATGAAAATGATCTCGAAGGTATCCAGAATGAAGCCAAGCACAAACATCAGCGCCATCACGAAGATGACCGCACCGATCTGGCCGCCAGGCAGGCTTTTGAGCAATTCCTCAACCAGCGCATCGCCACCCATCATGCGGAACACGATGGAAAACACTGAAGCGCCGAAGATGATGATGAACACCATCGAGGTGATTTCAGCGGTGGAGCGTGCCGAATGCCGCAGCACATCCATGTTCAGCCGGCCGCGCACCGCAGCCATAGCCGCCGCGCCGATGGCACCAACCGAGGCCGCCTCGGTTGCGGTGGCGATGCCGCCCAGGATGCTGCCGAGCACTGCCACGATCAGCACCAGTGGCGGAATCAACGCCACCAGCACATCACGGGCCAGGGTGCGGCGTTCCTCGGCGGTTACTTCCAGTGCTGGGCAGCTTTTAGGATCGGTGATCGCCTTGAAGATCACCCAGCCGGCATACAAAGACACCAGCAGCAGGCCGGGCAGGAAAGCACCGGCAAACAGGTCGCCAACGGAAACCACCGAAGGGGCGAAATTGCCCTTGGCCATCTGTACCTGGGCATTCATGCCGGCGAGCATGTCGCCCATGAAGATCAGGATGGTGGAGGGCGGGATGATCTGGCCCAGCGTGCCGGAGGCGCAGATCACGCCTGTAGCCAATTTGGGATCATAGCCGGCGCGCATCATCGCCGGCAGGCTGAGCAGGCCCATGGTGACCACGGTGGCGCCAACCACGCCGGTGGAGGCGGCGAGCAGCGCACCCACCAGCACCACGGAAAGGCCGAGGCCGCCGCGCAGGCTGCCAAACAGGCGCCCCATGGTGGTAAGCAGCTGCTCGGCGATTTTAGAGCTTTCCAGCATCACGCCCATGAAGATGAAGAGCGGCACGGCCACCAACACTTCATTGGTCATGCTGCCAACATAGCGGCTGGCAATGGCGCCGAAATTCGACGGGTCAAAGGCGCCCAGCGCCCAGCCGATTACGGCAAAGATCAGCGAGGTGCCGGCAAGCGAAAAGGCCACCGGATAGCCAAGCATCAGCACGCCGATGATGCCGAAGAACATCAAAACGGCAAGAATTTCACCGATGACAATGCCGCTCATGACAATTCCTCCGTCTTGTAACGGAGGTTTTCAGGCAGCAAATCCTCCTTGTCTGCCAGCACCAGCAGCGCGCGCAGCGCTGCGGCGATACCCTGCAAGGCGATTACCACGGCAAAAACGATGATGAAGGATTTCAGCACATATAGGCCGTGCATACCGCCGGCATTGCCGGATTGCTCGGAGATGCCCCAGGAGCTGCGGACATAATTCCAACTGTAGTAGATGACTACGAAAGCGAAGGGCAGCAGAAACACAAAGGTGCCGAACAGGTCGATCATGGCCTTGCGACGGAGTGTTGCCGGCCGGTAGAAAATATCCACCCTTACATGGCCTTCGCGCATCAGCACATAGCCGGCAATGCCGGTGAACATGATGCCGTTCATCCAGACATACAGGTCCTGCATCCAGACGAAGCCGGTGTTGAAGAAGTAACGCAGCACCACCACGGAGAAGCAGACCAGCACGATCCCCAGCGAGAACCAGGAGAAAAGCCGGCCGAGCAACTCGTTGAAGGCGCTGATCGCTCGCACGGTCAGGGCAATGGCGTTCACAATTCCAATCCTTACCTTGGGCGCCGCATGGCGCGTCGAAGCACAACGGACACGAACATCACAATTTCAGGGGAGGGGTGCAGCCAAAGCCCGGCAGCCGGGCAAAAGCACGATTGGCAACATACACAGTTCACCGATGCCCGGCTGCATTGTCCGGAGCGCGGCGCCCCCCTGGCGGATGCCGACCTTTGGCGGCTTTCATACAGGCTGATGGGCTTCAATGCCAAGCCCGGCGCAACAAAATAATCATAAGAATATAGGAAATTAACAGGCCAAAGCCGCCGGCCTGTTGCCGGCCGAGATAAAAAATCAGGTATTCTCAACAGCTTCCGGCATCATCTGCCAGCCATCCGGGGTCAGGGCCTCCAAGGGCTGGAAACGGCTTTTATAGGCCATTTTCGGACTCTCGCTGATCCAATAGCCGAGATAGACATAGGGCAGACCCTGCTCGCGGGCCTGTTCGATATGCCACAGGATAATTAGCGTGCCGGGGCTGGATTGGTCAAAATCCGGATCGAAGAAGCTGTAAACCAGCGAAATGCCGTCCTGCATCGCATCGGTGAGGCATACGCCGAGTAGCCGGCCATCGGCAAAGCGGAATTCGGTCAGCGCCGTGCGCACCGGGCTGTCTTCCACCATGGCGCGGTAATCGGCGAATTCCATATCCGCCATGCCGCCGCCTTCATGCCGCGCCGTGACATAGCGGCGAAACACCATGTAATGCTCGCGTGTGGCATAGGCCGGCAGGCGGCGGGTGATGATGCCATTGCGGCGGCGCCAGATGCGGCGCTGGCCATCACTTTGGCGAAAAGCCTCAACTAGCACCCGCACTGGCACGCAGGCATTACATTGTTCGCAGGCCGGGCGATAGGCCAGATCCTGGCTGCGGCGGAAGCCGGCCTGGCTCAAGGCATTATGCAGGCTGTCCGGGTCTTCGCCGGCCAGCAGGGTCACCACCTTGCGCTCCAGCTTGCCGGCCAGATAGGGGCAGGGCGTGGGCGGCGTGGCGAAGAAATGCCGCAACGGAATTTGCAGGCGATGTTTCATGCAGCCTTATTATGCGTTTCCCGGCTCAGACTTGCCAGTATGTTAGCGCAAATGTCTGATCAGACCAGAACGGATTTTGTTTTGGTCCGCACCACCATGGTGCCGCACAGGATATCGTGCAGGCAGCGGCCGCGATTATGGAACAGCGGCAATACCAGGATCAGGCCGAAGGTGAGGCCGAGCGAGACATAAAACACCACCGTGTGCAGCAATGCTTGCAGATAGCCCGGCTGGCCGCCATGCCAGACACGCACCTGGATGCCGCACAGCCGCATGCCGGGCGTGGCAGAAGCGGGGCCGCCGATAGTCAGCGTGTGATAGGCAGTGGGCCACAGCGCCAGCAGAGTGGCCACCGGCAGCGTCAGCAGGCCGAAGCTGATCAGCCCGAGCATAATGGCGCCCAGCCCAAGCAGGATGCCAAAAAAGCTGATCAATGCCAGATCGATCAGATAGGCAAAGGCGCGGCGCGGCACCACGCCAGCAAATTCCGCCTCGTCAAAGGGCGGCGGATCGGAATCGGGGGACGATCCGAAAGGGCGGCGAATTGGCAGGTCGTTGCGCATCAGCGTGACGGCTGGATGCGGATGCCACCGTTGCTGCTCGGCCCGTTCAGGCCCGGCGGCGGCGGCGGCGGCGGCGGCGGCAACACGCTGCGCGATGTGGGCGGCGTATTCGGGCGTGGTGTGCCGCCACCATTGCTGCCTTCGGCCGCGTTGACCTTTTTCACATCGCTCAGCACCAGGATGGCGATGCGGCGATTGCGCGGATCAAGCGGATTATCCTTGATCATCGGGTCCTGATCGGAATTGCCGGTGACCTGGCGAATGCGCTCGGCAGGCACGCCGGCATCAATCAGCGCACGCCGGCTGGCATTGGCGCGGTCGGTGGAAAGTTCCCAATTGGAATAATTGCCCTGGCCACGGAACGGCTGCGCATCGGTATGGCCGCTGATTGCCAGCTTGTTGGGCAATTTTGAAACCGCCTGCGCCACCTGTTGCATCAGCCGGCGGGTTTTATCACTCATCGCCGAACTGCCCGAAGGGAACATCGAGGATTGTTCCTGATCCACAAGCTGGATGCGGAAACCTTCCGGCGTGGTGTCAAACACGATCTGCTTGGCCAGTTCGGAAAGCTGCGGATTGTCGGCTATGGCCTGGCGGATGGCTTCTTCGGCTTGCTGGAAATTCTCGCGTTCAACTTCAGCCAGGCGTTCGGCGGCGGCCTGCGCATCAATCTGGCCCTGCTGATTGAACTGGCCAGGGCCTTGCCCCTGACCCGGTGATTGATTGCGATCCGTGGGGTCGGGGCTGAGTTCGCCGCGCTGGCCGGGCGAGGGTGGCGGGCGGCGCGAATCCTCATATTTCTGATCGTATTGCGGCTGGTCGGGCTGATCGGATTTTTCCGAAGAAGGGCCGACGATCATAGTGGGCAGGCCAAAGGAACTGATCTTGCCGCCATCCTCGATGATGGTGCGGCCGCCCATCACGCCGCCGGCGCCGGAAAAGCTGCGGCTGACCGAGGCCGGCGAGAAATAATCCGCCACGCCCTTTTTCTGCTCATCGGTGGTGACGTTCAAAAGCCAGAGCAGCAGGAAAAACGCCATCATCGCGGTCACGAAGTCGGCATAGGCCACTTTCCACGCGCCACCATGGGCCGCGTGAACACCCTTTTTGATCTTCTTGATGATGATGGGGCGTTCGCCATCGGCGGCAGCCATAACAAAGCCTCCGCCGGTTAGACCGCCTGCACCTTGCTGGTGGCTTCTTCCACTTCGTAGAAACTGGGCCGCACATTCGACATCAGCGACTTGCGGGCAAATTCCACCGAA
>NZ_JAGOLP010000005.1 GCF_017994015.1 Ferrovibrio sp. | reverse complement strand
CTGGAACAGCGCGATGCCGACATTGGCGCCGACCGAGAAATTGTCATAATCGCCGCCGATGATCAGCGCCTTGAAGCCCTTCCTGTCGATCTTGGCCGCTTCCTTCACCATGGCGATGATATCGGCATCCACCGCATTCATCTTGGTGTGCAGTTCAAGGCAGGCCACGCCGTCGCCCAGATCCCAGATGCTGGCGCCCTTGTTGGATAGCACCGGCTGCTTGCCGCGCTTCATGTCGGCCAACGTCCAGGCGCCGGGTTCCACCACGATCTCGGCATAGTCACCCGACGGCATCAGGCGATAAGCCTTGCCATTCTCTTCCTTGTAGAAGGGGCGGCCGGCGGCGATCTCCACCATGCGCGGCACCGGCAGGCCTTCGGCTTTCAGCTTGTCGGCAAACCATTGCGTGCCAAGCTGGTCGATCTGCTGATAGGGGCCATATTTCCAGGCATAGCCGGTCTTCATCGCCACATCCACGGCGGCGATGTCGTCAACGATCTCCGGCACCAGATCGGCGGCATAACTCAACACGCGGCTCAGCACGCCCCAGGCATATTTGCCGCCCTTGTCGTCAAACTCCACCAGGGCGCGCAGGCCCTTGCGGGCCGCCTTCACCGAGGCCAGGTTCGGGCGCTGCTTCGGGCGATATTCGCCGCTTTGCAGATCAAGTGCTTCCTTGCCGCGATTGCGGTAGAAGCCGCCCTTGCCCTTGCGGCCGGTATAACCCTCAGCAATCATCTTCTGCATCAAGGCATTCAACGGATGATCGGCCTTGTGGAATTGCGGCAGCGCATCGCTCGGCGGCAGGGTTTTCAGCATCGAGCCGACCACATAGGGGCCAAGGTCGATGCCGGTCAGATCAGCCAGGCCGAAGATGCCGGTCTTGGGGATGCCGGTCGGCTTGCCGATGATGCTGTCGGCTTCCTCCACGGTCAGGCCCATGTCATAGGCCAGCGCGGTGGCCACGGTGGACCAGTAGATGCCGATGCGGTTGGCGATGAAGCCCGGGCGGTCCTTGCAATCCACCACTTCCTTGCCCAGCTTCTCGTCGCCAAAGCGGCGCAAGGCGGCAATCGCATCCGGGCGGGTCTTGGGGCCTTTCACCAATTCAAACAGCCGCATGTAGCGTGGCGGATTGAAGAAATGCGTCACCGCAAAATCGGCGGCGAAACTTTCCGGCAGGCCCTGGGTCAGCAGGTCGAGCGGGATGGTGGAAGTGTTGGAAGTGACAATGGAGCCGGGCTTGCGGTTCTGTTCCAGCTTGGCATAGAGGTCGCGCTTGAGATCAACATTCTCGATGATCGCTTCGCAGATCCAGTCCACATCGGCCAGCTTGCCCAGGTCGTCCTCGATATTACCCGGCGTCACCAGCTTGGCGACACGCGGATGCATGAACGGCGCCGGCTTGGTCTTCAGCATCTTCTGGATCGCGCCTTCGGCCAGCGCATTCCGGTTATTGGCGCCTTTTGGCACAATATCCAGCAGCAGCACCGGAATGCCGGCATTGGCGACATGGGCGGCGATGCCGGAACCCATCACGCCGGAGCCGATGACGGCAACTTTTTTGATCTCGGTCATGGTCTGAACTCCTCCCAGGCTGCGGCTCAGATCGCCTCAAGCACGGTGGCGATGCCCTGGCCGCCACCGATGCACTGGGTGGCGAGCGCGAACTGCTTGCCTTCACGCTGCAACAGCGCGGCGGCCTTGCCGGTGATGCGCGCGCCGGTGGCGCCCATCGGATGGCCCAGTGCAATGGCGCCGCCATCGAGGTTGACCTTGCTCATGTCGTAATCAGCCTGGCGCACGCAGGCCAGCGCCTGGGCAGCGAAAGCCTCGTTCAGTTCAACGATGTCGATATCCTTCAGGCTCAGGCCGGCGCGCTTCAGCGCCTTCTCGGTCGCCGGCACCGGGCCAATGCCCATCAATTCCGGCGCGCAGCCGGCCACCGCCACCGAGCGGATGCGGGCCAGCGGCTTCAAGCCATGCGCCTTGGCGAAATCTTCCGAGCAGACCAGGGTGGCCGAGGCGCCATCGGTCAGCGGCGAGGAGGTGCCGGCGGTGACGGTGCCGGCAGCGTCGAAAGCCGGGTTGAGCCCGGCCAGGCCTTCCGCCGACGTATCCGGGCGGATGCAGCCATCCAGTTCAACGCGGTTGTTGCCGTCGATGATGGCAACGATCTCGTCTTTCAGCTTGCCGGCCTGCTGCGCGGCAGCGGCCTTGCGATGGCTTTCCACCGCCATCTGCTCCTGGGTGGCACGGTCGATGGAATATTTCTTGGCCAGGTTTTCCGCCGTGATGCCCATCGAGACATAAGCCTGCGGATAATCCTGCAAAAGCTTCGGATTCGGCAGCGTGTTGAAGCCGCCCATCGGCACCCGGGTCATGCTTTCCACGCCGGCGCAGATGAAAGCCTCGCCGGCATTCATCTGGATTGCACCGGCAGCCTGGTGGATGCTCTGCATCGACGAACCGCAGAAACGGTTCACCGTGGTGCCGGCAGCTTCCTGCGGGATGCCGGCCAGGAACGAGATCAGGCGGGCGACATTCAGGCCCTGCTCACCTTCTGGGAAGGCGCAGCCCACAATCACGTCCTCAATCGCCTTCGGATCAACGCCGCTGCGTTCGATCAGCGCCTTCAGCACCTGAGCGGTCAGGTCATCCGGCCGCACCTTGGCCAGCGCACCCTTGCGGGCGAGCGTAAAAGGCGAGCGGGCATAGGCGGCAATGACGACGTTGCGCATGGGCGTTTTCTCCCTGGATAGGTAAAAAGAAAGCAGACGGTTTGGGTTTGGTGGTGTTACTCGGCAACGCTCAGCATGGCGTCGCTGCGGGTTTTTACAAAATCATCGATATTCGGCACCTTGGCGCCGCGTTCCTTGAGGCCAAGATATTCCTCCAGGATGCCGACGCTGCGATGCAGTTCGCCAATGGCGGCATCGATATCGCGGCGCTGCGCTTCCAGCGCCTTGAGCCGGTCCACCGAACGCTTCAGCGTCACGCGAAGCTGTTCGGTCTGGCCATCGCCGAGGTCGTAAAGATTGATCATCTCGCGGATCTCCGCGAGGCTGAAGCCAAGCCGCTTGCCGCGCAGGATCAGGATCAGCCGGGCGCGGTCGCGTTTGGTGTAAACCCGGTTCATGCCCTGGCGCGAAGGATGCAGCAGGCCCTTATCCTCGTAAAACCGGATGGCACGCGCCGTCACTTTGAACTCATGCGAGAGATCAGTGATGGTGAAGGTTTTTTCCGACACAGGACGCCTCCCTGAATGGGGCCGTGGAATGCCGGACTCTTAGTTTACGTTAACGTAAACGTCAACTGGATTCTTGCGGGCGCCGCTACGGCAATCCAGTTTGGCCGAATAGGTTGTGGAAAACCATGCCCCCCAGGTCTATGCTGCGACAACACCGCACCAGCACATGGAGGAAATTGCCATGGCGGATGAACGTATTACCACTTACACGGCTTTCTGGCCCTACTATCTGCGCGAGCATGCTAAACCGACTACTCGCGCCTGGCATTATTTCGGCACCACACTGGCGCTGGGTATGCTGGTGGCGCTGGCGGTGACCGGGAATCCCTGGTTCATCCTGGCCGGCCTGCTCTGCGGCTATGGCCCGGCCTGGATCGGGCATTTCTTTGTCGAGAAGAATCGCCCGGCCACGTTCAAATATCCGCATTGGTCGCTGATTTCGGATTTCCGCATGTATTACTGCTTCCTCACTGGCCGCATGGGCCGTGAATTGCAGCTTGCAGGCGTTTCCAGTCATCCCGCCGCAGAGCGCGCCGCCGCCTAACAGCTTCTTTCGAGTATCGCCAGGCCAATGCAGATTTACCTGCCCATTGCTGAGTTGTCGGTCAATATATGGCTGCTGCTCGGGCTGGGCGGCGCGGTGGGATATCTATCCGGCCTGTTTGGCGTTGGCGGCGGCTTTCTGCTCACGCCGCTGCTGATCTTCATTGGCATCCCGCCGGCGGTGGCGGTGGCTACCTCGGCGAATCAGGTGGTGGCGGCCAGCGTTTCCGGCTTCTATGCCCATTGGCGCAAGGCCAATGTGGATTTCCGCATGGGCGCCATGCTGCTGATCGGCGGTCTGGTCGGCTCCAGCCTGGGCGCCTGGCTGTTCACCCTGCTGCATGCGCTGGGCCAGCTCGATCTGGTGATCGGCCTGTCCTATGTGCTGATCCTGGCCGTGGTCGGCGGCCTGATGGGGGTGGAAAGCCTGCGCAGCCTGCTGCGTTCGCCGCAGCCGGGGCCGCCGCGCAAGTTCAAGCGCTTCCACGATCACCCGCTGCTCAAGGCGCTGCCCTTCAAGATGCGTTTCCGGCGTTCGCAGCTTTATATCAGCGCGTTACTGCCTTTGCTGCTGGGCGCCGTGGTGGGTGTGCTGGCGGCGATCATGGGCGTGGGCGCCGGCTTCCTGCTGGTGCCGGCGATGATCTACCTGCTCGGTATGCCGGCGGCGGCGGTGGTTGGCACTTCGCTGTTCCAGATCATTTTTGTCACCGCCAATGTCACCATGCTGCATGCCATCAACACGCAGACCGTGGATGTCACCCTGGCGCTGGTGCTGCTGGTTGGCTCGGTGGTGGGGGCGCAATTTGGCGCCCGGGCGGGCGCAAAGCTGCGCGGCGAACATCTGCGCGGCCTGCTGGCGCTGATGGTGCTGGCAGTGGCGATCTATCTCGCCATCGAACTGGTGCTGCCGCCGGCCGATATCTATTCGCTCGAACCGGGTCAGTTGCGATGATGCGGCGCGCCATCCTGCTGCTATTGCTGCTGCTTGGCCCGACTGGCGAAGCGTTGGCGCAGCGCGGCCTGTCCTCGGCCGTGGTGCCGGCCGATGCACCGCTGGTGACCGATCTTTCAGCGCATCTGATCGCCATCACTTCCAGCTTCACCGGCACCGAATTGCTGCTATTCGGCTCGATCGACGAGCCGGGCGATATTGTGGTGGTGGTGCGCGGCCCGAGCGGCCCGGCAGTGGTGCGGCAGAAAAAGCGCGAAGCCGGCATCTGGCTCAACCGCTCGCCGATCCGCTTTGAGGGTGTGCCGGCCTATTATGCCGTGGCCTCAACCCGGCCGCTCGGCGAAATTGGTGCGCCCAACCTGCTGGCGCGGCTGCAAATCGGCGCCAACAACCTACGTTTCCGTTTTGCCAATACCGGCCCGGAACCGGATACAAGGCCGCACCGCGATGCAATCCTGCGCCACAAGAAGCAGGATGGCCTCTACCGCGAGGAACCGAGTGTGGTGTTTCTTGGCCCCAAGCTGTTCCGCACCGAGATCAGTTTTCCCTCCACCGTGCCGGTGGGCACTTATACCACTGAAGTTTACCTGATCCGCGACGACCGGGTGATTGCCGCGCAATCGACGCCGCTCTTTGTCGACAAGCAGGGCATCGAGCAGGAAGTTTATGATTTCTCGCGCCGCGAACCGGCGGTTTACGGCTTCATGGCGGTGCTGCTGGCGGTGGCGGCAGGCTGGATCGCGGCTCTGCTGTTCCGCCGATAGGCTTCCCCTGATGGTTGTGCTATGCGATATTGTCATTCACAACCCGATAATAAAACACGCCATTCCTCTGCGTTCACCGCGAGTCCCCTGCCATGGATAGAGATGTCCTAGATCAATTCCGCGACACCCTGCGGCGCTTCGTGCGCGAACGGCTGGTGCCGCTGGAGCGCCAGGTAGCCGATGAAGACCGCATCCCTGAAGATATTCGCGCCGCTTTTGCTGAAATGGGCCTGTTCGGCCTGTCGATCCCAGAGGAATATGGCGGCCTGGGGCTGAATCTGGCCGAGGAAGTGGAACTGGTCTTTGAGCTGGGCTGGACCTCGCCGGCCTTCCGCAGCATGTTTGGCACCAATGTCGGCATCGGCAGCCAGGGTATCCTGATTGATGGCACCGAGGCGCAGAAACGCCACTATCTGCCCCGGCTGGCTTCCGGCGAGATGGTGGCCAGTTTCGCGCTGACCGAGCCCGAAGCCGGTTCGGATGCCGCCGCGCTGCGCACCCGCGCCGAATTGCACGGCGACCATTATGTGGTGAATGGCACCAAACGCTTCATCACCAATGCGCCGCATGCCGCGATTTTCACCCTGATGGCGCGCACCGATGCCGGCAACAAGGGCGCCGGCGGGGTGACGGCCTTTATCGTTGATGCCAAATCGCCGGGCATCCGGATCGGCGCGCCAGACAAGAAAATGGGCCAGCGCGGCGCCCATACAGCCGATGTGGTATTCGAGGATGTGAAAGTGCCGGCGGCCAATGTGATCGGCCTCAAGCCGGGCCAGGGTTTCAAAACCGCGATGAAGGTGCTGGATCGTGGCCGGCTGCATATCGCGGCTTTGTGTGTTGGCGTGGCCGAGCGGCTGATCCATGAAAGCCTAAGCTATGCTGCCGAGCGCAAGCAGTTCGGCCAGCCGATTGCAGAATTCCAGCTGGTGCAGGCGATGCTGGCCGATAGCCGCGTGGAGGCCTATGCGGCGCGCTGCATGGTGCAGGATGCGGCCCGGCGTTATGCCGCCGGCGAAATTGTTTCAACCGAGGCTTCCTGCTGCAAGCTGTTTGCTTCCGAGATGGTTGGCCGTGTGGCCGATCGTGCGGTGCAGATCCATGGTGGCTCGGGCTATATGCAGGATTATGCCGTGGAGCGTTTCTACCGCGATGTGCGGCTGTTCCGGCTGTATGAAGGCACCAGCCAGATTCAGCAATTGGTGATCGCCCGCAACATGCTGCGTGAAGCCGCAGGCGGCAGGGCGGGGCGCTGAGCATGCCGGAGGATGGATCAAGACGTGGCCTGCTGGCGCCCGAACGCCTGCCGCAATTGCTGGTCTGCGTCTGCTTCGGTTTCAGCCTGCTCAATCGGGGCCTGTGCGAAAGTTTCACGGCCTTTCTGCTGCCGCTGACGCAGGAATTCGGTGCCGACCGCGCCAGCGTGGCCACCACCTATTCGCTGATGATGCTGATGAGTGGCTGCGGTGCGCCGCTGGCCGGCTATTGCTTTGATCGTTTCGGCGCCCGCCGCACCTACCTGCTCGGTCTGGGCCTGTTCAGCCTTGGCCTGTTGCTGGCTTCCTTTGCCCAGGCCCTGTGGCAGCTCTATATCGCGCTTGGACTGTGTATCGGCGCGGCCTCGGCGGCTTTGGGCAATGCCGCACATTCGGCTTTGCTGGCGCGCTGGTTCGAGGGCGGCCGGCTTTCCGGTGCGGTGAGCTGGATTTACGCCGGCCTTGGCATCGGCACCCTGCTGATCGTGCCGCTGAGCCAGTTGCTGATCGAAAGTTTCGGCTGGCGCTGGGCCTATATCGGCCTGGCAACCTTGCCGGTTCTGGGCCTGATCGCCTTCCGCCTGGTGGATTGGAAACGCGCCCAGGCCGGCTCGGAAAAATGGGCGGCGGCGCGGCTGGTGGTGCGTGAAGGCGCCGAAGCACGCCAGGAATGGACTCTCGGTGCAGCTTTGCGCGAACCGGCCTTCTGGGGCCTGGCCTCGGTGTTTTTCTTCACCGGTTCGGGCATGTTCGCGGTGATGGTGCAGGGCGTGGCCTATCTTGTTGAGCTTGGCTATCCGCCGCTCAAGGCCGCCTCGCTCTATGGCCTTGTGGGTATCCTGACCCCGGTGGGCATCATCGCGTTTTCATGGGCCGATGGCCGTATCGGCCGCCATGCCTCGGCCCTGGCTTCCTATGTTTTCAGCCTCAGCGGCCTGTTGGCGCTGTATCTGTTGCGTTTTGAGCTGCATCCGGTGCTGCTGGGGATTTTTGTGCTGGGTGTCGGCCTGTCCTTCGGCGCGCGCGGCCCGATGGTCAGCGCCACGGCAGCGCGGATTTTCCAGGGCCGCCGGCTGGGCAATATCTTTGGCATGGTGATGCTGGGCAGCGGCCTGGGCATTGCGCTGGGCAGCTATTTCGGCGCCCTGCTGCACGATCTTACCGGCGGTTATACCGCTGTGTTCATTTATTCCGGTATCTGCGTGGTGCTGGGGGCGATGCCTTTCTGGACCTATCGCGCCCTGCGGGAGGCGGCTTGAAACGCCAACCGGAATCCCTATCATCACCAGCAAGCCAAGCCCCATTGAGCGACGCCCCATTGAGCGACGAAGGAATCCCCGTATGAGCAAGTTCGGTCTCAGCCAGCCGGTGCGCCGGGTGGAGGATAAGCGCTTCATTACCGGTGAAGGCCGCTATACCGACGATATCAGCCTGCCGGATCAGGCCTATGGCTATTTCCTGCGTTCGCCGCATGCCCATGCCCGCATCCTGGGCATCGACACGGCAGCGGCCCGCAACGCGCCCGGCGTGCTGGCTGTTTACACCGTGGGCGATCTGCGCGCCGCCAATATCGGCGATCTACCCTGCACCATTCCGCTCAAGAACCGCGATGGCAGCAAGCGTGCCGATCCGCCGCGTCCGGCCCTGGCCGAAGGCATGGTGCGCCATGTTGGTGATCCGGTGGCTTTTGTGGTGGCTGAAACCCTGGCCCAGGCGCGTGATGGCGCCGAGCTGATCGGGGTCGACTACGAAACCCTGCCGGCCGCTGCCGATATGGCCACGGCGATGCAGCCGGGCCAACCGCAAATCTGGCCGGAAGCGCCGAATAACCGGGTGTTTGACTGGGAAGTGGGCAACAAGGCCAAGGCCGAGGAATTGTTTGCCGCTGCTGCCCGTACCGTCAAACTCAAGCTGGTCAACAACCGCATCGTGGTGGCCTCGATGGAGGCGCGCGCCGCGCTGGCGGCGCATGATGCCGAAAGCAACCGCTTCACGCTTTACACCCCGACCCAGGGCGTCTGGGTGCAGAAGAACCTGCTGTCGAAGATTTTTGGCGTCGAACCGGCGCAATTCTCGGTGCATACCACCGATGTCGGCGGCGGCTTCGGCATGAAGATTTTTATCTACCCGGAGCAGGTGATGACCCTGTTCGCGGCCCGGCTGCTCAAGCGCCCGGTGAAATGGACCTCCGACCGCGCCGAAGCCTTCCTCACCGACACGCATGGCCGCGCCAACCTGACCGAAGCCGAACTGGCGCTCGACAAGGACAACAATTTCCTGGCCTTGCGCGTGCATAACATCGCCGATATGGGTGCCTATCTCTCCACTTATGCGCCGATGATCCCGACCATGGCCGGTACCAAAGTGCTGTCCTCGGTCTATCGGTTCCAGGCCGTGCATGCCCGGGTGGAAGGTGTGTTCACCAATACCGTGCCAGTGGATGCCTATCGCGGCGCCGGCCGGCCGGAATCGAACTACATCATGGAACGCCTGATTGACGTGGCGGCCAAGGAACTGGGGGTCGACCCGGCGGCTTTGCGGCGGCAGAATTACATTCCGGTTTCCGCCTTCCCGTGGACCAGCGCCATGGGCCTGACCTACGATTCGGGCGATTTCGCCAATACCTCCGCCACCGCGCTCAAGGCCTTCGATTGGGATGGCGCCGCCGCGCGCCGCGCCGATGCCGCCAAGCGCGGCAAAAGGCTGGGCATCGGCATGGCCTATTACCTGGAAGCCACTGGCGGCGCGCCCACCGAGCGGGCGGAAATCCTGTTTCGCGACAATGGCGAGGTGGAGGTGCTGGTGGGCACACAATCCACCGGCCAGGGCCATGAAACCGCCTATATGCATCTGGTCACCGACAAGCTGGGCGTGCCGTTTGACCAAATCCGCGTGGTGCAGGGCGATTCTGATCGTATCCCGACCGGCGGCGGCACCGGCGGTGCCCGTTCGCTCTATTCCGAGGGCGGCGCCATCCTGGCGGTGAGCGACAAGATCATCGACAAGGGCAAGGAAGTGGCCGCCGACATGCTGGAAGCAGCCGTGGCGGATATCGAATTCAATGCCGGCAAGTTCAGCATCGCCGGCACGGATCGCGGCGCCGATATCATGGAAGTGGCCGCCACGGCGCGGCTGCGTTCCGGCGTTGCCGTTGACCAGCCGGCCGGCCTGGATACCGCAGCGGATTTCCAGGTTCAGGCCATCACCTTCCCGAATGGCTGCCATGTTGCCGAGGTGGAAGTGGATGAAGCCACCGGCATCACCACGGTTACGCGCTATGTGGTGGCCGACGACATGGGCAAGGTGATCAACCCGATGATCGTGGAAGGCCAGATTCAGGGCGGTGTGGCACAGGGTATCGGCCAAGCGTTGTATGAGCGCGTGGTTTATGATGCCGAGGGCCAGTTGCTGACCGGCAGCTTCACGGATTACTGCATGCCGCGCGCCGACGACATGCCGGATATCCAGGTGATCCTGTGCGAAGTGCCGTGCAAAACCAATCCGCTGGGCGTCAAGGGTGCCGGCGAGGCCGGCGCGGTGGGCGCACCGCCGGCCGTGATGAATGCTTTGGCCGATGCGCTCGGCGTGCGCCATATCGACATGCCGGCCACCCCGGAACGTATCTGGGAAGTGTTGCAGGCGCAGCAGCAGGCCCGGGCGGCGGAATAGCCGCCCATGCCGCGTGAATATCCCACGGCGCCGGTAGTTGGCCTTGGCGCCGTGGTGTGGCGCGACGACAAGGTGCTGATGATCAAGCGCGGCCGGCCGCCGCGTGCCGGGATATGGAGTCTGCCCGGTGGCGGGCAGGATTTGGGCGAAACGGTGGAGCAGGGCATCCGCCGCGAATTACGCGAGGAAACCGGGGTCGAGGTGGAGTTGCTCGGCCTGGTGGCGGTGATCGACTCGGTGCAGCGCGATGCCGAGGGCCGTGTGCTTTACCATTATACGATTGTGGATTATGCCGCCCGCTGGGCCTCGGGCGAGGTAGTGGCGGGCGATGATGCCGCCGATGCGGCCTGGTTCAGCCTGGAAGAGCTGGCCGGGCTGCATTTATGGGAAGAGACCCTGCGTGTGATCGAACAATCGCGCCGTTTCCTCAACGGCAAGGGATAACTTGCCAGTTACAATCATTTGCTGCGGGCGCTAAGTATGCTTAAGTGGTCCTAGGCAATCAGCAATATTCTACCCTCAGGGGCAGGGATGAACTTTCCTAAAGGCGGCAGTTCACAGTTTCAGCCGACGAGATTCGAGGAACGCGGCACGGCGGTGAGCTTCACCACGCCGGCTTTGTGCCAGGCCCGTGTGCGCCTGGATAGCCGCGAGCAGCTTGAGCTGACGGTTTCCGCCTTTTCCGGCGTGAAGGGCAATTATGTCATCCGCTGGAAGGATGTGCCGGAAATCTTCTCGCTGACCATGCATGACCGCGCGCTGCATGAAGAGATTTTCAAGGCCAATTCCTGCCTGCCGCCGCATGTGCGCCATGCCACGCTTTTGGCGGCCAAATCCGGCCTGGCCGGGCCGGAAGCGCAGAAGGCCGCTGAAACTGCTTTGGCCGAAGACGAGAATGAAGTGCTGCTGACGCGCTTTTTCCTGTTCAAGGGCGCGCTGGAGAAGATGTCTGGCGGCAAGATGAATCTGAGCGTATCGGATTTTGTCTCCGACAAGGGCCGCGACCGGGTCAAATATGCCATGGGCGACGTAGCCCAGAAGTTGCATGCCAGCACGAATTTGCTCTATGATAGGTTGGAAGCCTGGGGCAATCTGATCGCGCCGCTGGGCGTGACCGGGATGAGCAAGGATTGCCGCCTGCGCCGCTTGGTCAATGCTATCGCCGAGCTTGAGGATAATATGGGCAAATGGGCCGCCGATGATAAATCGGAAGCTGCCGAACTGGCCCGGCCGATTGGCAGAATTTCTGGATTTACCGCCGATTATGCCAAGGACTTGGTGACCTCGGCGATGCGCCCGGCCGAGCATCCCGAGCGTGTGCTGATGAATTGGGACAAGGTATCCACCGCCATCGAAAAGGATATCGAGCGGCTGTGGTGGACCATCGATGGCTGGGAATTTGTGATCCTGCTCTGGGCTGATGCGCAGGAGCGGGATCGTGACAGCCAGCGGGCGGCGATAACGGAAATTTATCGAATTCTGCCCATCATTCCGGAAAAGGAGGCGGCCAACCGCCCGAACGCCCAGGCGATGCAGGAGAGCACCAAGCTGATGGTGCGGGCGTTTGAAGGCTGGAATACAGGCGCCTTGGATATGGAAATGTTGCGACGGGTGGAATCGACCAAGCGGAGGCAGGTATGACCGATCTAGCCTCGGAACTGCGCGATATCGAACGCAAGCTGTTCGAGATTCCCGATGAGAAGGTGGCGCAGCTCACCTTGCTCATTGAGCGGTCGCGCGCTGTGGTGCTGTCGGCCTCAATCGCCAATGCCGCGCTTGGCACGCTGCGCCCGCGCCTGGTGAAAACCCGGCCGCCGCGTTACCTGACCCTGCAACGGGTGTTTTGCCATCCATTCGAAGATTTGCTGGTATTGCCTGGCGATGGCGGCAAGCCGTTTGGCCGCATCGCGCGCCAGTCGCTGGCGCCGATCTGGGAATTTGTACTGGGCTGCCTGGATGCCGCTGCGGTGAAGCAGCTTGAGGCCAGCATGCGGGCCGCGCCGGCGCCGGAAATCGGTGCCAGCCATGATCCGCGCATCCCGCGCCTTGGTGTCACCCTCTGGTCGATTGCGGCCAGCCGCCTGCGTCAGGAACTGGCGCGCGCGGAAACCGATGCGGCGCATCGGGCCGATTTGATTGCGCGCCTCGGCGGCGAGCCGGTATTGGCCGATCTGAGCGATATCATCGCCCTGCTTGAACTGGCCGCGCCGGTGGAGAAACTGCGCGACATCCTGTCGCCCAAGCCGGTTGGCCGCCTGCTCGAAGAGCAGGTTGAGGAGATCAAGCAGCTTTATACCGATGTGGCCGGCAGCGGCCAGGGTGTGCCGGGCTTTCTTATTGCCGTGGCGGTGGCGCGGCTCAGCGATGGTTTCCAGGCGCTGGCGCTGTTCGATGCGCTGGAAGATCTGCCCACCGGGGTCAACGGACTGACGCCGGGGCAATTTGTGCGCGCGATGCTGTCGGGTGATTCGAAGCGTTTCTTCGGGGCTGTCACGCGCACCGATCCGGCCCAGGTGGATGATGCCAAGGTGGCCGACATGGTGGGCGATTTTGTTGCGCTGATCGGCCGCCTGAAAAAGGATGGCATGGCCGACGGGCCGCAGCCCGAGATGGAGGCGGCCAGCCGCCAGCTTAAGGAAATGGTGCGCGTTGGCGTGCTCGGCGGCATCGACGAGAAGGTGCTGGGCGGCATCGAGGCCGTGCTGGCGCCGCCGCCGGCTGACGATCCGGAACTTGCCAAGCAGGCCAGCTTCGATGCCAAGGTTGAGGCCGAGAACCGGGTTTATGCCCTCCAACGCGTCGCCCGCATCGCCACCGAAATCGGCGCCGACAAGGATGTGAACGGCGCCATCAAGCAGCTCACCACCCAGATCGACAATACCGGTGTCACGCTGATCAACGATATCAAGGCCGGCAAATTCAATGCCGAGGGTCAGGAAGCCACCCGCGCCAAGCTGTTTGCCGCCGTGCGTATGCTGGAATTGGTGGCCGGCAGCCAATATGCCAACAAGCTGATGAAAGATGGCATGGCGGCCATCGCGCGGATGCCGCAATAGCAGTTTCTCAACGCGATGTGCCGAGCTGCTTCACATCATGCAGTATCGGCTCGGCGTTGAAGTCTGCCAGTTCCGGCAGTGATAGGCCAAGCGTGATCGGCTCGCCGCCTTCGCGGTCGAGCAGCACCCGCGCATTGAAAGCCTGATGCGCGTAGCCGTGTTTGTCCATGATGCGATACACGGTGACGCCGCCGCGCACTTCATTGGCGCTGGTGATGCTGCTGCGGATATTACCGATACGGTAGCCGCCCACCTCGCGGCCGAGCAGCGGCTGCATGATCTTTTCCGCCCGCGCCAGAAACAGGATTGTGTCGATATCGCTCTGGTTCACCAACTGGTCAGCCGAGCGGTTGAACTGCCCGATCAGTATCTGGTGCGGCAGTGCCTTGCCGATGATGCGCGCCAGCGTGATGGTGACATCGCCGACAATATACTCAAAGCCGCGCGGATTGTTGCCTTCCACCTGATGATAGGAAAAATGCGGCCCCACGGTGAAGGCGGCGCGTAAGGTTGGCACCAGGCGCGGATTGCCCTTGCGCTGTGCCAGCGCATTGTCGGCCAGGATCAGGGCCAGCGCCAGATAGGTGCGCAGATCGGCCTCCACGCCCTTGCCGCGATTCCAGACATAAAAGCCATCGCCCACAGTGGAGCGCGCCAATTCGATCCGCAGGCCGCATTCGTTGAGGCGCTTGCTGGCGCTGTTGATCGAGTATTCAAGCGAGCTGAGCTGGGCCACCTGTTCCAGCGGCGTGTGTTTGGAAAAGCCGACGATATCAAACAGCATCACGGCACGGTTGCCGGTTTCGACGATGGCGTAGCGTTTGACCAGATTCTCGATCATCGCCGGATTCACATCGGCGCGCGCATTGCCCAGCGTGAAGGGCACATCCATGGTCAGCGGCCGGATACCCAGCACTTTGCAGGTTTCGGCAAAGGTGCGCTGGCCCATCAGGCGGCGGCCGCGGATCAGGCGCGGATATTCCTCGGCACGGCCGAGCACGTTATAGGGTTCGGAGAAGGCAAAGGAGATCTGGTTGCTGTCATGGCTCCAGCCGGCAAGAATATGCTTGCCCAGGCGCCAGGAGGAATACAGGACAAAATCGATCTCCCGCATGCCTTGTCGGACGGCGTCCATGTCGCTCATGCCGCGTCCCCAACTCCCTTGACCAGATTTTTTATGCGCGCTGTGGCCTTAGCTATGTGCCGCCTGCCGGGCGCGCGCGATCAATGCATTGGTCGCGCTGTCATGATGCGGCTGCCGGGTTGTATCCGTCAACTCCTCAAGAATCGGTGTTGCTAGGCGTTTGCCGAGTTCTACCCCCCACTGGTCGAAGGAGTTGATGCCCCACACTATCCCTTGCGCGAAAATCTTGTGTTCGTAGAGCGCGATCAATTTTCCGAGATGAAACGGATCAAGTTTTGGCAGGGTGATCATGCTGCTTGGCCGGTTGCCGGCAAACACCTTGTGCGGCGCCAATGCGGCAATGGCGCTCTCATTCAAGCCGGCTTGCAGCAGGTCGGCCTGCACCTGCTGCAAGTTGCGGCCCAGCATCAGCGCTTCGGCCTGGGCCAGCGCATTCGCCACCAGCATGGTATGATGCTGCCGCAACGGATAACGGCTGGCGAGCGGCAGGATAAAATCCGCCGGCACAACCTGTGTGCCCTGATGCAGCAATTGATAGAAGGCATGCTGGCCGTTGGTGCCGGGTTCGCCAAACAGCAGCGGCCCGGTGGCATAGGCAACCTTGCGGCCCCAGCGGTCGGTGCTTTTGCCGTTGCTCTCCATATCGGCTTGTTGCAGATAGGCCGGCAAGCGCGCCAAGCCCTGATCGTAAGGCAGCACCGCCAAAGCCGTATGGCCGAGGAAGTTGATATTCCAGATGCCGGCCAGGGCCATCAGCACCGGTAGATTGGTTTCCAGCGGCGCGGTGCGGAAATGCTCGTCCATGGCATGGGCGCCGGCCAGCAGGGCGCGGAAATTCGCCATACCGATGCCAAGCGCAATCGGCAGGCCGATGCTGGACCAGAGCGAATAGCGACCACCCACCCAATCCCAGAAACCAAGCCGGCGCGCTTCGGCGATACCAAAGGCAGCGACTGCCTTGGGCGCTGCGGAAACCGCCACAAAATGCGCCGGCCAATCCGCATCCGGCCCGAGTGCCGCTTCAAGCCAGTGCCGCGCACTCAGCGCATTGGCCATGGTTTCCTGGGTGGTGAAGGTTTTGGAAGCGATAATGAACAGCGTGGCTTCCGCATCCAGCGGTGCCAGTGTGCGCAGCAGGTCGGCGCCATCCACATTGCTGACAAAGGCGATATCCAGGCCGGGCAGGCGGTCGGCTGCCAGCGCATCCACCACCATGCGCGGGCCAAGATCAGAGCCGCCGATGCCGATAGCCACCACATGGCGGAAATGCTTGCCGCTGGCCCCGCGCCAGATACCCTGGCGCACCGCCTCGACAATGCTTTCCATGCGGGCAAGCTCGGCCTGCACCTGCGGCACCAGATCGACACCATCCAGCATCAGGCTGGCATCGGGCGGCAGCCGCAAGGCGGTATGCAGCACGGCGCGGTTTTCCGAGCTGTTGATCGCGGCACCGCTGAACAGCTTGTCGCGCCAGGCTTCAAGCTTGGCGGTGCGCGCCAGGGCAAGCAGCAAATCCAGGGTTTCACGGGCGATGCGCTGGCGCGACAGATCCAGCATCAGATCGCCGCAGCTCCAGGAGAAATGCTCAAAGCGCCGCGCATCGGCAGTGAACAGATCGGTCAGGCTATAGCCAGCCAAGTGCGCGGCATGGCCTTGCAGGGCCTGCCAGGCGCTGGTGGTATCGATCCGTGGCGGTGCTTCGTTCATGGCATCACGTTATCACGTCGGGACCGGGGCGGCCTGTGCGCTGGCGCAGGCCAAGCTGGTTTTCGGCAAAGTCGATCAAGGGCGCCAGCGTGGTTTGCACATCATCCTGCTGCCGCGCCGGGTCGGCTTCAAACCGCTCAAAATACAGCCGCACCGTGGCACCTTCGGTGCCGGTGCCGGAAAGCCGGGCCACCACACGCGCCGCATCGCCGCAGATCACGCGCAGGCCCTGGCCCTTGGCAACGCTGCCATCCACTGGATCGGTATAGGCAAAATCATCGGCCTGGGTGATGGTCAGGCCGCCGATGTCGTGGCCGACCAGGCCGGGCAGGGCTTGCGCAAGCTGCGCCATGGCGGCCTGCGCCGTGGCGCTATCCACCGCCTCGTAATCATGGCGCGAATAATAATGCCGGCCATATTGCCGCCAATGCTGCGCCAGGATGGCACCCACCGGTTCGCGCCGCTTGGCCAGGATGTTGAGCCAGAACAACACCGCCCACAGGCCATCCTTCTCGCGCACATGATTCGACGAGGTGCCGTAACTTTCCTCGCCGCAGATGGTGATCTGTCCGGCATCCAGCAGGTTGCCGAAGAATTTCCAGCCGGTCGGGGTTTCAAAGCAGGGAATGCCCAGCGCGGCGGCCACCGCATCGGCGGCGCGGCTGGTCGGCATCGAGCGTGCAATGCCGGTGATGCCATTGGCATAACCCGGCGCCAGCCTGGCATTGGCGGCCAGCACCGCCAGGCTGTCAGACGGGCTGACGGCAATGCCGGGGCCCAGGATCATGTTGCGGTCGCCATCACCATCCGAGGCTGCGCCGAAATCCAGCCCCGGCATCAGCGCCACCAATTCCTCGGCATGGGCCGGGTTGGGGTCTGGATGGCCGCCGCCGAAATCGGGCAGGGGCTGGGCATTCATCAGCACATCCTCGGGCGCGCCCAGCATGTCCACCAGCACACGGCGGGCATAGGGGCCGGTCACGGCATGCATGCCGTCAAAGCGCATGCGGAAACCGCCGCGCAACAGGCTGCGGATGGCGTCAAAATCAAACAGGGTTTGCAGCAGCGCGGCATGGTCGGCCACCGGATCGATGATGCTGATCGCCATGTCGCCCAGGCTGGTTTCGCCGGGCTTGTCGAGGGCGATGGGGGCGGCATCCAGGGTCAGGTAGCGCTCGATGCTCTGGCTGCGCTGGTAGATTGCCTCGGTCACCGCCTCGGGTGCCGGGCCGCCATTGCTGGTGTTGAACTTGATGCCGAAATCGCCATCCGGGCCGCCAGGATTATGGCTGGCAGAAAGCACGATGCCGCCCTGGGCCTGGTATTTGCGGATCACTGCCGAGGCGGCCGGGGTGGAAAGCAGCCCGCCGGCGCCCAGGATCACGCGGCCGACACCATTGGCCGCCGCCATGCGCAGGATGATCTGCACGGCTTCGCGGTTGAAATAGCGGCCATCCCCGCCCAGGGCCATAATGCCGCCGCGCAAGGCGGGCTGGGTATCAAACAGCGATTGCACAAAGGCTTCCAGATAGCCTGGGCGCTGGAACTCGGCCACCTTCTTGCGCAGGCCGGAAGTGCCGGGCTTCTGGCCCTGGAAGGGGGTGATGGCAATGCTGTGCGGGGTCATTGGGCTCAATTCTGTTTCAGGCGGCTGACCATGTCGTAGCGCGCCTGGGTGGCGGCCATCAGGATCACGGTATGCAGGCTAGCCACGCCATGCTTGAGGCGGACGCCGCGGCAGAGCGGCCCGCTATTGATGCCGCTGGCAACAAAGATTGCATCGTCGCTTTTCACCAGTTCCTGGCCGGAAAGCCAGCGGCTGCTGTCCAGGCCAAAAGCCTTCACCTTGGCGGCTTCGTCGTCGCTTTGCGGATCAACGCGGCCGAAGAATTCGCCACCCATGGCGCGGGTGAAGATTGCCGTGATGATGCCTTCCGGCGAGCCGCCGGTGCCGAACAGCGCATCCACCTGGCTGTTGGGCTCCACCGCCATGAAGGCGCCGGCCACATCACCATTCTCCTGCAACATGGTGCGCGCGCCGGCGGCGTGGATTTCCTTGATGATGCCGTGGTGGCGCTTGCGGTTCAGCACAAAGATGCATAATTCGCGCACCGGCTTGTTCAGTGCGGCTGCCAGGGCTTCCAGCTTCTGCGCCACGCTCCAGCTTGGGTCGACCTTACCCTTGGCCGCTGCAGGCAGCACCAGCTTGTCCATGTAGAAGCTGGGGCCGAGATCAAACATCGCGCCGCGCGGCGCCAATGCCATCACGGCCATGGAATTATCCACGCCGTTGGCCATGTTGGTGGTGCCTTCGATCGGGTCCACTGCGATTTCGATTTCCGGCTCACCGGTGCCGATGCGCTCGCCGCGATAAAGCAGCGGTGCATTATCCTTCTCGCCCTCGCCGATCATCACCACGGCATTGATGTTGATCGCACCCAGCGCCTTGCGCATGGCTTCCACGGCGGCGCCATCACCGGCTTCCTTTTCGCTGCGGCCAACCCAGTCATGGGCGGCCAGCGCCGCCGCCTCGGTAACAAGGCGCAGGGCGAAGGGAAAATCCGCACGGGCGAAGGGACTGGTCATTCGGGCGCTCCTCAAGCAACGGGCCGGTTGTCGCCTGGAAATACGGCAAAAATCCGCCCGCGCCAAGGCGGTATGAGGGAAATTGCCGGGGAGTGTCGGGTTATTGGTCGAAGCGGCGGCGCCAGAATTCCTGGCTCTGGCGTTCGCCGACATCGCAGCCCTTGGGATAACGCTGCTCGCCCTGGGCCAGCCGGAAGGGCTGGTTCAGCCGCACCGGCGGGCCGGCCTGGTGCCATTGCCGGGGCACGATGGGGGCTGAGGCGATTTCAAGCACCAGCTTGCGCCGCACCGCTTCATGGAAAGTGTCAAAACTCTCCGCCACCACCACAAAGGAACCCGGGCCGCCGATGACACAGCCTTCGTAATAGCGATCCAGGTCTTCCAGCACCGGCATGCCCCAGGGATTGGGCCGGTCGTTGATGATCGGCAGGCCGTTGATCACGATGCCGGCAGCCAGGGCGCGGTCGCGGGCCAGGTCGACCGGGTCGCCGGCATTGTTCGGACCGTCGCCGGAAATATCCAGCACCCGGCGCAGGCCCTGATAGGGCGATTCGGCAAAACGCGGCAGGGCGGCCAGGATGGCGCCGCTGATGCTGGTGCGCCGGCCGATGCGGATCGGCACATCCAGCAGCTTGGCGGAAACCGCCCGGGCGCTGGCCAGGTCGCTGATCTCGGTCCAGTCCAGCACGGAATTATTGGTGAAATTATCCGCCCATTCAAAATAGGCGATGGCGATGCGGCCATGGATGCCGCCCCGGATTGCCTTCACCACCTGGGGATCAACCAGCGCCTTGGCATAGCCCTCGCGCTGCAATTTGGCTTCATCCGGATCGACACTGCCGGAGATATCGATGGCCAACAGCAATTCCAGGTCAACAGGACGCTTCTCCCTGGTTGCCTGGGCAACCGAGGGGGCGGGAAGCAGACCCGGCACAAGCAAAGCCAGGGTCAAAACCGCAAGCCATCGCCACTGCATGGGCCAAGCTTAGACCGCCTGCGGCAAGCCGTCCATCGCCAATCTATGGACAAGCCGGCCCGGCCGAAGGATGCTCCGGGCATGAGCGACATCCTGCATACCGAGGTGGCGATTGTCGGCGGCGGCCTGGCCGGGCTGACCCTGGGCATCGCCCTGGCCAGCCACGGCGTTGACACCGTGATTGTGGACCGCGAAGACCCCGCCAAGGCACTGGCCGCCGGCTTTGATGGCCGGGTTTCCGCCATTGCCTTGGCCTCGCAGCGTATGCTGGCCTCCATCGGCCTGTGGCGGCATGTGTCTGAAGCGCAGCCGATGTGGGATATCCGTGTATCGGATGGAGATTCCCCGCTCTTTGTGCATTACGACCATGCCGTGCTGGGTGAAGACCCGTTTGGCTGGCTGGTGGAAAACCGGGTGATGCGCCAAGCCCAGCAGGCGGCGCTGGCCGATCATCCGGGCCTGCGCCTGCTGGCGCCGCTGGGTGTTGCCAGCGTTGAGCGCGGCCAGCCCGGTTCCGGCGCCCCGGCGCAGCTGACCCTGGATGATGGCCGCAAAGTATCTGCCCGGCTGGTGGTGGGCGCCGATGGTCGTGGCTCGGCGATCCGCCAGGCGGCCGGGATCAAAACCATGGCATGGGCCTACCGGCAGACCGGCATTGTCTGCACCGTGTGGCATGAACGGCCGCATCATGGCGTGGCGCAGGAGCGTTTCCTGCCGGCCGGGCCTTTTGCCATCCTGCCGATGACCGATGAGGCTGCTCAGGATGGTGCTGCCGGCCGGCACCGTTCGTCCCTGGTGTGGACCGAGCCGCCGGAACGCGCTGAGGCGATCCTGGCACTGGATGAAGCCGGTTTTGTCGCCGAGATGCGGCAGCGTTTCGGTGATCATTTCGGCGCCCTCGGCTTGGTGGGGCCACGCTGGTCCTACCCGCTCAGCTTCCTGCATGCAGAGCGTTATGTTGATCACCGTCTGGCTTTGGTCGGCGATGCTGCGCATGGCATCCATCCGATCGCCGGCCAGGGCCTCAATCTCGGCCTGCGCGATGTGGCGGCGCTCACCGAGGCGGTGGTGCTGGCGCGCCGGCTTGGGCTTGATCCGGGCCAGGCCGATGTGCTGGAAGGCTACGAGGATTGGCGCCGGGTCGATACCGTGGTGCTCTCGGCAGTCACGGATGTGCTGACGCGGCTGTTTTCCAACGATATCGCGCCGCTCAGGCTGGCCCGCGACCTGGGGCTTGGCCTGGTACAGCAGATTCCCCCGGCCAAGACCTTTTTCATGCGCCATGCCATGGGGGATGTCGGCAAGCTGCCAAAATTGCTGCGCGGCGAGCGGGTGTAACGAATCTCAGCGCGGCTCGCGCTTGAGGCCGCGCTCGGCCAGGGCGGCGAGGTATTTCGCCCAGAGTTCATCCTGATCGTGGCCGCGATCATAGAAATATTCCCAGCTATAGATGCCGGTATCGTGCAGGTCGTCGAATTTCAGCCGCACGGCATAGCTGCCCACCGGCTCGATGGCGATGATGTTGACATGCCGGCGGCCGCCGATATAGCTGCGCTGCTGCGGGCCATGGCCCTGCACTTCGGCCGAGGGGCTTTCCACGCGCAGGAATTCGGTGCTGAAGCGGAAGGATTTGCCATCGGCGAAATCCACTTCCAGCGCCTTGTCCTGCGATTTCAGGCGCAGTTCCACACAGGCCGGGCGGCCGGCACGATTATAGGGCGAAGCCTGGTCGAGCATGGCTCAGGCCGAGGTTTCATCAAGCTGGCGCGCTTCGTCCACCAGCATGATCGGAATGCCGTCGCGGATCGGAAAGGCCAGGCGGGCCTTTTCGCTCACCAGTTCATTGGCTTCGCGGTCATAGCGCAGAATGGTCTTGGTCAGCGGACAGACCAGCAATTCCAGCAATTTCGGATCAACCATTGCCGGCGCTGCGGCAGCCGGTGCAGTGGCATTGGACGAGGACGTGGTGGCTTGGCTGTCATCAGACATGGTTTTGATCTCCGGCAAAATCAGTTAAAGCGCCCGGCGCTGCTGGCGCTTGGCCGTTCCAGCAAGGCCATTTCCAGCAGGCTGGTGAGCAGGCTGCCGCGCGCTGCCAGGGTTTCGGCTTCCAGCAGGGCCTGTTTCTCGCTTGGGGCAAAGGGGCAAATCATTGCCAGCGAATGCACCAGCACTTCATCCTGCGCCGCGTCAATCGAGGGCCAGTCGGCCGGCAGATTCTGGCGGTCGAGATAGTTGCGCAAGGCGGCGATCAGGCGCGGCCGGTTGATCTGGCCGTTTGCTGCCGGGGCCATGTCGGCGGCAAAGCCGGTGTAATCCGCCGTCACCTGGCGATAGGGCAGGGTCATCGGCAATTCCTGGCTCACATTGAATCGGCAGATGCCGCGCAATGTGATCAGCATGCGGCCATCCTCGGTATCCACCGAGGCATCGATGCGCCCCAGGCAGCCGGTGCGATACACCGCCGGGCGCTCGCTGCGGCTGAAGGCTTCCTGCGGCTGGATCATGCCAATCAGGCGCGAGCCGGCCAGGGCATCGCGGGTCATCGCCAGATAGCGCGGCTCAAAGATGTTCAGCGGCAGCATGCCACGCGGCAGCAGCAGCACGCCGGTCAGCGGAAAGATCGGGATTGTGGCGTCCAGCGCGTCGAAATCCAGGCTTTCCGCCTCTGGCTGGCTCATGCGAACAGGATCGACGACAGCCGGCGCCGGGCATCCACCACCAGCGGGTCCATCGGCCCCAGCGCTTCGAAAATCTTCACCAGCTGCTTGCGCGCTGCCTCGTCATTCCATTTGCGGTCCAGCTTCACGATGTCGAGCAACTGGTCGAGCGCATCGCCCTGGCGGTTGGCGCCAACCAGCGCCAGGGCATAATCGTAGCGTGCCTGATAGTCTTTTGGATCGGCCGCCACCTTGGCTTCCAGGGCCGCCAATTCACCCGCCGCGCCGGCACTTTCCTGCGCCAGTTGCAGCGCCGAACGCGCCGAGGCGACATCGGCATGATTCTCATGCGCCGGCGGCACCTGGGCGAGGATCTCTTCAACACTTTCCAGTTCGCCCAGGCCCACCAGGGCGCGGGCCAGGCCACCGAGTGCGGCGGGATTTTCCGGCTCGCTGCCCAGCGCGCCCGAGAAGGCTTCGCCGGCTGCGGCCCAATCCTGGGCCGCCAGCGCCGCCTTGCCGGCTTCAATCAGCTGCACCGCTTCGCTGTCGCCAACCGCGCCGCCCACCACCTGTTCGATGAATTTCTTCAACTGGCTGTCAGGCAGGGCGCCGACAAAACCATCCACCGGCTGGCCCTTGGAAAAGGCATATACCGCCGGGATCGACTGGATGCGCAATTGCTGCGCCAGCGGCTGGTTGCGCGGATCGTCGATATTCACCTTCACCAGCTTGAACTTGCCCTTGGCGGCAAGCGTGGCTTTTTCCAATGCCGGCCCAAGTTGCTTGCAGGGGCCACACCAGGGGGCCCAGAAATCCACCAGCACCGGCTGTTGCATCGAAGCCTGCACCACATCCTGCATGAAGGTGGTGATATCAATCTCTTTCACCAGATCGGCAGCCGCCGGGGCCATGCCCGGATTGGTGCCGGGCTGCGCGGCGCCTGGCTGGCCGGCGGAGATGCCGAAATTCAGGCTGGTCGGTTCCATAATGATATGATCCAGTTTTGGGGCCGGTTTGCGACCGGACGGTTATATCTCGGCGTGAACGCTCTGCTCATCAAATAATGCCCGGCAGTGCAAATGCCAACACCCGGGTTTCGGCTAATTTTTAATCATTTTGCCGCCGTAAAAGCCAAGTGCTGTTTCTGGCATCGCTATATCAGGGGTTTAACGCTGGTATGCCTTTTGCTTCAGCAAACGTGTATCGGATTGCTACCAGCGGTCCCCCCTCCTTTTGGCGCCGATCCCCAGGGCGCCCCGCTTTTGTAGGCGAATGGCAATAGAGCGTATCGATCTGGTCTGGCTCCTGGTTGCCACCTGCATGATCTTCGTGATGCAGGCAGGTTTCTGTTGTCTGGAAAGCGGTTTTGTGCGCGCCAAGAACAGTATCAACGTGGCGTTGAAGAATCTGGTCGATTTCTGCATTGCCAGCCTGTTGTTCTGGCTGTTTGGCTTCGCGCTGATGTTTGGCATCAGCCAGAATGGCTGGATCGGCGCCAGCGCCTGGATGTTCGATGCCCGCGGCGAAACCTCGATTGGCGCTTTCCTGCTGTTTCAGCTCATGTTCTGCGGCACCGCCGCCACCATCGTTTCCGGCGCGGTGGCCGAGCGGGTGGCGTTCAGTTCCTATGTTGTCATCACCATCATCATTTCGGGCCTGATCTATCCGGTTTTTGGCCATTGGGCCTGGAATAGCGGCCAGCTTGGCGGCGAGTCGGGCTGGCTGGCGGCACTTGGTTTTATCGATTTTGCCGGTTCCACCGTGGTGCATTCGGTCGGCGGCTGGGTGTCTCTGGCTGCCGTGGTGGTGATCGGGCCGCGCATGGGGCGGTTCAAGAAGGGCGTGGCGATGATCCGTGGCCATGATCTCACCATGTCCACCCTCGGCGTCATGCTGCTGTGGTTCGGCTGGTTTGGTTTTAATGGCGGCAGCACGCTGGCGATGTCGGCGGATGTACCCAGCGTGTTGATCAATACCACCCTGGGCGGCTGTGCCGGCGGCATTGCCGGCCTAGTCGCCTCGCGCCTGATATTCCCGTTGCCGCGCGTGGAGGATTTCCTCAATGGCACGCTGGCCGGCCTGGTGGCAATCACGGCCAATTGCAACAACACTTCGGCATTATCCGCGGTGCTGATCGGCGCTATTGGCGGGGTGATCGCCTTGCTCTTCGGCCAATGGCTGGAGCGGCTGCGGATCGACGATGCGGTTGGCGCGGTGCCGGCGCATCTCGGCGCCGGTATCTGGGGCACCCTGGCGGTGGCCTTGTTCGGCGATCCATCGGCCTGGCCGGTGCCGCATGATCGTGTCACCCAGTTCGGCATCCAGTTGCTTGGCTGTGTGGTGGCCGGCGTTTACTGCTTCGGCTTCACCTATGTGGTGCTCAAGATCGTCAACCGCCTCCTGCCGCTGCGGGTTTCGCCCGAAGCCGAGCATGTCGGCCTGAACCAGGCCGAGCATGGCGCTTCCTCGGCGATGCTCGATCTGGTCAACGACATGGAACGGCATCGTGTCGAAGGCCGCTTTGACGGCCCTGTTGCGGTGATTGCCGGTTCCGAGGTGGAGCCGATTGCGCTGCAATACAACCGTGTCATCCAGCGCGTGAATCGTGATTCCGAGCGGTTGCGGCGGGTGATCGAGGCGCTCAAGCGCGCCAAGGCCGAGGCCGAAGCGGCGAATCAGGCCAAGACCGCCTTCCTCGGCAATATGAGCCATGAATTGCGTACACCGCTGAATGCCATCATCGGCTTTTCGGAAATTCTCAGCGGCGAATTGTTCGGTCGCCTCGGCGACGACCGCTACAAGGAATATGCCGCCGATATCCTCAATAGCGGCAAGCATCTGCTCAGCCTGGTCAATGACCTGCTCGATCATACCCGCATCGAATCCGGTCGCGTGGAACTGACCGAAGAGGAGATTGATCTGCACGATCTTTGCCGCGCCGTGCTGCGTATGCTGCAAGACAAGGCGGTGTCCGGCGGCGTTATCCTGGAAGCGGACATACCGGAAGATCTGCCAGAGCTGCGCGCCGACGAGCGCGCCATGCGCCAGATGCTGCTGAATCTGCTCGGCAATGCAATCAAATTCACCCCCAAGGGTGGCAAGGTGACGATTGCCGCCGAGCTGGAAGCGGATGGCCGCTTCGCGATCTGTGTGCGGGATACCGGTATCGGCATGAAGCGCGAGGATGTGCCGCGTGCGCTGGAGCCATTTGTGCAATTGCACCACCATCTATCCAAAAGCTATGGCGGCGCCGGCCTCGGCCTGCCGCTGGTGCAGGCGCTGATGCGGCTGCATCAGGGCTCGGTCACAATTGATAGCCGCGAAGGGGTTGGCACCGTGGTGACATTGCGCTTCCCGCGCCAGCGCGTTTCCGCCCTGGCTATTGCAGAATAAGTGACGTCAATAGCCGTTCATGTTAACTTTCCGCCTTGCGCAGGGAGGCGGATATGCTGCGGTTGAACGTGAATGGGCGGCAATATGAGGTGGAAGCCGATGAGGCGATGCCGCTGCTCTGGCTGCTGCGAGACCTGCTTAATCTGACCGGCACCAAATATGGCTGCGGCATTGCGCAATGCGGCGCCTGCACGGTTTTGCTGGATGGTGAAGCGGTGCGGTCCTGTTCATTGCCGGCCGGCGCCGTGGGCGAGGCGAAAATTGTCACGATAGAAGGGTTACATGCAGCAGCCGCGCACCCGGTGCAGCGCGCCTGGGCGGAGATTGACGTGCCGCAATGCGGCTATTGCCAATCCGGCCAGATATTAGCCGCTGCCGCACTGCTGGCGCAGAAACCCGATCCCAGCGATGCCGAGATCGACGAGGCGATCACCAATATCTGCCGTTGCGGCACCTATCCGCGCATCCGTCGCGCGGTGCACCGCGCCGCCGAACTGGCGGCGAAGTAGCGGGTTGCCTGCACAACAAAAGCCGTCATGGTACGCGAAGGCGTACCATCCACGTGTTGCTTTGTTTAACCGGCTGAAAACAAGCTACTCGTGGATGGTCGGCCCGCGCCGACCATGACGGAGTACCGAACGGGGGGCTTTTCAAGCCGCGAAATTGACCTCGCAGCGACCGAGGCCGTCGATGTCCACGCTGACGGCATCGCCGGGATTGGCCGGCTGCATCGGACAATAGGTGCCGGTCATCACCACATCACCTTCACGCAGCGGCAGGCCAATCTTCACCTGCTTGGCGGCCAGCCAGGCCAGCGCATTGATCGGGTTGCCCCACACTGCCGCGCCCGGCCCCTGGCCGATCACGTTGCCATTGCTGGTGAGCGTGCCGGTGGCGCGGCGCAGGTCGAGCCCTTCCAGCTTGCGGGCGACCGAGCCGAGCACAAAGAACGCGCCACTGACATTATCGGCCACCAGATCAACAATCTTGAAATCGTTGTTGCGGATGCGGCTATCCACCACCTCGATGGCCGGCACCACATAACCCACGGCGCGGATCGCATCCACCAGGGTCGGGTTCGGCATGTCGAGACCACGTTCCAGCACCACCGCCACCTCGGCTTCCAGGCGCGGCTGGATCAGCCGGCCGGCCGGAATCGTGTCGCCGTCATTCAGCACCATGTCGTGATATAGCATGGCATAGGTTGGCGCGGTGATGCCGAACATCTTGAGCGCGCCCGGGCTGGAGGTGCCGATCTTGCGCCCGATAAGGCGCCGGCCGCTGTTGATAAAATGCGCGCGGTTGGCGCGCTGCACAGCATAGGCAACGCGCAGATCGTCGGCGGTGCCGAGCAGGTCGCGCACCGGATCGCAGGCGGTTGCGGTGGCTTCGGCATTACGCAGGCGTTCGGCGGCTTGCTGGATGCGGCTATCTTGGTCGGTCATGAAAGGTATCTCCGAGAATTACAGGCCGGCGAGGCGGTTGGTATCGGCTGCGGCATGGCCCAGCAGGGCGCCGGCGGCAACAATCTCGCCCCAGGTGGTGGCATCCACCGGGATGCCCTGGCTGTTGCGTTCGGCACGGGTGCGGCGCTCCGGTTCGCCGGCCACCAGCACACCGCCGGTCTTGTTGTCGGGGGCTGGCGGCGAAGCCTTCACCCAGTCGATATAGGCTTGCGCCTCATCCTGCCAGGTGGTGGCGCCGCCGAGCTTAGCAGGGTCAAACACGATGCTGAGCATGTTGTTGGTGATGGTGCCGACGTCCCAATTGTTGCGCCCGGTGCCGCCGCCGCTGAGCGGGCCGGAAAGCAGCTCGGCGATCAGCGCCAGGCCGAAGCCCTTATGCTCGCCGAAGGCGCGGATGGCGCCGGTCGGCTTATTGAACATCACTTTGGGGTCAATGCTGGGATTACCCTCGGCATCGATCAGGATGCCGGGCGCCAGGGTTTCGCCCTTGTTCATCGCCACCCGCACCTTGCCCATGGCGATGGTGCTGGTGGCCATATCAAGCACAATCGGCTCGCCGCCATGCGGGCCGGGAATGGCGCAGCAATAGGGATTGGTGGCAAAGCGCGCATCCGAGCCGCCAAACGGCGCCACCAGCGGCTGGCGGTTCACCACGTTGACATAATGTGTCGAGATCATGCCGGCGGCGGCGCATTGCTCGCCCCAATGGCCGATGCGGCCGATATGGTGGCTGTTGCGCAGGGAAAGCACGCAAACGCCATGCTGGCGGGCGCGCTGGATGGCGATTTCCATCGCCTCATGGCCGATCACCTGGCCATAGCCAAAGCCGCCATCCACCGTTACCAGCGCACCGGCATCCAGCGCGATATGGGCGCTTTGATTCACCACCAGGCGCTTCTCATGCACCGCCAGCCAGTATTGCGGCAGCATGCCGACCCCGTGGCTGTCATGGCCGCTGAGATTGGCCAGCACCAGATTTTCGGCCACCAGACTGGCTTCGCGCTCATTGCTGCCGCCGGTGCGGCAGATGGCGCGCACCGTGGCGCGCAGGGCTTCGGCTTGGATCGTCACATACTCGGCCATGTTTCCTCCTGGCATGCGGCTTGGCCCGCCGCTTGGCATCCGATGTATCGCAAAGCCCATCCTGCTGCAATCCGGGGGCTGCAATCCCGGGCGCTATCCGGTTTGACTGCGGCAAAAGCTTCCGGCATGCTCCGCGCCATGAAAGCCCTGCCCCTGTTGCTCCTTGCCGGCCTGCTGGCCGGTTGTTCCTCCACTCAGGAAGACCTTGCCCTGCGCGGCCAGAAAGAGCTGGTCGGTTTGCCGGAAGCGCAATTGCTGACCTGTGCCGGCGAGCCCACAGCGCGCAACCGAGAGAACGGTACTGATCTTCTGAGCTATTTCCGCGAAAGCTCGGCCTCGGCGCAGATGAGTGTGGAACAGGATAAATCGCCGCTCAGCCGCAGCCCCGGGCCTTACGAATATTTCCGGTATTGCGAAACCACCTTCGCGTTGCGCCAGGGCCGGGTTGTCGAGGTGGCGATGAAGGGCCGCACCGCCACCGGGCGCGAAACCCTGGTCGCCTGCGGCCAGATCGTCGCCCGCTGCCTGCACAATAAGTAACACCTCGCCGTATCGTTACCGGGCGCCCGCTTGCCGCTGCCCGGGCGGCGCGGCATCCTGGCGCCATGACGATGCCCTGGCATGAACGTGATGGCCGCCTGTCGCCGCTCAAGGCGGCGTGTTTCCTGCTGCTCTGGCTGCCTGGCCTATGGCTGGCCTGGCGCATTCTGGCCGATGATCTGGGGCCACGCCCGCTGGATGAACTGATCCATGAAACCGGGCGCTGGGCAGTGTGGTTGCTGCTTGGCTCGCTCGCCGTCACGCCGCTACGCAGGCTGCTGGATTGGCCGGCGCTGATCAAGCTGCGGCGCCAGATCGGCGTAGCGGCACTGGCCTATGTGCTGGCGCATCTGGTGCTCTATGTGCTCGATCAGAAGGGCGACCTGGTCAAGGTGGCCAGCGAGATCGTGCTGCGCTTCTATCTCACCATCGGCTTCATTGCGCTGCTTGGCCTGAGCGCGCTGGGTCTGACTTCCTTCGATGCCGCGATCCGCCGCATGGGCGGCAAGGCCTGGGGCCGGCTGCACAAGCTAGTCTATGTCATCGCCGTGCTGGCGCTGGTGCATTATCTGCTGCAAGCCAAGCGTGAGATTGATCCGCCCTTGCTGCAGGTCGGCTTTTTCGCCTGGCTGATGCTGTATCGCCTTGGTTATGCGCTGGGCCGGCTGCGGCGGGCAGGTGATGCCTGGGCCCTGGCGCCGCTGGCGGCGCTGGCGGCGGCATTGGCCGAAGTCGCCTGGGCCGCCTGCTGCACCCAATTGCCCTGGCAGCGGCTATGGGCCGCCAACCTGATGTTCGATTTCCGCATCGCGCCCAGCTGGCTCACTCTCGCTGTGGCTCTGCTGGTGGCGCTGGTGGCACAGGCGCGGGGCTGGATTGTGGCCAGTTCACGGCGGCGATCCCCAGCAACACCGCGCCCAGGCCCAGCGGCAGCGTCCCGCCCACCGGCTCATGCAGCAGCAGGGCACCCAGGGTCATCGCGCTCACCGGGTTGAGCGCCACCGTCACCGCCACCTGGGTAGGCGAGGCATGCGCCAAGCCCAGGCTCCACAGATAAAAAATCAATGCGGCGCCGATGACACCAAGATAGGCGATGGCAGCCCAGGCCGCGCCGCTCAGTGTCATCACAGCCTCACGCGCGCTGCCGTCCCAGGCCACCAGGTTCAGCATCACTGCACCGGCCAGCATGGCCCAGGCGGTGAAGCCGAGTGCGCCCAGCCGCGCCATATAGGGCCGCGCCAGGGCATTGAAGATGGCGCCTAGCAGCGCGGTCAGCAGCATCAGCAGGTCGCCGCGCCAGGCACCGGGCGGCGCCGCCAGGTCGCGGCCGGCAATCAGGGCCAGGGTCACACCGGCCAGCGCCAGCAGCACACCGGCCAGCTTAAGCGCGCTCAGCTTTTCGCGGCCCAGCAGGGCGGCCACCAGCAGGGTGAGAAAGGGCAGGCTGGCCAGGGCCAGGGCGCCGCGTGCCGCCGTGGTATGAGCCAGGCTGGCGCTGAACAGGGCCGGGAAGGCGGCAAAGAACAGGGCGCCGAGCAGCAGCACCGGCATCCAATCGCGCCGGGTCAGCCGCTGGCGCTGCCATAGCAGCACCAGGCCACCCAGCAGCAGGGCGCCAAGGCCATAGCGCAGAGCCGCCAGGGCCACCGGGCCGATCTCGGCCACGGCGAAGCGGGTGGCCACCACTGCGCTGCCGCCCAGCAGGCTGGACAGGCAGGCGGCGGCAAGACCGAGCAATGGACGGCGGGCGGCGTATGGGGATGTCATGCGGTTCATTCGGAAGGTTTAAACTTGCGACAGTTTGGTTGTCATCGCATCATCATGGAAACGAATGTATAAGATAGTTTGAATCAAGGAATTTGATATATGGAATCCCGGCTCGACCCCGATCTGTTGCAGGCTTTTGTGGCGGTGCTGGATAGCGGTGGCTTCACGGCGGCGGGCCGGGCGCTGAACCGCACCCAATCGGCGGTCAGCATGCAGGTGCAAAGGCTGGAGACGGTGGCCGGCGTGCGGTTGCTGGAACGTGGCCGCCACCATCTCGCGCCCACCCCGGAGGGCGAGGCAATGCTGGGCTATGCGCGCCGCATCCTGGCTTTGAGCGAGGAGGCGCTGCGCAGCGTGGCGCGGCCAGACCTGCGTGGGCGGGTGCGGCTCGGCGTGATGGCGGATTATTCGGCCACCCTGGTGCCGCCGATCCTGAGTCGCTTTGCCGCCAGCCATCCCGGGATCGAAGTGGAGGTGCATACCGGCCTCACCGCCGAGATGCCGAAGCGGCTGGGGCGTGATCTCGATCTGGCCATTGTGATGCATCCGGCAGAAGCGCCGGTGGGCGAATTGCTGCGTCATGAAACCCCGGTCTGGGGCGCGGCGCGCAGCCATATGGTGTATCAGCGGCGGCCGCTGCCATTGGCATTGTCGCCCAGCGGTTGCCTGTTCCGCGCCTGGGCCATCGAGGCGCTCAACCGGGCCGGCATTGGCTGGCGGGTGGCCTATATGAGCGCCAATTATGCCGCACTCGAAGCCGCTGTGCGCGCCGGCCTGGCGGTGTCGGTGTTCAAGGCCGGCACCATGGCGCGCGACCTGCACAGCCTGGGGGTTGCGGAAGCCATGCCACCACTGCCGCTGGCCGCGATTTGCCTGCACCGGCCGGCGCGACGCCTGGCGCCGGCCGCTGCAGCATTGCAGCAGCACATACGGGAAGCACTGAGCGAGCCGGGTAACGGGTAATCCGCGATTGTGGCGGCCGGGCAAGGCGGATAATATCCGGCGACTATAATTCTGTGGGCGCAATCAGTGCAGCTTTATGATCTCGGTTCGGTAAGTGTGCTGGTGGTGGATGACAACCGCTTCATGCGCACCGTTGTCACCAATACGCTGAACGGCATCGGTGTGCGCAATGTGTTGCAGGCCGATAGCGTGGATCAGGCGTTGCAGCAATTGGCCGATGCGGCCGTGGATATGGTGATCAGTGACTGGGATATGGGTGAGAAATCCGGCATCGAACTGATCCGCCGCGTGCGCGCCAACCGCACCCTGCGGCTGCTGCCGATCATCATGCTGACCGCCAACACCACCCGCAGTAACATTTTTGCTGCGCGTGATGCTGGGGTAACCGAATTCCTCGCCAAGCCGATCTCGGCCCAGGCGCTGTATGGCCGTGTGGTCGAGGTGATCGAGCGGCCCCGGCAATTCGTCAAGACCAGACAATTTTTTGGCCCCGACCGCCGCCGCCGCCGCGCCGATGGCTACCGTGGCCCGAAACGCCGCAAGGAAGACCAATGAGCGACGATGTGGAATTCATCGGCAATCCTAATCCGATTGCGCGCAAGGCCCGCCCGATTGGTGGCAAGTCGGCGGAGGATATGCTCAAGGAGGCCGACCAGCGGGTTGGCGTGCTGAAGCAGGAATTCGGCGACATCCTGCGTCGTGACACCCAGCTGATCGTGGACCTGCTGCGCCAGGCGGAAACCGATCTGGCCGGGCGTAATCGCCATCTGCTGGATTTGCGCCGCGTGGCGCATGAATTGCGCGGCCAGGGCGGCACTTTCGGCTACCCGCTGGTCACGGCGGTATGCGATTCCTATTGCAAGCTGCTGGATATGATCCATGAGGTGGATGAAAGCCGGCTGCCGCTGGTGCGCACCCATGTGGATGCCCTGCGCGCCGTGGTGGGCGCCGATATCAAGGGCGATGGCGGCGCCGTGGGGCGCGAACTGACTGAATCATTGCGCGTCATCCGGCACAAGGTTGCCGAGGAAACTGGCGCCGATCCGCTGTAACTGGAATTTCAGAGCAGGTCGCGCAGCATCGCCACCAGTGGCAGGTCGGCGGGCGGCATCGGCACATCCTTCATCTGCACCGGCCGCAGCCATTTCAGCGCCTGGCCTTCGCGGCCCTGCGGCTGGCCCACCCAGCGGCGGCAGACATAGAGCGGCATCAGCAGATGGAAATCGTCGTAGCTGTGGCTGGCAAAGGCAAACGGCGCCAGGCAGGCGGCGCTGATATCCAGGCCAAGCTCCTCACGCAGCTCGCGCAGCAACGCGGCTTCCGGCGTTTCATTCGGCTCCACCTTGCCGCCGGGAAATTCCCACATCCCGGCCAGCTTCTTGCCTTCGGGGCGCTGTGCCAGCAGCACGCGGCCGTCATTATCCACCAGTGCCACCGCCACCACCAGCACCACCGGCTTGGGCCGCAGCACGCTTTCAGCATCGCCCGGGCAAAGCGGGTCCATGCTCATGGGACAGCACCACTCATGCTCAGCTACGGTAATCGGCGTTGATATCGATATAGCCATGCGTCAGGTCGCAGGTCCATACCACGGCCTTGCCCTTGCCGATGCCCACATCCACGCCGATGCGCACATCCTGGCTCTTGAAATGCGCCGTGGCGGCGGCCTCGTCATGATCCGGCCGCACCATGCCTTTGGCGGTTACGGCGCGGTCGCCAAGCGTCACCACCAGTTTGTCGCGGTCGGCCTTCTCGCCGCTCTTGCCCACCGCCATCACGATGCGGCCCCAATTGGCATCGGCGCCGGCAATGGCGGTTTTCACCAGCGGCGAATTGGCGATGGCGCGTGCAATCACCCGCGCGGCGGCATCATTCTGCGCCCCGGTCACGCTCACCGTCACCAGCTTCTGCGCGCCTTCGCCATCGCGGGCGATAAGCTGCGCCAGTTCGGCCATCACGGCGGTGAGTGCGCGGCGGAAATCGGCCAGGGCGCGGTCGGAAGCCTTGTCATAAGCCTTGTTGCCGGCGGCACCGGTGGCAAACAGCAGCACGGTATCCGAGGTGGAGGTATCACCATCCACGGTCAGGCAGTTGAAGCTCTGGTTGTTGGCGCCCTTGAGCAAGGCTTGCAGGGTTTCGGTCGGCAACTTGGCATCGGTCACCAGGAAGGCCAGCATGGTCGCCATATCGGGCGCGATCATGCCCGAACCCTTGGCGATGCCGTTGATGGTGACGGTCTTGCCGTCGATCTGGCAGGTGGCAGTGGCCAGCTTGGGGAAAGTGTCGGTGGTCATGATGGCGCGTGCGGCCTTGGCCCAGGCATCGCCGTTCAGCGCCTTGGTCAATTTTGGCAATTGCGCCACGATCTTCTCGGCCGGCAGCAACTGGCCGATCACACCCGTGGAAGCCAGATAAATCTGGTTCGCCTTGGCGCCCAGCGCCTGGGCGGCACCCTCGGCGGTGGCCTTGGCGGCGGCGGCACCAGCCTTGCCGGTGAACACATTGGCGATGCCGGCATTCACCACCAGGCCACGCGCTGCATTGCCCAGGATCTTGCGGCACCATTCCACTGGCGCGCCGGGCATCGACGAACGGGTGAACAGCCCGGCCGCCTTGCTGCCGGGCGCCAGTTCGATCAGCAACAGGTCGTCGCGGCCCTTGTAGCGCATGCCGGACAGGCCGGTGGCCAGCCGCGCGCCGGCAATGGCGGGCAGGCTGGGATAGTCTTGCGGGGCCAGGGGCGAAACCGGATGCGCGGCCATGACGGGGTGTCCTTTACTTCTTCGGCTTTTACTTCTTCGGGGCCGGGGCGATGGTGGGCAACTGGCCGGCCGGCTTGGGCTGCTCCACGATATCGATCTTGGCGCCCTTCTTCAGGTCGTTGACGGTCTGCTCGATGATCTCGCGCACAAGAATTTCACGCACTTCTTCCGACACATCGGCGAAGGCCGGCGGCGGCGCGGTGCGGCGCGCTTCCACCTTGATGACATGCCAGCCGAACTGGCTCTTCACCGGCTTCTGCGTCACCTGGCCGGGCTGCAAGGCAAAGGCCGCCTCGGCAAATTCCGGTACCATCTGGTCCTTGGTGAAGAAACCAAGATCGCCGCCGGTGGCAGCGGTCGGCCCGGTTGAGCGCTTCTTCGATACTTCGCCGAAATCCTGGCCCTTCTTCACATCTTCCAGCGCCGCCAGGGCATCCACCTCATTGGCCACCAGGATGTGGCGGGCATGCACTTCGTCGCGCGGCGGCTGCGCCTTGATCAGATCGTCGTAGCGCTTCTTGAGCCGTTCGTCGGTCAGCTCCTTGCTCACGGTGCGTTCCAGGAAAGCCTGCTGCAACACGGTCTCGCGCGCCGATTTGAGCTGTTCCTTCACCTTGGCATCGCCATCCAGCTTGGCCTTTTCAGCGGCCTCGTTGATCAGCTTGCGCGCCACCATTTCATTGATCAGTGCCGGCATCACCGCTTCCAGCGGCGCCTGGCGCATCTGCGGCGGCAGCGATTCAAACACGGCCATCACTTGCGAGCGGGTGATCGGCTGGCCGTTGACACGCGCCACCACCGGATCGCTGGCAGGCTGCGCCAGGGCAATGCCAGCCAGGGCAATAACGGGCAATGCGATCAGGGCAACACGGGAGGCAGAGAAATGGAACACGGGTCAACTCGCGTCTGGAGGGTGAGGAAAGCGGCAAAAGCGGCGCCAGCATAGCTATTTCCCTACCGGCGGCAAGGCCGCGATTGTGCCGATTCATTCACCTTTCCGTAGGCCGGCGGCGGCCTGTAGGGCGGCGATTTCGGCGCGCAGCTCCTCAATCAGCGCGGCGCTATGGCGCAGATGCGGCGCCTCGGCATCCAGCACGATCAGGAATGCGCGGTATTTCATGGCCCGGCGGTCAACTTTGGCGGCTTTTGACGGTGCCTCGCCCAGGCCGGAATCGCACACGATATCAATCAGCCGCTCCACGGCATGCAGGCGGCCCCAGAGATAGTCGTTTTCCCGGTGTGGCCGGCTGAAGAAAGCGCCGAAACGGCCAAAATTGATGCCTTTCAGGGTGTTGTTGGCCCGGATTGCATTGGCATCCTCGGGGCTGATGCGATCGATGCGGATTTCGTTGAACTCGCCAAGGTCGCGCCAATTGGTGATGGTGAAGGTCAGCACATCCCAGAAGGCGAAGCCGATATAACTTTCCAGGATGTCGCGCCGTGCGGCCTGGCTCCAATCCGCCGGATGCAGCGTGGCCAGCAGGGCGTCCAGCCGGTTGGTGGCGGCATTGAGCGCGATGTCGCGGTTGAGATGTTCAACGATGGCATCGATCTCATGCAGATGCGCATCGGCAAATTCGGCCGCATCGCGCGCCAGTTTTTCCGGCTCCTGCGGTTCGATGCGGCGCTGGAAAAGCTGGCGGATAAGCGCCGCGCTGTCAGCGGCAACAAAGGCGCCGGTATCATAGCGCCGCAGGCTTTCCAGTTCCTCATACAGCAGGCGCTTGAGCTGGTTGAGCTGCACCGGATCAAGCCCGGCCTGATCCGGCTCGCCCACCTTGCCATAGAGCAGGTTCAGGCGTTGCAGCAGGAAACGCAGCCGGCGCTGGCGGAAAGCCACATCAAAGCCCAGCAGGAAACGCACCCAGGGCGGCAAGGCATCGCGGCTGCTGGCCAGGCTGGTGGGGGCATAGCCGGCAGCGGTGGAGCAGACCTGGCGGATTTTGGCCCAGCGGTCGAAGGCCAGCGCGATCCAGCTTGCCTCGATCGAGCCGTCGCGATGCTCGCAGATATGGGCCAGTTGCTTGGCTACAAAAGCCTGCACCGCGCCCAGCTTGAGGCGGATATAGCCCTCATAGGCAAAGCCGGCATCATGCGCGGCGCGTGCGCTGGCAGCCAGGCGCCAGGCGCGGAGCTGCTCCTCGCTCAACGGCTCGTCGCGCCCGGGCGGCGCATGTTCGGCCACCAGGCGGGCAATCTGCGGCTGGGTGGCATCGATGATGCCGCGCAGATGGCGCACGCGCTCGTTGAAGCGGTTCACCCAGATCAGTTCATCCGAGATCGGTTCGTTGCGCGGCAAATCCGACAGCGCGCCTTTCAGGGTGCGGAAAAAACCCGGCACGCGGCCGGTGGGCGGCGGTGGCGGGCGCAACGGCGCCGGATCGATATAGACCAGGCGGCGATCCACCTGGCGATAGGCCGGGCGGCCTCGGATCGCCTTCATCGCCGAGGCGAAGGGCTTGTTGTTGAGCACGCCGCCATCAACAAAGGAGGTCAGCGCCGGGTCCAGCCCGGCGGCGATATATTCGCCGAAATTGCGCTTCAGGAAAGCCGCCTTGCCCTCCCATTGGCGGCCGCGCTCGGCCAGGATCTGATCGATGTCGGAAAGCTGGGCCGGCGGGAAGGCGCCGGGAAAGGCCGAGGTGGCGCGGCCGGCAAAGGCCAGGGCGGCGGCATCGGCACGGGTCAGGTCGGAACTTTCCTCACCATTCTGCCAGCGCCGATAGTGGAATTTCAGCACATGGCGATGCTCGCGGTCGCGCACAAAGGGTGGATCGTGGATCGGGATATGGCGCAGGTAGCCATAGAAATCGGTGACGGTGACAAACAGATCAAGCTGCAAGCCGGCCGGCATCAGCGAAGCGCCCGGCTCGGCCGGCTCGCCCATCGCTTCCAGGCCCTTGAACAGTTTGCGCGCCAGATGCAGGCCGTCAAAGGGCGGCTCGAACCAGCGCGAGCGAGTGAATAGCGACACTTTGGCAAGGATTTCCGGATCGGCCAGCAGGCGGCCCAGGCGCGATCGTGCGGCGAGCCAGAGCACCGGCCGCATGAACCATTTGCTCCAGGGTGCAGCGCGTTTTGACGCATCGAGCAGCTTCGACACATCAGCCTGCTTGAGCCACAGGTCGCGGAAATGATTGAGCCGCAGATCATGTGCCAGGGCGCGGGCCAGCATGATGCCGTTGATGCCGCCGGCCGAAGCGCCGGCAATCACGTCAACAATAACGCGCAATTCCACATGCCGGCTGAGATCGCGCAGCAATTCAAAATAGATCGCCTCGGTATCATGCGGATGGGCCTGGCCGGCTTCGGTATCGGCATAGGTCAGGCTTTCACGGCTGCCTTTGGGCAGAGTGTGAAACGCCTTCGAGGCGCGCACCAGTTTGAGAATTTCCTTCGACACGCCATGCATGTAGATGGCGAGCGACACGCCGCCGAAACACACCAAGGCCAGCCGGAGTTCTTTTTCCTGCAAGACGAATCCCCCCTGCGGCCAAGTGTGCGCCGGGCGGCGCCGCTTCTCAAGGCCGCAAGAGGCTCAATTGCTCGGCGGCAAGTTCCAGGCAGTGATCCGCTTCCGGCATCAGGCCGGCGAAATTCGGCCAGGCATGCGGCAGGCCATGCCAAAGGGTGAGGGCGCCGCCGGGCGGGAAATCCGCTGTGCTGGCCAGGGCTGTGCTGTCATCGCGCATCATCTCGCTGTCGCTGGCATGCAGGAAAAGCGGAGCCAGGCCGGCCAGCTTGGCAAAGCGCGGCGATACCAGCGCATCATGCCGGTCGGCGGCCCCGGCATAAAGCTGCGCCGCGAAAGCCAGATGGCCCGGATTGAACCAGGCGCAATGTTCGGCATTTTCGGTATGGCTGGCGCCGTTCATGCTCAGGTCGGTCCAGGGGGAAAACAGCGCCGCGCCGGCTGGTTGGGCCAAGCCCTTGTCGCGCAAGGCCAGCATCAGGCTGAGGGCCAAGCCGCCACCGGCGGAATCGCCGGCCAGCCACAGCCGGTCTGGCCGGTAGCCGGCCGGCCCGGTCAGCCAATGCCAGGCGGCCAGGGCATCTTCCAGCGCGGCCGGATAGGGATGCTCCGGCGCCAGCCGGTAATCCAGCGCCAGCACCGGCACGGCCAGTTTCTGCGCCAGCCGGGTGGTGATCGGGCGATGGGTGCGGGCGGCGCCGCAGATGAAGCCGCCGCCATGCAGATAGAGCAGGGCGCGGCCGCGCCGGGCATATTGCGGCACCAGCCATTCGCCATGCAAACCGGCCGCCTGCCAGGCGGTATCGCGTGGTTTTTCCGCCCGCATGCCGCCCGGCAGGCCGGTGCGCGCCAGCATCTGCATCAGGCCGCGCAGCAGCGGCACATCATCGGGACCAAACTGGCGTGGCTTGATCAGGCGGCGCAGGGCGCGGGCAATCAGGCGGGCTTGCAGGCTGGGGCGCGTGCTGGTCATCATATTGAGATTATTATGCCTTGATCCTGCTACAGCCATGCGACAAATCAGCCCGAGGCGGTATGACTTGCGGCAGCGGGCCGGCGGGCGTAAAGGGTTGGGCGATGTCGCCATTGGATGCTGAAACCGTTGCCTTGCAGGTAGACCGCGCCGCGCATGAGATGCGCCGCGGCCGAGCCGTGCTGTTGCAACTTGAGGCTGGCGGCAGCGCCCTGATCTGCGCGGCAGAGACACTCAGCGAAACGGCATTGGCCCTGGCCTTGGGGCTGGCTGGTGACAAGCCGGAAGCCGCCCTGGCGCTGACCGCCCAGCGCGCCGCCGTGCTGCATATCATGCCGACCGGCTATGACACGATCCTGCTGCCCCTGGCCGAACTGCCGGTGGCGCCGCCCGAGCGCGCCGCGCTGATCCGCGATCTGGCCGATGCCAGCCGCGATCTGGCAGCGCCGTTGCGCGGGCCTTATCAGCGCCGCCTGGGCGCTGCGCCGGCTGGTGCGGCCCTGGCGATCAAGCTGGCCAAGATTGCCTATCTGCTGCCGGCGGCACTCTATATCCCGCTGCCTGCCGGCGCGGTTCTGCCGCCCTTGCTGACGGCTGTGCCGGCTGCAGCCATCGCGGCCTATGACGAGGCCGCCGCCGAAAGCCTGGTGCAGGTGAGTCAGGCCCGCCTGCCGGTGGCCGATGCCGAGGATGCACGGCTTTACGCCTTCCGCGCCGCCGATGGCGGGCCGGAGCATTTTGCCCTGGTGATCGGCCAGCCCGATCCGGCGCAGCCGGTGCTGGCGCGGCTGCATTCGGAATGTTTCACCGGCGACCTGCTGGGCAGCCTGCGCTGCGATTGCGGCGAACAGCTACGCGGCGCGGTGCGCACCATCCGCGAGGCCGGCGGTGGTGTGCTGCTTTATATGGCGCAGGAAGGCCGTGGCATCGGCCTGGTGAACAAGCTGCGCGCCTATCAGTTGCAGGATCAGGGCTTCGATACCGTGGAAGCCAATCTGCGCATCGGCTATGCCGCCGATGAACGCTGGTTCCGCCCGGCGGCGCGGATGCTGGAATTGCTCGGCTTTTCCGCCGTGCGGCTGCTCACCAACAACCCGGAAAAGGTCAGCGGCCTGACCGATGCCGGTGTTATCGTGGCCGAGCGGGTGCCGCACAAATTCCCCGCCAACAGCCATAACGAAGCCTATCTGGCCACCAAGAAGAAGCGCTCAGGGCATTATCTCTGAGGCGGGCTCGGCAAGACCGGCCCCTCCACCCGGCAGAAATTGCCGCGTACGCACGAAAACCCCCCTTAACTCACTGATTTATAAGGCTATGCCGACTTGGCATCGGGCTTGCTTTAATAAGCGGCGAGAGAGGGAAAAACCATGGTTGCCGCCTTCATTGACAGTTCGGAGAACATGACGCTCGGCGTATCGCCGCTGCAGAATGCAGCGAAGCGTGCGGCAGGTTCCTCCAAGTCGGAAGCGGCCCAGTCTGAAATCAGCGCGACGCAGAATGCGTCGGGTGCGGAGAAACCGCATCGTGGCCTGTTCGGCCCGGAAGGCTTCAGTTTTTCCGCCTTTCTCGACATCGTTAATCCGCTACAGCATATCCCGGTGGTCAACAGCATCTACCGGGCAGTTACCGGCGACACGATCGAGAATGGATCGCGTATCATCGGTGGCGCTTTGTTTGGCGGCCCGATTGGCCTGGTGGCCTCGATCATCAACGGCATCGTGGATGAAGAGACCGGCAAGGATATTGGCAGCCATGCCCTGGCTGCCGTCGGCATTGACGACGGCATGGGGCGAGATGCTTCGGTAGGCCTGGCGCAGAATGCACCGCCTGCCGCTGATGCGCAGAATGCGCTGGTAGAAAACCCGGCACAGAAAATGCCGGTCGCGGTGAAGGCCATAGAATTGGCCGATAGTGAGATGCCGCAAACCACCCCGCTGGGGGCATTGTCCGCCCTGACAGATCGCGCCTGGGCGCCCACTCAATCGATGCCGGCGAAACAGGCAGCAGCACAGCAAGTGCCGGCGCAGCAGCCGGCGTCGATTCAGAATGTGGCGCAAAGCACGGCGCAGAATGCGGCCCAGAATGCAGCCCTGGATGAGCGTAAATGGTTTCCCGCCAATACCCAGCAGGGCGGCGTGGTGCAGCGCAGTGTCGGCGCTCAGCCGGTAACGGCCAACAGCGTGTCGCAGAAATTTGGTGTCACCCGTGGCACCGCCTATGCCGGCACCGCAGCCAATGCGGCGGCAAACCCCAATGCCGCCTTGCCGGCGCAGATGCCGAGCATCCCGCAGGTGCCGGCCGATTTTGCCGAACGCGCCAATGCGGCCTACCAGAAATACATGGACATGAAGGCGCAGCAGGCGCGCAGCGGCGTCGACCGCAGCTACTAGGGTGCGGACCCGCTAATAATGGGTCCGCACCCTAAGGCTTATTCGGCCGGCTGTTTCTCTGCAGCATGACCTTCAATATCCGGCGCCTTGGGCAGCAGGCGTTTCACAAAGCTGCCGAAATCATCCAGATAGGTGTAGATCACCGGCACCACCAACAGCGTGAGCAGCGTGGAGCTGATCAGGCCGCCGATCACGGCATGGGCCATGGCCGAGCTTTGTTTGGCGCCTTCGCCCAGCGCCAGCGCCAGCGGAATCATGCCGAAAATCATCGCCAAGGTGGTCATCACGATGGGGCGTAGGCGGATTTCGCCGGCTTCCAGCAAGGCGTTGTGGCGGCTCATGCCTTCGCGCCGCATCTGATTGGCAAAGTCGATCAGCAGAATGGCGTTTTTGGTCACCAGACCCATCAGCATGATAAAGCCGATGATCGAGAAGATGTTGAAAGTGGAACCCCAGGCATAAAGCCCAAGCACCACGCCGATCAGCGATAGCGGCAGCGAACTCATGATGGCAAAGGGTTGCAGGAAACTGGCGAATTGCGAGGCCAGGATCAGGTAGATGAAGATCACCGCCAGGGCCAAGGCGGCGGCGGCATAGCCGGCGCTTTCGACCATATCCTTGGATTGGCCGCCAAACCAGAAGCGATAGCCCGGCGGCAGCTTCAGGCTGTTCAGCTTGGCCTGGATTTCGCGGCTCACTTCGCCCACTGGCCGGCCGAAGGACGAGGCCGAAAGCTGCACTTCGCGATTGAGGTCGCGCCGGTTGATCTGGGTTGAGCCGGCAGCAGCGGCAATTTCCGCCACCTGGGCCAGCGACACCATTTTTGGGCTGCCATCAGCGTTGTTCTGGCTGGAGGCAACGTAAAGCCGGTCCAGATCGGGCAGGCCGGAACGGTCAGCGCGCGGCAGGCGCACAAAGACGTCGTAATCCTCATCATCCGGCGCCTTCCAGGTGCCAGCCTCATCGCCGGCCAGCAACGGCCGCAAGGTGGCGGCAATCTGATTCACGCCCACGCCCAGATCAGAGGCAAGTTGGCGATCCAGCGTCAAGGCCACGGTTGGCTTGTTGGCTTTCAGGCTCGATTCCAGATCGACTACGCCGGGCACATCCTTGATCAGCGCTATGGCTTCGCGTGACAGGCGATCAAGCTCGCCGATATCGCGGCCCTGCAAGCTGATCACAATGGTCTTGTTCAGGCCGCCGCCGATATTGGGCAGGCCGATATTGATATTGTCGATGCCGGCAATGCGCCACAGCCGTTCACGCATCGGCTGCGCCAGTTCGTTCGGCGTGCGGGTGCGGTCCTTCAAATCAGCAAAGCGCACATAGATGGTGCCAACATTTTTGCGCGCCAGCAGGCCGGCATTCATGGTGGCATAGGTGTAGCGCACTTCGGGGAATTCCTTCAGCGCATCCTGGGCCTGGCGCAGCTTGGCTTCGGTGTAATCCAGTGAGGCACCGGGCAGCACGGTCACTTCCACCAGGATTTCCGACAAGTCGGCATCCGGTACAAATTCGGTGCCAATGCGCTTGGCCAAGCTGAACGAGCCAATAAAGCTGGCCAAAGCCACTAGCAACACCAGCCAGCGCCAGCGCAGGCCCCAGCCGAGCAGCCGGCGATACACCCGGCCGAGTTTTTCCATACCCTTATCCACCAGGCCGATCAGCCGGCCTAATGGGCCGCGTTTGGCATTGGGCATCGAATCCGGATCGTGCCACACGCTGGACAGCATCGGATCAAGCGTGAAGCTGACAAACAGCGAGATCAGAACTGCTACCACAACGGTGATGCCGAATTGCAAAAAGAAACGCCCGATAATCCCGCCCATGAAGGCCACGGGCAGAAACACCGCCACGATGGAAAGGGTGGTGGCCAGCACCGCAAGGCCAATCTCCTCGGTGCCTTCCAGTGCGGCGCGGCGATGCGATTTGCCCATCGCCACATGGCGCGTGATATTCTCGCGCACCACAATGGCGTCGTCGATCAGGATGCCAACGGCGAGCGACAGCGCCATCAATGTCAGTTTGTTCAGCGTGAAGCCGGCGGCATAAACCGCTGCCAGTGTGCCGATCACGGCAATCGGCAGGGTCAGGCCGGTGATAATGGTGCTGCGCCAGGAATTGAGGAACAGGAACACGATCACCACGGTGAGGATGCCGCCCTCGATCAAGGTGCGGCGCACACCATCCACGGAGACGCGAATGCCGCGTGAAGTGTCCTTGACAAATTCCAGCTTCACATCCGGCGGCAGGTTGGCTTCCAGATCCTTCACCAGCACGCGCAGATTGTCGATCACCTCAATGGTGTTGGCGCCTTGCACTTTCAGGAAATCAACCGCCAGAATGCGCTCGCCATTCAGCAGGGCCACCGATGTATCGTCTTCCTCGCCATCCTCGATGGTGGCGATGTCACCCAGCGTTACCGGGGCACCGCCGCGCCGGGCGATGATCAGATCAGCGAATTTTGCCGGGTCCTGCACGCGGCCTTCGATCTGCACCACAAATTCCTGCTGCGCCCGGGTCAGTGTGCCAACCGGCAATTGCTGGTTCTCGGCTTTCAGCACATTGATCAACTGATCCATGCCGATGCCCTGGGCCAGCATCTTCTCGGGATCGGGCAGCACATTGATGCGCCGCTTCACGCCGCCGACGATATAGGCTTGGCCAACACCGCGCGCGATCTGCAAGCGTTTCAGCACCACTTGGTCGGCAAGCGTAGTCAACTCGCGCAAGCTGCGGCGGTCGGAGCGCACCGCGATGGAGGCAATCGGCTGGTTATCCGGGCTGAAGCGGCTGATTTCCGGATCGTTGATCTCACGGCGGAATTGCGGAGTTACCAGCGCCACCTTCTCGCGCACATCCTGCACTGCGCGCACCGGGTCCACGGTCAGCTCGAACTCGATCACCACGCTGGAGCGGCCTTCTAATGAGCGCGACGTCAGCGCCCGCAGCCCATTGATCGTATTGACGGCCTCTTCAATGGGGCGTGTCACTTCACTTTCCACCGATTCCGGCGTGGCGCCGGGATAGCTGGTATTCACCAGCACGATGGGGAATTCCACATCGGGAAACTGGTCCACGCCAAGCTTGGCATAGGCAAACAGGCCCACCACCAGCAGCGACAGCATCATCATGCTGGCAAAGACCGGATTTTTGATGCTGACGCGGGTGAGCCACATGACATTATCTCCCGGCGATGCGGGCGGCCAAGCCATCATTCAGTTTAAGGCCCGGTGCCGAGATAATGGTGTCGCCTGCCGCCACGCCGCTGCGGATTTCCACCATGCCCTGCACGGTTTCGGTCAGCCCCAGTTCCACGCTGCGGCGCACGACATGATCTTTTTCCAGCACATAGACATGTGCCGCGCCGGCCTCGCGCCGGATCGCCTCGCGTGGCACGGCTATCGCCTCGCGGGCTTCGGCCAGGATTGCCTCGCCGCTGGCAAACATGCCGCCGCGCAGGGTCAATTCCGGATTGGCAAGCCGGATGTAAACCAGGATCGAGCGCGAGCCGGCCTGCGCCGTCGGGTTGATGCGGTCGATACGGGCGGCGAATTCCCTGCCCTCGAAACCTTCCACCTTCAACGCGACGCGCTGACCGATTTTCAATTTCGGCACATCGCGCGCCGGCACCAGGGCTTCCAGTTCCATGGTGGCCAGATCGGCAAGCACAAACAATTTGCCATCCACCGGCACACGTTCGCCCGGATTGGTGGTGCGGTCAGCCACCTGGCCGTCTATCGGCGCATAAATTGCAGCGTCGCTGAGCGCCTTACGCGCCATCGCCACCTGCTGCTCGATGGCGGCCACGTTAGCGCGGGCGGTATTGTAGGCATTCTCGGCATCATCCAGCGCAGTCTGTGATTTCACGCCACGCAGGTTCAACTGCTGTGCCTTGCTGCGGTTGCTCTCCGCCAGTGCCAGGGCCGAACGCGCCGAGGCCAGATTGCTTTCGCGCTCGCGCAGGCGCGAGCCGAGATCGCGGGTATCCAGCTTGGCCAGCAATTGGCCTTTCTTCACTGTCTCGCCACGGCGCACGGTCACTTCCAGCACCAGGGCCGCCACTTCGGCGCGCACGCTGCTCTGCTCCAGCGGCTGCACCGTGCCGCTAAGGCGCACGCTCTGGCGCAGTTCCATACGCTCGGCCCGGCTCAGATCGGCCGGGGAGAATTCGATACCCTCAAACCGCGCCGCAATGGTGGGGGCGGCGGCAGGGGAAGGTGCGGCCTGGCGTTGTTTCCAGACATAACCACCGGCGCCAAGCGCCAAAACCAGCGCAAGGCCAAACAGAATCGACTTCTTCATCTTGGCGGACTTTCCAGCTCAGCGCTTTTTTACGCGGGAAACGGTGTATATTATGCGCAAATTACCGCGACAAGCGCGGTACGGCGTCGCACCCTCCGTGTGACGGCCATCACCGCTTACGTGGCGTCATGTCGATTTTGATCCATAGCATCGGCCATTCCAACCACAGCAAGGCGGATTTCCTTGGCTTGCTGCGGGGTGCCGGGATCCGCCTGCTGGTGGATGTGCGCTCGGTGCCGGCTTCGCGGCATGTGCCGGCTTATGGTGGCGCCGAATTGCGGCAATGGCTGGGCGAGGCCGGAATCGGTTATCACTGGCTGGGCCGTGAACTGGGCGGCAAGCCGCAGGATGCCGCATTATACAGCGCCGGCAGGGTTGACTATAAAAAGATTGCCGCCGCCGCCGCTTTCCAAGGCGGCATTACCGCCCTGCTCAATTTGGCGGCAAACCAGCCGCTGGCGATGATGTGTGCCGAGCGTGACCCGGCACATTGCCACCGCGCTCATCTGGTAACGCCGGCTTTATGCGCGCGGGGTGCAGACGTGCGGCATATCCTGGCCGATGGCAAGGTGGAAAGCGATGCTGCACTGCGTCAACGGATCGCGCCGCGCCAGCCGGATTTGTTTGGCTGAACCGGGCGGCATAAAACTCATATATCAGATCGTGATCCATGCTTGACGCCACGGTATTGCGTGCCGCACACTCCCGGCACAACAAAATAATGAGGAGGAACGCCATGATTACCCGCACCCTGAGCCGTGCCGGCGCTTACGCCGCTTTTGGCCTTGCCATTGCCGCTTTTGGCGGCGCCGAGGCTAATGCTCAGACCCTCAAGCTGATGACCGGGCCGCAAGGCGGCGTATGGGTGCCGATGGGCGGCACCTTCAAGGCGATGTTTGAAAAGGCTGTGGCCGGCGTCACCATCCAGACGCTGCCGGGCGCCGGCATTGCCAATGTGAAAGGCGTCGAGGAAAGCAAGGCCGATTTCGGCTTCGGCAACTCGATTTCCACCGTGGATGCGATCAACGGCAATCCGCCCTTCGAGAAGAAGGCGACCAATGTTTGCCAGATCGCCAATCTTTATCCGCAGTATTTCCAGGTTGTCGCCCTGGCCGATGCCAAGATCGGCAAGGTTGAGGATATGAAGGGTAAGGCCATCGCGGTGCAGACCCGTGGCAATACGGCCGAGGCGATCTCGTCTGATATCCTCAAGGCGCATGGCCTGAGCTATGCGGCGATGAGCAAGGTGAATTACATGGCCAGCTATAACGACGCTGCGGCGTTGTTGAAGGATGGTCATGCCCAGATCTTCACCCTGGGCACCACCATCCCGGCGGCGTCGATCATGGACCTTGCCACGGCGCGTGACATCACCCTGGTGCCGGTGAGCGATGAGAGCGTGGCGGCGATGAAAAAGATCAATGCCGGCTATGTGAAGGGCATGATCCCGGCCAACACCTATCCGAAGCAGGACAAGGACGTGCCGGTGATTGCCTATTCGGCGCATTTCATTGCGTCGTGCAAGCTGCCGGAAGCGCAGGTCTACAGCATCACCAAGGCGATGGCGACCAACCTGGGCGACCTCGTGGCAGTGAACAAGGCGATGGCCAAGGTGACGGTGAAGGATATGGCCGAGGATATCGGCGTGCCGTTCCATCCGGGCGCTGCCAAGTATTACAAGGAAGTTGGCGCGCTCAAGTAAGCGCCTGCGATTTTGCTTATGGCCGCCGCGCAAGCGCCCGCAGAGGCGCGCGCGGCGGCTTCCTTTTCCAGTGCCGATGATTTTCGTGCTTATAGATCGTAGAGGGGGAGAGACATGTCCCAGGGCAGCAACCTGATCGCCCGCATAGCGGCGCCGATCGGCATCGCGATGGCGCTTTATCATATGTATGCCATTGCGATTGCGCCCCCCCAGGCGCTGATCTATCGCGGCATTCATCTGTCTTTCGCCATTGTGCTGGTTTTGCTGCTGTATCCCCTCGCGTTGCGCGAAGATGGCCGCCGCCGCTTCATGTGGGTTGACCTGCTGCTGCTGGGTTGCGGCGTGCTGGCGATGGGCCACCTGTTCATCAACTACGATTATTTTATCGACCGCATCATCTATATCGACGATCTCAAGCCGCTCGACATTTTTGCTGCGATTGCCCTGGTGGTGCTGGTGCTGGATTGCACCCGGCGCGTCATCGGCTGGGCTTTGCCAATTACGGCTTTGCTGTTCATGGGCGAGGCCTTGTTCATCACGCGCGTTGATCCGCTCACCCTGCTCGATCAGCTCTACATGACCACCGAAGGCATCTTCGGCTCCACCTTGGGCGTTTCGGCGGCCTATGTGATGGTATTTGTGCTGTTCGGCTCGTTCATGGAACGCACCGGCACAGGCCGCCTGTTCATGGATTTTGCTTTGGCGCTGACCGGCCGTTCGGCCGGCGGGCCGGGCAAGGTGGCGGTGGTGTCGTCGTCGCTGTTCGGCACCATTTCCGGCTCGGCGGTGGCGAATGTGATGGTGGATGGCCCGATTACCATTCCGTTGATGAAACGCACCGGTTTCAGCAAGGCTTTTGCCGCTGGTGTTGAATCGGTTGCCTCCACCGGCGGCCAGATTATGCCGCCGATCATGGGCGCCGCTGCCTTTGTGATGGCCGAATTCCTGGCCGTGCCCTATGCCACCGTGGCGCTGTGGGCGCTGATTCCATCGGTGCTGTATTACGTTGCCTGTTTCGGCGCGGTGCATTTTGAAGCCAAGCGCCAGGGGTTGCGCGGTCTGCCCGATGTGGAAGTGCCGGTGCTGGCGCGAGTGTTGATCGAACGCGGACATCTTTTCCTGCCCGTGGCGATCATCCTGGGCGGCATGTTCTCAGGCTTTTCGGCGCCGCTTTGTGCGCTGGCCGGCATGCTGGCCTGTTTCCCGGTGGCGATGCTGCGTAGCAATTCCCGCGAGGGCCTCAATTGGCGGCTGGTTCTGGAAGCCCTGGATGATGGCGCCCGCAACACACTCGCCGTGGCGCTGGCTTGCGCCTGCGCCGGCATTGTGATCGGTTCGATCACACTCACTGGGCTGGGCATTACTTTCACCAACATGATCGTCGGTCTGTCGCAGAACAGCCTGCTCCTGGCCTTGGTGCTTACCGCCGTGGCCGGCATCATCCTCGGCATGGGCATGCCCACCACGCCGGCTTATATCGTCATGGTGTCGCTGATGGTGCCGGCAATCATGAAGCTGGGCGTGATCGAGCCGGCGGCGCATATGTTTGCTTTCTACTTCGCCATCCTGTCAGCGATCACACCGCCGGTGGCTTTGGCTGTGTATGCTGCGGCCAGTCTGGCCAAAGCCAATATATGGGATGCCGGCTGGGCGGCGGTGCGCATCGGCGCCGCTGGGTTCATCGTGCCGTTCATGTTTGTTTATGAACCGGCTCTGCTGTTCATCGGTGACTGGCAGACCATCCTGCATGCCACGGTTTCGGCCACTATCGGCTGCCTCACCCTGGCGGCCGGTTTGAATGGCCATCTGATCCGGCATGCCCGGCTCTGGGAACGTGGCGTCCTGGTTCTGGGGGCCCTGCTGCTCATTAAACCGGGCATCTACACTGACGTCGTGGGCCTAGCGCTGATCGCGCTGGTATATCTTGTGCAGCGCCAGCGGCCGCTAGAGACAGCAGGGGCGTAAAGCTGCGGTGCAGGCTGGTTTGCCTCAGATATAGTCGTAAACCAGTTTCACTACGCCGTTTGGATATGGTGTGCTGAGTGCCAGCCGCAGTCGGTTCTGCGGCTTGGCGCCCGGTTTGAATAGTGGAATGCCACTGCCCAGGGTGACCGGTACCAGGAATAATTCCAGCCGGCCTACGCTGCCAATGCTCTGGAAACCCTCCAGGCATTGTTGCCCGCCCACCAGCCAGCTATCGCCGGGCAACTGGCGCAATTCCGCAGCCAGGGCAGTGAAATCTGCCGGTCTTGCCGCCACAGCTTCGGGCGCATCGGCCAAGGGCCTGCTGGTCACCACCAGGGTGGACTTGCCCTTGTAGGGCCAGTCACCGAAACCCAGCACCTGCTCATAGCTATGGCGGCCCATCACCACGGTACCGATTTCGGCCATGAAAGCCTCGTAGCCGTAATCGTGGTCTTCAAAGGGTTTCAGCCAGTCAACCCCGCCATCCGGGGCGGCGATATAGCCGTCCAGGCTCATCGCGATGTAACAGCGGATCATGTCAGGGCCGGACGACCTTGCCCGGATTGAGGATGTTGTCAGGATCGAAGGCGCGTTTGATCCGGCGCATCATCTCGATTTCCACCGGCGATTTGTAATGCACGATCTCGTCGATCTTCATGCGGCCAACACCATGCTCGGCCGAGATCGAACCTTTCATGCCATGCGCGATATCATGCACGATCTGATGCACGTCGTCCCACAAAGCCATGAATTTGGCACGTTCCCAGCCCAGCGGCTGCGACGAATTGAAATGCACGTTGCCATCGCCGATATGGCCGAAGGTCACAACGCGCACGCCGGGGATATGGGCTTCCACGGCGCGGGTTGCCAGGTCGATGAACTCGGCCATGCGCGAAACCGGCACCGAGATGTCGCATTTGATCGAGCCGCCTTCGGGGCGCTGCGAATTGGATAGCAGTTCGCGCAATTTCCAGAAAGCGGCGCGCTGGGTATCCGATTGCGCGATGGCGGCGTCTGTCACCAGGCCCTTCTCGTAGCCATCGGCCAGCACGGCTTCCAGGGTTTCACCAATGGCGCCGTCGTCGCGGCCGGAGGAGAATTCCATCAGCACATACCAGGGCGAACGCTCGGCCAAAGGATCGACGGTGCCGGGATTATGCTTGAGGGCAAAATCCAGCGACAGACGCGAGATCAGTTCAAAGCCGGTAACCTGGCCGCCGCTGGCGCTTTTGGCCAAAGCCAGCAAATCAATGGCTTTCGACGGGTCGGGCACAGCGGCGAAGGCGGTGGCCAGGGCGCGCGGCAACGGATGCAGCTTCAGCACAGCGGCGGTGATGATGCCGAGCGTACCTTCACCGCCGATGAACAGGTCTTTCAGGTCATAGCCGGTATTGTCCTTGCGCAAGCCGCGCAGACCGTCCCACACCTGACCATCGGCCAGCACCACTTCCAGGCCCAGCGCCAGATCGCGGGTATTGCCATAGCGCAGCACAGCATTGCCGCCGGCATTGGTGGAAAGGTTGCCGCCGATGGTGCAACTGCCTTCCGAGCCGATCGAGAGCGGAAACAGCCGGTCAGCTTCGCGCGCCGCCTGCTGCACCTGGGCCAGCACACAGCCGGCTTCCACCGTGATGGTGTCGTTCAACGGATCAAGGCTGCGAATCTTGTTCATACGTTGCAGCGACACAATGATTTCGTCATTGCCCATGAACGGGATGCTGCCGCCCACCAAGCCGGTATTGCCGCCCTGCGGCACCAGCTTGGTGCCGGTTTCACGCGCCAGTTTGACAATGGCGGCTACTTCCTCGGTATTGGCCGGGCGCAGCATCAGCGGCGTGATGCCACTATAGATGTCGCGTGGCTCCACCAGATGCGGTGCCAGAATGTCGGGGTCCGAGACCCAGCCCTTGGGGCCGACGATGTCGCGGAAACGGTTCAGCAGTTCAGGAGCGAGTGCGGTCATGGTGGTGTGATTATCGCCCGCGTGCCGCCCGTCGTAAACGGTCGAGGATGGCCGCGCCGATACCTTCTTCCGGGATCGGCATCACGGCAATACCATCCAGGTCGGCGCGATCCAGGGCATGCAGGCCGGCATAGAGTTTGGCTGCCGCTTCCGTCAGGTCGCCTGTGTCGCTCAGCGAAAAATAGGCGGCGAAACCGGGCAGGGCCGGGCCGAAACTCAGCAGGCCCTCGTTGCCATGCGCGGTGGTGGCATCCAGCCGCACCGGCCGGCTGGGCGCGTAATGTTTCAACAGCATGCCCGGGCTTTCCAGTTTGGCGGATTGTGGCCGGCCAAGCGGGGCGCCAAGCACGGCCTCGATGGCTTCCGCCGGGATGCCGCCCGGGCGCAGCAGCAGTGCCTGGCTGCCGGTCAGGCCGATCACGGTGGATTCCAGGCCGACCGGGCAGGGACCGCCATCCACCACCGGGATGGCCGGCCCCAGGCTGTGCCGCACATGCGCGGCGGTGGAGGGCGAGACATGGCCGGAGCGGTTGGCCGAGGGGGCGGCCACCGGGCGGCCGACAAGGCGCAGGATTTCACGCGCAATCGGATGCGCGGGCAGCCGGATCGCCAGGCTGGGCAGGCCAGCCGAAACCGCTTCCGCCACCGGGCAGGCTGCTGCGCGGGGCAATACCAGGGTAAGGGCGCCGGGCCAGAAGGCGTCGGCCAACGCCTTGGCGCGGCTATCCGCCAGCGCCAGGCCGGCCAGTTGCGCATAATCGGCAATATGGGAAATCAGCGGATTAAAATCCGGGCGCCCCTTGGCGGCATAGATTTTTGCCACCGCCGCCGGGTTGGTGGCGTCGGCGGCCAGGCCATAAACCGTCTCGGTCGGCAGGGCCACCACCTCGCCCCGGCGCAGCAGGTCCACGGCTTCGGCTATCGTTACGTCAGGCATGGCGCGATGTGTAGCGGCTTCGTTCTGGGCTTGCTAGAGGGACCGGTCCATATTATCACCCTGGCCAGCAAAAGCCGGCAGTCTCAGGAGGATGTGATGGAGTATACCGCACCGATCAAGGATATGCGTTTTGTGCTGGAGCAGGTGGCCGGCTTGAGCCAGCTCAGCACCCTGCCGGGCCTGGGTAATGCCGAGCCGGAAACCGCCGCCGCCGTGCTGGAGGAAGCTGCCAAGTTTGCCGCCGGTGTGTTGTCGCCGATCAACCGCATCGGCGACCAGCAGGGTTCCCGGGTGGAAAACGGCACCGTGCGCACCGCCGATGGTTTTGCCGAAGCCTACAAGCAATTCGCCGAAGCCGGCTGGAACGGCATGCCGTTTGCCGAGGAAATCGGCGGTGGCGCCATCCCCTGGGCCGTCACCATGGCGGTGCAGGAAATGGTGCAGGCCTCGAACATGTCGTTCTCGCTCTGCCCGCTGCTGACCCAGGGCGCCATCGACGCCATCATTGCCCATGGCACGCCGGAGCAGCAGGCGATGTATCTGCCCAAGATGGTATCGGGCGAATGGACCGGCACCATGAACCTGACCGAGCCGCAGGCCGGCTCGGATGTCGGCGCGCTGAAATCCAGGGCGGTGCCGAATGGCGATGGCACCTACCGCATCACCGGCACCAAGATTTTCATCACCTATGGCGAACACCAGATGGCCGAGAATATTGTGCATCTGGTGTTGGCCCGCCTGCCCGGCGCGCCGGCCGGCACCAAGGGCATCTCGCTGTTCATCGTGCCGAAATTCATCCCCAAGGCGGATGGCTCGCTCGGTCGTCGCAACGATCTGCGCGTGGTTTCGGTGGAACACAAGCTAGGCATCCATGCCAGCCCCACCTGCGTCATGTCCTATGGCGACAATGACGAATGCATTGGCTGGCTGCTCGGCGCCGAGAATCAGGGCATGCGCTGCATGTTCACCATGATGAACAATGCCCGCCTCAGCGTCGGCTGCCAGGGCCTCGCGATTGCCGAACGGGCTTTCCAGCAGGCCTTGAGCTATGCCGAGGGCCGCAAGCAGGGCCGCCATCCCGGCATGAATGCCGAACAGCATGTGGCGATCATCGAGCATGCCGATGTGCGCCGCAATCTGATGCTGATGAAAACCCAGACCGAGGCCCTGCGCGCTTTGGTCTATCTCAATGCAGCCAGCATTGACCGCGCCCATCACGATCCGGACAAGGCGGTGGCTACTGACGCCAAGGCGTTGGTGGAATTGCTCACCCCGCTGTCCAAGGCCTGGGCCACCGATGTGGGCTGCGAAGTGGCGTCCATCGGTGTGCAGATTCACGGCGGCATGGGCTTTATCGAGGAGACCGGCGCGGCGCAGCATTATCGCGATGCCCGCATCCTGCCGATCTATGAAGGCACCAACGGCATCCAGGCCATTGATCTGGTAACCCGCAAGCTCGGTTTGCAGGGCGGCGACACCGTGCGGCGGCTGTTCGGCGAGATCGAGGCCACTTTGGCCGCGCTCGGCCGGGCCGGCGATGGTTTCGCCTCGGTGCAGCGTGAACTCGGCCGTGCCCTGGCGGCACTGAAGAAGGCCACGCAATGGATGGCGGCCACATTGCCCAAGGATGCCAATGCCGCCCTGGCTGGCGCCACGCCATATCACCGGGCTTTCTCGGAAACCGTCGGCGGCTGGCTGCTGGCCCGGCTGGCCCTGGCGGCCAAGGCGGAGATTGCGGCGGGCAGCACCGATCCGTATTTCAGTGCCAAAATCCTGTCGGCGCGCTTCTTCGCCGAACAGGTGCTGACCGCCGTGGAAGGCCGCTGCCTGGGCGCCATGGAAGGCGCCGATGATCTGGCCCAGGTGACGGCAGATTTGCTGCGAGCCTGAGTAACTATTTGATTCTAAATATTATCGGGCCGTTCCAGGGCTTCCCTGGGGCGGCCCGTATCCATTGTTGACGCTTACGTTAACCACCTCCTACAATTCATGGCGTGAAAAAAATAACAACCTGCCCCCAGTACGAAGGAATACCCTGTGTCGGAGATTGATCAGCGCAATATCGGCTTAAGCTTCCCCTTCACCGACCATGCCGCCGGCCCGCGGCCCGGGGATGCCGAGGTTTTTGAACTGCGCCCCGGCGTGTTCTGGCTGCGCATGCCGATCCCGATTCCCGGCCTTGACTACATCAATCTATGGCTGCTGCGCGATGGCGAAGGCTGGACCGTGGTGGATACCGGCGTGCGCTCGTCCAAGCTGCAAGCTTTGTGGCAGCAGGTTTTTGAGCGCCACCTGGATGGCAAGCCGATCACTCGCATCCTCTGCACACATTTCCATCCGGATCATCTTGGCCTGGCCGGCTGGCTGCATGAACGCTGGCAGGCGCCGCTCTGGATGACCCTGGGCGAATGGAGCTTCGGTCGCATGCTGTCGCTGGATGCCCAGGCCGAGGTGCCGCCGGAAGTGCTGCATTTTTACAGCCGGGTCGGTTTCGACGAAGCCGGCCTCGACAAGATCAAGCAGAGCGGCTTTGGCAATTTCCGCAAGGCGGTGACCGAAATTCCGCGTTACTACCACCGTATCGTGGAAGGCGATCTGGTGCGTATCGGCGGCCATGATTGGCGCGTCATCATCGGGCGCGGCCATTCGCCGGAACATGCCAGCCTGTATTGCGCCGAACTCAATCTGCTGATCTCCGGCGATCAGGTGCTGCCGCGTATCAGCCCGCATATCGGGGTTTATCCCGGCGAGCCGGAAGCCTGCTCGCTGACGCTGTATCTGCGCTCGCTGGACCGCTTCGCCGATCTGCCCGCCGATGTGTGGGTGATGCCGTCGCATGGTGATGTGTTTGTTGGACTGCATGCGCGCATCGCCTATCTCAAGCGCCACCATCAGGAGCGGCTGGATATCCTGATGCAGGCGATGGACCGGCCGATGACGGTGCTGGATACGCTGCCGCTGCTGTTCAAGCGCGATATCAAGGATCACATCACCCTGGCGGCCGGCGAGGCGATGGCGCATCTGCATCATCTGATGCTGGAAGGCCAGGTGCAGCGCAGCCTGAATGCCCAGGGCGTGTATGAATATAGCCGCAGCGTTATGGCGGAAGCGGCACAATAAGCCCAGGCCCGAACGGGCCTGGCGGGGGAGGAAAAACATGACCACGCTCAAGGGCAAGACCCTGTTCATCACCGGCGCCAGCCGTGGCATCGGCCTGGCGATTGCCTGCCGTGCCGCCGCCGATGGCGCCAATATCGCCATTGCCGCCAAAACCACCGAGCCGCACCCCAAGCTGCCCGGCACCATCTATTCGGCCGCCGAAGCGGTGGAGCGTGCCGGCGGCCAGGCCTTGCCGCTGGTGGTGGATGTGCGCGAGGAAGCCGCCGTGGAAGCCGCCATGGCGCAGACGGCGGAAAAATTTGGCGGCATCGACATCCTGATCAACAATGCCTCAGCGATCAGCCTGACCGGCACGCTGGAAACGCCGATGAAACGCTATGATCTGATGCACCAGATCAATACGCGCGGCACCTATCTCTGTTCGCAGAAGGCGTTGCCCTATCTGCTCAAGGCGCCGAACCCGCATATCCTCAACATGTCACCGCCGCTTAACATGGAGCAGCGCTGGTTTGAGCCGCATGTTGCCTACACGATGGCGAAATACGGCATGAGCCTGTGTGTGCTCGGCATGTCTGGCGAATTCCGTTCCAAGGGCGTGGCGGTGAATGCGCTGTGGCCGCGCACCGCTGTGGATACCGATGCGATGAACGTGATCACCGGGCCGGATTTCCGCCGCCGTTGCCGCAAGCCGGCAATCCTGGCCGATGCCGCCCATGTCATCCTCACCCGTCCGAGCCGCGACTGCACCGGCAATTTCTTCATCGACGATGCCGTGCTGGCCGAAGCCGGCGTCAGCGATTTCTCGATCTACCGCCATGACGGCGTCGAGGAAAAAGACCTGATCCCGGATTTCTTCGTTTAGAAATCTGCAAGGAAAGTCGCCGGCTTTAGGATTGGGATGCCGCGAAACGGGTGCAGTGCCAGCAGATAGGCATCGCCGCTGACGATGCAAGCGGCTGAACCTGCGACAGCGAGGCTGAGAAACTTGTCGTCCTGTGGGTCACGGCAGGCCTGGATTTCAGGTGGTTCTGAAATGAAATCTGCGATGTCTTCGATCAGCGTAAGCAATGTGGCGCGGTCTTGCTGCGAAACATAACGGTCGAATTTCGGCCGTAATAGCACCTGACTCAATTCGGCAAAAGTTCCTTCGCTCATAAGCAACGTACCAAGGCCGCTGGCTTTCCAGAAAGCCTGATCCGCCACCGAGCCTGGAAGCAGGAATTTGCTGATCAGAACATTGGTATCAAGGACAAAGCGCACATCAGCGCTCGTCCGCCAGCAGTGCCGCCAGCTTATCTTCGGTCAAGCCGGCGGCTACGGCACGGGCGCCGACCCGCTCTGAATGTTGGCGCAATTCCTCCAAGCGATAGGCGCGCAATGCCTCAAAATCTCGCATCGAGAGCAATACCGCCACATCACGCTTCTGGCGCCGGATCAGTACCGGCTCGTGCTGGGCGACATCAAGCAATGCCGCAAATTCCTGTTTGGCCTGGGTGGCTGAGATGGTGCGCATGACTGCTTCCAGTAAATGATCATTTTGTCTATTTTATACGATATGTATAAAATGAGCAAAAAGATATTTTAGGCCGCCCGCACCAGTCTTTCGCGGTTTTGGCCGGTGGCCAGGCGCAGCAGGCCGTTCTTGTCCAGATCGTCGAGCCCGGCGGTAACGCCTTCATGCGCCACCACGCGGCCATTGAGCCGCGCCTTGGCGGTGCGGATCAGGCGGCGGGCATCGCTGCGGTTATCGGCCAGCCGGGCAGTAACCAGCAGGTCCACTAGGTCCATGCCATGCAGCAAGGCTTCGCGCGGCAGGTCGAGCGGGGCGGTGTTATCGGCGGTGAGTGTGGGCATGATACTTCTCCTCAGGGTCAGCGGTGGGTTTTCCGCCGGAGGCCGGAAGCATCGGATTGTCTGAAAACACGAATGCCGCCGGTGGCTGCGGCGGCATTGGGTCGTTTGTCACATACGAACCGTCGCCGCTATGGGAGCAGCGTAAAATACCAGTTCGTAAAGACGGCGCGGGTGTGCATGGCGTTAAAGCTAGTGCGGCCGCGGCGGCCTGTCAACGGCCGAGGATTTCATCCCGCCTGTAGCCCTGGGCATAGAGTAGCCCTGTCAGGTCGCCATGCTGGATCGAGAAACGCGCCTGTTCGCGCACCACCGGCTTGGCGCGGAAGGCGATGCCCATGCCGGCGGCTTGCAGCATGGCCAGATCGTTGGCGCCATCGCCCACAGTGAGACAATCAGCCAGTTCCACATTCTGCGCAATCGCGATGCGCTTGAGGGCGGCAAGTTTGGCTTCGCGGCCCAGGATTGGTTCGCGCACACTGCCGGCCAGCTTGTCGAAGGTTATCACCAGATGGTTGGCCTGGTGTTCGTCGAAGCCGAACTGGTCTTTGATCATGCCGGTGAAATAATCAAAACCGCCAGAGACCAGGGCGCAATAGACACCATGCGCCTTGAGGGTGCCGAGCAACGCCTTGGCGCCCGGCATCGGCTGAATCAGGCCGGCGGCCTGGGCCAGCAGGGTTTCGGGCAGGCCCTTGAGCAGGGCAACACGCTCACGCAAGGCGGCTTCAAAATCCAGTTCGCCATTCATGGCGCGGCGGGTGATCTCGGCGATGCCGGGGCCGAGGCGTGCCAGTTCGGCCAGTTCATCCAGCATCTCGTTGCGGATGATGGTGGATTCCATATCGGCCACCAGCACCTGCTTGCGGCGGTTTTCCAGTGGCGGCAGCAGCAGGTCCACCGGGGCGCCGCGCAGGGCCACCTTGGCGGCTTTCACCGCCGCTTCGCCGGCCAGCCGGTCGAAGGCAATGTCGCAGGCCACGCCGGGATCAAGCCAATCCGCCGGGCCGACTTTCGCCCCGGCCATGGCCAGCGCATCGCGCACCGCCCCGGCCACACGCTCGCTGAGTACGGCGCCGCGTGGATCGGAGATCAGGGTGAGAAGGTTTTGCATGGCCACGAACCGGGATAAGAAGACAGGATGACCCATATACCTGCCAGTTGGCCGCTTGTCATCGTTGCCGGCCCCACCGCCAGCGGCAAGTCGGCGCTGGGCTTGGCGATTGCCGAGCGTTTTGGCGGCGTGGTGATCAATGCCGACAGCATGCAGGTCTATCGCGACCTGCATATCCTGAGCGCCCGACCGAGCGCCGAGGAGACGGCGCGGGTGCCGCACCGGCTTTATGGTGTGCTGGATGGCGCCGAGCATGGCACGGCGGCGCGCTGGCGCGATCTGGCCCTGGCCGCGATTGCCGGGGCCGCCGAGGCCGGGCGCCTGCCGGTGCTGGTGGGCGGCACCGGGATGTATCTGCGGGGCCTGATCGATGGCCTGGTGCAGGTGCCGGCCCTGCCGCCTGAAGCCAAGGCCGAAGCGCAGGCTTTGCTGGCACGGCTTGGGCCTGCCGGGCTGCATGCTGAATTGAGCCGCCTCGATCCGGAAACCGCCGCCCAGCTCAAGCCGGGCGACAGCCAGCGCCTGGCGCGGGCCTGGGAAGTGCTGGCCGGCAGCGGGCGTGGCCTGGCAGCCTGGCGCCGCGAGGCCGGGGCGCCGGGTTTGCCCAATCCGGCTTGCTGGCTGCTGCTGCGGCCGCCGCGCGCCCCGCTTTATGCCCGGATCGACCAGCGTTTTGCCGCCATGATCGCCGCCGGGGCGCTTGAGGAAGCGCGGATTTTTACTGCCCGAACCGATGTGCCGCCGGATGCGCCGATCCGCAAGGCGCATGGCCTGCCGGAATTGCTGCGCCATCTGGCCGGAGAAATTGATCTGGAAACGGCGATAAGCCTTGCCCAAGCGAATACAAGGCATTACGCCAAGCGCCAGACCACCTGGTTCCGGCACCAGATCAGCCCGGACCTAGTTGAGGAAAGCGACCTCGGAGAGAAAGAAAATTTCAACCCAGAGGCAAAAATCTTTCCATTTCTTATGAGATACCTGTTGACCACCCGCTACCCCTCTGTTTAGGGTGGCGCGCTTTTTTACAGGGTGGGCGAGTGTTTCGCCTGCCGCTTCAGGCCCTACAGGCAAGGATACGGAGTTATGGATACCGAGCAGCGTGAACAGCAGACCATGTCCGGCGCGGAGCTGGTGATCAAGGCGCTTGTTGATCAGGGCGTCGAGGTCATTTTTGGCTATCCGGGTGGCGCGGTATTGCCGATTTACGATGCGTTGTTCAAGCAGAATGCCATTCGCCATGTGCTGGTGCGCCATGAGCAGGGCGCCGTGCATGCCGCCGAAGGTTATGCCCGTTCCACCGGCAAGCCGGGTGTGGTGTTGGTCACGTCCGGCCCCGGCGCCACCAATGCCGTCACCGGCCTGACCGATGCGCTGATGGATTCGATCCCGATTGTCTGCCTGACCGGCCAGGTCGCCACCCATCTGATCGGCACCGATGCGTTCCAGGAATGCGACACCACCGGCATCACCCGGCCCTGCACCAAGCATAATTATCTGGTGAAGAGCAGCGACGATCTGGCCCGTGTGGTGCATGAGGCGTTCTATGTTGCCACCAGCGGCCGGCCCGGCCCGGTGGTGATTGATCTGCCCAAGGATATCCAGGTGGCGAAGGGGCCTTATACCGGCCCGGCCAATGTGCGGCACAAGACCTATCGCCCGCGTGTTGAAGGTGACGACGGCAAAATCCGTGCGGCAGTGGAATTGATGGCCAAGGCGCAGCGGCCGGTATTTTATACCGGCGGCGGCATCGTCAATGCCGGCCCGCGCGCTTCTGAATTGCTGCGCGAACTGGTCAAGCTGACCGGCTTCCCGATCACCAACACCCTGATGGGGCTGGGTTCATATTCCGGCACCGACCGGCAATTCCTCGGCATGCTGGGCATGCACGGCACCTGGGAAGCCAATCATGCCATGCATGATTGCGATGTGATGATCAATATCGGTGCGCGCTTTGATGATCGCATCACCGGCCGGCTCAATGCCTTTTCGCCGGGCTCGAAGAAAATCCATGTTGATATCGATCCGTCGTCGCATAACAAGACGGTGCGCGCCGATATCTGCATCGTTGGCGATGCCTGCCGCGTGCTGGAGCAGATGATTGCGGTGTGGAAGCAGGGCGGCTACAAGCCGAACCAGCCGGCGCTCGACAAATGGTGGACCCAGATCGACCAGTGGCGCGCCCGCGATTGCCTTGCCTTCCAGCAGGACGACAAGATCATCAAGCCGCAATACGCCATCCAGCGGCTGTATGAAAAGACCAAGCAGCGCGACACATTCATCACCACCGAAGTGGGCCAGCACCAGATGTGGGCGGCGCAGTTCTACAAGTTTGAGCAGCCGAATCGCTGGATGACCTCGGGCGGCCTTGGCACCATGGGCTATGGCCTGCCCGCCGCCGTGGGTGCGCAGCTCGGCAATCCGGGCAAGCTGGTGGTGGATATCGCCGGCGAAGCCTCGATCCTGATGAACATTCAGGAACTCGGCACGGCGGCGCAATATCGCCTGCCGGTGAAGGTGTTCATCCTCAACAATGAATATATGGGCATGGTGCGGCAGTGGCAGGAATTGCTGCATGACAGCCGCTATTCTGAAACCTATTCCGAAGCCTTGCCGGATTTTGTCAAACTGGCCGAGGCATTCCATTGCGTTGGCCTGCGCTGCACCAGCCCGGGCGATCTCGATGCGGTGATCGACGAGATGATCAAGGTCGACCGCCCGGTGGTGGTGGATGTGGCCGTCTCGAAGGACGAGAATTGTTTCCCGATGGTGCCTTCGGGCGCGGCCCATAACGAAATGATCCTGAACAACCAGCGCGCTTCCGATCCCGGCGCGTCGGTGAGTGCGGAAGGCATGGCGCTGGTCTGAGCGCCTCCACGAATCAAGCGGAATTTCCCATCATGTCTGCGCAAGCAACTTTGCCGGTTCAATCGCATATCCTGTCGGTGCTGGTCGATAATGAGCCGGGTATCCTGGCCCGTGTTGTCGGCCTGTTTTCCGGCCGCGGCTACAATATCGAAAGCCTCACCGTTGCCGAGGTGAGCGACGCGGCGCATCTGTCGCGCATCACCATTGTCACTTCCGGCCCGGCGCCCGTGATCGAGCAGATCAAGGCCCAGCTTGGCCGCCTGGTGCCGGTGCATAATGTGCATGACCTGACCGTGGAAGGCCCGCATGTGGCGCGTGAACTGGCCCTGGTCAAAGTGGCCGGCACCGGCGAGAAGCGGGTGGAAAGCTTGCGCATCGCCGATATTTTCCGTGCCCGCGCAGTGGACAGCACCATCGAATCCTTCGTATTCGAACTGACCGGCGCGCCCGAGAAGATCGACGCCTTCGTCAAGCTGATGCAGCCGCTTGGCCTGGTGGATGTCTCGCGCACCGGCGTGGTCGCGATCAGCCGCGGCCCGGCGCCGCTCTAAACCGTTTCTTGAGAAGCCACGACGCATTAATAGGAGAGAAAAACCATGCGTGTGTATTATGACCGCGATGCGGACCTGAACCTGATCAAGGGCAAGAAGGTCGCCATCGTCGGCTATGGCAGCCAGGGCCATGCCCATGCCCAGAACCTGAAGGATAGCGGCGTCAAGGAGATTGCCGTGGCTTTGCGGGCCGGCTCGGCCGGCCATGTGAAGGCGCAGGAAGCCGGTTTCAAGACCATGACCCCGACCGAGGCCGCCAAATGGGCCGACGTGATCATGGTGCTGACGCCGGATGAAGGCCAGTCCGACCTGTGGGTGAACGACCTGCGCGACAACATGAAGCAGGGCGCCGCCCTGGCCTTCGCGCATGGCCTGAACATCCATTTCAACCTGATCGAGCCGCGCAAGGACATTGACGTGTTCATGATCGCGCCGAAGGGCCCGGGCCACACTGTGCGCTCGGAATACCTCAAGGGCGGCGGCGTGCCGTCGCTGGTTGCCGTGCATCAGAATGCCTCGGGCAACGCGCTTGAAATCGCGCTCAGCTACGCCTCGGCCAATGGCGGCGGCAAGGCCGGCATCATCGAAACCACCTTCCGCGAGGAATGCGAAACCGACCTGTTCGGCGAGCAGGTGGTGCTTTGCGGCGGCCTGGTCGAACTGATCAAGGCCGGCTACGAGACCCTGACCGAAGCCGGCTATGCGCCGGAAATGGCCTATTTCGAGTGCCTGCATGAAGTGAAGCTGATCGTGGACCTGATCTACGAAGGCGGCATCGCCAACATGAACTACTCGATCTCCAACACCGCCGAGTATGGTGAATATGTCACCGGCCCGCGCATCATCACCGCCGAGACCAAGGCCGAGATGAAGCGTGTGCTGGCCGATATCCAGGAAGGCCGCTTCACCCGCAACTGGATGCTGGAGAACAAGGTCAACCAGACCTCGTTCAAGGCCACCCGCGCCAAGATGGCGGCGCATCCGATTGAGGAAGTGGGCAGCAAGCTGCGCGCCATGATGCCCTGGATCGCCAAGAACAAGCTGGTCGACAAGGCCCGTTCGAACTAAGTGCACCTGCACTGAAATGGAACGGCCGCCGGATCACTCCGGCGGCCGTTTTTTTGTTCAAATTCCGGGGCGTGACCTATTCCGGCTCGATGCCGGCAGCCTTCACCACTTCGGCCCATTTCTTGGTTTCCGACACAACAAAATCGGCCAGTTGCTGACGGCTGGAAGATTGCGGCTCGATACCGGCAGCCAGCAGCTTGTCTTGCACTTCTTTATCGGCCACCGCTGCGGCGATGGCTTTTTGCAGCAGGTCGGCAATCGCCGGATCGGTTTTGGCCGGCAGCCAGGCGGCAAACCATGCCGTGATCTGATAGCCCGGCACACCCTGCGACGCGATGGTGGGCAGGCCCGGCGCCACCACGGAAGGCTGCGCGGTGGAAACGCCCAAAGCCTTCACCTTGCCGGCGGCGGCCTGCGGCAGAGTGGTGGAAACATCGGCGATCATTAGTGAAAGCTGGCCGCCGAGCAGATCGGTCACTGCCTGCGGGTTGCTCTTGTAGCCGACATGCAGGATGTCGATGCCGGTCATCGCCTTGAGCAGTTCCACGCTGATCCGCGAGGAACTGGAGCCGCTGCCGAAAGTCAGTTTGCCCGGATTGGCCTTGGCGTAGGCAATCAGTTCCGGCACGTTGCCGGCTGGCACGCTGGGATGCACCACCAGCGCCATCGGGATGGTGCCGAGCATGCTGACAGTCTCAAAATCCTTCACCGCATCATAGGGCAGCTTTTTCAGCATGCTCTGGTTGGCGGCATGGGTGGTGTTGGTGGAGATCAGCAGGGTGTAACCATCGGGTGCCGCCTGGGCCACCTTCTGCGCCGCGATCACGCCGCTGCCGCCAGCAGCATTTTCCACCACCACATTCTGTTTCAGATCGGCACCGAGTTTGTTGCCCACCACACGCGCCACCGTGTCTGTGGCGCTGCCGGCCGCGAAGGGCACGATGAACTTGATCGGCTTGTTTGGATAGCCGGCGGCGCCCTGGGCCAAAGCCGCCGTGATGCCGGCTGGTGTGGCTTGCGCCAGGCCCAGCAGGCCAAGGGCAAGAATCAGCTTATGCAGTCTCATCGGTTCCTCCGTTGTTTACTTTTGTTATGGATAGGCCAAGCAGGTGGAAGGACAGCGTTTTGCCATGGCCATCCAGGCCGAGGCTGGCGTTGACGCCGCCATCCAGAACATTGTCGAGCACAAAGTTGAAAGCATGCAGGCGCGGCAGGTCGTAACGCTGCACCCGGGTTACGCCACGATGGGCAAACAATTCCATCACGCGGGCTTCGGTCACTTCGGCTGCCAGCAGGGCATAATCTTCCGGCCGATAGCAGATCAGCGCGATGTTGAGCCGGTTGCCCTTGTCGCCGGAGCGGGCATGGGCAAGCTGATGCAGAGGAATGCCGGCCTGATTCATTGGGCAGCCACCGGGTTCAGCAAATACATTGTGGGATGCAGCCGGTTGCGCTCGATCAGGCAGGAAGCGCTGGCCAGTTGCGGCGTGGTCTGGCGCCGCACACCACCGCCACCGGCCGGGCCGGCAACGTAGAGTGCTTCCACTTCGGCCAACAGGCGCTGCACCGGGGCCGGATCGGTGCTGCGGGTGGCGAAGCGCACGCGTAAGTCTTCGGTGTTGAAGTGGCTGGCCGCCAGCATGTGGCCGGCGCTGTCGCCGAAACTGCTGCAAATACCGATGATATCGGCACGCAAGGGCAGGTCGGGCCATGCGCGCGCCATGCGCTGGCGCACTATCTCAATGGCCAGCCGGGCGCGGGCCGCAGCATTTGGTCCGGCATAGGAGATTTCCGCCTCGCCAAGCAGCCCTGCATTGATACAGACTGTGGCCTTAAGCCGCTCCGGCCGGGCATGGCCTCGGGCGCCACGCACCGCCACACGGTCGGGGCCAAGCTGTTCCAGCTCCACCTCCGTCAGATCCAGCACCACATCGGGTGTGAGATAGGCGGCCGGATCATGAATTTCGTAGAGAATCTGCTCTTTCACGCTGCGCAGATCGACCACGCCGCCAGTGCCGGGCGGCTTGGTGATAACGATATTGCCGACGATATCCACTTCAGCAATCGGGTAGCCGATATCAACAAAATCGGCGGCATCCTTGAAGCCGGGATCGGCAAAATAGCCGCCCGTCACCTGCGGCCCACATTCCAGCAGATGGCCGGCCAAAGTGCCGGCGGCAAGGCGCTGCCAATCATCCCAGTGCCAGCCGAAGCCATGTACCAGCGGGCCGAGCACGAGTGCCGGATCCGCAACGCGGCCGGTGACCACAATCTGTGCGCCGGCATCCAGGGCTGCGGCAATCGGCGCCGCGCCAAGATAGGCGTTGGCTGCAACGATTTCAGGCGATTTGCCGCTGATCGGATCGGCACGCAGCAGCAGGCCATCCACTTCACATGCCGCCAGTTCTTCGGCACGCATCACCTGGCTCAGGTCATCGCCGGCTATAACGGCGATGCGGGCGGTGGGATGGCCAAGACGGGCCGCCAGATCGGCAATGCGCTGTGCCGCACCGGCCGGATTGGCGGCGCCAAAATTGCCGATGATACGGATATTGTTATCCAGACAGCGTGTCAGCACCGGTTCCAGCATCGCCAGCAGGTTGGGGCTGTGGCCGGCGGCCGGGTCGCGCTGGCGATCAAGCTGCGCCAGCGCCAGGGTGCGCTCAGCCAGCATCTCGAAGATCAGGAAAGCCGGGCGCCCGGCGGCGATCAAGGCTTCCACCACCGGAAGCGCTGCGCCTGGGCGGTCGCCGGAAAAACCGGCGCCAGCGCCGATATGGATCGACTGGGTCACTTTTTTGAGCCTGTGCGAGCGTTGCCTCGCAGCGACCCTAGCCAAGTGATATATAAACTCAAATACATATTAACTATAGGATTATAGATCATGTCTATAAATCTGACCTTGCGCCAGCTTGAGATTTTTGCGGCCACGGCCAGGCTGGGCAGCTTCAGCGCCGCTGCCAGCAAACTCAATCTGTCGCAGCCTGCGCTCAGCGTGGCAATTGCCAAGATCGAGGCTGAACTCGGTTTGATGCTGTTTGACCGCACCACACGCTCGGTGCGGCTCACCGCGGATGGCCGTCATCTCGCGGCGGTGGCGGATGATCTGCTGCGCGATGTGAAAGTGGCATTGCAGGGTGTTGCGTCGCGCGCCAGCGGTTTGCATGGCCGGCTTGCCATCGCGGTGCTGCCCTCCATTGCGGCATCATTTCTGCCCACGGCATTATCAGCGCTGCAAAGCAAATATCCCGGCATCGACGTGGCTATTCATGATGTGATGCATGAACGCGCCGTGGCGCTGGTGGTCGATGGCGTGGCGGATTTCGCGGTCACCACCCGGATTGCCGATACACCGCTGCTGACCTATGAGGAATTGGGCGCTGATCGTATCCATCTGGTCTGCCGCGACGATCATGCGCTGGCCGGCAACGGGCCGCTGCCCTGGCGCGCCCTGGCCGGCCACGCTTATGTGGCGATGGCTGGCTCCACCTCGGTGCGCCGGCTGGCCGATGCAGTGCTGTTGCAAGCGGATTTTGCGCTGGCGCCGCGTTATGAAGTTGAGCAGATCGCTTCGGCCATTGCGCTGGTTTCGGCCGGGCTTGGCGTCACCGCGCTGCCGGCACTGACCTTTTCCATGTTTGCCAGCGAGCGGCTTACCATGCGGCCATTGATCGGCCCGGCGCTCAGCCGCCAGATTGGCTGCCTGCAATTGCGTGGTCGTCAGCTATCGGCGCCGGCTCAGGCACTGCTAGGTGAAATCAAGGCCGCTTTCGCCAGGCGGCAAAAGCGGCCTTGATAGAGCAGGGTGTTGCGCGATTATTCGCTGTCGTTGCTGGCGCCGGCAGTGATTTCGCCCGGCGCAGCACCGGCGGCTTTCACCAGATCGAAGATGTGGCGCCGCAGGCTTTTCGAATCGATGCGGCTGAAATAGCGCACCAGCTCCATCGCCTGGCGCTGCGAGACGCGGCCGGCAGTTTCGGCATCAATCTCATCATTGACGGCGGCGGTATCCAGGCTGGCGGCCTCATCCACCTGGCCCTCGAAGAAATATGAGGGCGGCACATTCAGGATATGGGCAAATTGCTGCAACCGGCTGGCGCCGATGCGGTTCATGCCCTTTTCGTATTTCTGAATCTGCTGGAAGGTCAGGCCCACTGCCTCGCCCAGCCTGGTCTGACTGATGCCTGCGAGGGTTCGCGCCGCCCGCAGGCGCCGCCCGACATGGCAGTCAAACTGGTTCGGCCCACGGCTTTTGGTGCCCCGCACCCGGCCTTCGCTCCGTTCCTCTGTCATGATCACTCTGTCTCTTTCCTTATTCGGGGCTGCGAAATCAAAAGAACGGCTAAAAAATGTAATTAAGCCATCCGCGACTCTGCCCGCCCACACGCATCAAGCAGAATCAGGTTTATCAATTGTTTTAAGGGCTTACGCATTAATTATCGCTAATACGATGATTATACTGAGTGTATTATTAGTTTTAGTTGCAATTGCTTCGCACAACTATTGCGGGGACCATGAATTTGCCGCAATCGCAGCGCAAAAATTCAAAACCGTCCCGTTCACGCTCTGTTAAGCCGGGCAGCGCACATTAACCATGTAACTTCCTGTTTTTATCGCTGGCCGGGCTTTCCTTCGGCTAGCCTTTGCCGAGGACCGGCCGAAGCGTGTACACTATGGCTAAACCACGGAAATATCGGCTGGATCGGATATGGCGCGGCAAGCAGGCTGCGGTTCCGGTCAACCCGGTATCCGCCAGGGCGGAAAGGCCATCGCCATGACTGAAGCCAGCACCCAGCAAACCCGCGACCGGGTTGTGATTTTTGACACCACCTTGCGTGATGGTGAGCAATCACCCGGCTGCTCGATGAATCTGGAAGAGAAGCTGCGTATCGCCGAATTGCTCGAAGGCATGGGCGTCGATGTTATCGAAGCCGGCTTTCCGATTGCCTCCAATGGCGATTTCGAGGCGGTGAATGAAATTGCCAAGCGGGTGAAGAACTCTATCGTCTGTGGTCTGAGCCGTGCTGGCCGCAAGGATATTGATCGTGCCTGGGAAGCTTTGCGCCCGGCGCGCCAGGCCCGCATCCACACCTTCATCTCCACCAGCCCGCTGCATATGAAATACAAATTGCAGATGGAGCCGGAGGCGGTGCATCAGGCGGTGATCGATAGTGTCAGCCATGCGCGCAATCTGTGCGATGATGTGGAATGGAGCTGCGAGGATGGCACACGCTCAGACCCCGAATTTCTCTGCCGCCTGATCGAGAGCGCGATCAAGGCCGGCGCACGCACCATCAATGTGCCCGATACGGTGGGTTACACAGTGCCGGATGAATATACCCGGCTGATGCGTTATCTGATTGAGAACGTGCCAAACAGCGATCAGGCGCGCTTTTCTGCGCATTGTCATAATGATCTGGGTCTTGCAGTGGCCAATTCGCTGGCGGCCGTGATCGGCGGCGCACGCCAGGTGGAATGCACCATCAACGGCATCGGCGAACGCGCCGGCAATGCCGCGCTGGAAGAGATCGTGATGGCGTTGCGCACACGCGGCGATGCGATGGCTTTTGAAACCGGCATCCGTACCACCGACATCACCAAAGCCTCGCGGCTGCTGTCGTCGATCACCGGCTTCAACGTGCAGCCCAACAAGGCCATTGTCGGCGCCAATGCCTTCGCGCATGAAAGCGGCATCCACCAGGATGGCATGCTGAAACATGCCGGCACTTACGAGATCATGACGCCGGAATCGGTTGGTCTCAATCGCTCCACGCTGGTGATGGGCAAACATTCCGGCCGCCATGCCTTCCGCAAAAAACTGGAAGAGCTTGGTTTCCATCTGGCCGACAATCAGCTCAACGATGCTTTCACGCGTTTCAAGGATCTGGCCGACCGCAAGAAGGATGTGTTCGACGAGGATTTGCTGGCGCTGGTGGATGACGCCGTGTGGCGCGGTAATGACCGCATCCAGTTTGTCTCGTTGCAGGTGGTGGCCGGTTCCAAGGGGCCGCAATCGGCGGAGCTGGAACTGGAGATCGATGGCCGCCCAGCGGCAGTGAAGGCGACTGGCAACGGTCCGGTCGACGCCACATTCAACGCGATTAAAGAATTGTACCCACACGACGCCAAGTTGCAGCTCTATCAGGTACATGCGGTAACCGAAGGCACCGATGCGCAGGCCGAGGTGACGGTGCGGCTGGCCGAAGCGGGCAAGACCGTGAACGGCCAGGGTGCAGATGCCGATACGCTGGTGGCTTCGGCGCGGGCTTATATCCATGCGCTCAACAAGTTGCTGGTGAAACGCGAGAAGACCGCACCACAGGCGTTGAGTGCGTAAATGGCAATACTGGTGCTTAAAGCTGGCGGAAATAGCGGGTTTGGGGCCTTGCGTATCCCGGCTCAAGGCAGCATAACGGCCGCAATATCTGGTTCATGAGGTGAAGTGTCGATGTTTTCACGCTTGATGGGTTTCATGTCGGCCGATATGGCCATCGACCTCGGCACGGCCAACACGCTGGTCTATGTCAAGGGACGAGGCATTGTGCTGAACGAGCCGTCCGTGGTCGCGATCAGCAATGTGCGTGGCAAGAAGGAAGTGCTGGCGGTGGGCGACGAGGCCAAGCAGATGCTGGGCCGCACCCCGGGCAATATCGAAGCCATTCGCCCGCTGCGCGATGGTGTGATTGCCGATTTCAATGTTGCCGAAGAGATGATCAAGCACTTTATCCGCAAGGTGCATAACCGGCGCAGCTTTGCTTCGCCGCAGGTGATTATCTGCGTGCCGTCTGGCTCCACCGCCGTGGAACGCCGCGCCATCATGGAATCGGCGGAATCCGCCGGTGCGCGTCGTGTGCAACTGATCGAAGAGCCGATGGCGGCTGCGATTGGCGCCGGCCTGCCGGTCACCGAACCGACCGGCTCGATGGTGGTGGATATCGGCGGCGGCACCACCGAGGTGGCCGTTTTGTCCCTGGGCGGCATTGTCTATTCGCGGAGTGTGCGCGTGGGCGGCGACAAGATGGATGAAGCGATCATCGCCTATATCCGCCGCAACAATAACCTTTTGGTGGGCGAGGCTTCGGCCGAGCGTATCAAGAAGCAGATCGGCTCGGCCTGTCCGCCGGAAGATGGCAATGGCCTGTCCATGGAGATCAAGGGCCGCGATCTGATGAACGGCGTGCCGAAGGAATTGGTGATCAACCAGCGCCAGATTGCCGAAAGCCTGGCCGAACCGGTTGGCGCCATTGTCGAAGCCGTGAAGGTGGCGCTGGAGCATACCGCGCCGGAACTCGCGGCCGATATCGTTGACAAAGGCATTGTGCTGACCGGCGGCGGCGCGCTGTTGGGCAATCTGGATCTGGTGTTGCGCCATGCCACCGGCCTGCCGGTGACCATTGCCGACGAGCCGTTATCCTGCGTTGCGCTCGGCACCGGGCGGGCGCTGGAAGGCATGAAGACCACGTTCAAGCAAGTGCTGTATAATCCGTCCTACTAAGCCAGGGGTGGCGGGGCGGTATTCAGGAGGGGGCTGACGGAGCGAGATGCGAGGGCGGACCGGACGCAGCATGCGGCTGGCAGCACCGATAAAGGGGCTGGTGCAGCGCTTTGCCTTTCTGCTGCTGATCGGCGCGGCCCTTGGCCTGATCCTGCTCAGCCGTATCGACCGCCCGGCGGTGGAGCGCGTGCGGGCGATCACGGCGGATATCTTCGAACCAATGCTCACCGCCGTATCTCAGCCCATCGCCTTTATCGGCAATATCGTCGGCACCATCGACGACCTGATCTTCGCGCATGAAGAAAATGTGCGGCTACGCACCGAGAATGCCCGCCTGCTGCAATGGCAGGACGTGGCGCGCCGGCTGGAGCAGGATAATGCCAGCCTGCGCCGTCTGCTGGCTGCCGGCCCCGATCTGGGCCACAGCTTTGTCACCGGCCGTGTCATTGCCGATGGCGGCGGCCTTTTCGTGCGCACGGCATTGATCAATATCGGCAGCAAGGATGGCGTCAAAAAAGGCCAGGCCACCATCGGAGAGGGCGGCTACGTTGGCCGTGTGGCCGAAGTGGGCCAGCGTGCCGCACGTATACTGCTGCTCACCGACCTCAATTCGCGCCTGCCGGTGATGATCCAGGAAACCGGCCATCGTGCCGTCCTGGCCGGCGATAACTCGCCGCAGCCCAAGCTGGAATATCTGCATGCCGGCGCCAAGCCGCAGGTTGGCCAGATGGTGGTGACTTCTGGCGATGGCGGCCAATTCCCGGTTGGCATTCCGGTTGGCGAGATTGTTGCTGTGGGCGAGGGCAATGTACGGCTGCGGCCGTTTGTTGAACTTGGCCGGCTGGATTTCCTGCGTGTGGTGCAGTTTGAGGAAACCCGGCTTGAAGCCGAGGAGGCGGCGCGCCCGGCCGCTCGCAAGCCGTGATGAAACCGCTTGCCGTCTCGGTGCAGCGGCTGCGCGGCTTCCTGCCGATTGTCACCTGCCTGGTGCTGGTCGCCTGCGGCCTTGCCCCGGTCGGACTGCCGCATTTTGCCACCATCAGCCCGGCCTTGGCCTTGATGGCGGTATTCTACTGGAGCATTTTCCGCGCCGATCTGATGTCGATGCTGGGCGCTTTCCTGATCGGCCTGGTGGTTGATCTGATCACCGCCGGGCCACTTGGCCTCAACGCGCTGCTGCTGCTGCTGACGCATGAACTCGGTGTGTCGCAGCGCCGGGTTTTCCTTGGTTCGTCCTTCCTGGTCAATTGGTGGGGTTTTGCCATGGTGGCGGTTGGCGCCAGCCTGATCAGTTGGAGCATTGCCAGCCTGCTGCATTGGCAGCTGCATGAATTCCGCCCGGTGCTGGCCCAGCTTGCGCTGTCGCTCGGGCTTTATCCCGCTATCTACTGGCTGCTGAGCCGGATCGAGCAGCGCTATCTGCGCCCAGGCCTGTCGACATGATCGGCATGCCAGCATGATGGGGCCGGCGTGAACAAGCGCGACAATGATATCCAACGTGTTTTCAGCCGCCGCGCTCTGATGCTCGGCGCAGGGCAGCTTGCCTTGTTTGGCGGCTTGGCGGGGCGGCTGTATTACCTACAGGTACTGGAAGCAGATCGCTACAAGCTGCTGTCGGATGAAAACCGTATTTCGATGCGGCTGCTGCCGCCGCGCCGTGGCCGGGTGCTGGATCGTTTTGGCACCGAACTGGCCTCCAACCGGCGCAATTATCGCGTGCTGATCGTGGCCGAGCAGACGCGCAATGTGGATGCCACGCTCACTGCGCTGGCCGAATTGATTCAGATTGATGATACGCAGCGCGCCCGCGTCAAACGCGAGATCGAGCGGCGGCGCAAGTTTGTGCCGGCGGTGGTGGCCGAGAATTTGTCATGGGAGGATTTTGCCCGCGTCAATCTGCACAGCCCTGATCTGCCTGGCGTGCAGCTTGATGTTGGCGAGACCCGCGATTACGGCATGGGGCCGATTTTCAGCCATGTGGTGGGTTATGTTGGCGCCGTGGCCGAGAATGAACTGGGCGACGATCCGCTGCTGGAACTGCCCGGCTTCCGCATTGGCAAGACAGGCATCGAAAAACTGTTCGACGAGGATTTGCGCGGCCGCGCCGGGCATAGCCAGATCGAGGTGAATGCCTATGGCCGCGCCATCCGTGAACTGGATCGCACTGATGGCCTGGCCGGCGATGATGTGGTGCTCAGCATCGATGCAGAATTGCAGCGTTTCACCGCCGAACGGCTGAAGGATGAAAGTGCCGCCGCCGTGGTGATGGATGTGCATACCGGCGAAGTGCTGACTATGGTGTCCAATCCCGGCTTTGATCCGAACTGGTTCAATGTTGGCATCACCACCGCGCAATGGCGCCAGCTTAATGGCGACAAATACAAGCCGCTGACCAACAAGGCGGTGCAGGGCCAGTATCCGCCCGGTTCCACCTTCAAGATGGTGGTGGGGCTGGCTGCGCTGGAAGCCGGCGCGGTAACGCCGGATACACGGGTCTTCTGTCCCGGCCATGTGGAGCTGGGCAACAACACCTTCCATTGCTGGAAAAAAGGCGGCCATGGCAGCATGAATCTGGTGCAGGCACTGGAGGAAAGCTGCGATGTCTATTTCTACGAAGCGGCCCGGCGCATCGGCGTCGACAAGATTGCCGATATGTCAAAAAGGCTCGGCCTTGGCGATGTCAGCGGCGTGCATGTTACCGCCGAACGCAAGGGCCTGATCCCGACCCGGGCCTGGAAACAGGCTGCGCTGGGTCAGCCCTGGGCGCAGGGTGAAACTCTGGTGGTGGGCATCGGCCAGGGTTATGTGCTGGCCACGCCGCTGCAATTGGCGGTGATGACGGCGCGGCTGGCCAATGGCGGCTATGCTGTGCAGCCGCGCCTGGTGCGGCTGGATGATGTGCTGGGGCCATCCAGCGAAACACGCCCGGCAAGCCAGCTTTATCCGTCGCTGAACATCAAGCGCGAGCATCTTGATATTGTGCTGGAAGGCATGATCCGGGTGACCACGCCGCCGCGCGGCACCGCGCATGGCGCCCGCATCACTCAGCCGCAATTCGCCATGGCCGGCAAAACCGGCTCCAGCCAGGTGCGCCGTATCTCCAAGGCCGAGCGTGATACCCGCGTGCGCAAAAATGAGGAAAAGCCTTGGGAAGAGCGTGATCATGCGCTTTTTGTCGCCTTTGCGCCGATCTCCGCGCCGCGTTACTGCTGCGCTGTGATTGTGGAGCATGGCGGTTCCGGCTCCAAGGCGGCAGCGCCGATTGCGCGCGACATCATGCTGGAAGTGCAAAAACTGGATCCGTCGCGGCGCAACCGGCCGCCCAGCCAGATACCCGCCACCACCGCGGATGCGGTCAAGCCGGGCCGGGAGGGATGAGCATGCGTCGCCATTCCCTGCTCAGCCGCGGCAACGATCTGACTTTTGGCCGCAAGTTGCGCGACATCACCTGGGGGCTGGTGCTGCTGATCAGCATGATAGCCTCAGTCGGCTTCATTCAGCTTTATTCTGCCGCCGGCGGCGATATCGATCCCTGGGCCGATCGCCAGATGCTGCGCTTTGCGATCGGCATTTGTGTAATGACTGCGATTGCGATTACTGACATCCGGATCTGGATGCGTTCGGCCTATTTGTTTTATGCCGTGGCGCTGATCCTGCTGGTGGCGGTGGAATTGTTTGGCCGTATCGGCATGGGGGCGCAGCGCTGGCTTGATCTTGGCGTGATCCATGTGCAGCCCTCCGAGATCATGAAGATTTCCATCGTGCTGGCGCTGGCGCGCTACTTCCACGGTCTGTCCTATGATGAAGTGGGCATGATCCGCTGGCTGTTGGCGCCGCTGGCGCTGGTGCTGGCGCCGGTGGTGCTGGTGATGAAGCAGCCGGATTTGGGCACTGCCATGCTGCTGCTGGCTACCTCGGGCGCGGTGTTTTTCTTCGCCGGGGTGCGGCTGTGGAAATTTCTGCTGGTGATTGTGGCGGCGGGCGCGGCGATGCCGGTCGGCTGGGGCCTGATGCATGATTACCAGCGCAAGCGCGTGCTCACCTTCATGAACCCGGAAAATGATCCACTCGGCTCCGGCTATCATATTCTGCAATCCAAGATCGCGCTTGGCTCTGGCGGCTTCATGGGCAAAGGTTTCCTGCAAGGCAGCCAGAGCCACCTCAGCTTCCTGCCTGAAAAGCAGACTGATTTCATCTTCACCATGTTTGCTGAGGAGCAGGGCCTGGTCGGCGCGCTGGGCCTGATCGCGCTCTACATCCTGGTTCTTGCTTATGGCTATGCCATCGCCATGCGCTCGCGCAACCAGTTTGGCCGCCTGGTGGCGGGTGGCCTCACGGTGATGCTGTTCCTGTATGTCTTCATCAATATCGCCATGGTGTCTGGCCTGGTGCCGGTGGTGGGGGTGCCGCTGCCGCTGGTCAGCTATGGCGGCACGGCGATGATGACCCTGCTGATCGGCATCGGCCTGCTGATCTGCGTCTATGTTCACCGCGATGTGGAAATCCCGCGTCATATGAGTGGCTTATAGAAAAAATCCTGTCGGCGAAATTCATCACGCCGAAGCCCTTGCAATCGACAGGAATCAGGGTATGTTTCGCGCCGGTTTTGAGCTGGGCGCATAGCTCAGTTGGTAGAGCAGCTGACTCTTAATCAGCGGGTCCCAGGTTCGAGCCCTGGTGCGCCCACCATTCCTTGAAAAAGGCATGGCTCCAGCTCAAAATCTGATCAAGCGGCCCGGATCGTTCAGCGCTCCGGGCCGTTGTTGTTTCAGGCCCCGAACATCACAGGCTGCCTGTTGCTGGCTGGCGCACCTTCAAAGCACGCGGCAAGACGTGGAAATCGATTGGGCCGCGCAGCATGTCGATCTCGCCATCGCTGGCCACGGGCTTTGCACGCTCAAAGTCGATGCGCAGATGCTCGGCCTTGATCACTTCCAGTTCGTCATCGCGCTCCAGGCTGCCTAGAAACAGCTTGGCAAGCTGGCCGGCCGAGCCAAGCGCGCTGCGCTCATGCGAGATGTAAAGCGACAATTCGCCGCTTTGCAGATCAGGCCGGCCGAAGAGCTGGCCGGGGCGGAATTCATAGGCGCCCACCGCCACCACGATGGCCGGCGAGAGAATTTCGCGGCGCTGGCCATGATAATCGATGCTGATATGCAGCAGGCGATGGCGCCGCATCGCCCGCCAGGCGGCGCGCAGCATAGCGCCCCATTTGCTGAGACCGAACAGCCGCCGCCGCCGTTCACGATCCACCACCATCTCAGGGTAAAGCCCGAGCGCCGATTTATTGAGAAACAGCCTATTGTTGATACGGCCAAGATCAATGGCGGTGCAGCTGCCCTGGCTCAAGGCAGCCACGGCCTGTTCGATCTGAAGCGGGATGTTTAGGTCGCGCGCCAGCAGATTCATCGTGCCGAGCGGCAGCACGCCCAGCACCTGATCGTGCTGATTGGCATGCAGCAATTCCGCCGCACTGCGCAAGGTGCCGTCGCCGCCGCCCACCCAGATTTCCCCGGCTTCCTGTGTTGCTTGGCGCAGGGTTTCAGGCAAAGCATCTGGCGGCACCACCTGCACCGTCAGATCATGCAAGCCGTGTTCGGCAGCGGTATTCTGGATCAGGGTATGCAAGGCCGCAGCGCCATAGCGCCGGGCTGTACCGGAAGCGGCATTGATCACCACACGCACAGCCATGGGCCACCTACCAGGGCAGCAGATCGGCCAGGCTGGTGCCGGCGCGCACGGCAGCAATGCCCATGGTGAGGAAAAAGCCGGCGGCAATCAGGCCCAAAGCCTGGCCGGCCAGCACGCCCAGGCCATCGCGGGTCAGCAGCCCCAGGGCGATCAGGATAATGCCGATGGCAAAGGGCGCATTGGCAAACGGGATCGGCAAGGCCAGGCCAATGGCCTGCAGGATGATACCGAGCATGGCCAGCACCAGGCCAAAGCCACCCACCAGCCAGGTCAGGCGCGGGCGGAAATGCCGTTCCAGCTTGCGGATGCCGGGAATCGCATGGCTCATGAAGCGGCGCAGCAGGGGGCTTGGCAGGCTTTGCCGCCCGAGGATGCCGGGCAGGCGCAGCCGGGCCGGGCCGGCAGGCAGCAGGGGCCGCACCAGCATGCCAAAGGCCACAGTGATAATCAGCAGGCCGGCGATAAAGCCGATCGGCAGCCCGGGCGAGGGCATCAGGCCCAGTAAACCAAGAAAAAGCAGCAGCAATGGCGCCGAGCGGTCGGCGAAGATATGGCTGGCTTCCTGCAAAGTCACTGGCCGGTCGCGGCCGATGCGGCGCAAGCGCGACAGGTCGCGGGCAACACTTTTTCCCGGTTTTTCGAGGCTTGGCCGATTCTGCTGCGATTTCATGCTCATAGCCCTAGTTGGGCGGCAAATTGCGGCGGCTTCATGGCATTCCGGCAGCCGCTTGGCGGCGTTTCCAGACTCGCCCAAGCCGATCACCGAGGCTAATATCCCGGCATGAGCATCGCGCCGCGCTTCTTTGCCCCGCTGGGGACTGTGCCGCATGCCGAGCGCCTCGCCTTCCTGACCCAGGATGTGCGGGCTGCCGGCACGGTATTCGGTTTTTATGGCGCGGCGGCGGCCATCGGTGCCCGGCCGGCCGATGTGGCGCTGATGGTGGTGCGGCGCTATCGGCCGGAAGACCTGCATCGCCAGGTGGTGCTGGTGTTTCAGCAGGACCGGGCCTTTGCCGGCGCCCTGGGCAAACTTTATGCTGCGCGTGGCAAGCCGCTGGGCTTTGAAGGCCAGAATCGCTGGTGCGCCATCCCCGAACCGGGCTTCCTGGCCGATGAAACCTATGCCCTGCTGGCGCAGCGTTTCGCCACCTTGCTGCTGATTGAGGAAGACAAACCCGGCGCTGCAGCGCGGATTGTGGTTTTCGGCTCGGATGGTTTCAAGCAGCGCCCGCCGCTCAAGCTGGCGCCGCTGCCCCGGCCGGAACCGACCAAGCCACAAATCGCCGTGCCGCCGCCAAAGCCCAAGGCGCCCGCCGCCGGGCTGGCCAAGGTGGTGCCGCTGCGGCCGCGTCCACAGCCGCAGAATATGCTGCCGGGCCGGGCAGCTTTGCCGCCGCTGCCGCTGAACCGCCGCCGCCGGCTGCGCAGCGTGGTGGCGCTGAATGAAAAGGTGGAGCGCGAGGTGGTGGACGAATTCCGCCGCCTGCTCACGATTTTATCGCATTACGGCTGATCCAGCGGCTGGGTGCGCATATAGCGGCCATCCTGGTAAACCAGCGGCGCGATATTGCCCTGGCACAGCACCCGCAGCACCCGGCCAATGAAAATGCCATGTGTGCCATAGGCATGGATGGCTTCCACGGCACAGAAGATGTTGGCCTGGGCATCCAGCAGATACGGCACGGCCTCGGCATCATCCTGCCAGGCGCCGGTCGCAAAACGCGCCGGTCCTTCGGCGCCGCCGCTGAAAATATCCGAAACCGGCTGCTGCCCGGTATGCAGCAGGTTGATGCAGAAGCTTTGCCCCAGGCCGAGATGGGCATGCAGCGCGGCCGAGCGGTTGACGCAGGCCAGCAAAGCAGGCGGTTCTGCCGAAACCGAGGTGACCGCTGTGGCGGTCATGCCGCAGCGCCGGCCCTCGGCATCGCGGGCAGACAATACAGTGACTGTGGCGGCCAGCCGGCGCATGGCAGCGCGAAAGGCTTGGTCGAGCGGGCTTGTGGGGGTGTTTTGCGTATCCGGCATCGCCGCAAGATGCGGGCAATTCGCAAATAGCGCAATGATTTTACTTACTTGACTTGCTGCGGCAGCGAACCATCTTGCAATTCGGACTGAAATGGTCTTATTTGCGACGCGCAAGCAGCCCGCTTGCCCTGGGAATGTGGTGAAACATGCTGCGGCTGAGCCGATTGGCGGATTATGGCGTGATGGTGATGGCCCATGTGGCTGCCGCCCCCAGCGCCGTGCACACTGCCGAAGCCGCCGCTGCCGCCACCGGGCTGCCCGGCCCCACCGTGGCCAAGCTGCTGGCCAGGCTGAGCCGTGCCGGCCTGCTCACCTCGCAGCGCGGCGCCAAGGGCGGCTACCATCTGTCGCGCCCGGCCGAAGCCATCACGGTGGCGGATATTGTCTCTGCCCTGGACGGCCCGATTGCGCTGACACAATGTTCGGAGCATCAGCCCAGCACCTGCGACCGCGAGAATCTCTGTGTTTCGCGCCGTGGCATCAACAAGATCAACACTGCCATCCGCGACGCCCTGCAATCGGTCAGCCTGACCGAGCTGGTGCGTCCGCATTACGACTTCATGCTGCCGTCGTTGCCGCGTGCGACGGCGACCCGCCCCAGTTGACCAGTAGACCAGCCCCCCAGGTGCCCCATGCCTGCCGCCCTTGAAACCATCGATACCGTTGCCAAACTTGGCGGCGAATATAAATACGGCTTCGTCACCGATATTGAATCCGAGGTTCTGCCCAAGGGGTTGAACGAGGATGTGGTGCGTTTCATCTCGGCCAAGAAGGGCGAGCCGGAATGGATGCTGGATTGGCGCCTGAAGGCTTTCCGCGCCTGGCGCAAGATGGAAGACCGCGAGCCGACCTGGGCGCGGGTTGACTATCCCAAGATCGATTTCCAGGACATTCACTACTACGCTGCGCCAAAGCAGAAAAACGGCCCGAAAAGCCTGGATGAAGTGGACCCGGAACTGCTTGCCACCTATGACAAGCTGGGTATCCCCCTGCGCGAGCGCGAAGCCCTGCTCGGCATCGAGAAGGTGCCGGATTTCGGCAGTAATGTGGCGGTGGATGCGGTGTTCGACAGCGTGTCGGTGGCCACCACCTTCAAGGGCAAGCTGAAGGAAATGGGCATCATCTTCTGTTCGATGTCGGAAGCGGTGCGCGAATATCCCGAACTGGTGCAGAAGTATCTCGGCTCTGTGGTGCCGGTGACGGATAATTTCTATTCCGCGCTGAATTGCGCTGTGTTCTCCGATGGCAGCTTTGTCTATGTGCCGCCGGGTGTGCGCTGCCCGATGGAGTTAAGCACCTATTTCCGCATCAACGAGGCCAAGACCGGCCAGTTTGAACGCACCCTGATCATCGTGGATAAGGGCGCCTATGTGTCCTACCTGGAAGGCTGCACCGCGCCGATGCGCGATGACAATCAGCTGCATGCCGCCGTGGTGGAACTGGTGGCGATGGAGGATGCGGAAATCCGCTATGCCACGGTGCAGAACTGGTATCCGGGCGACAAGAATGGCAAGGGCGGCATCTACAATTTTGTCACCAAGCGCGGCGCCTGCCGTGGCGCGCGGTCAAAGATTTCCTGGACCCAGGTGGAGACCGGCTCATCGATCACCTGGAAATATCCCAGCGTGATCCTTCAGGGTGACGACAGCGTGGGTGAGTTCTATTCGGTGGCGGTGGCCAACAACGCGCAGCAGGCCGATACCGGCACCAAGATGATCCATATCGGCGCCAACACCAAATCCACCATCATCTCCAAGGGCATTTCGGCCGGCCGGGCGCAGAATACCTATCGTGGCCTGGTGCGCATGCAGCCCAAGGCGAAGAATGCGCGCAACTATTCGCAATGCGACAGCCTGCTAATCGGCGATAAATGCGGCGGCCATACCGTGCCCTATATCGAAGTGAAAAACCGCAGCGCCAAGGTGGAGCATGAAGCCACCACATCGCGCATTTCGGATGATCAGTTGTTTTATTGCCGCCAGCGCGGCCTGTCGGCCGAGGATGCGGTTTCCACCATCGTCAATGGCTTCTGCAAGGATGTGTTGCAGAAGCTGCCCATGGAATTCGCCGTTGAGGCCCAGAAGCTGCTCGGCGTCAGCCTCGAAGGTTCGGTAGGTTAAGGATGCGTGCGATGCTTGAGATCAAAAACCTGCATGCCAGCGTGGACGGCAAGGAAATCCTGCGTGGCATCAACCTGACCATGCGGCCCGGCGAGGTGCATGCCATCATGGGGCCGAATGGCTCGGGCAAGTCCACGCTGTCTTATGTGCTGGCGGGCCGTGAAGGTTATGAAGTCACCGCAGGCGAAATCCTGTTCAACGGCCAGAGCCTGCTGGATATGGAAACCGAGGAACGCGCCCGCGAAGGCGTCTTCCTGGCCTTCCAGTATCCGGTGGAAATTCCCGGCGTGGCCAATGCGGTTTTCCTGCGTTCGGCAGTGAACGCTGTGCGCAAGCATCGTGGCCTGGCCGAGATGGATGCGATGAGCTTCCTAAAGACCGCCAAGGCGAAGATGAAGCAATTGCAGATGGATGAGAAATTCCTGCAACGCCCGGTCAATGTCGGCTTTTCCGGCGGCGAGAAGAAGCGCAACGAAGTGTTCCAGATGCTGATGCTGGAACCCAGCCTGATGCTGCTGGACGAAACCGATAGCGGCCTGGATATCGATGCGCTGAAGATTGTCGCCGAAGGCGTCAATGCCCTGCGCGGGCCGGAGCGCTCGGCCCTGGTGATCACACATTACCAGCGCCTGCTGGATTATATCGTGCCGGATCATGTGCATGTGCTGGCCGGCGGCCGCATCATCAAGAGCGGCGGCAAGGAACTGGCGCTGGAACTGGAAGCCAAGGGCTATGCCGATATCGTGGCGGAGGCGGCGTGACCGGATTCGCTGATCGTATCGCTGCTTTGCAAACGGCCCTGCCGGATTTGCCGGGCGTGGCGGGTTTGCGCGCCGATGGCCTGGCCGATCTGCGCCGCCATGGCATTCCCGGCCGCAAGCTGGAAGCGTGGAAATTCACCTCGTTGCAGGCGGCCGGCGAGCGCGACTGGTCGCTGGCGGCGAATGATGCCGCGCCGTTTGCCGCCGCCTTGCCGCAAGGCGTGACCTTGCAGCCGCTGGCCCAGGCATTGGCCGAGCGCGGCGCCGAGCTGGCCCAGGCATTGGCGCCGGCCAGCCGCGATGCCGCCTCGGCGCTCACGGCGCTGAATGCTGCCTTGCTGCGTGATGGCTGGCTGCTGGAGGTGGCGCCGGGTGTGAATGTGCCGCGCCCGATCCATCTTGATCTGCGTAATCAGGGCCGCGATGGCCTGGCTAATGTCACCTGCCTGGTGCGGCTGGGGGCGGGTGCCAGCGCCAGCCTGCTGGAAAGCCATGCCGGCGAAGGCTGGAGCAACAGCCGGATCAAGATCGAACTGGCCGAAGGCGCCGAATTGCTGCATGCGCGTTTGCAGCAGCAGACGGCGGATGCCTTCCACGCGGGGTTGACCGAGGTGCGCCTGGAAGCCAGGGCCGCGTATCGGCATGTTTCGCTGATGCTGGGCGGTGCGGTGGCGCGCCACGAACTGGCGGTGACGCTGGCCGGCGAGGGCGCCAGCCTGGATGCCCAGGGCTTGGCGTTGGCCAAGGGCAGCGCGCATCTGGATCATACATTGCGGCTGGAGCATGCCGCAGCCGGGTGCAGCAGCAACCAGCTCTTCAAGAATGTGGTGGATGAACGCGGCCATGCCGTGTTTCAGGGCCTGATCCGCGTGGCGCCGGGTGCGCAGAAGACCGATGCGCAGCAGCTTTGCCGCACGCTGCTGCTTTCCGATGATGCCCAGGTGGATACCAAGCCGGAATTGGAAATCCTGGCCGATGACGTGAAATGCAGCCATGGCGCCACTGTGGGCGACCTGGATGCCAATATGCTGTTTTATCTGCGGGCGCGCGGCATCGATGCCAATACGGCGCGGCGCCTGCTGCTGGAAGGTTTTGCCGCCGAAATTTTGCAGGCGATTCCGGCACAGGATATGCGGCTGCCGTTCATTGCGGCGCTGGAAACCTGGTTCGCGACAGGAGACGCCGCATGAGCGCCGCATTGGAGCAGAATCCCGGCTTCGATGTTGAACGCATCCGCGCCGATTTTCCGATCCTGAGCCAGAAGGTCTATGGCAAGCCGCTGGTATTCCTCGATTCCGGCGCCTCTGCGCAGAAGCCGCAAATGGTGATCGATGCCATGAGCCAGGCCTATGCCACGCAATATGCCAATGTGCATCGCGGCATCTACCAGCTCAGCCAGCAGGCCACCGATGCGTTTGAACTGGCGCGTGAAAAGGTGGCGCGCTTCATCAATGCCGGCGATACGCGCCAGGTGGTGTTCACGCGCAATGCCACCGAGGCGGTGAATCTGGTGGCCAATTCCTTCGGCTGGGGCATGCTGCGCCCAGGTGATGAAGTGCTGATCAGCCATATGGAGCACCACGCCAATATCGTGCCGTGGCAATTGCTGCGCGATCGCCATGGCATTGTGCTCAAGGTGGCGCCGATCCTGGATGACGGCAGCCTCGATATGGCCGGCTTCCAGGCTTTGCTCGGGCCGCGCACCAAGCTGGTTGCCATTGCCCATGTCTCCAATGTGCTGGGCACCGTCAATCCGGTGGCCGAGATTGTGCGGCTGGCCCATGCCGCCGGCGCAAAAGTACTGATTGATGGCAGCCAGGCAGTGCAGCATATGCATGTGGACATGCAGGCGCTGGATGCCGATTTCTACGTTTTCACCGGCCACAAGCTTTATGGCCCCACCGGCATCGGCGTGCTGTATGGCAAGGCCGCGTTGCTGGAGGCGATGCCGCCCTGGCAGGGTGGCGGCGACATGATCCTCTCGGTCACGTTCGAGAAGAATGAATGGGCGGATTTGCCCCATAAATTTGAGGCCGGTACGCCCGCCTTCATCGAAGCAGTGGGCCTGGGCGCCGCCATCGATTATGTGGAGAGTGTTGGCCTGGAGGCGATCCAGGCGCATGAGCATGATCTGCTGGAATATGCCACGCGCCGGCTCAAGGAGATCAACAGCCTGCGCATCATCGGCGAGGCGCCGGGTAAATCGGCAGTGATCTCTTTTGTGTTGCAGGGTATTCACCCGCACGATATCGGCACCATATTGGACCGCGACGGCATTGCCGTGCGGGTGGGCCAGCATTGCGCGCATCCGCTGATGGAGCGGTTCGGCGTTGGCGCCACGGTGCGGGCCAGTTTCGGGATGTATAATACCAGGGCCGAGGTGGATGCGTTATGCGCCGGCCTCAAGCGGGTGATGGAGATTTTCGGCTGATGGCGGTGGGAAAGAAAAAAGCGGCGCCGGCGCCGGAAGAATTGCGGGATCAGGTGATCGAGGCCATCAAGACGGTCTACGACCCGGAAATCCCGGTCAATATCTTTGAGCTTGGCCTGATCTACAAGGTCGATGTGAACGACGCCAATAACGACGTGACTATCGAGATGACACTGACCTCGCCGAATTGCCCGGCGGCGCAGTCGATGCCCAGCGAAGTGGAAATGAAGACACGCGAGTTGGATGGTGTCGGCGAAGTGACTGTGGCAGTGGTGTGGGATCCGCCGTGGACCCAGGAGCATATGTCGGAGGCAGCCCGCCTCGAACTCGGCATGATGTGAGGAGGCGACGATGACCGTTGAAACTCAATCCCAGGCGCCCAAGCCGCGCCGCGCCCTGCCGCCACCGGTTACCTTGACCGAGGCCGCCGCGGAGCGCGTGCGCTCGCTGATTGCCAAGAGCGACAAGCCGGTGATCGGCCTGCGCATAGGCGTCAAGACCAAGGGCTGTTCCGGCATGGCCTATGATATCAGCTATGCCGAAGAGAAGGCCAAGTTCGACGAGGAAGTGACCGACAAGGGCGTCACCATCTTCATCGACCCGAAGGCACAGATGTTCATCTTCGGCACCGAGATCGATTGGGAGGAAGACAAGCTGCAAGCCGGCTTTGTGTTCCGCAACCCGAACGAAAAGGGCCGTTGCGGCTGCGGCGAAAGTTTCCACGTATAAGTTTCAGCTTTGCCGTAGCAGCGGCGCCGGCTTGGCATTCAATGTTGCCCAGGCGCCGCCCAGGCCAAGCAGCAAGGCTACGCCCAGGCCACCCACGGCCGTGAGCAAAGCCGTGCCGGCCAGCGGCACAAAGCCGGCATTCATCACCTTCGCCACGATGCCCCAGGCCGCAGCCAGGCCAAGGCCATAAGCCAGGGTGGCGCCAACCAGGCCGATAGCGGCATATTCCAGCAGATTGGCGGCCAGGATATCGCTGCGCGTGGCGCCCAGCGCTTTCAGGATAGCGCCTTCGCGCAGGCGGCGGCGGTGTTCGGCAGCCAGGGCGCCGGCCAGCACCAGCAGGCCGGCCACCAAAGTGACCACGGCGGCGCCGCGCACTGCGCTGCCCAGTTTGGTCACCAGATTGTTGATCTCGGTCAGCACGTCCTTCATGCGGATCACCGAAATGCCGGGTATCTGCCGCGTCACCGCCTTGAACAAGGCGGTCTCGCCGTCGGGCGTGGCTTTCACGGTGGCAAGATGGGTATGCGGCGCGCGTTCCAGCAGGCCGGGCGAGAATACGATGACAAAGTTGATGCCGAGCGACGACCAGTCGAGCCGGCGGATATTGGCGATCCGCGCTTCGATATCGCGGCCGAGGATGTTCACCGTCAGGCTGTCGCCGATCTTGACGCCCAGGCCCTTGGCGGCGGCTTCCTCCAGCGAGATCAACGGCGGGCCATCATAATCCGCTGCCCACCATTGCCCTTCCACCAGGCTGGAACCTTCCGGCAAGGTGCGGGAATAGGTCAGGCCACGGTCGCCTTGCAGCACCCAGCGCTGCTCGGGATTGACCTGCACCTGCTCGGCCGGCACATCGCCCACCTTCACCACACGGCCGCGCAGGTTCGGCACGGTCTGCACCGCACCACTGCCCGGCGTGGCCGCCACCAGGGCGCGGAAGGCCTCAAGCTGATCCGGCTGAATATCAACAAAGAAAAACGCCGGCGCCTCATCCGGCAGGCGTTCTTCCACCTGGGCATGCAGGTTGCCTTCCACCTGCGCCATGGTCACCAGCAAAGTCAGCGCCACGCCAAGCGACAGCATCAGGCTGGCAGTGGCCGAGCCGGGCCGGTGTAAAGCAGCGAAGGCCAGGCGCAGCCGGGCGCCCCAGCGGCCACTGCCGCGCGGCGGTTCGATCTTGCCGGCCACTTTGCCAAGGCCCCAGGCGAGCAGGCGGAAAAAGCCAAAACTGATCGTGGCGCCAAGCACAAAATAGGCGGCGAAGCGCGGCACTTCGGCCGAGAAAATCGCCAGGCTGGCTAGTGCCCCGAACAGCAGCACGGTGGCAACCAGATAGGGCCAGCGTGGCCAGTTCAGCCCCGGTGTCACCAGATCGCGGTAAAGCGCGGCCGGGCGGATATCGGCGGCGCGGGCCAGCGGCCAGAGCGCAAAAGCCAGGGCCACCAGAAAGCCATACAGCGCCGCCACCAGCAGCGGTTCCCAGTAGATGCCGATTGCCAGCGGCACCGGCAGCGCGGCGCTGAGGGCTTGCGTAGCCAGCATGGGCAACAGCGCGCCGAGGCCCAAGCCGATGGCGATGCCGATCCCGGCCAGCAGGAAAGTCTGCCACAGATAAACCCGGAAGATCAGCGCCGTGGTGGCGCCGAGCGATTTCAGCGTGGCAATGGTGGAGGTCTTGGCCTGCATATGGGCATGCACGGCATTGGCCACGCCAACGCCGCCGATCAACAAAGCCGTGAGACCAACCAGCACCAGGAACAGCCCGGCGCGATCCAGGAAACGGCGCAGGCCGGGATTGCCGCCGCGCCAATCACGAATGCGCCAGCCGCTTTCGGCAAAATCGCGCTTGGCGCCTTCGGTTACGCTTTCAGAGGTTATGCCGGGCGCCAGCGCCACGCGGTAATGGAAAAAGCTCAGTGAGCCGGGCTGAACCAGCCCGGTGGCATCCAAAGCGGCACGGGCCAGCATCACGCGCGGCCCCAGGGTCAGGCCCTCGGTGGCGCGGTCGGGTTCGCGGGCGATGGTGGCATGGATGCGGAAGCGGCCTTCGCCGATGCGCAATTCATCGCCGATCTTGGCATCCAGGCGGATCAGCGCCTGTTCGTCCACCACCGCGCCCCAGGTCACGTTCCTGGTATCGCCCTGCCGGGCCAAGGCATCGGCCAGCGGCTGCGCCGGCTGCAAGGCCATGGTGCCGAGCAGCGGATAGGCTGCATCCACCGCCTTCAATTCCACCAGCGTGCTCTGGTCACTGGCCGGGGCATGGGCCATGGCGCGCATCTGCACGGTTTCGGAAACCTGGCCCTGGCTATCGAGGAAGGCGCGTTCGCGCGGCTCGGCCGGGCGGTGGATCAGGCGGAATTCGATATCGCCGCCCAAGAGCAGGCGGCCATCGCGCTCCAGGCCGGCAACGATGGCCGAACTGAGCGAACCAATGCCGGCGATGGTGGCAACGCCGAGCGCGAGACAGGCGACAAACAGGCGGAAGCCGAGCAGGCCGCCGCGCAATTCACGCCATGAAAGCCGCAATGACAGCATCAGTCTGCCGCCTGCTGCAAGGCAGCCTGGCCGGGGGTGATGCTTTTGATGCGGCCATCCTCGATGCGCACCACCTTGTCGCAGCGCTCGGCCAGGGCCGGATCATGGGTGATCAGGATCAGGGTGGAACCCAGCCGGGCGGCTTCGCCGAACAGCAATTCAATGATGCTCTGGCCGGTGCTGCCATCCAGGTTGCCGGTCGGCTCGTCGGCCAGCAGCAGGGCCGGGCGCGGCGCCACGGCGCGGGCCAGCGCCACACGCTGCTGCTCGCCGCCGGAAAGCTGTGCCGGATAATGCGTTTCACGATGGCCGAGGCCCACTTGCGCCAGCGCCGCCTTGGCGCGGGCAAAGGCATCCGCCACCCCGGCCAGTTCCAGCGGCACCGCCACATTCTCCAGCGCGCTCATGGTCGGGATCAGGTTGAAGGCCTGGAACACGATGCCGACGCGGCTGCGGCGCCACAGCGCCAGGGCATCCTCGCTCAAGCCGTTCAGATCGGCACCAGCCACATGCACCTGGCCGTGGCTCACGCCTTCCAGCCCGGCCAGCACGGCCAGCAGGGTGGATTTGCCCGAACCCGATGGCCCGACAATGCCGATCCGCTCACCGGCTGCAACAGTGAGATCAACACCGCGCAGGATATTGACCGGCCCAGCCGTGCTGGTGAGAGTGAGCTTCACATCCGCCAGGCGGATAATAGGCTGGTTCGGATCGGCTGATGGAGTGGTTGTCATGCGTGTCATGGTTCCTTTACACGAAATATATGGGCGTTTCCTGCGCCAGCGCCAACCGCTGCTGGCGTTTTTCATCGCCCTGGCCGTGTTCCTGGTCACGTTTTCGCCGGCAGTGCATGCGCAATCCGCCCCGATCCGGGTGCTGGCGCTGGGTGACAGCCTCACCGCCGGCTACAATCTGCCGGCCGATGCGGCGTTTCCGGCGCAATTGGAAAAGGCATTGCGTGCCAGCGGGCTGCCGCAGGTCAGCATCATCAATGCCGGTGTTTCCGGCGATACCTCGGCAGGTGCGCTGTCGCGGCTGGAATGGTCGCTGGCCGACAAGCCGACCCATGCCCTGGTGGCAATCGGCGCCAATGACATGCTGCGTGGCCTCAGCCCGGAGAATGCCCAGGCCAATATCGACCGCATCCTGGCGCGGCTCCAGCAGGCCGGGGTCAAGACCCTGCTGATCGGCATGCTGGCGGCGCCCAATCTGGGCGAAGATTATGCCCGCCGCTTCAACGGCCTCTATCCGGCCCTGGCAGAGAAATACAAGCTGCCGCTTTATCCGTTTTTTCTCGATGGCGTCGCCACCCGGCGCGACCTGACCCTGGATGACGGCATGCATCCCAACCGTGATGGCGTGGCCGAGATGGTGAAGCGCATCCAGCCGCAGGTTGCCGAGTGGCTCAAGCGTTGAAGCGGCGCGGCCTCAGAATTCCTGCCAATCGTCGTCGGCTGCCGGCTTCGGCGCTGGTTTAGGCGCGGCGGCTGGTTTGGCGGCCGGTTTTGGCGTCGGTGCCGGCATGGCTGTCGGCTTGGCGGCGACGGGCTTAATGGGTGTCGGTTTTGGTGCAGGTGTTTTTGATACTGGCGGCGGTGTGGCGGGTTTGGCTGCTGGCGGCGGTGCCAGCGTCGGGGCCGGACGGGCGTTGCCATCCAGCTTGAAGAAGCCGACCAGTTGCGCAAGGTCGCGGGCCTGGCCGGAAAGCGATTGCGCCGCAGCGGTGGATTCCTCCACTAGCGCCGCATTGCGCTGGGTCATTTCATCCATGCTGCCCACGGCGGTGTTGATCTGATCCAGGCCGGTGGCCTGCTCGCGGCTGGCTGCGGCAATCTCGGCCACGATATCCGATACTTTCTTGATCGCGGCGACAATATCGGTCAGTGACGTGCCGGTCTGGTTCACCAGGCTGGCGCCGGTTTTCACCTGCGCATTCGAGGCATTGATCAGCGCCTTGATATCCTTCGACGCATTGGCGCTACGCTGCGCCAGGGCGCGCACTTCCTGCGCCACCACGGCGAAACCCTTGCCGGCCTCGCCGGCGCGCGCCGCTTCCACGCTGGCATTCAGCGCCAGCAGGTTGGTCTGGAAGGCAATCTCGTCGATCAGGCCAACAATGTCGCTGATCTTGCGCGCACTCTCTTCGATCTGCGTCACGGCCTGCACGGCATCCTGCACCACGCTGCCGCCCTTCTGCGCCGTGTCGCGGGCCGTGGTGGCAAGCTGGTTGGCGGCTTGGGCGTTATCGGCATTCTGCTTCACCGTGGTGGTGATCTCGTGCATCGACGCCGCCGTCTCCTCAATGCTGGCGGCTTGGCTTTCGGTGCGGCTGGCCAGATCCTGGCTGCCGGTGGAGATTTCATCCGATGCGGTGCGCACCGATTGCGCCGTCACGGTCAGCCGGCCGGCGAAATCGCGCATATGCTCGGCCATGCTGTTCACACCATCCTTGATCTGGCCGAACACGCCCTGGTAATCGCCGCGCACCTGGCGCGTCAGGTCGCCATCGGCCATGCCGCCCATCACCATGGCAAGTTCCTCGCTCATCGCCTGCAACGTGGCTGCAAGGCGGTTCAGTTCCTGGCTGGTGCTGAGGAAGAAGCCATCCTTGCCGGCTTCATTGATGCGGCTGCCCAGATCGCCGCGCGCCACCTGGTTGACCAGAGCGGCGATTTCCGCGCCGGCCGCCGTCTCACGCGCTTCGCGTTCCAGCCGCAGCCTTTCGGTTTCCTCACGCTGGCGGGCGATATCCGCCTCGGCCTGTTCGCGGGCAATCATGTTGTCCTTGAACACTTGCAAAGCCTTGGCCATGCGGCCGATTTCGGCACCACGCTCAACATAGGGGATGGTCACCGCAAGATCGCGGCCGGCCAGGCGCTGCATTGCCTCGGTCATGCCGGTGATCGGGCCGCTGACGCGCCATTGCACGATCAGGAAGCCAAAGCCGGTGAACAGCACCGCCACGGCCAGCAAGGCGCCATAAAGGATCAGGCCCTGGCGCGCATGCCCGCTCTGCTGCTCGGCGCGCAGGATCAATTCATTCAGCGCGGTATTGGCAATATCGTTGAACAAGGCCAGTCCGGCCACCGCGCGCGGCTGGAATTCGGTTTGCGGCACTGGTGAAGGCTGCCCATTCGCCAGCGCACGGGCAATCACCAGGCGTTCCTCGCTCTGCTGTGGTGCAAAGAAAGCCTTGGCCCGGTCAGCGGCCTGCGCCACGGCGGGCGGCGTGTCGCTGCGGGCAGCGGCTTCCTCGATCATGGCCCAGGCGGTCAGCAGGCGGCCATTATCCTGCGCGCCGGCGGCTACTTCAGCCAATGTCCAGGGTTGGCCGCCGCTCATTGCACTCAGCAGCCGCAGCACCAGCGAGCCGCTGTAATTGCGCGCCACCCAGGCGGTGCGCTTCACGCTCAGCAACTGGTCCACCATCGGATCGACCATCTTGAGTGAGGCTTCGAGAAAATCCGAGGCGGCTTCCACGCTGTCGAGAAAACTCTGTGTCACCGTCGGCCAGTCGCGCATGGCTTGTGCATCGCGCTGTGCCTGCGGCTGGCTGATGGCGCTCATCACTTTGGGGCGTAATGCTTCCACCGCATCATGTCCGGCCTTGAGCCGCGCTAGCAATGGCGCCGCACCAGGCAGATTGCCAAGGGCAGCAAGCTGCTTCATGCCGCTGGCAAAGCCTTCGCGGGCATTGTCGCGCTGCTGGGTGATATTCTTGTTCAATGTGTCGTCGGCCGCATTGGCATTGCGCAAGGCGATCAGGATGTTGCCGCGCTCCAGCCGGTGCTCCTGCAAGGTGCGGAAAAAAGCCTGGCTGATCGGTGCCAAAGCGGAAACCCGCTGCGCCGCCTTGCTGCGCTCCACCGCGCCGAGCATGGCATTGATGCTGACCCCCACCAGCATGATGCCGAGCAGGCCGATGATGAGCCCCAGCGTGGTGCGGATCGACAAATTGAGCATGGCCTGCCTCCCGGAAACGGTATTTGCGCCTTGGTGCGCTTTTGCAGGGCGCTATAGGTATATTTCGCCACTTTCCCCGGTTTTTGAAAGCAATAAATCGATTATAAATAGTAATTCGTAAGTAAAACTGGCTGCGAATGCTCAAATGCACCCTGCGGCATGCACAGATGCGCTGGCTTCGATTTATTGTTGTGAGATGGGCTGACCTATTTGCTGAAGCCGAAGGCGCGTTTGAACACGTCGCCGAGCGCGGTGCCGATGGTGGATTGGTTGGCCACGCTGGCATAATCGCCGGCATAGAGTTTGGTGATGATGGCTTCGCGCGGGGCGGCGGCAGTGAAGCGCAGATGGGCGTGATTGCCGCCGGCATCGGTGATCAGCGCGGCGGCCGGGCCAATGCCTAGAATATCGATGGCCAGTTCGGCATCACGCAGGGTTTCCGCCTGCACCTGCGCCGGGTCGAAGATCAGACGGGCGCCGGATACCGACATATCCTCGACCTGCACCGGCAGCCTTTCGCCGTTCCAAAGCAGGCTGGCTGGCTCATTCACATTGAAGCGTTCCTCGCGGCGCAGGCGCGGCCGCTCCACCGCCAGCAGCATCACCAGGGCGAGGATCAGCAGGTTCCAGCAGCTCCAGAATGTATAAAGCGCCGGATCGCCGCCATCGGCCAGGCGGCCATCCACCAGGCTAGCGCGCAGCACCAGGATGGCCAGGATGGTCAGCACAAATAAGGTGCCGGCTTGCAGGAAAACCGGCCAGTTCACCATGATGCGGTCGGTCAGCAGGCCCTTGGCGGTGACGCGGAATACCTGTGTCTTGCGCAGCAGCAGGGCCGACCACACCGCCGGCGCCACCCGTGAGGCGCAGACAAATTCGGTCAGATCGGTGAGGATCGGCACAATGCGGCCGCCCGATACCCAGATGAAAAACGCTGTGGAAGACAGAAAGGCCGGTGTGAAGAAATAGGCGTAATCGCCAATTTCGGTTCGCAGGATCGAGATACCGCCATACCAATAGAGCAGCGGCGCAAACAGCGAAAACAGGCAGAAAGTGGGCAGGCTGAGCCAGTAATTCGCGGTTTCAAGGAAAAGCAGCCGCTGCAAGGGGCCAAGATTGTTGCGCCCGAACGGCCCCACCTGCACAAACAGCGACTGAATCGCGCCGATGCCCCAGCGGGTGCGCTGGCCGATATATTCGTTGATGGTTTCCGGCGCCAGGCCGTTTGACAGCTTCTCGTTCAGATAGCGTGTGATGTAGCCGGCATCGATCAGCTTGAAGCTGAGCAGGATGTCTTCGGTGATGGTTTCGGTGGGGTAGCCGCCAATCGCCTCGATGGCGGCGCGGCGTGCCACAAAGGAAGTGCCGCAGCAATAGGCCACATCCCAGCCATCCTTGGCCGGCTGCAAGGTGTCGAAGAAAAACCGCTGCTCATCCACCCAGGAATCCGACAGCATGAAGTTATGCTGAAGCATGTTGGGGTTGAAGAAAAACTGCGGCGTCTGCACCAGGGCAATTTTTGGATCGTCGAAAAAGCCCACGGCGCGCAGCAGGAAATTGCCGCGCGGCACAAAATCGGCATCCAGCACCATGATGAAGGGCGCGTCGGTTTCCTGCTTGGAAATGCCGAGTGCGTGGTTGAGATTGCCAGCTTTAGCGCCTTTGTTATCGGGCCGGCGCAGATAGCGCACGCCCAGCGCAGCGCATTTGTCGCGCAGCCAGTCACGCCGCGTATCATCCAGCACCCAGACGCTGAAATTGGGATAATCCAGCGCGCGGGCGCCCAGGATGCTGCGTTCCAGCACCTCCCAGGATTCATTATAGGTCGGGATGAACACATCCACTTTCGGCAGGTCGCGGCGGCCACGATGGCGCGCTTCATAGGCATCAGCCTGCGGTGTGTTGTTGCGGATATGCCAGAAAGTCAGCAGGCAGATGCAGGTGCTGAAGGCCAGCATCAGTTCAAGCGCCAGAAACAGCAGGCCAAAACCAAAATCCAGCGGCTGGCTGGTGGGCGGCAAGGTGGTGGAAATACGCCAGTGGAAATAGCGCAGGCTCAGGCCGGCCACGATCAGGATAAAAATACGCCGTGGCCAAGGGCTGCTGGGTTTCAGCATCGGCAGCAGCAAGGCGGCGCCGGCCAGCAATACCAGCGCCGGCAACATCGGGATCAGGGCTTCGATCACGGCGGCTTCAGGAAATCAGCCGGCGCAGCTCGCCCAGGCTGGCGGGCAAAGCTTGCAGGCGGCGACCGATGCGGCTGAACACGGTGTCGCTGGTCACCAGGCGGCCGTTGCGGCCAATCGGGCAGCTATCGGCGCCAGTGGCGATGCTGTTGCCCAGATCGAGAGCAAAAACCAGACGCATCTGTTCCGGCGAGCCGGGCAGGGCAAGAGCAAATTCGCGCCGGTCGCCATCAGCCTCGCCGCGCAGGCCGATCAGCTTGGCGGGAAAGCTGCCGCGCTGGCTAGCGATGTCGATTTCAGCCCTCGCCTCATCGCCAATCGCCAGCAATTCCGGATCGCGGCGATCCCGCAGCACTTCAAAAAACAGCCGCCGGCAATCAACAATCTGCGCCAGGGCGGCGCCGGTGCCAACCGTGCTGCCGTTGCTTTCCATGAATCGCCACAGGATGCCATCCACTGGCGCCAGCACGGCGGCCACACCGGTCATTTCGCGGCGGCGCCGTTCGGCTGCCAATTGGCGTTCCAACTGGCCGCGCTCGGCTTCCAGATCGGCTTTGCGGGTGGCCAGGCTGAGGCGCTGCAATTCGATCTCGTCGCGGCGCTGCTGCGAATAGGGGGCATTGTTGTAGGAATCGCTGAGATAGACACCATGTGAAGCGGCGTCGCGTTCCTGCTGCACTCTTTCCAGGTTTTTTTTCAGGGCCACCACATCGGCCTGTGCCGCTTCGGCCTCGGCGCGGCGGCGATCCAGTTCTGCTGCACTGGCAAAGGAATTGGCTGCCAGCGGCACAATGCGCTGCAATTGCGCCCGCAACAAAGCGGCATTGGCTTCGCCCTGTTTCACCCGCGCCGCTGCGGTGGCGATCTGCGCATCCAGATTGGCCATCACGGCAAGGCGGAATCTGTCGCTATCGGCTTTCAGCCGTTCCAGGAATGGCGTCAGCCCCGCCAATTGTGTGTCCAGGCCCTGGATACGCTCGTCCAGCCCCTGGGCCTGGGCCAGCAGATTGGCCAGCCGCACATCGCGGTCGGGCGGATCGCGCAGCATGGCAATGGGCTGGCCGCGCAGCACACGCTGGCCGGCGCGGATATCGCCATAGGCCAATTGACCATCAATCGCAGCCCGCAATGTCACCAGGTCGGCATTAACATGGCCAACCGGATGCTGGGCGTAGAATACCCCTGGTACCAGGGCATAACCGAACACGCCCAACAGCAGCAGACCAAGGCCGATGCGGAACAGACGGCCGAGCGGCAGGGATTTGGTGGCGGGCTTGGCTGGATCGGACATAGGCTCTTCGATACGGAACAGGGGTGGATGGTAATTTGGAATGGAATGCAGCTGCCACCAAAAAAACTTCAGATAGCCTAGCGTTTATACCCTCGCCAAGCTACCTATCCTGTAGCGTGTAGTGATTTTATCTGATTGATTCAAATGAGTTTTCGCTAATCAGTGAAATGTTGTAACGAAACTTGACGTTTCCGGCCGCTGAAAGCGCAGATAAACCGCAATTAGTTGTTGTCGTTTGCAGCGCACACATACAATATATCGTCAGTGTTTCGCTGGTAAGGATACGCGTCATGGAGTTTCGTCGTCTGGGTCGTACTGATATCCAGGTGAGCCTGATCTGCCTGGGAACCATGACCTGGGGCGAGCAGAACAGCGAAGCCGAGGCGCATGCCCAGCTTGATTATGCGCTGGAGCGCGGCATCACGTTCCTGGATGCTGCCGAGATGTATCCGGTGCCGCCCAAGGCGGAAACCCAGGGCCGTACGGAAAGTTATATCGGCTCGTGGCTCAAGGCGCGCAAGAATCGTGACAAGGTAGTGATCGCCACCAAGGTGGCCGGGCGCGGCGGTGGGCCGCGTGGTGAATTCGGCTGGCTGCGCGATAGCGGCCTGCCGCCGGATTTGAGCCGTAAGCAGATTTTCGAGGCCGTAGACAAAAGCCTGAAGCGGCTTGGCACCGATTATATCGATCTCTACCAGACCCATTGGCCGGATCGTGTGACGACCAATTTTGGCCGTAGCGAGTATCCCTATAATGATGAAGACTCGGTGCCGATCAGCGAGACGCTGGCGGCGATGGCCGAATTGATCAAGGTGGGCAAGATTCGCGCTTTTGGCGTTTCCAACGAAACCGCCTGGGGCGTGATGCGCCATGTTGCCGCGGCCGAGGCGGATGCCCTGCTGCCGCGCATCGCCACGATCCAGAATCCCTATAACCTGCTTAATCGCTGGTATGAGGCGTCGCTGTCAGAAGTGGCGCAGCGCGAGGCTGTGGGCCTGCTGGCTTATTCGCCCTTGGCGATGGGTGTGCTGGCCGGCAAATATCTCGGCGGCGCCAAGCCGGCCGGTGCCCGGCTCAGCCTGTTCACCCGCTTCACGCGCTATTCCAATCCGCAGGTTGAGCGCGCGACTGAACGTTATGTCGCCCTGGCACGCCAGCATGGCCTGGACCCGGCGCAGATGGCGCTGGCTTTTGTCAACGCGCAGCCATTCCTTACCGCCAATATCATCGGCGCCACCAGCCTGGCGCAGCTCAAGGCGGATATCGACAGTATCAACATCAAACTGCCGCAGGAGGTGCTCGACGGCATTGCAGCGATCCATCGCGATCAACCCAATCCTGCCGCCTGATATGCCTTAGCCGGCCGGGCGGCTGGCCAGCCTCGCGGCGCAACCCGTCGCGGGAAGCCCCTCGTGAGAGGAGTACCGCCTATGGTCCGTCTCTTCGTTGCGCTTTCAATGCCTGAGGCCACTGCATCGGCCCTGAGCGAATTATGTTCCGGCCTGCCCGGCGCCCGCTGGGTCAATCCTGAGCAATTCCACCTCACGCTGCGTTTCATCGGCGAAGTGGATGGCCGCACCGCCCGCCATGTGGCGGATGAACTGGCTGGCATCCAGATGCCCAGCTTTGATCTGGCGCTGCATGGGGTGGGCACTTTCGGCGACAAGCGCGCTGCCCGCAGCCTGTGGGCCGGCACGCGGCCGGCGCCGGGGCTGGATCGGCTGCATGAAAAGATCGATGGCGCCATGGCGCGGCTCGGTCTGCCGCCGGATCGGCGTAAATTTGCCCCGCATGTCACCCTGGCGCGGCTCAACCAGCCACCGATAGACCGGCTTGGCGCCTATCTGGTGCATCATGCGCTGTTCAGCGCCCCGGCCTTCAGTTGCGACCGCTTCGTGCTCTATTCCAGCTTCCTCTCGCATGGCGGCGCGATCTATACGCCGGAGCAGGTTTATCGCCTGGATGGATATGACGATCATGCCTGGATGGCTGACGAGGCGGAGGATTGGGAGCGCGCCGAGGAAGCCCGCGAGCGTGAATCCTGGGAACAGGAACGCCGCGCCTTCATGCCAGCCTATGGCTATGGTGATTAGCGCCAATGGCTTCACCCTATCAATCGCTGGTGATCCTGACCGGCGCCGGCATCTCGGCGGAATCCGGCCTTGGCACGTTTCGCGACAAGGACGGGTTGTGGACACAATATGATCTGCGTGATGTAGCCACGCCGGAAGGCTTCGCGCGCAATCCCGCCCTGGTGCATGAATTCTACAATGCCCGGCGCCGCAACCTGCTGGAGGCGGCGCCCAATCCGGCCCATGCCGCGCTGGCCGATCTGGAGCGCCAATGGCCGAGGGATTTTCTGCTGGTGACGCAGAATGTGGATGACCTGCATGAGCGCGCCGGCTCAACCCGGCTGCTGCATATGCATGGCGAATTGCTCAAGATACGCTGCGAGAATTGCGGCGATCGGCGTGAATGTCGGCAGGATATCGACCTTGCCACGGCCTGCCCGGCCTGTGGCACGCCGGGCTATCTGCGGCCGCATGTGGTGTGGTTCGGCGAGATGCCGCTTGGTATGGCGCAGATCGAGCAGGCGCTGGCCGCCTGCGACCTGTTCATCTCCATCGGCACATCGGGCAATGTCTATCCGGCGGCCGGTTTTGTTGCCGAAGCGCGGCGCCAGGGCGCGCATACGGTGGAGCTGAACCTGGAGCCTTCAGAGGGCCATAGCGTGTTTGCCGAAAAACGCTACGGCCCGGCATCCGAGATTGTGCCGGCCTTTATGCGCGCGCTGCTGTAACTCAGTCGGTCGCCGCCTCGATCCGCTCCATGTCGTCGTCGGAGAGGCCAAAATGGTGGCCGATCTCGTGGATCAGCACATGGCGCACCACGCGGCCAAGCGGCTCGCCGGTTTCGCACCAGTAATCCAGCATCGGCCGGCGATAGAGGAAAATCAGCGCCGGCATGGTGCCGGTGGCGGCGGTTTCCTCGGCCAGCAGGCTGCCGCCGTGATACAGGCCCAGCAGTTCGAAGGGATTTTCGATGCCCATCGCCGCCAGCACTTCGTCATCGGCGAATTCCTCGATGCGGAACGGGATGCCTTCCAGGTAGCGGCCCAGGGCCGGCATCAGGCGGGAGCGCTCGCTTTCGGCCAGCGCTGCAATGTCGTCGAGGCTCGGCGCCAGGCGCTCCGCACCGATATGTGAATGGCTGGCCATGCGGCGTGTTGTCCCAGGTGGTTGCGGTGAAACTATGTCCGAGATAGGTAAACGCAACGGCAACTTTTGTATAGCGCGAGAGCAGGGGGCTTCCATGGCCATTGCCAAACTGGCGGGCGTTGAACGCGAGGCGGCGCTGAACGAATTAAGCGCCTGGACCCTGGTGCCGGGCCGCGATGCGATCCAGCGCAGCCTGCGCTTCAAGGATTTCAATGCCGCTTTCGGTTTCATGGCGCGGATTGCCCTGGCGGCGGAAAAGGCGGATCACCATCCGGAATGGTTCAATGTGTGGAACCGGGTCGATATCCTGCTCACCACCCATGATGCCGGCGGCCTGAGCCAGCGTGATATTGTGCTTGCGCGCATCATTGATCAGGCAGCAGCGGAAATGGGAGGCAAGGCATCATGAATACGGCAATGCGCGGTCTGCTGCGCGGCGTGATTGTGGCTGCTTTGGCGGCGGCATTGGCTTTCGGCGGCTTTGCCCTGGTGAGCTGGCTTGATGGTGGTGAGCGGCAGGAAGCCGGTATCGGCGAGGTCAGCATCGGCGGCCCCTACAGCCTCACGGATCAGGAAGGCCGCAGCGTCACCGACAAGGATTTTCGTGGCAAGCTTCAACTGGTGTATTTCGGCTTCACCTCCTGCCCGGATATCTGCCCCACCGCGCTACAGACAGTGGCCATCGCACTGGACGAGATGGGCGTGGCCGCAGCCGAGCAGGTGGTGCCGATCCTGATCACGGTTGATCCCGAACGCGACACCGTGGCGGCGATGAAGGAATATGTGCAGAGTTTCCACGATCGCATGGTGGGCCTGACCGGCACGCCGGAACAGATTGCGGCGGTGGCGAAGGCTTATCGGGTGTATTATCAGAAGGTGAAGCTGCCGAATTCCAGCCTGGATTACTCGGTGGATCATTCCGGCTTTCTCTATCTCATGAGCCGCGATGGCAAATATGTGGCGCATTTCCGCCACAACGCCACGCCGGAAGAAATCGCCAAGCGAGTCAAGGCGGCGCTCTGAAACGCGGCCTGCCGACTGGGTCAAGTACCCGGCCAGGAAATTTTTTGCAGTGCAAAATTTAACTATTCTTGGTGTCTTTTTGTTGTAATGCTATCCGGGTCAATGGATCGAACGCTTGTTCGGTCGGCAATTCAGGGGTGGGACCCGGATGCTCTATCAACTGCACGAGTGGCAGCATGCTGCCATGGCACCGATGCGTATGGTTGCCGAGGCGCATGCCAATCTGCTGAACCTGCCGTATCTGCCGGCTAACTTCACGCCGGCGGCGCGTGGCTTGGCGGCCGGACTGGAAGTGTTCGAGCGCATCACGCGGCGTTATGACAAGCCGAAATTCGGCTTCGAGAGCACCATGGTGCGCGGCAAGCGCCATGCGGTGAGCGAACAGGTGACCCTGCGGCTGCCCTTCTGCCAACTTAAACATTTCAAGCGTGAAGGCGTGGAGCCGGGTCGTGATCCCAAGCTGCTGATCGTGGCGCCGCTTTCCGGCCATTATGCCACGTTGCTGCGCGGCACGGCGGAAGCCATGCTGCCCAATCACGAGGTTTACATCACCGATTGGCGCGATGCGCGCCAGGTGCCGCTGCGCGAGGGCGCCTTCGGCCTGGATGATTATATCGATTATGTGATCCAGTTCCTGCACCATCTTGGCCCCAACACGCATGTGATGGGCGTGTGCCAGCCCAGCGTGCCGGTGCTGGCGGCGGTGGCGCTGATGAATCAGGCGCGCGATGCCAATAGCCCGGCTTCGATGACCCTGATGGGCGGCCCGATTGATACCCGGCTCAGCCCCACCGTGCCCAACACGCTGGCGCAGGAACGCTCGATTGAGTGGTTTGAGCATTCGGTGATCAATCATGTGCCGGTGAATTATCCGGGTTTCATGCGTCGGGTTTATCCTGGCTTCATCCAGCTCAGCGGCTTCATGAGCATGAATCTGGATCGCCATGTTGGCGCCCATGTGCGGCTGTTCCACCATCTGATCCAGGGCGATGGCGACAGCGCACGGCAGCACAAGACCTTCTATGACGAATATCTCTCGGTGATGGACCTGCCGGCTGAATATTACCTGGAGACGGTGCAGCGCGTGTTTCAGGAGCATCTGCTGCCGCTGCGGCGTTTCCCGTGGCGTGGCCAGATCGTTGATACCAATGCCATCGACCGCACGGCATTGTTCACCGTGGAAGGTGAACTGGATGATATTTCCGGCATCGGCCAGACCCATGCGGCGCATACCATCTGCGAGCGCATCCCGAATGCCAAGCGCGAGCATTATCTGCAAGCCGGCGTGGGGCATTATGGCGTGTTCAACGGCCGCCGCTGGCGCGAGGAAATCGCCCCGCGTGTCACCGCGTTCATCGCCAAGCACAACAAGCGCTGAGGCGCATTTGCCGCGATGCCGAACCCGCCGCCCTTTTGGCGCAGCAAGACGCTGAAGCAGCTTACCACCAGCGAGTGGGAATCGCTGTGCGATGGCTGCGGCAAATGCTGCCTCTACCGGCTGGAAGATGATGATGGCTCACTGGAAGCCACCAATGTGGCCTGCCGCCTGCTCGATTGCAAAACCGGTGGCTGTTCGAATTATGCCAAGCGTAAGGAGATCGTGCCGGATTGCATCAAGCTGACCCCGGCTGTTGTGGCCAAGATGGATTGGCTGCCGGCCACCTGCGCCTATCGCCGGGTGCATCTCGGCAAGGATCTGCCCTGGTGGCATTATCTCAAAAGCGGCGACCGCGATCTGGTGCACAAGCTCGGCGTCTCGGTGCGCGGCAAGGCGATATCCGAATTGAAGGCCGGCCCGCTGGAGCATCACATCGTCGACTGGGTTGACGATCCCGGCCCGCCCAGGCCGAAGAAAAAACCGCGCTAATCCAGATCCGGCAGCGGCGTGTTAACCGCCGCATCGTAGTAGCTGTCCGGATCGGCGAAGAAATCCTGCATCGCGCGGAAATGCGGCACGTCGCGCAAGGCGCAAGGCAGGATGCCGTCCGGCGTGATCAGCCGCAGATCGGCGCCCGGCAAGCCCATGATGATCGGCGAATGCGTGGCGATGATCGCCTGCACCCGGCCGGAAGTCTGCCATTCGTCCAGCAGACGGATGAACTGGCGCAGACGCTGTGGCGATAGCGCGGCTTCCGGCTCGTCCAGGATGAAGAAGGTCTGCCGTTTGCTGGCGAGCTTGTGCCGGAAAGTGGCGAGAAAGGATTCGCCATGGCTTTGGGCGTGTAGCGGCGTGTTGCCCCAGAAAGCCAGAATGCCTTCGCGGTCGATATAATCTGCCAGATTGAAGAAACTCTCGGCGCGAAAGAAAAAACCATGGCCGATCTTGGGCAGCCAGCTTGCGCGCAGGGCGCCGGCAAGCGGATTGGCTTCAACGCGGCTCAGTAATTGATGGTCGCGCGTACCACCCTGGGCCGGAAAGCCGGCCATGGCCGCAATCGCTTCCAGCAAGGTCGATTTGCCACTGCCATTTTCGCCGGCCAGGATGGTGATCGGGGCGGTGAAATCCAGCTCGAAGTCATCACCCAGCCATGGCAGGCGGTTGAACGGAAAGGCATCGTGTGCCGCCTTCTCGGGCAGCAGTATCAGGCGTTTGAGGAACGGGCTGGTCAGCATGGCGGGGTGCAGAATAGCAAATTTTTGCCGGCTTTACCTAGCGTTGCCCCTGGCATGGTGGCCGCATTCGCGCATAATCGGCGCGGTCCATCCGGGAGGAACCGCTTTTCATGCTTGCGCCGTCGCTGATCGAGAAATTTGCCCGTGTCAAGTTGCTGTCGCTGGACCTGGACGGCACGCTGACCGATGGCGGGCTGTATTATTTCGAGGATGGCAACGAGGCGCGCAAATATCATGTGCAGGATGGCTATGGCATCGTCGAGGTGCAGAAGGCCGGTTTGCAGGTCTGCCTGATCACCCAAAGCGACACAGCCGCAATTGCCCGTCGCGCCGAACGGCTGCGCATCCGGCATTGTTACATGGGCGTGCACGACAAGTTGCCACGTTTGCAGGCGATCTGCGCCGAGCTTGGCATCGGGCTGGATCAGGTGGCGCATGTCGCCGATGACGTGAACGATCTGGGTGTGCTGGGTGCCATCGGGCTGCCGATTGCGGTGGCTAATGCGCGGCCCAAGGTGAAGGCCGTGGCGGCCTATATCACCACGGCGCGCGGCGGCGATGGCGCGGTGCGCGAGGTCTGCGATTTGCTGCTTGATTATAAAAAGGCTTGAGGGGAGAGACGGATATGGCAATCGATTTTCAGGGCCGTGTAGCCATTGTCACCGGTGCGGGTTCCGGGCTTGGCCGCAGCCATGCCCTGGCGCTGGCGGCACGCGGCGCGCAAGTGGTGGTGAATGATCTTGGCGGCGCCGTGGATGGCACTGGCGGATCAAGCAAGGCGGCCGATCAGGTGGTGGCCGAGATCTTGGCGGCCGGCGGCCAGGCGGTGGCGAATTACGACAGTGTGTCTGATCCGGTCGGTGCGGCAAACATCGTGCAGAGCGCGCTGGATGCCTGGGGCCGGGTTGATGTGCTGGTCAACAATGCCGGCATCCTGCGCGACAAGAGCTTTGCCAAGATGGAACTGGCGGATTTTGACACCGTGGTGGATGTGCATCTGCTCGGCTCGGCTTATGTCAGCAAGGCGGCCTGGCCGGTGATGCAGGCGCAGAATTACGGTCGCATCGTGATGACCACTTCAGCTGCCGGCCTGTATGGCAATTTCGGCCAGAGCAACTATGCCGCCGCCAAGCTTGGCCTGGTGGGACTGATGAATGCCTTGAAGCAGGAAGGCGCCAAGAACGGCATCCTGGTCAACACCATCGCGCCGGTTGCCGCCACGCGGATGACCGAAGCCTTGTTCCCGCCCAAACTGCTGCCGTATCTGAAGCCGGAATACATCACCGCCGCCGTGGTCTATCTCTGCTCGGAAGCCTGCAATGCCACCGGCGACATTATCTCGGCCGGCGCCGGTTTTTATGCCAAGGCGCAAGTGGTGGAAGCCGAGGGCGTGTTCTTCGGTGCCGGCAGCAGCGTGACACCGGACATGATCGCCGAGCAATATGCCCGCATAGCCGACATGAGCCAGGCGCGGCCCTACGCCGCGGCGATGGAAGAAGTGGCCAAGATTTTCGGCTTTTTCCAGAAGCCTTAGAGCAGCATCATGCCCGGCCTTACCACCCCATAATCGTCATGCGCGGACTTGATCCGCGCATCTCTCCTCACCCGATTACTCTTCGAAAATGGAGAAAAAACGAGATGCGCGGATCAAGTCCGCGCATGACGAGGGTGGAAGGGATTGGCGCTCAAACCTAAAACGGATAGCCGGGGCCGTGCGCCGGGCATCGCAGCATCAATAATGCATCTCGGCAAAGACGACGCGGTTCTCCGCCGTGGGCCAGGATTGCACCACAAATTGTTCGTCATTGCCGCGCACGGCCACGGCGCGGGCCGGGCCGGGCGGCAGCCGCAATGTGCCGGTGGAATTGGCCGGCACACCTTCCGGCACGCCGGGGGCCACAGCGCCATCAATGGTGAACACATCGCGGCCATGGCCGAAATAGCCACGCGGCCGGGTCAGCGTAATGCTGCTGCCGGCGGCCTTGTCGGCATCGCTGAGCCGGCCCGGGCGCAGATGCACAATATCCGACGAGCGCGGGAACGGCGTGCGGTAGATATGCGTGATCGCCTCGCCGGGCGCTGCCACCACAAATTCATAGCTGGCGTCGGGCTTGGCGGTGAACGGACCCCACAGGCCATCGGCACCGGTGGTTTTGCTATGCACCAGACCGCGGCGCTGGCCGCTGGCCGGATCGGTTTCATAAATCTCCACCAGCGCGCCTTGCAGCGGCAGGTTGGTGGCAACGCCGCCCGGCATGCCATTCACCTTGCCGTTCAGCACCGGGGCTGCCTCGGGCGTGATATTCAGGCTGGCGGCGGGTTTGCCGAGCAGGAATTCATACAGCGCAGCAAAGGCCTTGGGGTGGAAGGCCACCTCGCGGTGATCCAGCCCGGGCAGCACAATATCCTTGGCGCCTTTCAGCGCCGGGCCATCAAAGCCCACGCCGGTTGGCGTGCCGGCCGGCAGGCCAAGATATTTGCCATCAGGCTGGGCGAATTTGTCATTGTTATCCGAGCGCGTGGTGGCCCAGGCAATGCCCGGCACCACTTCATCCGGACCATCGTTGAGCTGGCGCAGGAAACTGCCGGCGCCGTTGAATTCACTGCCCACCAGCACCTTGTCGGAAACGATCACGCCATGATTGGGCGTGCCACACAGCACGGCATGGCTGACATGCGCCGCGCCACCGCCATTCTTGAGGAAATTGCGCACCGCATTGCCGCCGCGTGAGGAAGCCACCAGGGCCACCTTTTCGGCGCCGGTGCGGCGCTTCACATCAGCCACGAAGGCGGCCAGCTCCTGTCGTGCCTCGGTGCTGGAGGAGCGCAAGGCCTGTTCCTTGTCGTCGGCGTTGCGCGCCAGCGGATAGCGGAAATCGATGGCGGCCAGACGGTCACGCGGGAAGCCGTTGCTTTCAAAGCGCCACAAAATGGTGTGCCACAAAGCGGCGGTATCGCCATTGCCATGCACAAAAACAATCGGGGTTGGCGGCGGCGCGGCAGGCGGCGCGGCGGCACAGCCGAGCAGGGGCAGGGTGCCAAGAGCAGAAGCACCCAGCAGGAAACCACGGCGGGTTGGCAACAAAAGCATAATTTCCTCCAGGGGCGTATTTTCAAGGCATGACATAGGCTTCGGGGCTGGCCGTCAAGCATGCCCGGGTGTTAACTGATATTACAAATCTGTGAAAAAAGCCGCGCCCCAGCCCATGTTGCCTCGAATGCCCGCTTTCAACACGCCGCGCCGATTGATCCTGCTGTTATCCACGCTGGGCGTGTTTGGCATCCTGCCCAATTCCAGCTTCCCGGCTTTGGTGCCGGATTTCATCGCCGCCTGGCAGCTCAGCAATGCCGAAGCGGGCTGGATCGCCGGCATCTACTATCTTGGCTACATGCTCAGTGTCGCCACCGCCATGTGGCTTACCGACCGGCTGGACGCCAAATGGGTATTCCTCACCGGCTGCCTGCTGGCCGGCGGCAGTACGCTGGTTTTTGCTTTCCTGGCCGATGGTTTCTGGTCGGCCCTGCTGCTGCGCGGCATTGCCGGGATCGGCCATGCTGCCATCTATATGCCCGGCCTGCGCGCCCTGACGGATCGGGTTGCGGCCTTGCCACAAGGCTCCGGTTCGGCATTGCAAAGCCGCGCCGTCACCATCTACACCGCCAGCTATTCGATCTCGATTGCTGTCAGCTTCACTGCCACCGGCCTGCTTAGCGAATGGTTCGGCTGGCGCGTCAGCTTTGCCGTGATCGGCGCCCTGGCGGCGTTGCCGGGATTGCTCACCTGGCGCCTGCTGGCAGATCTTCCGCCGCCCAATGCCGCCCAGAAACCCAGGATGGATTGGCGTCCGGTTTTTCGCAATCGCGCGGCGCTGGGCTATATCATCGCCTACGGCGCGCATGGTTTTGAATTGCTGGCAATGCGTACCTGGCTCACGGCTTTTCTGGTTTTTGTGCTGGCACGCGATCCGGTGGTGGCGGCCTGGCTGCCGGGGCCGACCTTGCTGGCGGCTTTTGTCACCCTGATCGGCCTGCCGGCCAGTCTGCTCGGCAACGAGGTGGCCTTGAAGATCGGCCGCCGCCGCGCCCTGATTCTGATCATGAGCATTTCCGGCCTGATGGGGCTGGTCTATGGCTTCACGGCAGCCTTGCCTTTGCTGCTGGTGCTGGTCTTCATGTCGATCTATTTCATTTTTATCTGCGGCGATTCCGGCGCACTCACCGCCGGCATGATGGCGGCGGCTGATCCAGCGGCGCGCGGCGCCACCATGGCGGTACATTCAATCTTCGGCTTTGGCGCCAGTGTGCTCGGCCCGCTCTGTGTTGGCCTGGCGCTGGATGCGGCGCAGCCGGTCTATGGCGATGGTGTGCTGGCCTGGGGCCTGGGCCTCGGCGTCATGGGTCTGGGCGCATTGCTTGGCCCATTGGCATTGTGGTGGGCCGGCAGAAGCCCGCTCAGCGGTGCCAGATAAGCGGTGTGGATCACACCGCATCGGCGCAATTGGTTAACGGCTTGATGCTTAACTGTCGCTGTGGGAAGGAATTTTGATTGTTTTTGCAAAGCAGCAACTGCTAAGTTTTTACAGCAGTCTGTGTGATCAGAGCCATACAAGGAGAGCGAGTATGTCAAGCAAGCTGGAGCAAGCCAATCTGATCGTCAAGAAATACATGAACTGGTCGTTTGTTGGTGGTTTGATTCCGGTGCCGATGGCTGATGTGGCGGCGGTCTCGGCGGTCCAGATGAAAATGCTGAGCGATCTTGCCACATTGTACGACGTGCCTTTCAAAACCCACGCCGCCAAATCCATCATCGGCTCTTTGCTTGGGGCCGTGGTGCCCAGCATTGCTGCCGGCGGTGTTCTGGCCACGGGTGTGAAATTCCTGCCGGTTGTTGGCACAACGATTGGTTTGCTGACCATGCCGGCCCTTTCGGTGGCGGCCACCTATGCGGTAGGCAAGGTGTTTGTCACCCATTTTGAGGCTGGCGGCACCTTCCTGGATTTCGACCCGGAAAAGGTCCGCGAGCATTTCCGTACCGAATTCGAAGCCTCGCGCTCTTGAGGCATTTAGCTGACCATTGATCGGGAGGCATTCTCCGCTGAGCACTGCCTCCCGCTCACTTCTCCTTCGCCAAGTCAATTTGCGAAGCGTATTCTGGGGGATGAATGAGTCCGGTCTTGCTGGGGCTAGCATATTTCTTGGCGGCATTCCTGGTCGCGTTGTTCGGCTATCGGCGCAGGATCGGCGTGCTTGGTTTTTTCATCCTCTCGCTGCTGCTGACCCCGCCGGTGGTGCTGCTTATCCTGATCCTGACGCGCCCAAAGCCAATGGCGCTGAAGGCATCTGTGCGCAGCTGATCAACAACAGCAATGAATCTGATATCGTTATTTCGCGCAGAAGGCTCATTGCAGCCGGCCCGTATCGCTGTCATGAGCGCCTTGGCCGGCCTGAGCAGCGCTGGCGTGCTGGTGGTGATCAACGCCGCAGCGGATAATGTTGAGCATCATCGGCCCACCACATTCTTCTTTTTTCTCTTTCTTGGCGTTGTTGCCATCTATGTAGTTTCCAAGCGCTTTATCATGCTGACGGCGATCCGCGAAACCGAGCAGATCGTTCACAGCATACGCATGCGGATCATGAGCAAGGTGATACGCAGCGATCTGCTGGCCATAGACCAGGTTGGCCGCAGCAACATCCTGGCCGCCGCCGGCAAAGAAACCCAGACCATTTCGCAAGCATCGTTTTTCCTTACCAATGCGGCGGAATCACTCACCATGTTGGTGTTTTCCGTCATATATCTGGCTTGGCTTTCGATTTCGGCTTTTCTGATCGGGCTGGGCTTCACCTGCCTTGCGGTATTGATCCACTTTCGGCAATTGCGCAGCGTGAATCATGAATTGCGCGATGCGATCGCTCAGGAAAACATCTGCCTCGATGCCATGGGCGATATCCTGAGCGGCTTCAAGGAGGCCAAGATAAATTCAAAGCGTGGCGATGAAATTTTTGATTACTTCTCACAGCAATCCGCTGCGGCAGCAAACAAGAAAATGACCGCCCAGGCGCGTATGGCCGGGCATTTCACCCTAACCCAAACCATGTTTTATCTGCTTGTTGCCACCATGGTTTTTGTTGCGCCGATTTTCTCTGAGTCGTTCTCGGAAGTCGTGGTGAAAACCGCCACGGCTGTGCTTTTCATGTTTGGCGCAATTTCCACGCTGGTTGGTTCCATTCCGATCCTGACTCAGGCCAATGCCGCTGCCGGCGCAGTGCGGGCGCTGGAGGACACACTGGATCGTGCTTCCCCGCCAAGTCGGAAACAGCGCCAGGGCGTTTTCGGCCTATTCCATGAGCTTCGCTTCCGCGATGTGACCTTCTCGCATCACGATCAAAAGACGCAGCCCGGCTTTGCTGTTGGTCCGATCAATCTGACCTTGCGGGCCGGGGAGATGGTTTTTGTTACCGGCGGCAACGGTTCCGGCAAATCAACCCTGATGAAGTTGCTGGTTGGCCTCTATCGGCCTTTATCGGGCCGGATCGAGGTTGATGGCCAGGCCGTTACCGATGAGGATGTTGAGGCATATCGGAATTTGTTCGCCACGGTCTTTTCTGATTTCCATTTGTTCAAGCGGCTGTTCGGGCTGTTTGATGCGGATCAGGAAAAAATCGACGCCTTGTTGAATTTACTCGAGATCCAGAACAAGACCGCGGTTGCTGATGGGGAATTCTCGACGCTTGATCTGTCTGGTGGCCAACGCAAACGAATTGCCTTGCTGGTGGCTTTGCTCGAAAACCGCCAGATCATTGTGCTTGATGAATGGGCGGCGGATCAGGATCCGTATTTCCGCCGCAAGTTCTACGAAGAATTGTTGCCCGAATTGCGCCGGCAGGGCAAAACAATCATCTGTATCACGCATGACGACAGTTATTTCCATCTTGCCGACCGGCAGCTAAAACTGGAATACGGTCAGTTGGCAACCGATACCGGAGGAAAAGCAGATGCGTGATTTCCTCGCTCGCGCTTGGTTCTGGATTGACGAGAATATCGTAAAGGCCATCCTGACTGTCATCTTTGTGGCGATTCTGGTTGTTGTGCTCTGGCCGCTCTCAGTGATTTATATTCCGGCGGGCCATGTCGGCGTGTTGTGGAGCCGGTTTTCTGGCGGCACGGATATGAGCAAGGTGTATGCCGAGGGCACGCGGGTGATTCTGCCCTGGGATACTATGACCATCTATGATGCGCGCTTTCAGTTGCAGACCGAGGATTTTGACGTGCTGTCGGTGGACGGTTTGCGTTCCAAAGTGTCTATCGCCTTCAGATACCGGATACATGCCGATTACGCCAATCTTCTGCATAAACTGATCGGACCAGATTATGTGAAGGTTCTGCTGTCCAATGACATCGGATCACAGGCGCGCCATGTTTTTGCTCGCTACAAGCCGGAAGATGCTTTCACCGTTCAGCGTTCCGCTATTGAGGATTTTATTTTCCAGGAATCGCGCCGGGATCTGAACAAGGAATTTGGTCAGGTGGGCATCGGCAGACTCAAACTTATTGAACTGGATGAGGTTATGCTTGTCGGCATTGAATTGCCGAAATCGGTAGCGGAGTCCATTGAGCGTAAAAACGAGGAATATCATCGCGCCGAACAATATACCTTCAAACTTGAAGTGGAGCGCCGCGAGGCGCAGCGCAAAGAAATCGAAGCGCGCGGCATCCGCACCTTCCAGGATATTGTGAAGGATGGCCTTACGGATCATTACCTGCGCTGGCGTGGCATCGAGGCAACCACCTCGTTGGCGCAATCGCCCAATGCCAAGATGGTTATCATGGGCTCGGGGCCAACCGGTCTGCCAATCCTGTTAGGCAACATGACCGATAGTCAGCCGGCCGGTACTGTTGATGCCGCGCCAGCCGCGAACGGGGCGGCGGCGCCCACGGTGCGGCCCGCGGATGCGGGCGAGGCAGCTAAAGCTGCGCCAGCGGCCCAGCCGGGCAACGCGCCGTCGGTGGAAAAGAAGCCGGGGCCAAAAGCCGAGGCTGGAGCGCCACCGGCTGCACCTGCGCCGACACAATAAGCGTTAGTCTTACTGCCGCAAAGTTTGCGCCGGGGCTCTGTGAGCTGCCCGGCGCGTGCCATCAAGTTGGATTGATTCTGGAAAAGCTTACCGCACAACCACAGCGCTGGTATTCGGTATCAGATTGATGGATTTGTTGAGTGTCAGAATTTGACCCAGCACGCTGAATACCAGGGCCGTATTGCCTTGTTTATTGGCCGGGACGCTGTAGGTGTCGCCACGATATTCCACACGCACAAGATCGTCGCTGCTGGTGTTGTTTTTCAGTACAACCAGCAATTCGTCGCCCTGTTTTATGTAATTGTAATCGCGGGCTTCCTGGCTCGTGAGCACAACTTTGACCGCATTGGGCTTTGTGGTTTGCATATAGATCATGCTGCCAAGATAATTGAATATATCGCGGGCCGAGCGAATGGTGATGGCAAGCGAGGCATTCTGATAGCCGGGAATGCCGGCGCCGCCGGCCATGCCGTGTTCGCCTGAATTGCCTTCATTGGCTACACCAGCCTGTCGTTCTGCACGGCAGATGGCACCCGGTGGCAGTGGCGGTGCGCCCGGCGGCAGCTCAAAGCAGAACCGCGCATTGACCACTGGAGACATCAATTGATAGGTACCGCCGGCTGCCGGTGTCAGCATCAACCCGGCCTTGGCCGCGGCGGCAAGGTGTTCTGTATTTCTTGCATCCGCAGCCGTAAGCGGGGGACCGAAGGGCACCAGCTTCGAGATGTCTTCCGTTGTCAGGCCAAGCGCCAGCAGGTTGGACAATACATTCTGGAAATTCGGAAATTCGGGCCGGGTCGGGTCATTCAGGAAAGTGTCGGTCCGCCCGCCATCAGTGATCGCGATCCGCTCGATCAGCAGATTGAACAGCAATTCGCGCGGAATACCTTGTCCCACATAGAAATTTACCGTAGCTGGCCGGATCGGTGTGAGCAGCCCGGCAATGAATTCTGAATTATCCAGCGATGCCATGTCGAAGTTAAAGCCGCCGCTCACCGCCAAGCCTGGGCCGGCACTGGTTAATTGCGCGCCATTGCGGGCAAAGGCGGTAAAGTCCTTAAAAGGAAAACCGCCAATCAGATTGAAGGAAGGTGAAATCTGGCCATTGCCGCGCACGACGGAAACTGTTGTGAAGTGCAGCGGCTGATTCTGCGAGGCGCGCACCATGTTAAGCAGGATATTCTCATTGTAGCTGCGCTCGATGGCCTTGTCATAGCCGGCAGCCCAGCTGGAGAAATCAACCATGTCGCTGCAGCCACTCAAGGTTAAAGCCGCAGCAGCCAGTAATGCGCGTGTTGTATTTAGCACTGATTCCCCCTTGTTTTTACCCAGCCTAAAACCCAGCATGATGCCAACAGGCGCCGCTGGATCAAGCCAACTCCGCTTCAATCGCCTTCAAGGTTGCAGGATGCGTTTCCGCCCTCACCCTGCGCCCATCCTTCAATTCCAGCTCAAACACAGCCTTTTTGCGTTCTCTGCCGCCAAACAATCCGCCCGCCATCGCGCCAAATGGTCCGGCAACAAAGGCGCCCGCCGCACCCCATAGCAACATGGCGCTGATTTTGCGGTCGGCATGATTGGCTTGTTTCGTCAGAGTAGCGACATCGCCGGGCAGGGCGAGACTTGTGCCATCAGGCAAGCGGATCAACCATTCCTTGCCCAGACCACGCCCGGTCAAACGCGCGCGGCCTAGCGGCAGATCTCCGGCAATGATCCAAATTTCATTATGAAGCGCCTGATCCCACCAGGTTTTCCAGGGCTTGCCGCTACTGCTCAGCCCCGGCTCAGCTTGCTCGGCCACGGGGCCTGTCATTACCACGGGCAGGGCGGGATGCGCTGCCACATCGGTTGTGGCTTCAGCTTCGTTCCCCGCAACTGGCGCCTGCTGGCTGCCGGCATCGGCTTGGCCCTGGGGCGTATCGTTGCCCTGCGCCTGTCCCTGCGGCAGTGAGTCGAGTGGATTGCTGCCAATCGTGCGACGTTTAGCCATGTCGGTACAGCTTGGTAAGGGCGCAGAGAAATTCGCCACTGCCGCCGATAGGGTGGAGAAGGTTGTTTGTGAAATGTGGATTGCCTGAATTCATCAGCCTGCAACTTTCATCATAGCCAGGCAAAGCAGCGAGCAATACCCACCTTGCGCCAAGGCCATCTGCCTTGGCGCAAGGTGAAAATACTTAAGACTAAGTCGCCCAGGCAACGCTCAGTAAGCAGCCTAAGCGGATTACAGCGCCATGCCAGACCGGGCAGAACTGCGGCGGCTATATGCCTGCGCAGCCAAGCCGAGCCGCCATTCAATCTTACCTAAAGTTGGGGCATTGGGGAATTACTGGCCGCAACCCGCTCCAAAACACCACCATCCGCAGAGATGCACGGCATCCAGACCTGTGGCGGCATATGGGTTGAGCCCGCCGACATCACAGCGGCCCCTTCCAGCACAGCGTCATCGACTCTCGGCAAGCATGGCATTAGCGACATTGGCGAGGTGGGGGGCGCCGATTTCATGATCGACTGTTCCAATGCCGCATCCTCAGCGGCGCAGTGCACAACATAGGGGTTGACGGAGGGGGCGGCATTCAGGGTGATCCGCTCCAACGCTGCATCATCTTCTGTCAAGCAAGGCCAGTCTGTATGGGGCGGCTGCGCTGAGGCGGAAAGTCTATATTCCGGCTTGGCATCGCCTGCCGCCATGCACTGGGGCATTCTGGGATTATGGAAGGTACCGATCGCGGTATCCGCGGCGGAATGTTCCAAGGCGATATCATCCACAGAAGAGCAGCGCGGAAAGCCCAGCACGGTGGTCTGGGTTGCCGCACTTGTCATCGACTGCTCCAGCCCAGAATCGGTGCCAAAGGGGCAAAGCGGTCGGCCAAACCCGGTCGCCGGCTGAGAGGCAGAGGCGCTATTTTCCAGCTTGGCATCGTCTTCCACGGCGCAATTACCGTAAGCCACCCACGGCCTCGTCGGGGGAGCCATATCAGCGGAAGCAAATTCCAACGCGGCATCCTCCACCATGCGACAAATAGGCAATGCTAGAGAGGTTGGCACAGGCCCAGCGGTCATCGACTGCTCCAGCCCAGAATCGGTGCCAAAGGGGCAAAGCGGTCGGCCAAACCCGGTCGCCGGCTGAGAGGCAGAGGCGCTATTTTCCAGCTTGGCATCGTCTATCGCCATGCATTGGGGCATTCTGGGATTATGGAAGGTACCGATCGCGGTATCCGCGGCAGAATGTTCCAAGGCGATATCATCTACAGAAGAGCAGCGCGGAAGGCCCAACACGGTGGTCTGGGTTGCCGCACTTGTCATCGACTGCTCCAGCGCGACATCCGCATTGAAGCAAGGAGGCATCATGGCGGTTCGCATTGCCGTTGCTGTTGCAGATGCTTCCAGGTTGGCATCCTCCGAGCCAACACATTGCCTCGGGAAGGCGGACCACGGGGTGGTCACGGGTGCAGCCATGGCAACCGAGCGTTCCAGCGCAGAATCGGTGCCCATGATGCAACCTGGCCAGCCAAAACGGGTCGGCTGCGGAGAGGCAGATACGCTATTTTCAAGTTCAGCATCACCTGCCGATATGCAAGGCATGTAGGGACCACGCTGAGTAGGCATCGCCACATCGGTAACCGAGCGTTCCAGCCCAGAATCGGTGCCTGTGAGGCAATTCGGCCAGCCATAACGGGTCGGCTGGGCAGAGGCGGAAAGACTATTTTCCAGTTCAGCATCGCCTGCCGATATGCAAGGCATGAAAGTATTCGGCCCGAAGGTGCGCAAAGCCGTATCGGCGACCGAGCGTTCCAGCGCAGAATCGGTGCCTGTGAGGCAATTCGGCCAGCCATAACGGGTCGGCTGCGCAGAGGCAGAGACGCTATTTTCCAGATTGGCATCGTCTTCCACGGCGCAATTACCGTAAACCACCCGCGGCGTCGTAGGGGGAGCCGTATCAGCGGAAGCTAATTCCAACGCTGAATCCTCCACGCTACGGCAAAAGGGGTTTGTTGAAATGGTTGATATAGCCGTGGCGGTCATTGACTGCTCCAGCGCAGCATCCTCCACGGAACGGCAATGAGGGATAGCGCCTGGAAAAGCGGTTGGAAAAGGCCCTGCGGTCATTGACTGCTCAAGCATGGCGTCTTCCTGGCCGGCACACGGACGCGGCGGGAAAAAAGGAAGGGTCGGAGGGTTTGATGAAGCCGCCGCGCTTTCCAGGGCTGAATCGGTCGAGAATGACTCGCCATAGCCGGGTGCGCCGGTCTGATCGTTGAATGAAGTTGACGGAGTAGAAAGACGTAACGGCATTTTACTCTCCCCTTCTGGTCAAAACATTTTCTCAATTAGTTCAAACGCTAACATTGGCTGTCGCAGCCCGTAAAGTGGTTTTTTTGGGGCGCGGTCTCGGGGGCGTTGGCAATCTGCCAAGTGCACTACTTCTCATTGTGTTTGCCCGTTGCCTGAGACACTCGGCTATCGCATGACAATAGATTGTCATCGTATCATGCCTGCCGGGTATCATGCCTGCTTGTGGGGCATCCTGGGATGGGAGAAGCGTGTTGCAGGATTGGATCGGGGCATTCGCGGCCAGAGCGGCCACAATCGACGAACGACTTTCAAGCCACTATGTACCCCAGCCAAGCCTGAAGGCCGATGCCGAATTGGCGGCGGCACGGCTTGCTTCTTGGTGCCAGTCTGCGGCGAGCGGCGACTGGGCTTTGTTTGCCAAGCGCCTGCGGCGCGACGGCCTGAGCATGGAAGCAATCATGCCGCGGTTGGGCCGGGTGGCGCTGGCGGGCAATGCACGGCCACCAGGTTGGGCAGAAGATGCTGCCTGGATACTCGCCGCGCTGCCAAAAAACCCGGGAGCGGATTACGCCGCGGCCCTGCTTCGACATGACAAGCCGGAACCATTCGAGGATCTGTTTCTGGGCATCGTGTTCGCCGCCGAGCAGCAGCGCGATCAGGCGCTGACGCAGCGGGTGCTCAGCCGGGTGCAGCCGGCGGCGTTACGCAGCATGGCGCAGGATTTGCTCAAAACCGTAACCGGGCTTTGCGCCATGGCGTTGTATGAGCATTTCGCCAGATGCCGCCAGGAATGGTCGCAGGGCGCCCCTCTCAAGCCACAGCAGCGCCAGCATTATGATCGTTTCATCCGTGAAATGCGTGCCGGGGGCCTGCTTCGTCTGTTTGATCACAAGCCGGTGCTGCTCAGGCTCTTGGCTTCAGTTATCAGGCAATGGATTGAGGCTGGTGCTGAATTCCTGATGCGACTGGATCAGGATTGGGCGCTTATTAACGATGGTCTGTTGCCTTTGGCGCCGGCCGGCCCGGTGATGGCAATAACCTCCGGCCTTTCCGATCCGCACAATTTTGGCCGTAGTGTTCTGGTGCTGCGCTTCGCGGCTGGTCAGGCGGTGGTGTACAAGCCGAAGGACATGCGGGTGGATGCGCGCTGGGCCGACCTGATCGCATGGCTGAATCAGCGGCAGCCGCCGATCGGGCTGGCCGCGGCGCGGGTGATCGAACGCGACGGCTATGGCTGGAGCGAATTCATCGCCCATGCCGATTGTGTTGATCAGGAAGCTGCCAATCGTTTTTTTCGCCGCGCCGGCGCCTTGCTGGCGCTGTGGCATCTGATGGCCGCAACCGACATGCACGAAGAAAATGTCATTGCCGCCGGCGAATATCCTGTTGGCATCGATCTTGAGATGATCCTGCAAGCGAATGATCCTGCCATGGACTCGCAGGTGCCAGCTTTGCGTATGACCGAGCGACTTGATCGCCGCTTCAAGGAATCCGTGTCGCAAACCGGTTTGCTGCCATCCTTCATGAAGGCGCCGGATACCGCCGTGCTGGCTTCCGGTGGCCTCAGTGATAATGATGTCGGCAAACCACAGCGCCAGGAATGGGCCGGGCTGAACAGCGACGTGATGCAGCCGGCGCCGCCAAAATATGAGGCAGCGGATAAAACCAATCTGCCGCGCCTGAATGGTGCAACAATCCGCCTGACCGATTATCTTGTGCCGTTCCGCGAGGGTTGCCAGGAATACCTGGCTTTCCTGCTGGGGCTAAAAGATCAATTGCTGGCGGATAAGGGGCCGATAGCCGCGTTTGAAGGCTGCCTGATTCGTCATGTCATCAAGCCAACGCGCTTTTACTTCCTGCTGCTGGACCGCGTGCGCAATCACCGCGACATGCAGGATGGTGCAATCTGGAGCGCACATCTCGATTTCGGCGCCCGCCTTGCCGATTGGGACAAGGAGCAGGAAACGCTCTGGCCGCTGGCCCTTGCCGAGCGGCGCGCCCTGGCCGATTTGAACATTCCGTTTTTTGTGCATGCTGCTGATGGCGAACGGCTGCAGGATGGCGTGGGCTTGGTCGCCGCCAGCGGCATGACCCCTGGATTGCATATCGCGCGTGAGCGTATCAGCCGGCTGGATCAGGCGGCCATTGCCTGGCAACTTGATGTGATCCGCCTTTGCACCATGGGATCGGAGGCTTTTGATCTGGTGGTCGGTGCCGGCAAACATCCGCCGCGTAAATTCATTCCATCGGCCGGCGATCCGCTGTCGCCGGATGTGGCTTTCTCGGCGGCAGATGATATTGCCCAACAGATCAAGGCGGCTGCTGCGCGGGATGAATATAGCGCGGCCTGGATCGGCCTGGACCCGCTGGCCGATGGCGGCGGCTGGGAGCCGCTTGTGCTGGGCACCGATCTGTATGGCGGCGCGCCCGGTGTGGCGTTATTTCTTGCCGCGCATGGCCGGATACGCAACGCAGCCCAATCGGCGGAACTTGCGCTGGCCGGGCTCGCGCCGGCCAGACATCATATCCATAGCAGCGGCGCGGCACGTTTCGCACGCAAAATGGGCATCGGTGGTGCGTCTGGCATCGGCTCAATGGCCTATGCCTTTGGTGTAGTGGCCGAGTTGCTCGATGATCCGGGCCTGATGCGCGATGCTCTGCATGCTGCCAGGCTGCTGACGGATGACGTGATTCGAGGCGACAATATCTTTGACGTGGTGGGCGGTGCAGCCGGCTGCATCCTGGCTTTACTGGCGCTGCATCGCCGAACTGGTGAAGCCTTCCTGATCGAACGGGCGGTTGCTTGCGGCGATCACATGCTGCGTCGCCGGATGCCGCAAGCAGATGGTAAGGGCCTCTGGGTTCATCTGTCGCGCCGGCCGCTGACGGGTTTCTCGCATGGCGCCGCCGGCTATGCCTATGCGCTGTCAGCTCTGGCCAAAGCCAGTGGGGCCGAGCGCTTTGCCAATGCAGCCAGGGATTGTGTTGAGTATGAGCGGCGCTGGTACTCACCTGAACGCATGAACTGGCCGGATCTGCGCAAGAGTTCAGAACGGCCGGGCTGGGCGGCGCAATGGTGCCACGGTGCCGGCGGCGTTGGGCTTGGCCGGCTCGGCATGTATCGGTTTGCAAATGGTGTGCAGGACCCGCAGCTGATAACCGAGATCAACGATGCAATCAGCACGACTCTTCGGTATTGGCCGGCTCGCTTCGATTCGGTTTGCTGTGGCAATCTGGGCAATATCGAGTTGCTGGCCGAAGCCGCGCGGCTGGGTATCGGCGGCGAAGCGATTCGTGATCTGGCATCGATTCAGATGCGCGGGCTGATTGAGGCTGCAGGAAAAGCGGGTGAATTCGCCTGGTTTATTGGTGGCGATGCAGAAAATCTCGGTTTCTTCCAGGGCATGGCCGGGGCAGGGTATACCTTGCTGCGCCAAGCGGCGCCCGGCCAGTTGCCGAATATCCTGATCTTGGAATGAGGCAGGCGGACCTCACCGAGCCGATCCTTCCTGTGCCATGACTTCGGCGGCTGCAGCGCGATAATCAGCCGCCCCCGCACTCTGGCTGTCATAGCGCGTGATCGGCATATGGAAGGAGGGGGCTTCGGCCAGGCGCACATTCTCGCGGATCACTGTATTGTAAACATCCGAGCCGAAGGTTTTGCGCATACTTGCCACCACATCCAGCGAATGCCGCGTGCGGCTGTCCACACGGCAGGCCAGGATGCCGGCCAGTCTGAGCCCCGGGTTCAGGCGCTCGCGCACCATGCGCATTGTTTCCATCAATTGCGCCACGCCGGCCAGCGCCATGACATGTGCCTCCACCGGCGCAATCAATTCATCTGCTGCCGCAAGTGCGTTCAGGGTGAGCATCCCAAGCGTGGGTGGTGTGTCGATCAGCAGATAATCCCAGTTGCCACCTAAGCCGGCCAGTCGACGTTGCAAAACCATTTCAGCGCCGATTTCCCGCGCTAGGGTTCGCTCGGCATTATGCAGGGCCGGCGTGGCCGGTATCACGGCGATATCGTTGAAGGCCGTGGTTTGCACCAGATCTACGGCAGGGCCGCTTTCGGCAAGCAACTCATAGGCCCCAGATGGCCTGCCTGCCATGCCGAGCCAGGATGAGGAACTGCCCTGGGGGTCGAGATCAAGCACCAGCACCTTGCGCCCATTTTCGGCCAATGCGGCAGCCAGATTGACCGCTGTTGTGGTCTTGGCCGAGCCACCCTTCTGGTTGGAAACTGCTATGCGCCTCACCCGCACCTCCCTGGGCCATGGATTCTTAGTCTGACCAACTTCAAGGTTAGCTTCCAATCGCGATTTTGATAAGCTGTCATGCAGTTAGTAACCACTAGCATACAGGTTTTCACCACGATGGCTGAATTGATCGCCTATGATGAAACGATGCTGGAGAGGATTTCAGCATTCTGGTGCAAGGTCTTTCCGGAATGGCCTGAGGCTGGTGATTCCGAGCAGACAAGGCAAATAGTCACCAAGCCGGAAAATCTTGATGTTTCGTTGCTGTGCCAGAATGGCGAATTGATCGCCACAGCGATTTCCATGCGTCAGATTGCGCCGGATGGTTCATCCAATATCTGGATTTCAGTGGCTAGTGAGCCCGCGCAACTATCTGCCGCTGATCTGAAATTGCTGCTTTCGCGCATTTCTGGTCTTGATGCCGAACTGCCCAATACCTGGCACATCATATCGTTACAGGAACGGCTCCCTGAGCCTCTGGAATTGGCGCTGGCTGAGGAGGGGTTCCTGCTTGATCGCATGACCCGTGAGATGGAATGGTGTGGTGACGCGGTTCCTCTGGCTGATCCAGGCAACCTGCGGATACAGGAATATGATGGCGGGGATGCTGCCATCGATCAGGCCATACTTGATCTGCACAACAGATCATACCGTGCGCTTCGGCTGGTGTCTCAAATGAGCCCGCAGAATGTCTGGCGTCCTTATTTCGGCCAGAAATCCCGTGGCATGGTGATTTGCTGGGATGGCGACTCGATGGCCAGCTTTGCTGAATGGGGCGTGCTGGACGACAAACCGATCGTCACCAGCATTGTCGCCGCGCGTTCGCATTGGGGCACATCGGCGGCGGCGGCGGCTGGAACGCGCGCCATGCAGCATCTTTTGGATATGGGATACCGTCGTTTGCTTACATATGCCTCCACACGCAACACAGCAGCGTACAAGCTGCATTTGCGCTATGGTTGGCGTGAGGTGAAAGTCGTTAGCCCGGTCTATATTCGAAAACTATAAGTGTGGTTCGGCGCTGCTCAGCGACGCCAGATAAGCGCATCGAGAGACAGAGTGCCCGGGCCGCGGCTCAGGATCAGCAGCAAGGCGCCGGCCCAGAACAGATGTTCGGCCCAGTTGCTGGGATATACCCACTGGATCACCAGGGTCATCGCCAGCAGACCGGCGGCGGCAAAACGGCCAAACAGGCCCAGCACCAGGAAAACCGGCAGCACCAACTCGCCGCTAGCGGCCAGGGTGGCGGCCAGTTCCGGCGGCAGTAGCGGCACTTTGTATTCAGTGGTGAACAGGTCCACTGTGCCGGCGGCCAAAGCAGGCGGAAAGGCCGGCAGGTCGCCGGCCTCGTTGGTCACCACCTTGGTCAGGCCGGAGCGCCAGAATAGCAGCCCGATCCCCAGGCGCAGCATCAGTTGGATGGGGGCAAGCGGAAAAGCGTCCAGCAGGGCGCGCAGGCTGTGGATCATGGCGCTTTCCTTTTCATAACGGGCGGCGAAAAACACCGCTCTCCAGGCACCAGGCAAAGCTGGCGGTGAAATCCAGTGGCCCGGCCTGGGCGGCGATGGCTGCTGCCTGGGCCAGCGGCTGACCGGCCATCATGGCATCCAGCAAGGCGGCTTCGGCCGGCTGCAATTTGCGCCAGCACACCGTGATGCCATCGCGCCACACCAGCAATTGCTCGCCGCCCTGCTTCAGGTCGATGCTTTCCACTGCGGGTGCTTCAGGCTGGTGCACCTGCCAGATTTCACTCACCGGCCAGGGTGTGTCGAGCCGGCGCGCGGAAGGCTGCAATGCCAGGGTCAGGCTTGCCACCAGGGCCGGATCGGTCATGTCCTCGGGGCCAAAGGCGGCAGTGTCCTCGGCGTGATAGGCTTCGTTCAAAGCCCATTCGAAGGCTGCCACATCGGGCATATAGGCATGGCCGGCCAGATTGGGCAGTGCTTTCAGCATGGTCGGAAAGCCGGCGCCATAACAATACAGGCGCGGATCGCGTGGCGGCTGGCGCAACACAAAATCGCGCGCCACCTGGGCAAAAAAAGCCTCGCCCACCAAGGCGCGGGTCACCGGAAAAATAGCGGCAAGTGCTTCAATCAGGCTGATGCGGAAATGGTTGGCATAAATTTGCAGCCGGCCGGCGGCACCGATGGCATCATCCACCACCAGCGGCGCAATGGCGCTGGGCCGGCCCACCAAAGCGGCGGCAAAGTCGCGCTGTAATTCAAGCTGCCTGCTCATCGCCATCCGTCGCGTCTGTGGCGGCCATGCCAGCTGCGGCCAAGGCTGCGGCGCGATGGCGATCAGCCAGATCAGCCTCGGCCACCAGGGCGCTCAGCGGCGGCAGGTCGCTATCCCATTCCACCAGCGTATCGGCCTGGGGAAACCGCGCCACGGCATGGCGGTATAGCCGCCAGACCGGCTCCGGCACGATAGAGCCATGATCGTCGATCAGGATGGCATGGCCATCGGCATCGCTCTCGCTATGGCCGGCAAGATGGATTTCGCGCACTGCCGCGCTGGGCAGCGCATCGAGATAGGCTTCCGCCACCGTTGCGGCCACCCCGGCGCCGATATGGTTGAAGCTGGATACATAGATGTTGCTCACATCGCAGAGCAGGCCGCAGCCGGTGCGCTGCACCAGTTCGCACAGGAAATCCAGTTCCGACATGCTGCTGTCAGCGAAACGCAGATAGGTCGCCGGGTTCTCGATCAGGATCGGTTGTTGCAGCCGGTCCATCACCATCGACACATTGCGGCAGGTTGTGAGCAGGTTTTGTTCGTTATAGGGCAGCGGCAACAGATCGTTATAGTAACGCCCGTCCACTTGGCTCCAGGCTAGATGCTCGGAAACCAGGAAGGGCTCAATCTCGGCTGTCAGCCGTGCCAGCCGCTCAAGATGCGCTGCATCGGGTGGCTCTGCGCCGCCCAAGCCCAGGCCAACACCATGCAGCGCCACCGGCCAGTCCTTTCTGGCCTCGCGCAGGTAATGAAGCGGCGCACCGCCGCCCATGTAGTTTTCGGCATGCACTTCCAGCCAGCCCACGGCCGGCCGTTGCTGCAACAGGCTGGCATGATGCGGCCCACGCCAGCCGATCCCGCTCCGCAATGGCTTGCGGCTGTCGGGTATCGGCATGGCGGGGCCGTGAACCATTGTCAGGCCTTGCCGGCGGTCAGGCTGCCGCCAGATAACTTGGTGCAGGTGCCGGCCGGCACCGCGATCCAGGCATCGGCCTGGCGATCTTTCTTCGAAGTGCCGGCGCAAGAGGTGGTGGCAGTCTGGCAATCATTCTTGCCGGCCTTGGCCACGCCATAGCATTTCTCGGTTTTGGCATCCTGCGCCGCGGCGCTGGGGGCCTGCAAGGCAAGGCCGGCAGTCAGGATTGCCGCCAGGGCGGAAGCAGCAACAAGGGCATTGGTTTTCATCGGGAGACTCCCTGCATATTGGTTAGCGTCATGCGCTCGGGTTGAACGCGGGCAGACGCTAGCATGGCCCCGGAAACCGCCCGCGTAACATTCAGGTGCGGCAAATGGCGGCTCAATAACGCGGGTGTGAGGTAAGGTTCAGTCATTCGGCACGTGCCTCATGGCCGGCAGACCGACACGGCCGATGCCGGGCAATTTCAGGGCCGGGCGCAGCAGGTCGATGCCCAGCGTCAGGCCAAGCAGGTGCAGTTCGATACCCTCACGCGGCGCCAAGGCCGCGCCAATCAAGCCATAAAGCGAAACCTGCACGCCTGTGCCGCTGGGTGGCGGGCCGATCAGCGCACCATCGGACAAGTAATCCTTGCCGATGGCGGTGGGCGGCAATTGCAGGCCCAGTTCGGGCACGCTGCGGCCGATATGGGCGATGAAGCTGTTGGAATTCGGCCCCGGCCAGATCACATATTCGTCGGCATGGGGATAACTGGCGATGGCGGCGCGAATCTGCGGGATCAGCCGTGCGGCTTCTGCGCCGCGCCGGTCAAGCAGCAATTCCGGCTCGTTGCCGGCCCAGCGCGTATCCGGCTGGCCCTGGCGCTGACGCACCACCGGGTTGCTCCAGCGCACCACTTCATACCGCTCATAAGTGGCGGCCCCGGCCGGCTTGAAGGCGATCCAGCTATGCACACCCAGCGCGCCGCGCCAGCCCCAGAGCCGCGCGGCATAAACCTGGATCACGGCTTCCGGCGTGCGCGCCGGATCGGGGGCCAGCGCCGTGCTGTCACTGCGCGCCACCGACCAATGCGGCCGCTCCGTCAGCGCCACCTGCGCGCCGCTGACGCCAAGCGGCAGCAGCACCAGGGCCAGCAGCAGGAGCAGCGCTTTTTTCATCCAGTCAATCCTGTCATGCCGCCAGGGCCTCGGGGAAGATACGCGCCACAAAGCGCGGATAGGTTTCGGCCAGTTCGCGCGCGATGCGGCCGCGCATCAGCGCCAGCGTGGCAGCATCCGGCGCCGGTGTGGCCGGCACCGAGGCGGGGCAGTCAAAGTCAAAACCGGTATTGTCGCGCACCTCTTCCAAACTATGGCCCGGATGCACGGTTTCAAGAGTGAAACGCCGCCGCGTGCGGTCAAACGAGAACCAGCATAGATTGGTCAGCAGCCCAATCGGGCCGCCGGGGCGATAGGTGCCGTCATTTTTCGGGCCGGCGGAGGAGACAAAATCCACCTTCGGCACCAGCACGCGGCGGCTATGTTCCTCGCGGAACAGGATCACGCGCGGCACCAGATAATACAGATAGGCCGAGCCAAATGAACCGGGCCAGCGTACATCGGTTTGCGGATAATCGCCGCCAGCGCCCACCAGATTGATATTGGCCTCGCCATCAATCTGACCGCCGCCGAGGAAAAACGCCTCCAGGCGGCCCTGCGCCGCGATGTCAAATAATTCGACACCGCCATCGCAGAAAAAATCATTGCGGATACTGCCCAGTACATTCACCCGCATCTGCCCGCCCGATTGCGCCCGCGCCAGCAATGCGCCGGCGCCCGGGATCGGCGAGGACGAGCCGGTGGCGATCAGGCGGCAGCCGGCCAGCAGCCGGGCGATGGTGTGGATCAGCAATTCCTGTGGGCGGAAGGGAAAGTCGCTCATCACATCACTCCGCCGCTGCTTGTTTGGCTTGCACAAATTCGCCCAGATACTGCGCGAAGCCGGCCTCGCTGCGGGCCAGTTCGCAATAGCGCGTGATATGCGCTTCGTCATGGCCGTAGATATTCCACAGATTAACCGGCCAAGCGCCGCGCGGTGCCACAGCGATGCCGCCGATATAGGCGCCGGTCAGCGTGCCGGCAGCGGTTTCCTCGTTGGCCAGCAGGTCGATATCGCGGATTTCCTCTACTGTAATCAGCGCCTGACGGGCTGCATGGGCCATGGCGACCAATTCGCGCCGCCGGCCGATGAACACATTGCCGTTACGGTCGGCATAGGGGGCATGGAACAGGGCAAAATCCGGCCGGATTGCCGGCAGCAGCACAATCGGATCGGCCTCGGCATTAAACGGATTCTGCATCACCTGCCAATCCGGGCGATGCTTGAGCAGATCTGTGCCCAGCATGCCGCGCAGCGGCATGAACGGAATACCCTTGCCGGCGGCCTGGATCGCGGCATGAATCGCCGGGCAGGTGGCGTCCAGCATCTGGAACTGCTTGCGCTTCAATGCCGAGATGAAGCGATGGGCGGTGCCATATTCGCCCAACGTCACCGCCGAGGTTTCCAGCACGCGCACGGCGCCGGCGCCAATCAGCATTTCGGTTTGCAGGCCGGTAACCGGCACGCCCACCACATGCAGATCGCGGATGCCGCGCCGGATCATGGCGCGGGTCAGTTCCATCGCCACGCCGGAATAATCCGGCGGCACGGCAATCTTGGCGCCATCCGGGATCAGGGCGGCCAGTTCATCCGCATTCATGGGTCTTCCTCCTGCTTTATGCCGCGATTGTCGCGCCGCTGATGGTTTAGCGCAAGCGGTGCTTGATCGGGTCGGCGGCGGCGCGGAAAGCCGCATCCTGGCGCAGCAGGGATTTTTCCAGCGCGGCGGCCGGCACGCCGATGCCCACCAGGCAGCTGGCCTGGTAGCACCATTCGTTATAGGCGGAGATCTTGCCGCTCGTCAGGCGGAAGCGGCTGGCGCCGGTCATCAGCACCCGCTTGCCGTCATTCGGCGTCTTCCGGGAGGTGAAGCTGAAATCCCAATGGGTGTAGCCGATGCCGTTGGCCGCCACCGGCTCATGCATCTCCCATTCAAAATCAGCGCCATCGTTGAAGAATTTCTCCAGCATCGCGCCGATGGCAGCGCGGCCTTCATGGCGGCCATAAAACACATCGTCGTAATAGGCATCCGGCGTAAACAAATCCGTGAAGGCGGCCACATCCTGGCGCCGCACGGTGTCGGAAAAACGCTCCAGCAGGGCAATGAAATCGGCTGTCTCGGTCATGTCAGGCTTCCTCCGCTTTTTTGATTTCCAGCCGTTGCAGCACGGCGGCCTCGATCTCATCCAGCACCGCGCGGCGCTCGCTGGCATAGGCGCGGCCGGCTGCGCCCATGGCTTGCAGCTTTGCAGGATTGCCCAGCAGTTCAGCCAGACCGGCAGCAATGCCGGCCGCATCCTCGGCCTGCAAGGCGGCCTGGCGTTGCAGCAGGTCGGCGCTCAGTTCCGCAAAATTGAACATATGCGGGCCGAACAATACCGCAGCACCCAGCCGGGCCGGCTCCAGCGGATTCTGGCCGCCATGCGGGATCAGCGAGCCGCCCATCACAACGACCGGGCAAAGCCGATACCACAGGCCAAGTTCGCCCAGCGTATCGGCGATATGTATCTGCGTATCCGCCGTGATGGCTTCGCCGGCTGAGCGACGGCTGACGCGGAAGCCGGCGCCGCGCAGCGTTTCGGCCAGGGCAGCGCCGCGTTCGGGATGGCGTGGCACGATCAGGCCCAGCAGATCGGGAATCTGCGCTGCCAGCTGGCGCTGGATGGTGATGATGGCGGCTTCATCGCCGGGATGGGTGCTGGCCATCAGCCAGCGTGGCCGTTGCGCCAGTGTTGCCTGCAAGTCGGCAAGCTGCGCCACGTCAGCCGGCAGCGGCGGCGCGGCCTGTTTCAGATTGCCGATACAGCGCACATCACGGGCGCCGAGTTGGCGGAAACGCTCGCCATCGGCGGCGCTCTGGGCGTAGATGGTCTCGAAGGCACCGAGCAGCCAGCGCGCCGTGCCGGGCAGCCTGGCCCAGCGCCGCGCCGAGCGTTCCGATAGCCGGCCGTTCAGCAGCAGCGCCGGAATGCCGCGTTGCGCCAGATTGCCCAGCAGCCCGGGCCATAATTCGCTTTCGCTCCACAGCACCAGATCCGGGCGCCAATGGTTCAGGAAGGCATCCACCGGCCCGGGCAGGTCCACCGGCAGGAATTGATGCAGCAATCCCGGTGCCCGCGCCGCCACCAAAGCTGCCGAGGTTACTGTGCCGGTGGTGAGCAGCAGCGTCAGCCCGGGCTGGGTTGTTTGCAGCCTTTCCAGCAGCGGCAGCAAGGCCATCGCTTCGCCCACACTGGCGGCATGGCTCCAGATCAGCCGGCCGGCTGGGCGCGGCAGGCTGGCGCTGCCAAAGCGTTCCGGCAGCCGGGCCGCATCTTCCTTGCCACGCGCCACGCGACGTTGCAGCCACAGCCGGATGCCGGGGGCGATAACATGGCCGATGCCGCGCCACAGGCCGGCGCGCCAATCCGGCGCCGCCTGGCTCATTGTTTCAACCAGTGGCGCTGCCAGGCTTGCAGCATCAGCACGCCCCATAGGCCATATTGCCGGTTGGCGCGGCCGCTTTGATGTTCGGCCCAGGCCCGGCGGATCGGATCGGGCAGCAGCAGGCCGGTTTCAGCCAAGGCCGCCGGGCTGAGCAGATCCTCGGCCCAGTCACGCAAGGGGCCACGCAGCCAGTCGCCAATCGGCACCGCAAAGCCGCTTTTGGGGCGATCCGTCAGTTCTGGCGGCACATGGCGCGCCAGCAGGCGGCGCAGCATATGCTTGCCCCGGCCATGGCGCAGTTTGAACGCCGTGGGCAGGGCCAGGCCAAAGCTCAAGACACGATGATCCAGCAACGGCACGCGGGCTTCCAGCGCCACCGCCATGGTGGCGCGGTCCACCTTGGTCAGCACATCGTCATGCAGGTAACTTTCGGCATCCAGCCGTTGCAGATAACCCACGATGTCTTCACGGTCGCGCTGCGGCGGCAGGGCTGGCGGCGCGGTCGGGTCCAGCAGCAGGGCGGCGGCATCGGGCCATTGCTCCACCAGCGGGCGGTAATATTGCTCCAGCGTTTCGGCGCCCAGGGTGCCGGCCAGCTTGTGCAGCTTTTCGCCCAGTTGCGGCGGGCGCAAGGCCGCCGGCAGCAGCCGGGCCAGCGCTTCCCATTGCCGTGGCGCCAGCAGGCGCAGGCTGCCGGCCAGGCCATGACGCAGGGCACCGGGCCAGGTGGCGTAATTCTGCCAGCGCGGCGCCATCACATGGCGGTTATAGCCGGCAAAGCCTTCGTCGCCGCCATCGCCGGAAAGCGCCACCGTGACATGCCGGCGGGTCAGCCGCGCCACCAGATAGGTCGGGATTTGCGAGGCATCGGCAAAGGGTTCGTCATAGATTTCCGGCAAGCCGGGAATCACTTGCAGGGCTTCGGCCGGTGTCACCCTAAGGGTGGTGTGATCACAGCCGAGATGCCGCGCCACGGCGGCGGCGGCATCGGATTCATCATAGCCGGCCTCGGCATAGCCGATGGTGAAGGTTTTCACCGGGCGGCTGGCCTCGGCCTGCATCAGCGCCGCCACCAGGCTGCTATCGATGCCGCCGGAAAGAAAGGCGCCCAGCGGCACATCGGCAATCATGTGGTCGCGCACGGTGCTGCGCAGTAATTCGTAAAGCTGCTGTTCGGCCTCGGCCTCGGCCTCATTATCAAAGCGCGGCTCGGCGGCCACCGCATCGGCCAGGTGCCAATAGCGGCTTTCGGCGGCGGGCTGGCCCGGGCGTTTCACCAGCAGGCCGCCCGGCGGCAGCTTGTGCAGGCCCTGCCAGATCGACAGCGGGGTTGGGATATAGTTGAAGCGCAGGAAGGCCGCTGCCGCTTCCGGGTTCAGCCGGCGCTGCCAGCCGGGCAGGGTGGTAAAGGCGCGCGGTTCGGAAGCAAAGGCCAGCCCGTCGCGGCCATGGGCGCACCAGTAAAGCGGCTTGATGCCGATGCGGTCACGCGCCAGGGTCAGGCTCTGCTCATGATGGTCCCACAGCGCCAGGGCGAACATGCCGTGCAGCCGGTGCAGGCACGGCTCCAGGCCCCAGGCCTCAATGCCGGCCAGCATCACTTCGGTATCGGAATGGCCACGAAACCGGGCGCCCAGGGCTTCCAGTTCGCGCCGCAGCGCCTGGAAATTATAGATTTCGCCGTTATAGGTCAGCATATAGCGGCCTGAGGCCGAGGCCATTGGCTGCCGACCCAGCGGCGACAGGTCGATGATGCTGAGCCGGCGCTGGCCCAGGGCAATGCCGGCATCCACCCACACATCGCCATCATCCGGGCCGCGATGGCGCAGGCTGGCAGTCATCGCCGCCACGATGGCGCGCAGATGCTCCGCGTTACGATCAGGATAGAGCAGGCCGGCTATGCCGCACATGCGCGGACCTTAGAATTTGCCAGCCGATAAGACAAGTTAGAGCGGCCAGAAGATCGGGATCAGCACCAGGGCGGCCAGCAGGGAGACAATTTCCAGCGGCAGGCCCAGGCGCCAGTAATCACCAAAGCGGTAGCCGCCCGGCCCCATCACCAGCAGGTTATTCTGGTGCCCGATGGGGGTGAGGAAGGCGCAGGTGGCGCCCACCACCACACCCATCAGGAAGGCATCGGGGTTCACCTCCAGGCGCTGTGCCAGGTCAATCGCCAGCGGCGCCATCAGCACGGCGGTGGCGGCATTGTTGAGGATGTCTGAAACCAGCATGGTCACGATGATGACAATCGCCAGCAGCCAGATCGGCGCCAGGCTACCGGCCAGGCCGGCCACCAGATCAGCGATCAGGCCGGTGGTGCCGGTGGCTTCAAAGGCATCGCCCACCGGCATCATGGCCGCCAGCAGCACGATCACTGAGATGTCGATGGCGCCATAGGCTTCGCGCAGTGACAGGCGCCCGGTGAGCAGCAGGGCGATGGCACTGCCGGCCAGGCAGATTTCAGCCGGCGCCAGGCCGATAGTGAGGGCGGCCAGTCCGGCCAGGGCGATCAGCAATGTGGCAATGGCGCCGGGTTTGGGCCGCAGGCTCAATTGCCGCCCGGCCAGCGGCAGCAGGCCAAGCTGCGCCATGGTTTCCTCCACCCGGTTGGCTTCGCCTTGCAGCAACAGCACATCGCCGGTGGCAAAGCGCCAGTTGCGCAGGCCACGGAACTGGCTGGCATCGGCGCGCGAAACACCCAGCAGGTTGACCTGATGGCGCTGGCGCAGCCGCAGGTCCAGCACGCTCTGGCCCTCAATCTCGGCGCCCGGCCGCACTACCGCCTCGGCGACATGCAGGTTGCCGGTCTTGGCATCCTCCAGCACGGCATGTTTCGGCTTCAGCAGCATCAGGCCAAGCTCGCGCAGCGTGTCGCCCAGCATGTTTGGTGCCGTCTCGATCAGCAGCATGTCGCCTTCACGCACCACGGTCCATTGCGCCGCCGAAGGGATGGTGACACTGCCGCGCAGCAGGCCGATGATCTCGGCATCCTGGCCGTCCAGCTTTTCGATCGCCACATGCAACGGCTGGCCGATCAGGCTCGAACCTGGTGCCACGCTGGCCTCAATCAGATATTCGCCAATCGTGTCGCTGCCATCACTTTTCGCCACCGGGCTGCGCTGCGGCACCAGCCGCCAGCCGATCAGCACGGTGTAGATCAGCCCGGCCAGGGCCACACCGCCGCCCACCATTGCAAAATCAAACAGATGGAACGGCTCGCCCAGCTTGTCGGCGCGGATGCCGGAAATGATCACATTCGGCGGCGTGCCGATCAGGGTCAGCAGGCCGCCCAGCATGGTGGCAAAAGACAGCGGCATCAGCGCCATGCTGGGCGATTGCCCGGCACTGGCGCAAACCGCGATGGCTACCGGCATCACCATTGCCAGCGCTGCCACATTATTCATGAAGCCGGAAGCAATGGCTGCTGGCAGCAACAGCAGCAGCAACAGCAGCGACGGGCTTTTCACCCCGCGCGTGATGCGCAGGGCCACGCCATCCAGGATACCGGTGGCAGCCACGGCGCGGCTGATCACCAGCGCAGCCGCCACGGTGATCACCGCCGGATGGCCAAAACCCAGGAAGGCACGTTCAAACGGCACCAGGCCAAACAGCAAGGCGGCAAACAGCACCAGCAAAGCCACCAGATCGTGGCGCCAGCGGCCCCAGGCGAACAGGCCGAGTGCGGCGGCAAGCAGAATCAGGATGGTGATCTGGTCAAAGCTCATGGCGCCAGTCTACAGGGGCGCCATGACCAACTGGAAGGCTTCAGCGCCAGCCAAGCAGGCCGGCGCTGCGCCACAGCATGTAGCCGGCCACCACAATCAACAAGCCGGCGAATAGCCGGTTGAGCAATCCGCGCTGTTGGCTCAGCCGGCCAGCCAGCCGCTGTCCCACCCAGCCGCCCAGCGCGCCGCCGAGCAGGAAAAGCCCGGCCAGCGGCCAATCGACCAGGCCGGCCAGGGCATAATTGGTTGCCGTGGTGGCACCAAAGGCGGCAACTCCCAGCAGCGACGAGCCGATGGCATTCAGCATCGCCATGCCGGAGCCAAGGATCAGCCCGGGCAGGATCAGAAACCCGCCGCCAATGCCAAAAAAGCCGGCCGCCAGCCCGGTGAGCAGGCCAAGCAGCGCCAGGCGCCAGGCTATGCGCGGCGTGATGCGCACATCCGGATCGCCGCCATCCTTGCGCTGGCGCAGCATATTGGCCGCCACCGCCAGCATCACCAGGGCAAACAGCGCCATCAGCTTCTGGCCATCCATCAGCCGGCCGGCCCAGGCGCCCAAAGCTGCCCCCAGCATGCCGCTGAGCGCAAACACGCTGGCGCAGGGCCATTTCACATTGCCGGCGCGGGCATGTGGCACCAGGTTGACCAGCGCATTGGCCGCCACCGCCACCGATGCCGTGCCGATGGCGCGATGCGGATCACTGACGCCGACGCCATAAAGCAGCAGCGGCACCGCCAGGATCGAGCCGCCGCCGCCGATCAGCCCCAAAGTGAGGCCAACCAGCGCCCCAGCCGGCACGGCTAATAATGGCAACAACATGCTTCAGGCTCAGAATTGCAGCGCGTAGCGCCGGTTCCAGGGCATCAGGCCCAGCAGGCGGGCCATGCCGCAGAAGCCGGTGATCCCGGCCACCATCAGGCCGGCGCCGACAAAACCCGACAGCGCGATGAACCAGGGCGAAACCAGCCAGGCCAGCAGCGCACCAAGCAGCGCCATGCCACCAGCGGTGATCTGCACCTGGCGCATCAGGTCGATCGGCGCCGAGCGATCAAGATGCACCGGCAGGCCGGCAGCCTTCCAGGCATCCAGGCCGCCCTTCAGGATATAAGCCTGGGCAAAGCCCTTGGCGGCAAGCTGGGCCGCATTCATGGCGGTGCGGTTGCCGCTTTTGCAATGAAACACCGCGATCTTATCCTTGTCGGCATCAAAATCATGGCGGTCAAAGGCGGAAAGCGGCGCTAGGCGGGCACCCAGAATATGCTCGCGGGCATATTCGGAAGGCTCGCGGATATCGATCAGGATGGCTTTGCCGGCATCCAGTTGCTGTTTCAGCGCGGCGGCATCAATGGTTGGCAGGGTCATGGCTCGGCTCCTTCAGGGGGGGATAGCGGCGGGCAGAATTGGCTATGCAGCAGCGCAATCAGCGCTGTCACTTTGGCATCGGCCAGCCGGTAATGAATCGATTGCCCTTCGCGCCGCGTCGCCACCAGGCCGTCATCGCGCAGCTTCTGCAAATGCTGCGACAAGGCCGACTGGCTCAGGCCAACGCGCTCGGCAAGCGCGCCCACACTGGCCTCACCTTCCACCAGCAGGCAGAGCACCAGCAGGCGTTTCTCATTGGCCAGCAGGCCAAGGAAACGGCTGGCTTCGGCGGCGGCGGCTGTCAGGTCGGAGGTGTTTGGCATCGGGAACAATCAATCATTTTAGATATTGCTAATTTAGTAAAGTCTAATATATATGTCAAGTATCGAAACGACGAGGCCGCCATGCCGCTGCACATCTCCGCGCATTTCCATGAACCAACCAACACGGTGTCGTATCTGGTGTGGGACAGCGCCACCAACCGCGCCGCTGTGATCGACCCGGTGCTGGATTTTGACGCCAAATCCGGCCGCACCGGCACGCAGAGCATCGATGCCCTGCTGGCCGAGGCCGCCAAGCGCAGCCTCAGTATCGACTGGACGCTTGAAACCCATGCCCATGCCGATCACCTCTCTGCCGCCCCGGTGGTACGCCAGCGCAGCGGCGCGCGCAGCGTGATCGGTGCTGATATCACCAAGGTGCAGAAGGTGTTCAAGCCGATCTTCGATGCGGGCGATCTGACACCGGATGGCTCGGCCTTTGATCGGCTGTTGCAAGATGGCGAAAGCCTGCCGCTGGGCAGCCTGCGGATCGAGGCGATGGCCACGCCGGGCCACACCCCGGCCTGCATGAGCTATCGCATTGAAGATGCCGTGTTTGTCGGCGACACGCTGTTCATGCCGGATTACGGTACGGCGCGCTGCGATTTTCCCGGTGGCGATGCCGCCACGTTGTATCGCTCGATCCAGCGCCTGCTTTGCCTGCCACCGGAAACACGGCTGTTTCTATGCCACGATTATAAGGCGCCGGGCCGCGATCAATATGTGTGGGAAACCACGGTGGCGGCGCAGAAGGCCGGCAACCTGCATGTGCGCGACGGCATTGACGAAGCCAGCTTCGTGGCAATGCGCCAGGCGCGCGATGCCAAGCTGGATATGCCGGCTCTGATCCTGCCTTCGGTGCAGGTGAATATCCGTGCCGGTGATTTTCCGCCCGCAGCAGAAAACGGCACGGTCTATCTGAAACTGCCGGTAAACCTGCTTTAGCGAATGAACTGATCAACAAAACCTTCGCCAAGCCCGCAAGCGATATAATGCTTGCGGCACATCTCGATCTTGCTGAACACATCCTCGTAGCCCAGCACCTTGCCCCAGGGATCAACATAGATCATGGCGCCGGTGATGTGGAATTGGGTGATCATTTCCGGGCAATCCTCGGGCACCACCAGGGTATGGGTTTCGCCTGGCGGCTCGTAGACATACGAGCCGGTTTCCGCCACCCAGTCATGTTCCAGGTAATGCCATTTGCCGCGCAGCACATGGCCATGCACCGGGCCGGGATGGCGATGGCGGCTGAGAATGCCGGCGCGACGCACGCGCAGCAGGTTGACCCAATAGCCTTGCCCGGCATGCAGGCAGAGCGGCCGGAACCAGACATTCTCGGCCTGCGGCACCCAGACCCGCTCATCCGCCGGGATGATGCCGGGCACCACAATCTCGGTATCGGCTTCCTTGGGGAAGGGCAGCTGGTAGGGCATCCGGCTGGGATCGGTCATCACATTCTCCTCAGGCAACGGCATAGCCGCCATCCACCGGCAGGATAACGCCGGTGATGAATTCGGCGGCATTGGAAGCCAGAAACAGCACGGCTTTTGCCACATCTTCGGGCTGGCCCCAGCGCCGCATCGGCGTGCGTTCCAGGATCGGGCCGCTGCGCGCCGGGTCGTCCTGCAAAGCCTGGGTCAGCGGCGTGGCGATCCAGCCCGGCGCCACGGCATTGACCCGGATGCCCTCGGCGGCCCAGGCAATCGCCAGCGACTTGGTAAGCTGCATCACGCCGCCCTTGGAAGCCGCATAAGCCGGCACCAGCGCGCCGCCGAAAAAGCTCAGCATCGAAGCGGTGTTGACAATGCTGCCGCGCTGTTTTGCCAGCAAAGGCTTGCAGGCGGTACAAAGCCGCATCGTGCCGGCCAGATTCACATCCAGCACACGCAGGAAGGTTTCGATATCATATTCGGCTTGGCGGCGGATCATGCCGGCGCAATTAACCAGCAGGTCCAGCCCGGCGCCGTCCTGCGTCAGCCGCGCCGCCAAAGCCGTCACCCCGGCCTGATCGGCCACATCCAGGGCAACAAATTCGATGCCGGTTTCTGGCGCCACGGTTTCGCCCGGCAGGCCGGTGGCAATCACGCGGGCGCCAGCATCGCGCAAAGCCAGCGCCACGCCGCGCCCGATGCCGCTGCTGCCGCCACTGACCAGGGCGGTTTTGCCGGTGAAATTATAGCTTGCCTGCGTCATCGCCCGGGTTTCCTCACATTATGTAACTGAGATATCAGATACCAATGCGGTGGGCAACATGCCGGCTCGTGCTCTATCCCATTGGCAGCCAAGGCCAAGCGGCATTACAGTTGCATGGCAAAACGAGTCGCGGTTGCAGGGGTGGCGGGGGCTGCCAGGATCGCGGCTGGGGGAATATCCATGCTCGATAGCTATTTCAAAATCACTGAGAGCGGCTCAACCATCCGCCGCGAAGTGCTGGCCGGGGTCACCACCTTTCTGACCATGGCCTATATCATCTTCGTCAACCCGATGATCCTGAAGGATGCCGGCATTGATCATGGTGCCGCCTTTGTTGCTACCTGCCTAGCGGCGGCGATTGGCACGGCGATCATGGGGCTTTACGCCAATTATCCGGTGGCGCTGGCGCCCGGTATGGGCCTGAACGCCTATTTCACCTATGGCGTGGTGCTGGGCATGGGGCATAGCTGGCAGGTGGCTTTGGGCGCCGTGTTCATCTCCGGCGTGCTGTTCATCATCCTGTCGCTGCTGCCGGTGCGCGAGGCGATCATCAATGCGATTCCAAAATCGCAGAAAATGGCGATCGGCGCCGGCATCGGCCTGTTCCTTGGGCTGATCGGGCTGAAGAATGCCGGGCTAGTGGTGGATCATCCGGCCACCCTGGTGGCTTTGGGCAAGATCGCTGCGCCCACCGCGCTGATGGCGATTGCCGGCTTCCTGGCGATTGCCGTGCTGGATCACCGCCGCGTGCCGGGCGCCATCATGATCGCCATCCTGGTGGTTTCGGCGGTCGGTATCGCGCTTGGCCTGTCGCCGTTCAACGGCATTGTTTCGGCGCCGCCCAGCTTGGCCCCCACTTTCATGCAGATGGATATCAAGGGCGCGTTTTCGCTTGGCTTGGTCGCCATCGTGTTTGCCTTCCTGTTTGTTGACCTGTTCGATACTGCCGGCACACTGGTGGCAGTGTCGCAGCGTGCCAATCTGGTTGGCCCGGATGGCAAGCTGAAGCGGCTGAGCAAGGCGTTGATGGCCGATGCGGTGGCCACCGTGGCTGGCGCCGGCCTCGGCACGTCCACCACCACCAGCTATATCGAAAGCGCTGCCGGTATCCGGGTTGGTGGCCGCACTGGCCTCACCGCCACGGTGGTGGCGGTGCTGTTCCTGCTCAGTGTGTTCTTTGCGCCGCTCGCCACGTCGATCCCGGCCTATGCCACGGCCCCGGCGCTGATCTTTGTGGCTTGTGTGATGGCTTCCAGCTTGGCGCAGATCGATTGGGAGGATGTCACCGAATACGCCCCCGCCGTGGTCACGGCAGTGATGATGCCGTTCACCTTCTCGATCGCCACCGGCATCGGCCTGGGCTTCATCACCTATGTGGCCGTCAAGCTGCTATCCGGCCGGGTGAAGGAAGTGAATGCCGTGATGGCAGTGCTGGCCGCGCTGTTTGTGATCAAGTTCGCGGTGCTTTAATGACTTAACCTGCCGATCAGGCCGAGGGCGATGCCGGCGAGCAGGATCAGCACGCCGGCTATCTCGGCCTGACCCGGCTTTTCGCGGAAGGCGAAATAGCTGAGCAGGAAGGTGAACACCATTTCCACCAGCCCCAGCATGCGTACATAGGCGGCCACCTGCAAAGCCATGGCGGTGAACCAGCCGGCCGAGCCGGCCGCCGAGGTGAAACCCACCAGCAGGCCGGGGCGCCAGGCCGCAGCCACGCGGCCAAGCTCGCCCGGCTCACGCAGCAGCAGATAGGCCAGCATCAGCGTGGTTTGCAGTATTGTGGCATAGGCCAGCGTAGTGGCGGCGGCGAGCGGGATATTGGCCGCGTCAAGCGACAGCGAGGCGGCGCGGAAGCCGATGGCGGAAACCGCAAACAGGCCGCCCGAGGCAATGCCGATCAGCGCCGAGCGTTCCGTCCAGCCAAGCAGGAAAGCGCGCAGCTTGTTGTCGCTATGCTTGAGTGAGATCAGCATCACGCCCACCGTGCCGAGCAGGATGCCAGCAACGCCAAGCTGGCTCACGGTTTCACCCAGCAGCAGCACACCAAAGATGGCGGCCTGGATCGCCTCGGTTTTGGAATAGGCGGTGCCAACCACAAAATTGCGCAACGTCAGGGCCAGAATCAGCAGGTTGGTGGCCAGGATTTGCGCCACCGCGCCAAAAGCCATCCAGGCCAGGAATTCCGGCTGCGCCGCCGGGATGGTGGCTTGGCTGATCTGCGCCACCAGCAGCAGGTAGAGCAGCGCCAGCGGCATGCCATAGACAAAGCGGGTGAAGCTGGCGCCGTTGGTGCTGAGCCGGCCCTTGAGGTGCTTTTGCAGGCCGGTGCGCAGGGTCTGGCAGGCGGCGGCCCAGATGGTGATCGGTATCCAGGCCCATTCCATGCGCGGCTTCCTTGCTGTGGATAGCGCTGGACATACGCGTTGCCGCGTTTTTGTGCAAATGAGAAAGCCGCAAGGGGGAGTTGAGCGGAATTGTCACGCCGTGGCCAAGCCTGGGGCGATTTCACTGGACGGGGATAGCTGGCTGGTTAATCTCGGGGGTGAAAACACGGTCGGAAAAATGCACCTCCTCACCACCGCCCTGTTCGCGCTGCATGTGTTGCTGGCTGGCTTGTGGCCATCGCCCGGCCATGCCCAATCCGGGCCGGTCGGCGAAACCTGGAGCATCGCGTCGGACAGCGTATTCCCGCCCTATAGCTGGCTTGATGCCGGCAAGCTCTCGGGCATGGATGTGGAGATCGTCGCCGCCCTGGTGCGCCGCGCCGGTGCCGAGCCGCGTTTTGAGCCGGCGCCGTGGAATCGTGTGCAGCAATTGCTGGAACAGGGCCGCGTTGATGCCGCGTTCCAGTTTGTCGGCCGGCCGGATCGTTTTGAGAAATACCACATGATCGGGCCGTTCCGGTTTGGCGAGACGGTTTTTGCCGTGCCGCTGGATGGTATCAGCGACTGGGAACGGCTGGAGGATTTTCAGCCTTTCAGCATCGGCGTGGTGCAGGGTTACACCTATGGCCAGGCGTTTGATCAGGCCAGTTTTCTGCGCAAGGAGAATACGGCAGGCGACAACCGGCTGCTGCTGCGCATGCTGGCAGCGCGCCGGGTGGATGCCATTATCGGTGATCGGGTCACTCTGGCCTATCTGGCGCAGCAGGAAGGCGTGCGTGACACCATTCGTTTCCTGGCCAAGCCGTTTGACCGCGTGGCGCGCTATATCGCTGTGCCGCGTGATCGGCCGGGGATCGCCGAAAGGCTGGCTGTGGCGCTGGCGCAGATGCAGGCGGATGGCTCGATTGCCGCCATCATGCGGCAATGGGAATGACGCGCTGCCGCGGAAACAGCAGGGTTGCCTCGGTACCCTGACGGGGCGCCGAGCGCAGCTCGATGCGCCCGCCATGCAGTTCGATCAGCGCGCGCACAATCGGCAGGCCTAGGCCAAAGCCATCATCCGGCCGTGCCAGCAATGCGTTGCCATGGCCGAAAGGCTCAAAGATATGCTGCTTGCGCTCCTCGGCGATGCCCTGGCCGGTATCGCTGACACAGATTGCTAGGCCATCCGGCTGTGTGGCGACCGAGATGGCGATGCAGCCGCCGGGATCACTGTATTTCACGGCATTGGACAGCAGGTTCAGCAGCATCTGGCGCAGCAGCAGCGGATCGGCTTGCAGCCGCGCGGGCGGCAGTGGGCCAACGTGGATCCGCAGCCGCTTTTTATCAGCGGCAGATTGCATCATGCACACGGCCTCGCCGATCAGGTCGCCCAACAGGCAGGGCTTTTCCTCCAGCGGCATGGCGCCGGCTTCCAGTTTGGCGATTTCCAGCACCTGGTTCACCAGGCCCAGCAGATGCTGGCCGCTGCGGTGAATATCCCGGCCATAGCCGCGATAGGTTTGGCTCAGCGGCCCCAGAATGCCGGTGGCGAGCACTTCGGAAAAGCCCAGGATCGCATTCAGCGGCGTGCGCAATTCATGGCTCATGCGGGCCATGAATTGCCGCTTGGCATTATTGGCGGCCTCGGCTGCCAGCAAGGCGCGGTGCAATTCCGCCGCTTCGGTATCGCGGCGCCGCATCAGCAGCAGCAGCAAGGCCATGAAGCCAAGGCACAGCAGGGTAGCCAGGCTGGCGAGCAGTAGTGGGCGGCGCAGGCCGTGGCGCCATCGGGCATCCAGCTCGGCAAGGTCAAGGCCAACGAATATTGTTAACGGCAGCCGCTCCAGCATGGCATAGCCGGCCAGCAGGCGTTCCACGCTCTGGCCATTATCATATTGCACCACGCCGCTGCTGCCCTTGCGCAGGCGCAGGGCCTCCAGATAGCCATCATTCAGATAACTGCCAACCACACCTCTGGGATCGGGTGCCATATGCAGCACATAGCCATCCTGGCGCAGGATGCCGATATAGGTGGGGGCGGAAAGCAGCAGGTCGCTATAGGCGGCAGTGAAATGGTCCACCGGCACGGCGCCGATGACGATGTCGACGCCATAGCCATTCGGCAGTGCCTTCATCGCCAGGGTGAGGATTTGCCGGCCCGATAGCCGGCTATGGGTGACGGCAGCAACATAAACCGTGCCTGGCTCGGCCTGGGCCAGGGCGGCAACGTAATCGCGGTTAGCCACATCGGCGGTATGCCCGGGGCCCACGCTGAGGCGCCAGATTTGGCGATCATGGCCAACAAAGCCGATATCGGCCGGATCGGGGTCGAATTGTCGCAATCGGCGCAGCGCGTCGATCAGTTCAGGCAGGGTCTGCTGGTTTTCGCTCAGGCGCAGATTGGTGCCGGCCATCAGCACCAGCACCCCTTCCAGGGTGCGGCGCATATGGGCATGCAGGGTTTTCTGCGCGCCATGCAGCTCGCGCTCGGCATACTGGCGCAGTTGTGTGCGGTGCAACAAGATGCGCTGTGCCGTGGCGCCCCAGATGCCGGCAAGCACCAGCAGGGTAAACACCACCAGCGCCGCTCGCTGCAACGAGCGGATGGAACCAAGATTGGGCATGGCTGATGCCTAGGCGGCCTGGCTGGTGAGGGCCGGCAGAGCAGGGCGTGCGCCCAGCAATTGCACCGGGTCGAGCAGTGACACCATGCGGTCGTCGCGGGTTGCCAGCGCCGCGATATAGGCATGGTCGCCAGTCAGTGCGGTGGCCGGCACTGGCTGCATGTCCTTTGGCAGCAACGACAATATGTCGGAAACCGAATCGACCAGCAGGCCGCAGACATTGTCGGCCGCCGCCACCACGATCACCACATTGGTATGGCTCGGCGCCTCGGCCTGCGCGCCCAGCTTGAGCCGCAGGTCCAGGATCGGCACCACCTCGCCGCGTAGGTTGATCACGCCGCGCATATGCGGCGCCGCGTTGGGCAGCGGGTTTTCCTGGGTCCAGCCGCGGATTTCGCGCACGGTCAGGATGTCGATGCCATAGATTTCGCTGGCGATGGCAAAGGTCAGATAGTCATGCGGCAGATTGGCATCGCCGGCATTGCCGTGGTCCGAAGCGTTATGGCCGTTGGTGATCTCGTTCATGCTGTTTTCCTCCGGCTCAGAATTCGGCCCATTCGCCATCATCGGCCGGCCTTGCGGCGGCAGCGACGGTGGTGCCGCCGGCCACTTTCAGCGCCGGGCGCTTCAGCGCTGCTGCGGCAGGCTTTTGCAGGGTGGCGGGCTTGTGCAGCACTGCCGGCTTGGCGGCATAGGTTGTCTTGGCTGCGATAGCAGGCTGTGCAGCAGCGGCGGGTTTGCCGGCGCTGTTGCCAAGGCGGAAGAAGGCCACCAGCCTGGAAAGCTGTTCGGCCTGGCTCGACAGGGCTTGCGCGGCAGCCGAGGTTTCTTCCACCAGGGCGCCGTTGCGCTGGGTGGTTTCATCCATGCTGGCCACGGCGGTGTTGATCTGGTCCAGGCCGGTGGCCTGCTCCTGGCTGGCGGCAGCGATCTCGGCCACGATATCAGCCACCTTCTTCACCGCGCTGACAATATCCTCCAGGCTGGCGCCGGCCTGCTGCACCAGGCTGGCACCCTGGCGCACCTGGCTGTTGGACTGGCCGATCAGGCTCTTGATATCCTTTGAGGCACCGGCGGAACGCTGCGCCAGGCTGCGCACTTCCTGCGCCACAACGGCGAAGCCTTTGCCCGCTTCACCGGCGCGGGCCGCTTCCACGCTGGCATTCAGCGCCAGCAGGTTGGTCTGGAAGGCGATTTCGTCGATCAGGGCCATGATCTCGGAAATCTTGCGGGCACTGTCCTCAATGCCGGCCATGGCGCGCACGGCTTCGCCCACAATGCTGCCGCCCTTATTGGCGGTCTCGCGCGCCGTGGTGGCAAGCTGGTTGGCGGCCTGGGCATTTTCGGCATTCTGCTTCACCGTGGCGGTGATCTCCTGCATCGAGGCGGCGGTTTCCTCAATGCTGGCAGCCTGGCTTTCGGTGCGCTGCGCCAGATCCTGGCTGCCGGCGGAAATCTCCGACGAGGCATCGCGCACCGCATGGGTGGCGGTGCCGAGCCGGGTGGCGAAATCGCGCAAGGTGGCGGCCATGCCATTCACACTCTGCTTCAATTCGCCGAACACACCGGCATAGTCGCCGGTCACATTGCGGTCGAGGCTGCCTTCGGCCAGTGCCGAGGTGATGCTGGCCAATTCGCCGGTCATGGTTTGCAGCATGGCGGCCAGGCTGTTGAGCTGCTGGCTCATGCTGAGCAGGAAACCTTCCTTGCCGGCTTCGTCAAGCCGGCTGTTCAGGTCGCCGGCAGCGATGCGGTCGCAAAGCTGGCTGATCTCGGTGATGGCGGATTGTTCACGGGCGGCACGCTCGGCGCGGGCGGTTTCATCGGCGCTGCGCTGCGCCTCGATCTGAGCCTCGGCTTCGGCACGCGCCACCATATTATCCTTGAACACACCAACCGCCTTGGCCATGGCGCCGATCTCGTCGCGCCGCTCGGCGCCGAGGATGCGGGTTTCCAGATCGCCGGTGGCAAGCTGGCGCATCGCCGCCGTGATGCCGCCAATCGGCCGGGTGATGGTGGCCAGCACAATCAGCAGGGCCAGGGCCAGAACCACCACAAGGCCGGCCGCCGAACCCCAGATCATGGTGGGGCGCTGGGTGTTGTAAAACACCGAGAGCGCCGTATTCATCTCCTCCACCGACTTGGCATTGCGGTCGCTTACCGTAACCAGGGTGGCGGCAATCTTCAGGCGCAGGTCGCGGTAATCCTCGCGGTCGGCTTCCAGCTGGGCGCTGATCGGGCTTTCTTCATCAGCCACCTTGGCGATGGCTTGGCGGCTCTTGATGAAGGCAACCAGCGGCTGCTTCACCTGCTTGTCAAAGGCCTCCAGGCTTTCCGGCGGCACCTTGCTCTGCCACACGTCCACCAGGGCTTCGGTTTCCTTGATCACCTTGGCTAAATCGGTGGCATAGATTTTCATTTCATCTGCATTGCGCGCCGTGTAGACCGCCCGGGTATCGCCCACCATCTGGTTGACCAGGGCATTGGTCTTCAGGCTCAGCATGGCGCGTTCAGACACTGCGGTCATGGTGTTGGATTGCGCCTCATAGCGGTCAAGGCCGTTCACGCCCATGACGCTGACGCCAATGGTGAGTGCGGCCATCAGGCCGAGTACAACAAAAATCCGCACACCAATGCTGAAACGGGATAACAGGCGCATGACTTCCCCCGGCCTTCCAAATTCTAGAAGGCGGCTACAATAGCAGAAAGGAATGCCGATGTGGCTGGATGGCGACGGTATCGCTTCGCCATCCCATCGGCGCTCTATGCGCCCCCCTTCCCGCGGAGGACGGCCACCCGTCATCCGCGAAGAATCGCGAATGCCGGTTGTGGTCTGGCGCGAAAATGCTCAAATGATGCCCTAGCGGCAATTGCAAAGAGTCGCTGGCTGCCATGCGTTTTGTTCATGGCTATTGTCTGAGTATTTCAACGTCTAGCGCCCTGATATACACAGCGGCGATAGCATAATGGAGCGTGTTATGGCTTTTGTGGTGGCGATAGATGGCCCGGTGGCGGCCGGCAAAGGCACTTTGGCGCGCAAACTCGCCGCGCGCTTTGGTTTTGCCTATCTCGATACCGGCGCGCTCTATCGGGCAGTTGGTTCCAAGGTGCTGCGACTGGGCGGCGATCCGGGCGATGACGGCTTTGCCGCCGATACGGCCGAGGGGCTGACGGCCGAGGATCTGGTGGCCGCCGATCTACGCAGCGAGGCGGTGGGGCTGGCGGCTTCCAAGGTGGCTTCGGTGCCGGGGGTTCGGGCCGCTTTGCTGCATTATCAGCGCAACTACGCCGCGCATCCGCCGGGCGGCGCAGCCGGGGCGGTGCTGGATGGCCGCGATATCGGCACTGTGGTCTGCCCAAATGCGAACGTAAAGCTGTTCGTCACTGCCAGCGATACTGTGCGCGCCACACGGCGACACCAGGAATTGCTGGCCCGCGATGGCGCCGCAGCAGCGGATTTCGCCACCGTGCTGGCCGATCTGCGCCGCCGCGATGCCCAGGACAGCGCCCGCGCCACGGCGCCCTTGAAGCCGGCCGACGATGCCCTCTTGCTCGATACATCCGATTTGGCTATAGATGCCGCCGCCCAGGCTGCGGCTGATATTGTAGCCCGGGTTCTGGGGCGCTGACGCCGCCCCGGGCGGTTTAACCCAAACTCTCTCCGTCGCCGCGTCTGCGCCGGACTGCCTGCACCACCCCGCGACATGCCCCAGGATAAGCCCTGGCGCCGTCGGCAGGCACCAACATCTGGGGTATTCAGGAGACAATATGGCTAAACGTAGCGCCGCTGCCGCCCAACCGATGGAGCAGCTGGAAGTCGAGAACTTTGCCGCGTTGCTGGATGAATCGTTCAGCACGTCCAATTCCATGGAAGGTTCCGTGGTCAAGGGCGTCGTGGTCTCGATTGAGAATGATTTTGCCCTGATCGATGTTGGCCTCAAGTGCGAAGGCCGCATTTCGATGAAGGAATTCGCCGGTCCCGGCCAGCAGGCCGAGATCAAGGTGGGCGATGTGGTCGAGGTCTACCTCGAGCGTATCGAAAACGCCATGGGCGAAGCGGTGATCAGCCGCGACAAGGCCCGCCGCGAAGAAGCCTGGGAAAAGCTGGAACAGGCGTTCAACGCCAATCTGCGCGTCGAAGGCATCCTGTTCGGCAAGGTCAAGGGCGGCTTCACCGTCGACCTGTCCGGCGCCGTGGCCTTCCTGCCCGGCAGCCAGGTTGACGTGCGCCCGGTGCGCGATGTCGGCCCGCTGATGGGCAACCCGATGCAGTTCCAGATCCTCAAGATGGATCGCCGCCGCGGCAATATCGTGGTGTCGCGCCGCGCCGTGCTCGAAGAGAGCCGCGCCGAGGCCCGTTCGGAACTGGTGTCCAACCTCAAGGAAGGTCAGATCCTCGACGGCGTGGTCAAGAACATCACCGATTACGGTGCGTTCGTTGATCTCGGCGGTGTGGACGGCCTGCTGCATGTCACCGACATCGCCTGGCGCCGCGTCAACCACCCGTCCGAGGTGCTGACCATCGGCCAGACCGTCAAGGTGCAGGTGATCCGCGTCAATCCGGAAACCCAGCGCATCTCGCTCGGCATGAAGCAGCTCGAAGCCGATCCGTGGGAAGGCGTGAAGTCGAAGTATCCGGTCACGGCCAAGTTCATCGGTCGCGTCACCAACATCACCGACTACGGCGCCTTTGTGGAGCTGGAGCCGGGCGTCGAAGGTCTGGTGCACGTCTCAGAGATGAGCTGGACCAAGAAGAACGTCCATCCGGGCAAGATCGTTTCCACCTCTCAGGAAGTGGAAGTGATGATCCTGGAAGTCGATCCGGCCAAGCGCCGTATCAGCCTGGGCCTCAAGCAGTGCCTGGCCAATCCGTGGGACGCCTTCGCAGACAAGCATCCGATTGGTTCGATCATCGAAGGCGAGATCAAGAACATCACCGAATTCGGTCTGTTCATCGGTCTCGACGGTCAGGTCGACGGCATGGTCCATCTGTCGGATCTCGACTGGAACAAGGCTGGCGAAGAAGCCATCAAGGAGTATCAGAAGGGCCAGATCGTCAAGGCCCAGGTGCTCGATGTGGATACCGAGAAGGAGCGTATCTCGCTCGGCATCAAGCAACTCGCCAACGATCCGTTCCAGTCGCTCGGCAGCCTGAAGAAGGGCGACGTTGTCACCTGCACCGTGTCGGCGGTTGATCCGCGCGGTATCACGGTCAGCGTCGGCGACGGCGTGCAGGGCTATATCCGCAAGGCTGAGCTGTCGCGTGATCGCGACGAGCAGCGCCCGGATCGCTACTCGGTGGGCGACAAGATCGACGCCAAGATCGTCACCATCGACGGCAAGGCCCGCAAGCTGAGCCTGTCGGTCAAGGCGCGCGAGATCGAGGAAGAGCGTGAAGCGATGGAACAGTATGGTTCCGCCGATTCGGGCGCTTCGCTCGGCGACATCCTGGGCGCTGCGATGAACCGCGCCAAGGCCGCCAAGAAGGACGGCGAAGACGCCTGATCCCAGCCTGTTCGGCTAAACGAAGCCCCGGCGGAGCGATCCGCCGGGGCTTTTTTTGTTTGCCTTGGGCCGAGAAACGGCGCTTGATATTGCATATTGGTTTCTTAATTACGATTTGTGAAACCGATATGCCGCAATACTTGCCCGCACCGGAGGCGTCATGCTGGGAACCGTGGTCCGATATATTGATGAATTGGGCAAGGTTGGCGGCCTGAAGGGTGCAGATATCGCCAATATAACGGCGGTGTCCAAGGCCACCGTATCGCGCTGGAAAGCCGGCGATATCAAGCCGCAGCCGAAGAATGAGCTGGTGCTATCTGATCTCTATTATGTTGTCGGGCGGTTGCAGGAGTTTTATGCCCCGGAGGAAATCCGCACCTGGCTTTACGCGCTGCATCCGCAATTGAACGGCGAGCGGGCGATTGACCTGATAAACCAGGGCCGCACGATTGAAGTGCTGGCGGTGCTGGATCGCCTGGATAACGACGTTTACCTCTGACCATGGCGAATGCCATCCCGAGGCGGGACAATGCGCTGATTGATGCGCTGGAAGCCATTGCGCCGGTCGAATATGCAGGCCCGGTCTGGCGCATCGTCCGCGAAGGGCGTGACCCCCTGCGTTTCAGCGCCTCGGGTGGCCGATGGGATGATGGCAGCTTTGATGTGCTTTACACGTCGCTGGAACGTCAGGGGGCGATAGAGGAAATGCGCTTTCACCTGATGCGCGGCCAGCCGGTGATGCCGAGCAGGGTAAGATACAAGCTGTTTGAACTTCAGGTTCGTGTCGGCCGGGCGCTGAAGCTGCTCGACCTGGATGCGCTGTCAGCCCTCGGCTTGGATGTGAGCAGATATGGCCGGCTATCCTATCAGGATAAATCACAGGAATATCCGCGCACGCAGCAGATTGGCGAAGTGGCGCATTTCCTGGAATTCGATGGTTTGATCGTGCCATCGGCCCGTTATGGCTGCCACAACGCTGTATTGTTTGGCGATCGTGTGCCGCCCGAAGCCATGGCGATAGTACACGACCACGGCTTGGTGGCTTGGTAGCCGGTCAGCCCTTGGCCGCGCCCACCGGATCAAAATATTGCTGGATCATCTTGCTGATCTGGCGATCCGGGCAATGGTATTTCACCGCCACCAAGCCATCCTCGCCGCAGCGCAGCACTTCCGCCTCGGCATCGAAGGCGATGGAGATTTTCGGATTTTTGATCCGCACCGTCAGATGCAGCTTCTGGCCCAGGTCCAACGTGGCCGAAAGCGGGCCGAAGAGCAGGCCAAGGGCGCTCCAGTTGCGCAGCGGCACCTTGATGTTTTCAACCACAACATGGTCTTCCGGGCCACACATGGTGCGTGGCGCGCGGCGCTGCTCACCAACCTTGAGCTGGTTGATCAGGCCATCCAGCAGCAGGGTGAGTTTTTCGCGGCGATGATCGGGCAGGCCGGATGTGGCCAGTTTGGCGCGGATTTCGAGAGCCATTTCCAGCTTTTCTTCGGTGCTGGTGCTGGGATCGGCAAATTCCTTGGCGAAGTCGCGGTGTTCGGCCATGTAGACGGCATATTTCAGCAGAATTTCGCGGGCGCCTTCGCCGATGGTCTGCTCATACAGCATCAGCGCCTGCATCAGCTTGGGGCCGCTATAGGCGCCCGGCACCAGGCGGGTGAGGTTTTCCCGTGTCACCAGCCGGCGCATGCGGATTTCCATCGGATCGGCCACGCCGATTTCCAGCGCCAGCGCCGAATCGCGGATCAGGGTTTCATAAACCAGGCGGGTGGCGCGGAATTCCTCGGAGGGTTCCTCGGCAGCGAAGGCAATCGGATTATCCAACAGGCGTCGGATCAATTGCACCACGGCATCGCGCAAAGCTGCCGGCTGCTGGCTGCGGATCAGTGCGGTCAGCTTTTCAGCTATCTCGGTGACCGGCTCCTCGGCCGGCAGCGCGAAGCGGGCATCCAGCAGCGACAAGAGCTGGGCAATGCGATGCATCGGGTTGCGCGCCTTGCCCAGCAATTCCGGCACCCCGGTGCGCACCAGCATGATCTCGGCCAGGGCGGCGGTGATGATGCCTTGCGCCGCCGCATCGGCCAGTTGCTTGTCTGGCCGGCCCAGCAAGGCAAAGCAGCGCTCGGTCTTTTCGGTCCAGCTACGGCTGAAGGCGAGATGCCGAGCCAGCGCCACAAAAGCGATACGCTCGCCATAGAGCGGGTCGCTCTCCGCCAGTTTGGACAGACCGGCGGCATCCACCGGCGGCGGCGGCAGCTTGCGCTCAAAGCTGGTGGTCTGGGTGACAGCCTGATTGATGATGCTGGTCAGCTTCTTGGCCCGGTCGCGCACACTTTGTTTCAGCGCCTGGGCCTGGGCGATGGCGACCTGCTGCAACAGCGAGCCGAACATGGTCTCGCTGTTGATCACCAGCCGGGCCTGCTCGCTGGAGGAAAGCAATTCCAGCGGAATCAGCTTGTTTTCCTCCAGATGATCACGGCAGGCACGCGCCAGGGCGGCCCGGCCACGCGGCGTGTAGAGGTCTTCGACGGTCTCGCATAAGACCAGGTTGCTGTGCGCAGAAGCGGCGGCTGGAACATTCATTATCCCGTAATATGCTGAATCCGCTCCGATTCCGAGCCAGAATTAATCCCGCATTGCACAATCTTTGGTTACGCGGCGCGCTCCGCCTGCATGGCCCGGCTTTGCGGCGTTGTGTCGGCAACAAAACCCACCACCTGCTCCAGCACCTGCGGATCGGCCAGCAGGCGGCGATGGCCCAGGCCGTGCAGCACTTCCAGCCGGGCGCCATGCCAGGCAGCCGCATTGTCGCGGCTATGTTGCAGCGGCACCACGCGGTCGCCAGCATCATGCAGGAACAGCGCCGGCAGGTTCAGCCGGCGCAGCAATGGCGGCAGATGCAGTGCATCCAGCGGCCGGCCGGCCAAGCGCTCGATGGCGGCGCGCATGCGGCTGAACTGATTATCTCCCAGCCCGAGCAAGCGGGCCACGCCACGGGCGAAATGCTCCGGGTGGTTGGGCGAGGCCAGGATCACGGCGCGACGGGCATCAACGCCCAATTCACTCAGCGCCAGCATGGTGGCCGTGCCGCCGAGCGAATGCGCCACGATGGCTTCCAGCGGGCCGACCAGCCGGGCCACAGCGGCCACGGCCTCGGCCAGCACCGGAATGGGCGCCAGGCCGCCCGACGCGGCAGCGGATTTGCCATGGCCCGGCAGGTCAAGTGCCACCACACGGAAGCCGGCCCAGGTCAGGCGGTCGATCAGCGGCGTCAGGCCACGGTGATCGTCTTCCCAGCCATGCACCACCAGCACGGTGGGGCCGCTGCCCCAGCTCCAGGCAAACAACTCGCCTTGCGGCCCCAGCAGGCGGAACGCGGTTGGCCCGTTGCGGGCTGGAGCATGCTCCTGCGGCTCCGGCAACCAGGTCGGCGCCTGGCGCTGCGGCTTGAGAAACAGCCGGGCCGCTTGCTCGGCGGCCAGGCCCGGCGCCAGGGCGAAGCCCAGGCGGTAGCCCAGCCGCAGGCTGCCGAGTTTGATTATATTGCGTACGTTCGTGCTAATTTTGCGCAGTGACATGGCTGGTTTCCTTTGCTTGGGCCTGGGGAGGCTTTTCTTGGGGGGGGGTTAAGGAATTTTGTGGCGCGCCAGCAGGTCGGCATAAGCCTGCTCGGCACGCTGGCGCCAATCCGGGCGCTGCAACAGGCGGTATTCCTGCTGTGCTTGCAGGATGATGCAGTAAAGGCCGAATACGATTTGGGCGGCATCGGCAGCCATCGTCAGCTGGCCCTGGCGCTGGGCGCGGCGCACCATTTCCTCCAGTGTCGCCACCCATTGCCGATAGCTGTGGCGCAGCTTCTCTTGTAGCGGCCCGGCCAGATCGTCCCATTCCCGGGTGGCGGGGATCAGCGGGCAGCCGCCGGGCAGGCCGTCTGCCTGATCCAGCCAATTCAGCCAATGCCGCATCAGCGCGTTCAGCCGTGGCAGGCCACGCGGCGCCAGCAGGCTGGGCTGAAACACGGCGGCCATGAAGCGTGCCATTGCGGTTTCCAGCACCGCCATTTGCAGGCCCTGCTTGTTGCCGAAAGGCAGCACCACGCCGGTTTTGCTCAAATGCAGCCGGGCCGCCAAGGGCGCCAGCGACAGGCCGCGAAAACCCTCCAGGCTGGCGGCGTCAAGCGCGGCGGCCAGGATGCGGTTGCGGGTATCGGCAAGGGCGATCATGGCAGAGATAATAACGAACGGTCGTTAAGTTGGCAATGCAAAAACATATAAGCTGCAATAACGCAATCTTTATAAGGTGTTAGCCGAGCTTTACGGCCGTGCCATTGGCGGTCACCATCAGCAGGGTGCGGTCGCCGCCGCCACCGATGGCCTCATAATCCAGGTCAATCCCCACCACGGCATCGGCGCCAAGCTTCTTGGCTGCCTCGGCCAGGTCTTGCAGGGCTTCCTGCTTGGCGTCGTTCAGTACGCCTTCATAGCTTTTGGTTCGGCCGCCCACGATATCGCGCACGCCGGCAAAAAAGTCCTTGAAGATATTGGTGCCCATCACGGTTTCGCCCGAAACCACGCCCAGATAGGCGGTGATGCGCTTGCCGTCCACGCTGTCGGTGGTGGTAAGAATCATGACTATTCCCTGCTTCTGGATGGAAATCATTGTCGCTTTGGCATGCGAGGGTGAATGTTAGCACAAGGCGGGCAGGGCGGAAGCCGCCTTGATTTCGCCATCAGCGACAGTTAAGCCATGGGCATGACGCAGAATACCCCATCGCGCCGCAGCCTGCTCGCCACTGGTTTGGCCGGCCTGCTATTCACATTTGCCTGGCCGGCGCAGGCCAAATTGTCGCCGGCCGAGCGGGCCGAGCTGGATCGTCTGGCCAGTTATTTCAACAGTATCCGCAGCCTGATGGGGCGCTTTCTGCAAATTGGCCCGGATGGCAGCGCCGCCGAAGGGCTGATCGCCTTGCAACGCCCGGGTCGTTTCCGCTTTGAGTATGATCCGCCGGCGCCGCTGCTGATCGTTTCCGATGGCAGCTATATCACTATGGAAGACCGCCAGCTCAAATCGGTTGACCGCCTGCCGCTTGGCTCCACCCCGCTGGATATCCTGGTGCGCGATCAGGTCAGTTTCGATGATCCGAAACTGGCGGTGCAGCGGCTGGAGCGCGGTGCTTCGGTGCTGCGGGTCACCCTGGCGGATGCCGGCAAGCCGCATGATGGCAGCCTGGTGCTGAGCTTCTCCGACCGGCCGCTCGGCTTTACCGGCTGGACCGTGCATGACGCCCAGGGCCAGACCACCACGGTGGCGCTTTCCGCCCTGGACCTCAACCCGACCCTGCCGGACAGCCTGTTCCGTTATGGCATGCGCCCGGCCCAGTTGCGCGAATTACAGCGCCGCCGGTAACAAATTCGGCCGATCTCGTTACAATTTGAAACAGCCAGCATTCAGGCGAGCTTGAGGCCGCACTTTCGTCTAAAACCCGGATTCGCCACGCCCGGCAAAGGTTGCGGCGGCGCGGAAGGCTGCTATAACCTCGACCGCACTTCGAACCGAGAACAGCCAGGGTTCCTCTATTTTTGCCGGCTACCCTAAAATCCGAAGGTCCGCATGAATATCCATGAATACCAGGCCAAGAGCCTGCTTGCGAAATACGGCGTTGCGGTGCCCCGCGGCGGCGTGGCATTCACCCCCGACGAGGCGGCCAATGTCGCCCGCGAACTGGGCGGCCCGGTCTGGGTGGTGAAGGCCCAGATCCATGCCGGCGGTCGCGGCAAGGGCGGCGGCGTCAAAGTGGTTAAGTCCATCGACGCGGTGAGCGAAACCGCCAAGAACATGCTGGGCATGACCCTGGTGACGCACCAGACCGGCCCCGAGGGCAAGCTGGTGAAGCGGCTCTATGTGGAAGAAGGCTGCGACATCAAGCGCGAGCTGTATCTCAGCCTGCTGATCGACCGCGCCACCTCGCGTGTCACCGTGATGGCCTCCACCGAAGGCGGCATGGACATCGAGGAAGTGGCCGCCAAGCATCCGAAGAAGATCTTCAAGCTGGCGATTGATCCGGTCACCGGCTTGCAGCCGTTCCATGCCCGCAAGATCGCCTTCGCGCTCAAGCTGAAGGACAAGCAGGTCGGCTCGGCGGTGAAGTTCCTGACCGCGATGTATCAGGCCTTCATTGCGCTGGATGCCTCGATTGTCGAGATCAACCCGCTGGTCGTCACCGGCGCCGGCGACCTGATCGCGCTCGATGCCAAGATGAACTTCGATGACAACGCGCTGTTCCGCCACAAGGACGTGGCTGAGATGCGCGACCCGGACGAGGAAGACCCGTCCGAACTCGAAGCCGCCAAGTATGAGCTGAATTATGTCAAGCTCGACGGCAAGATCGGCTGCATGGTGAACGGCGCCGGCCTGGCCATGGCCACCATGGACATCATCAAGCTGTACGGCTCCGAGCCGGCCAACTTCCTCGATGTTGGCGGCGGCGCCACCAAGGAGCGCGTCACCGCTGCGTTCAAGATCATTCTCAAGGATCCCAATGTGAAGGGCATCCTGGTGAATATCTTCGGCGGCATCATGCGCTGCGACGTGATCGCGGAAGGCGTGATCGCGGCGGCGCGGGAAGTGAAATTGTCGGTGCCGCTTGTCGTTCGGCTTGAAGGCACTAACGTTGAGCTGGGCAAGAAGATCATGGCCGAGAGCGGCCTGCCGATCATTTCTGGCGATAATCTTGCCGACGCTGCCCAGAAGGTGGTCAAGGCCGTGAAGGAGGCCGCGTAATGGCTGTTCTCGTTAACAAGGACACGAAGGTGATCTGCCAGGGCATCACCGGCGCCCAGGGCACGTTCCATTCCGAACAGGCCATTGCCTATGGCACCAAGATGGTTGGCGGCGTCACCCCCGGCAAGGGCGGAACGCAGCATCTCGGCCTGCCGGTTTTTGATACCGTGGGCGACGCGGTGAAAAAGACCAAGGCCACGGCCAGCGTGATCTATGTGCCGCCGCCATTTGCCGCCGATTCGATCCTGGAAGCGATTGATGCCCAGGTGAAGCTGGTGGTGTGCATCACCGAGGGCATCCCAGTGCTGGACATGGTGCGTGTGAAGCGCGCCCTGGCCAACAGCAAGACCCGCCTGATCGGCCCGAACTGCCCCGGCATCATCACACCCGGCGAATGCAAGATCGGCATCATGCCGGGCCATATCCATCGCCGTGGCAAGGTCGGCATCGTGTCGCGTTCCGGCACCCTGACCTATGAAGCGGTGGCGCAGACCACGGCAGCCGGTCTGGGTCAGACCACCTGCATCGGCATCGGCGGCGATCCGGTGAACGGCACCAACTTCATTGATTGCCTTGACCTGTTCCTGAAGGACCCGGAAACCGAAGCCATCATCATGATCGGCGAAATCGGTGGCTCGGCTGAGGAAGAGGCGGCCGAGTTCATGCGTAAGAACAAGGTGAAGAAGCCGACGGTTGGCTTCATCGCCGGTCGCACCGCGCCTCCGGGTCGCCGCATGGGTCATGCCGGCGCCATCATCTCGGGTGGCAAGGGCGATGCTGAAACCAAGCTTGAGGCCATGCGTTCGGCCGGCATCCGCGTGTCGGATAGCCCGGCGGCGCTCGGCACCACGCTGGTTGATCTGTTGAACGGGAAGTAACGGCACAACACTGAAGAGGGCGGCGCCGGCCAACAAGCGGCGCCGCATACAGCCCCATGACGGCGCAACTCGAACGCACTCAGTTCCTCTACGGCGGCAACAGCTCCTTCGTGGAGGAGCTGTATGGCAAGTTCGTCGCCGACCCCAACAGCGTCGACGCCTCCTGGCGCGAATTCTTCGCCGCGCTGGGTGAAGGCTTCGCCCAGCCGGCCGACGCCAAGACGCGGCCGTCCTGGCAGCCGGTGGCGCCGCTGGTGCAGCTCGACGATGAGGGGCTGCTCGGCAACCAGGGCAAAGCCGCCAAGGCTGCAGACAAGGCGCTCAAGGCGGGTGCCAGTGCCGCCGATGCCCGCGCCGCCGCGCTGGACACCATCCGCGCCGCGATGCTGATCCGCAATTACCGCATCCGCGGCCATCTGATGGCCAATCTGGATCCGTTGGGCATCCAGGCGCCGGGCGCGCATCCCGAGCTTGAGCCGGCCACCTATGGCTTCTCGGAAGCCGATATGGACCGGCCGATCTTTATTGATTTCATGCTCGGCCTGGAAACCGCGAGCCTGCGCGAAATCCTCGCCATCCTGCGCCGCACCTATTGCTCGACCATCGGCGTCGAGTTCATGCATATCTACCATCAGGAACAGAAAGCCTGGATTCAGGCCCGCATCGAAGGCCGCGACAAGGAGGTGCATTTCACCCCCGAGGGCAAGCGCGCCATCCTGAACAAGCTGGTGGAAGCCGAAATCTTCGAGCGTTTCTGCCACATGAAATTCACCGGCACCAAGCGTTTCGGCCTGGAAGGCGGCGAAGCGCTGATTCCGGCGCTGGAAGCCATCATCAAGCGCGGCGGCCAGATGGGCCTGCTGGATATCGAATTGGGCATGCCGCATCGCGGCCGCCTCAACCTGCTCGCCAATGTGATGGCCAAGCCGTATCGCGCCATCTTCTCGGAATTCAAGGGCATGGCTTACCATCCCGACGATTTCCAGGGTTCGGGCGACGTGAAGTACCATCTTGGTGTTTCGTCGGATCGTGAATTCGATGGCAACAAGGTGCATCTCTCGCTGGCCGCCAATCCGTCGCACCTTGAGATCATCAATCCGGTCTGCCTTGGCAAGTCGCGCGCCAAGCAGACCCAGCTTGGCGATACCGAGCGCGGCCAGGTGATGACCGTGCTGCTGCATGGCGATGCGGCCTTTGCCGGCCAGGGCGTGGTGGCGGAATGTTTTGCGCTGTCCGAATTGCGCGGCTACCGCACCGGCGGCACCATCCACATCATCGTCAACAACCAGATCGGTTTCACCACCAACCCGAGCTATTCGCGCTCGTCGCCCTATCCGTCGGATGGCGCCAAGGTGGTGCAGGCGCCGATCTTCCATGTCAATGGCGACGATCCCGAGGCGGTGACGCATGTGGCGAAGATCGCCACCGAATTCCGCCAGACCTTCAAGAAGGATGTGGTGATCGACCTGTTCTGTTATCGCCGCCATGGCCATAACGAGACCGACGATCCGTCTTTCACCCAGCCGGTGATGTATCGCACCATTGCCACCCATCCGACCACGCGGCAGCTTTATTCCAAGCGGCTGGTGGATGAAGGTACGCTCAGCGAGGCCGAGGCGGAGGCGATGGTGACCAACTTCCAGAATCGTCTGGAAGAGGAACTGGAAGCCTCGAAGTCGTTCAAGCCGAACAAGGCCGATTGGCTGGAAGGCAAGTGGAGCGGCCTGGAAGTGGCCTCAGGCGATGATCGCCGTGGCTCCACCGCCGTGGAACTGGATGTGCTGCGCCAGGTTGGCGCCGCCATCACCACGGTGCCGGAAGGTTTCAACATCCATAAGACGCTGACCCGCCAGCTCGCCACCAAGAAGGCGATGATTGATAACGGCGAGGGCATTGATTGGGCCACGGCAGAAGCGCTGGCTTTCGGCTCTTTGCAGCTTGAAGGCCATGGTGTGCGCCTCTCCGGCCAGGATTGTGGCCGTGGCACGTTCAGCCAGCGCCATTCGGTGTGGCACGATCAGCAGACCGAGGAGCGCTATGTGCCGCTCAACAATCTCGGCGCCGGTGCCGCCAATTATGAAGTGATCGACAGCCTGCTCTCCGAAGTGGCGGTGCTGGGTTATGATTACGGCTACAGCCTGGCCGATCCGAACACGCTGACGATCTGGGAAGGCCAGTTCGGCGATTTCGCCAATGGTGCGCAGGTGGTGGTGGATCAGTTCATCTCCTCGGGCGAAGCCAAGTGGATGCGCATGTCGGGCCTGGTGATGCTGCTGCCGCATGGCTATGAAGGCCAGGGGCCGGAGCATAGTTCCGCAAGGCTTGAGCGCTATCTGCAACTCTGCGCCGAAGACAACATGCAGGTGGCGAATTGCAGCACGCCGGCCAACTATTTCCACATCCTGCGCCGGCAGCTTAAGCGCAATTTCCGCAAGCCGCTGGTGCTGATGACGCCGAAATCGCTGCTGCGCCACAAGCTGGCGGTGTCGAAGCTGAGCGAGATGGGGCCGGGTTCGTCCTTCCATCGTGTGTTGTGGGACGACAACCAGCCCAGCGCCGACGAGAAGATCAAGCGTGTGATCCTGTGCACCGGCAAGGTCTATTACGATCTGTTCGAGGAGCGCGAGAAGCGTGGCCTGAAGGACACCGTGATCCTGCGTATCGAACAGCTCTATCCCTTCCCGCACAAGGCGCTCGCCGCCGAACTGGGTCGCTACAAGAACGCCAAGCTGGTGGTCTGGGCCCAGGAAGAGCCGAAGAATATGGGTGCCTGGAGCTATATCCAGCCCTATCTGGAAGCGGTGCTGGCGGATAGCGGCCTGAAGCCGAAGCGTCCGGTTTATGCCGGCCGGGTCGAGGCCGCATCGCCGGCCACCGGCCTGATGAGCAAGCATAACCAGCAGCAAGCCAAGCTGGTGGATGACGCGCTGACTGCGTCCTGATCCACCACGCCGTAGATTGAAGCAGAGGAATACCCCATGGCCGTTGAAATCCGAGTGCCGCAACTGGCGGAATCGATCTCCGAAGCCACCGTTGGCAAGTGGTCGGTGAAGGCCGGCGACAGCGTCGCCCGCGACCAGTTGCTGGTGGAGCTGGAGACCGACAAGGTCACCGTTGAAGTGAATGCCGCCGATGCCGGCACCGTCAGTGAAATCCTCGCCGCCGAAGGCGCCACCGTGAAGGTGGGCGATCTGCTGGCCACCATTGCAGCTGGCGCTGCCGGCACCAAGCCGGCGCCGAAGCCCGCTGCTGCCCCGGCCCCCGCGCCGGCGCCCGCGCCAGCCCCGGCACCTGTAGCCGCGCCCGTGGCTGCCAAGGCTGCCGGTCAGGCTTTGCCGGCTGCTGCCAAGATGGCTGCCGAGAATAACCTGGATGTTTCGGGTGTTGCTGGTTCGGGCAAGGATGGCCGCGTCACCAAGGGCGATGTTGCCGCCATGCTGGCCGCGCCGGCTGCCGCGCCGGCCGCTGCTGCGGTGGCTGCCGGTCCGCGTGCCAATGCCGCGCGTGAAGAACGCAAGCCGATGTCGAAGCTGCGCCAGGTGATCGCGCGCCGGCTCAAGGAAGCGCAGAACACTGCCGCCATGCTCACCACCTTCAACGAGGTGGACATGACCGCGCTGATGGCGGCGCGCAAGACCTATGTTGATGGCTTCGAGAAGAAGCATGGCGTGCGCCTCGGCTTCATGTCCTTCTTCGTCAAGGCCTGCGTGCAGGCGCTGAAGGAATTCCCGGCGGTGAATGCCGAGATCGAGGGCACCGATGTGGTGTTCAAGAATTACTTCAATATCGGCTGCGCGGTTTCCACCCCGACCGGTCTTGTGGTGCCGGTGCTGCGTGATGCCGACCAGATGTCGTTTGCCGGCGTGGAAAAGACCATCGCCGATTTCGGCAAGCGCGCCCGCGATGGCAAGCTGGGTCTGGACGAATTGCAGGGCGGCACCTTCTCGATCTCGAATGGCGGCGTGTTCGGTTCGCTGATGAGCACCCCGATCCTCAATCCGCCGCAATCGGCTATCCTCGGCATGCACAAGATCCAGGACCGCCCGATGGCGATCAACGGCCAGGTGGTGATCCGCCCGATGATGTATCTGGCGCTGAGCTACGATCACCGCATTGTTGATGGCCGCGAGGCGGTCAGCTTCCTGGTGCGCGTGAAGGAAAGCATCGAAGACCCGCAGCGTCTGCTGTTCGAGGTGTGAGGCCATGACCGAACAAGCTTTTGACGTTGTTGTCATCGGCGCCGGCCCGGGCGGCTACACCGCCGCGATCCGCGCCGCCCAGCTCGGCTTTTCCGTGGCCTGCATCGAAAAGGATGCCGGCCTTGGCGGCACCTGCACCAATGTCGGCTGCATTCCGTCCAAGGCTTTGCTGCATTCCTCGGAATTGTATCACGAAGCCACGCATGGTTTTGCCCAGCATGGCCTCAAGGTCGGCAAGATCGAGATCGACCTGCCGGCGATGATGGCGCAGAAGCAGAGCGTGGTCACGTCCTCGAACAAGGGCATCGAGTTCCTGTTCAAGAAGAACAAGATCACCCGGTTCCTGGGTGAGGGCAGCCTGCTCGGTGGCGGCAAGGTGCAGGTAAGCGGCGAGGCGCCGGCCACGCTCAGCGCCAAGCACATCATCCTGGCGCCGGGTTCGGAAGTGACGCCGCTGCCCGGCATCGAGATCGACGAGGACAAGGTCGTGTCCTCCACCGGCGCGCTGAAGCTGCCGGCGATTCCGAAAAGCATGGTGGTGATCGGCGGCGGCGTGATCGGCCTGGAGCTTGGCTCGGTGTGGAGCCGGCTTGGCGCCGAGGTGACGGTGGTGGAATTCCTCGACCGCATCCTGCCGACCAATGACGGCGAAGTGTCGAAGCAGATGCAGCGCGTGCTGACCAAGCAGGGCATGAAGTTCAAGCTTGGCACCAAGGTGACGGCGGCGAAGCCCGGCAAGACCGGTGTCACGCTGACGCTGGAGCCGGCTGCTGGCGGCGACAAGGAAGAGATGACCGCCGATGTGGTGCTGGTCAGCATCGGCCGGCGGCCCTACACCAAGGGCCTCGGCATCGGCAAGGCCAATGTGGAACTGGACGAGCGCGGCCGTATCAAGGTGGACAATCATTTCGCCACCACGGCGCCCGGCATCTATGCCATCGGCGACTGCATCCGCGGCGCCATGCTGGCGCATAAGGCCGAGGAGGAAGGCGTGGTGCTGGCCGAGATGCTGGCCGGCCAGAAGCCGCATATCAACTACGATGCCATTCCGGGCGTGGTCTACACCTGGCCGGAAGTGGCTTCCGTGGGCAAGACGGAAGAGGAATTGAAGGCTGCCGGGGTGCAATACAAGACCGGCAAATTCCCCTTCACCGCCAATGCCCGCGCCCGCGCCATGACCATGACCGACGGCTTCGTGAAAATCCTCGAAGACGCCGCCACGCAGAAGATTGTCGGCTGCCACATCATCGGCGCCGATGCCGGCCACATCATCCAGGAAGTGGTGCAGGCGATTGAATTCGGCGCTTCGGCTGAGGATGTGTTCCGTACCGTGCATGCCCATCCGGCACTCACCGAGGCGGTGAAGGAAGCCGCGCTCGCCGTGGAAGGCCGCGCCATCAATATCTGAGCGGCAATATCTGAGGTGGCTGTAACCGCACCGCCAAGTCGTCATGCCCGGACTTGATCCGGGCATCTTCTTTTTTATGGCCTCTCGAGGCAGAAAGATGCCCGGATCAAGTCCGGGCATGATGACGTGTGAGAGTGAGGCGGGCTGCCTTACAGCAGCCCGGCAATCACGCGGTCGGGCGGGGCGTGGCCGTCGGCGAAGGTTTTGATGTTGATGATCACCTTCTCGCCCATATCGACGCGGCCTTCCAGCGTGGCCGAGCCCATATGCGGCAGCAGCACCACATTCTTCAGTTCCAACAGCTTCGGGTTCACGGCTGGTTCATGCTCGAACACGTCCAGCCCGGCACCGGCGATCTCACCCTTGCGCAGCTTGCGGATCAGGGCGTTCTCGTCGATCACCTCGCCGCGCGCGGTGTTCACCACATAGGCTTGCGGCTGCAACAGGTCGAGGCGGCGGGCGGAAAGCAGATGGAAGGTGGCCGGGGTATGCGGGCAATTCACCGAGATGATGTCCATCCGTGCCAGCATCTGGTCCAGGCTTTCCCAGTAGGTCGCCTCCAGTTCCTGCTCGATGCTGTCATGCACCCGCTTGCGGTTATGGTAGTGGATCGACAGGCCGAATGCCTTGGCACGGCGCGCCAGCGCCTGGCCGATGCGGCCCATGCCGATGATGCCGAGCCGCTTGCCCCAGATGCGCTGGCCCAGCATCCAGGTTGGCGACCAGCCCTGCCACTCGCCGCTGCGCAGCAGATTGGCGCCTTCGATCAGGCGGCGCGGGCCGGCCAGGATCAGCGCCATGGTCATGTCGGCGGTGTCTTCGGTCAACACGCCGGGGGTGTTGGTCACGGTAATGCCGCGCTGGCGGGCGGCGGCGAGGTCGATATGGTCCACGCCGGTGCCGAAATTGGCGATCAGGCGGAAATTCGGCCCGGCATGGGCCAGCACCGCGCCGTCGATCCGGTCGGTCAGGGTCGGCACTAGCACATCGGCGGTTTTGGCGGCTTCGATCAGCTCGGCCTGGGTGAGCGGTTTGTCCGAGACATTCAGCCGGGTCTCGAACAGCTCCATCATCCGGGTTTCGATCTGGTCCGGCAGCTTCCGGGTGACAACCACCAGGGGGCGCTTCTTGGGCGTGGGCATGCGGGCGTTTCCAGAGCGAAAGTGAAGACCTGACAGGCCTTGATTAGCAGATCGCCCCGACCGAGACAAACCCTCGGACGGGGCGTTTTTCCGGTACTTTCGGCTAAGACGGGCAGATCCGTTCGTCTACGAACAGCTACCGGCAGTCTTACCGAACGTAAAGCGGCAGATATTGCCGGATGCTCTGATCCAGGCCGCGATCCACATCGGCGCTGGCATCCTTGATCAGGTTGTAGATCAGCATGTCGCGGTCGTTCAGCGTGGCCTTTTCGGCCAGGGTGCCGGAGCGCTTGGCCGAGGCACTGGCCTCGCCGAGCTTGAAGCCGCGCGCATCGCGCACTTCCACCACCAGCCCCAGGCTGACTTCAAAGCGCGATACCTGATCATTGGTGAACTGGCCGCGCAAACCGGGGGTCTTGGCGATATCCTGCTCGATCACGCTGGCATCCTTGATCACCACGCGCACCGAATTGGGCTGTGAATTATCAAGTTGCACCCGGTCGCGCGCCCAGCGTTCGGCCACCCGGGCCGGCGGCTGCGGCAGCATATGTTCGATATAGGGCGAGGCGAAGCTGGAGCGGAATTCGTTCACCGTCTCCACCGAGCCGGCGGCAAAGATCAACGGGCCGGATTGCGCGAAACCGATTTCGGGCAGGTTAAGGCGCGGCGGCGGCGGCGTGGTGCAGGCGGCCAGGGCGGTAAGGAATGCAACAGCCAGGGCAGCGGTTTTGGGGAATCGCATGCTCGATCTCCTCAGTTTTTGTCAGGCGCCACTTAAAGGCGCCAAATGCGGCCAGATTACGGCAGATTTTGGACCATTTCCGCCGGAAAGCGATAGGTTTCGCTACAAAACTGGCAAGTCGCCGCCACCTGGCCGTCTGCCACGATGTGGTTGATCTCCTCGGCGGTGAAGGAGCGCAGAATGCCCAGGATACGATCCGCGTTGCAGGTGCAGCGCGCGGCCAAAGCCATCGGCTCGTAAACCCGCACACCATCTTCATGGTAAAGGCGGTAAAGCAGGTCATGCGGCGGTAGCGCCGGGTCGCAGAATTCCTGCACCTTGGCAGTGGCGGTCAATGCCTTCACCCGTTCCCAGGCCTCTTCACGTTCCTCGGGGCCCAGGCCGCCGGCCTTTGCCGGCAATTGCTGCACCAGCAGGCCGCCGGCGCGCCAGCGGCGCCGGCCATCGGCGCCGGCCACCCGGGCCGCGCCCAGCGAAACCCGCGCCGCCAATTGTTCGGATTGGGCAAAATAGGCATGCGCCGCTTCGGCCAGGTTGGCCCCGGAAAGATCGACGATGCCCTGATAGCGTTCCATATCCTCGCCGGCCGGGTCGATGGTGAAGGCCAGATAGCCCTTGCCCAGCAGCAGCGGCACCGGCGCGGTGCGCGGTTCCGGCCCAGGGCCAAGTTCCAGCCCGGCCAGGCGTTCGGCATCAAAACTGGCATAGCCGCGCAATGCGCCGCTGCCGATATCGTTTTCGGATGTGCCGGTGCGATAATCCGCCACCAGCAGCGAAACCGGGCCGTCGCCCTTGGCCTGCAAGGTGAAGATGCCGTCAAATTTCAGCGCCGTGGCCATGGTGGCGGCCAGCGCCACCGCCTCGGCCACCAGTTGCGCCACCGGATTGGGGTAGTCATGTTTGGCCAGGGCATCATCCAGCGCCGCGCCCAGCCGCACCAGGCGGCCACGCACGTCACAGGCTTCGACCTGGAAGGGCTGCGAGAGATCGTCGGTCAATTCGGGGGTCAAATCAGCCGCCAAAACACCAGGCCAGAATCGCCTTCTGCGCATGCAGGCGGTTCTCGGCCTCGTCAAACACCACCGAACGCGGCCCGTCGATCACTTCGGCGGTGACTTCCTCGCCGCGATGCGCCGGCAGGCAATGCATGAAGATGCCGTTACCGGCCGCCTTGTCCATCAGCGCCTGATCAACACGATAGGGTTCCAGCGCGGCATGGCGGCGCGCGGCCTGCTCATCCTGGCCCATGGAAACCCAGGTATCGGCCACCACGCATTCGGCATCGGCCACGGCTGCCGCCGGATCGTTGCTGAGATTGACCATGCCGCCTTCGGCCTTCGCCCAGTTGAGCAGGCTGTCTGCCGGATGCAGGCCGGCAGGGCAGGCCAGATCAAGCCGGAAGCCGAATTTCACCGCCGCATGAATCCACGAGGCCGCAACATTGTTGCCATCACCGATCCAGGCCACCTTGCGGCCGGCAACCGGCCCCAGCTTTTCCTCGAAGGTGAGCAGGTCGGCCATGATCTGGCAGGGATGGCTGTCATCGGTCAGGCCGTTGATCACCGGGATATCGGCATTGGCGGCCAGTTCCAGCATGTTGGCATGCTTGGTGGTGCGCAGCATCACCGCATCCACCATGCGCGACAGCACACGCGCGGTATCGGCAATGGTTTCGCCCCGGCCAAGCTGCAAGTCGTCGGCCCGCAACGCCATGGTGCTGCCGCCAAGCTGGCGCATCGCGGTATCGAAGGACAGCCGGGTGCGGGTTGAGGGCTTCTCGAAGATCATCGCCAGCACGCGGTCGCGGCCGGGTGCATCCGGTTCCTCGCGGCCCTTGGGCCAGCCGGCGCGGCCGGCTTTCATGCGTGCGGCATGATCCAGGATTGCCCGCAGCGTTGCCGCGGGCAGCTCCTTCAGATCGAGGAAATGCCGCGGCCCGCTCATGCTGCGCCGGCCTTGGCGGTTTCCGCTGGTGCCAGCTTCGCCTCCAGCGCCACGCAGGCTGCTTCCAGCTTGCGCACTGCCTCGCCGATCTCGGCATCGCTCACAGTCAAGGGCGGCAGCAGGCGCAGGGTGTTTTCCGAGGCCGTTACTGTCACCATCTCCTGGTTCACCAGTTCGTTGAGCAGATCACCATTCGGCACGCGGGTTTTCACCGCCAGCAGCAGGCCCTGGCCGCGCACACCTTCGATGATATCGGGATGGCGATCCGCGATCATGGCCAGTTGCTGGCGCAGCCGCAGGCCATTTTGCTGCACCTGATCCAGGAAGCCGGGCGCCAGCATCACATCCAGCACGGCATTGCCAGCGGTCATCGCCAGCAGGTTGCCGCCAAAAGTCGTGCCATGCGTGCCAGGTGCGATGCCGCTGGCGGCGCGTGCGGTGGCCAGGATCGCCGCCACCGGGAAGCCGCCGCCCAGGCCCTTGGCCAGCGCCATGATATCCGGCGTCACGCCGCTCAATTCATGCGCAAACAGCTTGCCGGTGCGGCCCATGCCGGTCTGCACTTCGTCGAAGATCAGCAACAGGTCGCGCTCGTCGCAAATCTGGCGCAGCGCCCGCAGCGTCTCGCTCGGCACTTCGCGGATGCCGCCTTCGCCCTGGATTGGCTCCACCATGATGGCCGCAGTTTCCGGCCCGATGGCGGCTTTCACCGCCTCCAGATCGTTCAGCGGCACCTGGTCGAAGCCATCGGCCTTGTGGCCAAAGCCGTCGAGATATTTCTTGTTGTTGCCGGCAGCCAGCATGGCGATGGTGCGGCCATGGAAGGCACCTTCAAAGGTGATGACGCGCCAGCGTTCCGGCTGCCCCTTGGCGGCGAAATACTTGCGCGCGATCTTCACCGAGCCTTCGCAGGCCTCGGCGCCGGAATTGCAGAAGAATGCCTTGTCGGCAAAGCTCGCCGCCACCAGCCGGGCGCCAAGTTCTTCCTGGGCCGGAATCTGGAACAGGTTGGAGGTGTGCCACAGCTTGCCGACCTGCTCCTGCAGCTTGGCCACCAGATGCGGGTGGCTATGGCCCAGGGCGGTGACGGCGATGCCGGAAGCGAAGTCCAGATAACGTCGACCGTCAGCGGTGTAGAGGTAGGAACCCTCGCCCCGCTCGAACGCGAGGTTCTGCCTCGCGTAGGTCGACATCAATGCTTCGCTCACGACACTCTCCTTTGGCTGCTATTGCGATTGGCCCAAAATAACGACGCCAGCCCCGGCTTTTGCGCTGCCGGGCTGGCGATACCCCTTTTTTAAGCGGCAGACCGGTATGTGTCAATTCGGCGAATTGCACCCGGACAATGGCCAAAGGTCTAGGGTCGCAGCCGATAGCCGCGCTTGAGCAGCAGATGGCAGAAGCCCCACAAAGCCAGCGCCACCAGCCCCAATGCCGTGGCGCCCAGCGTTATGTCGCCATCGGTATGCCCGGTCATGCCATAGCGGAAGCCGTCAATCATGAAGAAAAACGGGTTGGCATGGGCTGCCGCATACCAGAAGGGCGGCAATTGCTGCACCGAATAGAAGGTGCCGGAAAGGAAGGCCAGCGGCGTGATCACAAAGTTGGTGACGGCGGCCAGGTGGTCGAATTTCTGGCTCCACAGCCCGGCCAGGATGCCGATCAGGCTGAGGATCAGTGAACCCAGCAGGGCATAATACACCACCGCCCACCAGGCCTGGATCGGCGTGCTGATGAAGGGCAGCATCGCCACGCCCACGGCGCTTGCCACCACCATGCCGCGCGTCACCCCGGCCAGGGCATAGGCCACCAGCAATTCACCCGGGCTGAGCGGCGGCATCAGCACATCCACGATGTTGCCCTGGATTTTTGAGATCATCAGCGAGGACGAGGTATTGGCGAAGGCGTTCTGCGTCGTCGCCATCATGATCAGGCCGGGAGCCAGGAAATCGATGAAGGGCAGGCCGCCAACCTGCCGCACCGCGCCGCCCAGAGCCAGGGCAAAAACCGCGAAGAACAGCAATGTTGTCACCACCGGGGCCAGCACGGTCTGGGTGATTACTTTCAGGAAACGCTGCACTTCCTTGAGATACAGCGTCCACAGCCCAAGCCAGTTCACTAGGCCATAGTCGCGCGGCGCCAGATTGGGCGCGGCGGCGGGCGGGGGCGATGGCTGGGCATTTGCGGGCGGCTGCATGGGAAACCATTAACGAGGCCGGCGGGGATATATCCGGCGAGGCGGAACGCTTGTCGGGCGCCTCTCATAGCGCGTATTTTCGCCCGATGCAAAACACCCCCTCCAGCCCTGGCCCGAGCGCCGCCCAGGCAGCTTTTCCGGCCCCGGCCTGGCTGCCCGGCCTGCTGGCAGGCGAACGCGCCGCCCTGGCGCGGGCCATCACGGCGGTGGAAAACGAGACGCCAGAGGCGCGGGCCGTGTTGCGCGCTATCCGTGATCGGCTTGGCCGCGCATTGGTGGTGGGCTTCACCGGCGCGCCCGGTGCGGGCAAAAGCACCCTGGTTTCGGCCTATGTGGCGGAATTGCGCCGGCGCAGCCTCTCGGTTGGTGTGGTGGCGGTGGATCCGTCCAGCCCGCTTACCGGCGGTGCCATCCTGGGTGATCGTATCCGCATGAGCCAGCATGCCGCCGATCCCGGCGTTTTCATCCGCTCGCTGGCCAGCCGCGGCCATCTCGGTGGCCTGTCGCGCACGGCGGCACGGGTGATTGATGTGTTCGATGCCTCGGGCCGCGACATTGTGGTAGTGGAAACCGTCGGCACCGGCCAGTCGGAAGTTGAGATTGCCGAAATCGCCGATGTGCGCGTGGTGGTGAATGCCCCCGGCCTCGGCGACGACATCCAGGCAATCAAGGCCGGCATTCTGGAAATTGCCGATGTGCTGGTGGTGAACAAATCCGATCTGCCTTTTGCCGAGCGTTCGGCGCGCCAGCTTGCCGCCATGGCGGCGCAGCGCGATGGCCGCCCGGTGCCGGTTTTGCGCACCTCGGCCACACGTAATGAAGGTGTGCCCGACCTGGCCGATGCCATCGCCGCGCTGGGCCGCCGCAAACGCCCCGATCCGCGCGCCCGGTTGCGCCGATTGCTTGCTGGCCTGGCGCAGGATTGGTTCCGCCGCCGCCTGGAGGCTTTGCCGGCCGAAGCGCTTGATGCCCTGGCGCTCGATCTGCTGGAAGGCAATGCTGATACCGACACTGTTCTCAACAACCTGCTGCAATTGCTGTCCCGGGAGTCCCGCTAGATCATGTCTGTCACCGCCCCCGTCGCCACGGCGCCGATCCGTTCGCATATCCAGGCCATCAACGGCTCGCGTATCCGCATCGTCAACCGCGCCGCCGCCAATATGCCGGATGTGCTGCCGCTATGGTTCGGCGAGGGCGACGATCCGACGCCGGGCTTCATCGCCGATGCAGCTGCCGAAGCCGCCAAAAGTGGCAAGACCTTCTACGCCCCCAATCGCGGCATCCCGGAATTGCGCGAGGCGATCCGGCGCTACATGCTGCGCACCTATCAGCGCGATGTGGCCATTGAGCGCATCACCGTCACCGCCTCGGGCATGAATGCGCTGATGCTGATCACACAATGCCTGCTCGGCCCGGGCGATAATGGCGTGGTGATCGGCCCGGTCTGGCCCAATGGCATGCAGGCGATGCGGGTGATGGGCGCCGAGCCGCGCCGGGTTGATCTGGACCCCACCGAAGATGGCGGCTGGCGGCTTGATCTCGACAAGCTGTTTGCCGCTTGCGACGACAATACCCGCGTCATCTCGATCAACAGCCCGGGCAACCCCACAGGCTGGATGGCGACAGAAGATGAACTGCGCGCCATCCTGGATTTCTGCCGCCAGCGCGGCATCTGGGTTCTGTCCGACGAGGTGTATTCGCGCATCGTCTATGACCGGCCGTTTGCGCCCACCTTCCTCACCATCGCCGAGCCGGAAGACCCGGTGGTGATCGTCAATTCCTTCTCCAAAAGCTGGTCGATGACCGGCTGGCGCCTGGGCTGGATCGTGGCGCCGCCGCGTTTGCAAACCGAGATCGAGAAGATGACCGAGTTCAACATCTCGCACCCCACCACCTTTGTGCAGCATGGCGGCATTGCCGCGCTGGATCAGGGCGACGCCTATGTGGAGAATCTGGTGGCGCGCTATGGCCAGGCGCGCGACATGGTGTTTCAGCGCCTGGCGGCCTTGCCGCGGGTGCGCCTGACCCGGCCGGAAGGCGCCTTCTATGCCTTCTTCGCGCTGGATGGCATGAGCGACAGCCTGGCTTTCTGCCTCAAGCTTTTGGAAACCGCCAAGGTCGGCCTGGCGCCCGGCATCGCTTTCGGCGATACCGGCGAAGGCCGCATCCGGCTCTGCTTCGCCGCCTCGCTGCCGAAGCTGAGCGAGGCGCTGGACCGGCTGGAGCCGCAATTGCGCTGAGGTAGCACCATACCAAGTCGTCATCGCCGGGGATGCGCGGATCAAGTCCGCGCATGACGATGGAAGCCAAGGAGGAAACATGCCGCAGCCGTATTTCAGCGACGAACTGGAGCAGATGCGGGCGCAGATTGCCCGCTTCATAACTCAGGAAGTGATGCCGCAGGGCGAGGCTTGGGAGGAAAGCGGCGAGGTGCCGCGCGCCGTGCTGCGCCAGATGGGCAGCCTGGGTTTCCTCGGCATCCGGCATGAGGAGCGTTTCGGCGGCCTGGGCCTGGGGCCGCTGGGTTCAGTGGTGCTGGCCGAGGAATGCGGCCTGTCTGGCTTTGGCGGCTTTTCCGCCACCGTGCTGGTGCATACCGACATGGCTTCGCCGCATCTGCGCCATGCCGGCAATGAGGCGCAATGGGCCGAATTCATGCCCGCCATCGTGCGCGGCGAGGCGATCACCGCCATCGCCGTCACCGAACCGGATGCCGGCTCGGATGTGGCCGGGATGAAAAGCCGGGCGCGCCGGGATGGCGCCGATTGGGTGCTGAACGGCTCGAAAATGTTCATCACCAATGGTGCGCTGGCGGATGTGTATTTTGTTGCCGCCCGCACCGACCCGGAGGCCAAGGGTTCACGCGGCATTTCGATATTTGTGCTGCGCAAGGGCGCCAAGGGTTTCAAGGTCAGCCGCCGGCTGCGCAAACATGGCTGGCTCTGCTCGGATACCGCCGAACTAAGCTTTGATGACGTGCGTATTCCCGCCGCCGACATGCTGGGTGAGGAGAATCGGGGTTTCTACGCCATCATGAAAAATTTCCAGAATGAGCGCCTGGTGCTGGGTGCCATGGCGGTGGGTGAATGCCGCCGCGCGCTGGACATCACCAAGCGCTATGTGGCCGAGCGCAAGGCTTTCGGCGCCACCCTGCTGGACAAGCAGGCGATCCGCCAGCGCCTGGCGATGCGTGAGGCGGAAACCGCCGCAGCACAGCAACTAGTGTACCACGCCGCTTGGCTGATGGAGCAGGGCATCGATGCGGTAAAGGAAGTGTCGATGGTGAAGGCGCTCTGCGGCGAACTGGTCAACCATGTGACCTATGACTGCCTGCAATTCCATGGCGGGGCCGGCTATCTGCGCGACACTGCCATCGAACGTATGGCGCGCGATGCTCGCATCCACCCGATCGGCGGCGGTGCCACCGAGGTGATGCTGGAGGAAATCGCCAAACGCTGGGTGAGGTGAAAACTGGGCGGTCTGAAAACGATATTGTAATGCTAAGTAACAATTGTTAGCCTTGGTTCATAATCAACTGGAGGAAACCGCATCATGACCGAAGCTGTCATTGTCTCCACTGCGCGTACTGCCCTGGCCAAATCCTGGAAGGGCGGCTTCAATATGACCCACGGCGCCACGCTTGGCGGCGCCGCCCTGGCCGCCGCCGTGGAGCGCGCCAAGATTGATCCGGCCGAGGTTGAGGACGTGATCATGGGCTGCGCCAATCCGGAAGGCGCCACCGGCAGCAATATCGCGCGCCAGATTGCGCTGCGTGCCGGCCTGCCGGTCACCACATCGGGCGTCACGGTGAACCGCTTCTGCTCGTCGGGCCTGCAAACCATTGCCCAGGCGGCGCATCGCGTGATCGTGGATGGCGTGCCGGTGATGGCGGCGGGCGGCGTCGAGTCGATCTCGCTGGTGCAGAATGAGATGAACAAGAACAACCTCATCGATCCCTGGCTGGCCGAGCACAAGCCGGAAGTTTACTGGCCGATGCTGCAAACCGCCGAGACGGTGGCCAAGCGCTACAATATCAGCCGCGAGGACCAGGATCGTTATGGCGCCCGCAGCCAGCAGCGTGCCGCTGCCGCCCGCGCCGCCGGCAAGTTCGATGCCGAGATCATCCCGGTGAAGACCATGATGGCGGTGACCGACAAGGAAACCGGCCAGACCACCACGCGCGAAGTGACCGTTACGGCCGATGAGGGCATCCGCGCCGACACCACCTTTGAAGGCGTGTCACAGATCAAGCCGGCAATTCCGGGCGGTGTGGTTGCCGCCGGCAATGCCAGCCAGTTCTCCGATGGTGCCTCGGCCTGCATCGTGATGAATGCCAAGCTGGCGGAACAGCGTGGTTTGCAGCCGCTTGGCATCTTCCGCGGCTTCGCAGTGGCCGGTTGCGAACCGGACGAAATGGGGATCGGCCCGGTTTTCGCGGTGCCGCGCCTGCTGGAACGCGCCGGGCTGAAAGTATCGGATATCGGCCTGTGGGAATTGAACGAGGCTTTTGCCTGCCAGGTGATCTACAGCCGCGACCGGCTCGGCATCCCGGATGAACTGCTCAATGTGAATGGCGGCGCCATCGCGGTGGGCCATCCCTATGGCATGTCGGGCGCCCGGCTGACCGGCCATGCCCTGATCGAAGGCAAACGGCGCGGCGCCAAATATGTGGTGGTGACCATGTGCATCGGCGGCGGCATGGGCGCGGCCGGGCTGTTTGAAGTGGCCTGAGCCGGCAACAAACACCAAGCAAAGGGCCGGGATTTCCCGGCCCTTTTTTTATGCTTTAACCACGCAGGGTGTCGTTGATCGCCTGCGCCACCCGGGTGGGCGCGGCGTCGATACCCTTCAGGATATTCACCAGATTGGCACGCGGCAAACCCACTTGCAGGGCGAACTCATCCAATGTCATGCCTTTGCTGCGGCACCACATGATAATCTGCTCGTGGGAATCCTTGGGGTAGTAGAGGCGGTTATCCTGTCTGATCGGTGCAATCGGCATGGTTTTCTCACGAATATCCGCCAGCAATCGCGCAAGTCACGGGGCGGCCGCAGGACAAAAGGAAATGAAGGGCGGATACGTCGCCATAACAGGGAAGACCCGCCCCTGGCCGGATTGACCGCGCCTGGGTAACCCGTTGGTTATTATGAAAAACGCGGCGATTCGTCAACGGAATTTGCGCCGTGTGCCGAGTAATGTGGTGCGCCGCCCGCGTCGGCAGAATAGCACTGCATTCTGGCGCCATCGACGGGCGAGCGCGCGCGTCAGACTGCGCGGCAGGTCCAGAACGGCCAGGCTTTCCTCGCACCAGGCCGGATCGGCGGCGCGGTTTTCGGCGTCGATTAGATGATAGCCGCGTTGCCCAAGCCAGGCGGCCAGCGCGGCATTGGCAGCTTTGTTACGTTTGCTGGTTTGCTGGCGGCTGGCCGGGTTCCAGGCGGTGATCAACACCGCCTGCCGGGCGCCCTGCTGTTTCAGCCAGGCATCAAAGCCGGCATGATGTTTGCCGGCGCGCAGCAGAAAGGGCTGCGCCACGCCCGATGCCAGCACCGCATAGGTGGTGGCACGATAGGCGCGGCGCAGCCCGGCTCTCATTTTCAGCGCAATTCGGCGGCGGCGAGCGCCTGGCGCAATTCGGCGGTGCCGGCACTCGATACCGCGTTCTGGTACAGGATGTCGCGCGGATGTGCCGAGCGGCCGTAATAAGCCTCGTTGCGGGCATGGCGCGCGGTGATCACGGCGCCTTCCAGCGACACGCCGATGGCCAGGCCCTTGCTGCGCGAGTAGGACAGGATATCGGCGCCCATATTGGTGGTGGTGGAAGCCTCGATGCCGCCGCCGACCGGGCCGGCCGCCACCGAGGCATCGGCGCCGAGCTTGAATTCGTTGCGCAGGATGGCTTCCACCGCGCGGTTCGACATCAGCAGCAGCATCACTTCGGATACCTCGCCGCCGATCTGGAACCCGACCGAACCGGCAGCCAATGTGTAATTGGCCGGCTGGCTCCAGCTGCCGGCAGTCTTTGCCAGCAGCAGGCCGGAACCGCCTTCGCCGCCAAAGATGAAGCTGGCCTTGATCAATTGCGGCAGCACCAGCACACCCTTGGCATTGGCAAGCTGGCGCCGCATGTCGGTGTAATTGCTGTCGCCGGCAAAATTCTGCACGGTGATGCGGGCCTGATCCATCAGGCCCTGCAATTTCGGATCGCTGCTGGCCAGAGCGGCGCGGTTTTGCAGCAACAAGGCGCCAGCCGGGCTCAGCATCAAGCCGCCCAGGCCCAGGCTTTTCAGCAGGCTGCGCCGGGCAATGGGGGCGGTGGCGCGGGCGATGATATGGGGATTGGTCATGATATCCATCCTCTCGTTACGTATATCTCGGGGTTGGCAAACGGAATGATACAATATATGGACTGCGCCAGCGAGCGGCCGGGTTGTCCTAAGCCCCAGATGAGCCGTAAACTATGTCCGAATTGCGATCAGGAGGCGGCATGACCAAGGCAGCCAATGCGGCCGAGAAGGCTGAAAATCCGCCGGAAATCCCTGCCGATATCCAGGCGATGAGCTTTGAGGCGGCGCTCAAGGCGCTGGATGAGATCGTTGCCCGGCTGGAAAGCGGCCGGGTGGAGCTTGAGGAATCCATTGCGCTTTATGGCCGTGGTGCGCTGCTCAAGCGCCATTGCGAGGCCAAGCTGCGCGCTGCCGAGGAAAAGATCGAAAAGATCGTGGTGGCCGGCGATGGCAGCGTGTCTGCCCAAGCCTTCCGCAGCGAATGAGCGATCCGCTATTCCAGGCGGCCTTGGCTGAGGTGGCGGCGGCGGTGGAGGCGGAATTGCCGCGCCTGCTGCCGCAGCCTGCCGGCCATACCGCAAAGCTGGACCACGCCATGGCCTATGCCTGCCTGGGCGGCGGCAAACGGCTGCGGCCTTTGCTGACCGTGGCCGGCGCCGATCTGTTCGGTGTGGCGCGGGCGCAGAGCCTGCGCGCGGCGGCGGCGCTGGAAATGCTGCATTGCTATTCCCTGGTGCATGACGACCTGCCCTGCATGGATGATGACGACCTGCGCCGTGGCCGGCCGACCGTGCATAAGGCATTCGACGAAGCCACGGCGGTGCTGGCCGGCGATGGTTTGCAGGCCCAGGCCTTTGCCGTGCTGGCCGATCCGGCCACCCATCCGGAGGCGGCCGTGCGGGTGGAACTGGTGGCCGGGCTTGCCGCCGCTGCCGGGCCACGCGGCATGGTGGGCGGCCAGGCGATTGATCTGCTGGCCGAGGAACTGGCCGGCCAGGGCAAGACCCTGGATATGGCCGAGATCGGCCATTTACAGGCGCTGAAAACCGGCGCCCTGATCGGTTTTGCCGCCGAGGCCGGGGCCATTCTGGGCGGCGCTGCCATGGCTGAACGCCAGGCCCTGCGCGCCTATGCCGATGCCATCGGTCTGGCTTTCCAGATTGCCGACGACATCCTGGATCATGAAGGCGATGCCGCCATGCTGGGCAAACGGGTGGGCAAGGATGCGGCGGCCGGCAAGGCCACCTTTGTTGGCCTGCTGGGCCTGGATGGGGCGCGGGCGCGGGCGGCGGCGTTAACCAGCGCGGCCCAGCAGCATCTGGCGGCGCTAAAAGGCGATACCGGGGTTTTGCATGGACTGGCGGCGTTTGTTATAACCCGCCGCTCGTGACAGAATGGCCCCATCATGATCAGCAACCGCACTCCCTTGCTGGATACCGTGCGCAGCCCGGCGGATATCCGCACTTTTGACCTCGACCAGCTACGCCAGCTGGCCGATGAGCTGCGGCGTGAAACCATCGATGCGGTTTCGGTAACTGGCGGCCATCTCGGCGCCGGCCTGGGCGTGGTGGAACTGACGGTGGCGATCCATCATGTGTTCAACACGCCGGAAGACCGGCTGATCTGGGATGTGGGCCACCAGGCCTATCCGCACAAGATTCTCACCGGCCGGCGCGACCGCATCCGCACCCTGCGCCAGGGCGGCGGGCTGTCCGGTTTCACGCGCCGTTCGGAAAGCCAGTATGATCCGTTTGGCGCCGCGCATAGTTCCACCTCGATTTCCGCCGGCCTGGGCATGGCGGTGGCGGCGGCGCTGAAAGGCGAACAGCGCCAGGCGGTTTGTGTGATTGGCGATGGCGCCATGTCGGCCGGCATGGCCTATGAGGCGATGAACAATGCCGGGTTCAGCGATAGCCGGCTGGTGGTGATCCTGAACGACAACGACATGTCGATTGCGCCGCCGGTGGGGGCGATGAGCGCCTATCTGTCGCGGCTGCTGTCATCACGGCAATACATGTCGCTGCGCCAGTTGGCCAAGCAGCTGGGCAAGAAGATCCTGCCGAAAAGCCTGGCCGATGCCGCCGAGAAGGCGGAGGAATATGCGCGCGGCCTAGTCACCGGCGGCACGTTGTTTGAGGAACTGGGCTTCTATTATATCGGCCCGGTGGATGGTCATAACCTTGAACATCTGGTGCCGGTGCTGAAGAACCTGCGCGACAATGAACAGCCGGGGCCGATCCTGCTGCATGTGGTGACGCAGAAGGGCAAGGGTTATGGCCCGGCCGAGGCGGCAGAAGACAAATATCACGGCGTGGCCAAGTTTGATGTTGTCACCGGCGCCCAGGCCAAGCCGAAAGCCGGCCCGCCGAGCTATACCAAGGTGTTTGCCGAAGCGCTGATCCGCGAGGCGGAGAATGACGAGCGCATTGTTGCCATCACCGCGGCAATGCCTTCCGGCACCGGGCTGGACCTGTTTGCCAAGCGCTTCCCGAAACGCTGCTTCGATGTGGGCATTGCCGAACAGCATGCCGTGACCTTTGCCGCCGGCATGGCGGCGGAAGGCTTCAAGCCCTTTGCCGCGATCTATTCCACCTTCCTGCAACGCGCCTATGACCAGGTGGTGCATGATGTGGCGATCCAGAAGCTGCCGGTGCGTTTTGCCATCGACCGCGCCGGCCTGGTGGGTGCCGATGGTGCCACCCATGCCGGCAGCTTCGATATAGCCTATCTCGGCAATCTGCCCGGCATGGTGCTGATGGCGGCGGCAGATGAAGTTGAGCTGATGCATATGGTGGCCACAGCGGCAGCGCTGGATGATCGCCCTTCGGCCTTCCGCTATCCGCGTGGCGAGGGGCTGGGCCTGACCCTGCCGGCGCGTGGCCAGGTGTTGCCGCTGGGCAAGGGCCGGGTGTTGCGCGAAGGCAGTGCGGTGGCGATCCTGAATTTTGGCACCCGGCTGGCGGAATGCCTGAAGGCGGCGGAAGAGCTGGGCGCACGCGGCCTGCCCACCACAGTGGCCGATGCGCGTTTCTGCAAGCCGCTGGATATTGATCTGGTGCGGCAATTGGCGCGGCATCATGAAGTGCTGCTGACGGTGGAAGAAGGCAGCGTGGGCGGCTTTGGCAGCCATGTGCTGCATTTCCTGAGCCATGACGGCCTGCTGGATCATGGCCTGAAAATCCGCCCGCTGGTGCTGCCGGATCATTTCATCGATCACGACACGCCGCAGCGGCAATATGACGAAGCCGGCCTGAACGCGCCGCAGATTGTCGCCACCGCGATCAACGCCCTGGGTAATTCATCCAGCTTTAGCGTCCGCGCCTGAGGGTTCCGACATGATCGTAACCGAAGCGCGGGCCACCGTCGCCCTGGCGCTGCCGATTGTTGGCACCCAATTGGCACAGATGGCGATCCACACCACTGATGTGCTGCTGCTGGCGCGTTATTCCGAAACCGCGCTGGCCGCTGCCGCCGTTGGCATGTCGCTGTTTTATTTCCTGTGGGTGATGGGGCTGGGCCTCAGCATGGCCACGCCGGCGATTGCCGCCCAGGCGCTGGGCCGCAATCCGGATGACCGCGATGGTGTGCGCCAGGCGGTGCATGACGGGCTGATCCTGGTGGGCCTGTATGGTTTGCTGGCGATGCTGC
>NZ_JAGOLP010000122.1 GCF_017994015.1 Ferrovibrio sp. | reverse complement strand
GGGCGCCACCACAGTGCTGTATAACGGCCCGCGTGATGTGACCGTGTGGCCCAAGCTGATTGAGCGCCACCGCGCCACATTGTTTGCCGCCGTGCCGACGCTGTATCGCCAAATCCTGAAATACGGCGATGTGAAACAATACGATCTTTCCAGCCTGCGCCATGGCTGCACGGCGGGCGAGGCTCTGCCCACCGCTTTGCTGGCGGAATGGCAGGAAGTGATGCAGCGGCCGCTCTATGAAGCCCTCGGCATGAGCGAGATTTCCACCTACATCTCCACCGGCCCCGGCATGGCGATCAAACCCGGCAGCCCGGGCAAGCCGCAGCCCGGCCGCCGCATCGCCATCCTGCCGGTGGATGGCGACGACACGCCGCTGCCGGCCGGCGAGATCGGCCTGCTGGCGGTGCATCGCAGCGAGCCTTCGCTGATGCTGGGCTACTGGCATCGGCCTGAGGAAGAAGCCCAGGTCTATCGCGGCGACTGGTTCATCGGCGGCGACCTGGCAGCGCTGGATGCCGATGGTTATCTCTGGCATCACGGCCGCAATGACGACGTGATGAATGCCATGGGCTATCGCGTTTCACCGGCCGAGGTGGAAGCCGCCCTGGCCGAGCATCCGATGGTACAGGAAGTGGCGGTGACCGAATTGCGCGTGCGCGAGGATGTTTCGGTTATCGCGGCTTTCATCGTGCCGCGTGAGGGCGCCCGGCCGGCGCTGGCCGATCTCGACAATTTTGCCCGTGATCGTCTGGCCGCTTACAAATGCCCGCGCGAATGGCGTTTTGTCGCCAGCTTCCCGCGCACCGCCAATGGCAAGGTGCAGCGTAAGAAATTGGCCGAAGCGCCTTTGCTCTAGAGCGGGATGACATCATATTGAAGCGCTACGCCGAGGTAAATTTGGCCTTCGGGTAGGAGCGCGGCGCAGCGCGTAGTGGGGCTACGGGCAAGCCGCGCAACACACCCGAAGGCCAAATTTACCCGGCCCGCAGGGTTTCGCCTGGAGGCGGCATCCACGTCGTCGAAACGCTTGCAGGTACCGCAAGGTACCTGCTGCGCGCTTCTCCTAGTGGCCTACCGCCTCCAGGCGAAACGTAACGCTTCAATATGATGTCATCACGCTCTAATCCCAGCCGAGTTCCTTGTTCTCGCGCACTGCCTGCTCGTCGGCTTCGAGATTCTGTCGCAACTGCGCCCGTGCCTGCTGCTGCAACGAGACATGTTTTTCAACACCCTCCTGCCAATGGGCATGGATATTGCGCAGCAGGGCTTCGTTATGCGCCTTGAAGGTGAGCGCCCGTTTGCGCGCCGAATAGGCGCCGAAGCCGAGCGCCTTGAGCGCCTCCTCGCCAAGCCGCAAGGCGGAGAGAAATGTCTCGCGCTCCAGCACATCCACCTTGCGATCCATCAGGCCGATAACATGCTGCACATCACGCGCCCGGGCGATGATCTTGAGGTTGGGAAAATGCCGCTGCGCCAGATCAACCAGATTGAGCGAGGCTTCAACATTGTCGATGGCAACGATCAGCAGCTTGGCCTTGGCCGCGCCGGCCGCTTCCAGCAGATCAAGCCGGGTTGCATCGCCATAGAATACCTTGAAGCCAAACCGGCGCAGCGCATCGATGATCTCCGGGTCATGGTCCAGCACCGTGGTGGCAATACGGTTGGCATGCAGCAGGCGCACCGCGATCTGGCCCACACGGCCAAAGCCGGCCACGATCACCGGATTGCCCTCATCCTCCATTTCATCCTGCGGTCGCGTATTCACCGCCACCAGGCGCGGCTCGATCACCTTGTCATGCAGCACCAGCAGCAACGGCCCGAACAGCATCGACAACGCCACCGACACGGTGAGCAAGGCGGCAATATCCGCCGGCATGGCGCCCAGGCCCTGCGCCGCGCCGAACAGCACAAAGGCGAATTCGCCGCCCGGTGCCAGCAGGAAGGTGAACAGGCTCAATTGCCCGCGCGGCACCTTGGCGGCCACCGCAAAGCCGAGCAGCACCAAGCCCTTGAGCAGCAGCAGGCCCAGGATGATCGCCAGCACCGCCCAAGGCTGTGCCAGCAGAAGCGCAAAATCCACCGACATACCAACCGAAATGAAGAACAGGCCAAGCAGCAGGCCCTTGAACGGTTCGATATCGCTTTCCAGTTCGTGGCGATATTCGCTTTCGGCCAGCAGCACACCGCCGATGAAGGTGCCCAAAGCCATCGACAGCCCGGCGAATTGCATCAGTGCCGCAATGCCGATCACGATCAGCAAAGCGGCGGCGGTGAAAATCTCGCGCAGGCCGGCACCGGCAATGAAGCGGAAGAGCGGCCGGGTGAGATACCGCCCGCCCAGAACCACGGCGCCGATCACCGCCACCGCCAGGATTGCCGCCTGCCAGCCATCCTGCGTGGTGGCTTGAGCCTGGCGCGCCGCCAGCAGCGGCAGCACGGCCAGAGCCGGGATCACGGCAATATCCTGAAACAGCAGCACCGAGAAAGTGGCCCGCCCGCCCGGCGTCGGCAGCAGGTTACGTTCGGTCAAAGGTTGCAGGCCGATGGCGGTGGAAGACAGTGCCAGGCCAAGACCGGCAATGGCACAGCTTTGCCAGGGCCAGCCAAAGGCCGCGCCCAGCAGGCCCAGCAGCAGCGCGCAACTGCCAAGCTGTGCGCCGCCCAGGCCGATTCGATGATCGC
>NZ_JAGOLP010000030.1 GCF_017994015.1 Ferrovibrio sp. | reverse complement strand
GCTTCAGCGCCGCCTCGAAACCGAGCAGTCCCAGGCCATCGAGCGAGAAGATCACCTCGATCAGCATGGATGATGTGAACAGGATACCAATGAAGGCAGCCGGAAAACCGGCAATCACGATCAGCATGGCATTGCGGAACACATGGCCATACAGCACCTGATTTTCCGGCAGGCCCTTGGCACGCGCGGTCTGCACATAATGTTTGTTGATCTCTTCCATGAAGGAATTTTTGGTCAGCATGGTGAGGCTGGCAAAGCCGCCCACCACCATGGCGGTGACCGGCAGCACCAGATGCCAGAAATAATCCAGCACCTTGCCCAGCAGGCTGAGATCGGCCCAATTGTCGGATGTCAGCCCGCGCAAAGGAAACCATTGCAGAAAACTGCCACCGGCAAACAGCACCACCAGCAACACGGCAAACAGGAAGCCGGGAATGGCATAGCCCACCACGATCACCGCCGAGGTCCAGATATCGAAGCGGCTGCCATCGCGCACCGCCTTGGCGATGCCGAGCGGGATCGAGATGAAATACACCAGCAGGCTGGTCCACAGCCCGAGCGAAATCGAAACCGGCAGCTTCTCGACAATCAGGTCGATCACCGGCCGCGAGCGGAAATAACTTTCGCCAAAATCCAGCCGGGCGAAATTGCCCAGCATCAGGAAGAACCGCTCATGCGCCGGCTTGTCGAAGCCGAATTGCTGCTCGATCTTTTTGATGAAAGCCGGATCGAGCCCCTGGGCGCCGCGATATTTGGCACCGGCATCGCCGCTGGCGCCAAGCACGCCGGGTGTTGGGCTGCCGCCGCTCATCTCACCGCCGCCGGCTGTGCCGGAAAGCCGGGCGGTGGCATCCACCGCCGTGCCGGTGACCTGGGCGATCACCTGCTCCACCGGTCCGCCCGGCGCAAACTGCACCACCACAAAATTGATCACCATGATGCCCAGCAGCGTGGGCAGGATCAGGGCTAGGCGACGGGCGATATAAGCGAGCATGGGCCTCGGGCGCTGGTTTTTGACACGGCGTCAGACACTACCGATAGCAGCATAACCGAGCTGCGGCCGCAAAGCATTGGGTTCAATGCCAGGACAGACAATTCTGCTTGATTGTTCGTTTTATGTTCTATATCATTATGGGCGAGGCGGGAAACCAGAAACAACCGGAATGCATCATGACCGACAACCACACCGCCGCTGACCATCTCAGCGAAGCCAAGCTCAAATTCCTGATGCGGGACAAGCGCTACTGGCATCCCCGCCATGCCGATCCGGCCTTCCAGGCCATGATCACCAGTGGTTTCCGCCGCCTTTATCCCACGCCCGGGCAGGCACACGATGCGGCAACCGACGAGACCAGCAATGGCCCGGTGCATGTGGATGCACACAAGCGCAGCGGCATCCCGGTAAGTGACTATTATCGCAGCCGGCCCGGTCAAGCTGACGCGCCCACCCCATCGACCACGAAACACAAGCAGCGCAAGCACCTCCCCCCACCCGACCGCGATGACATCACGCCGGAGGAATTATACGATATTTTGGATTTCGATCCGAATGGAGCGGGCAAGTATCAAGTCGGCATTAAACATCCAGCGTATGCGACTATCGCATCCCAGATTCTGACGCCGAGGGCCCACTCTATAACAAAAGAAGAGTATGGCTCTGCAATAGCCAAAGATGACGAAGCGGATGCGTTTCGTCACGCCTACATATCTTTCGAAATGACAAAAAACTTTGGACCTGAGGTAGCAAAAGCTTTTGGCGACGCCCATGAAATTAGCCACCCAAATAATGGGCCAGAACGGATGATGGATTTGTATAACAATTATATTGGGCGGCAATTAGCCTCTGATGAGGCAAACAAGAAACGCTCGACCAGGGACGAAGTACGGCAAGCAATTCAGGAAGGGCGCCTTCGTCTAAAACCCTATACTTTATCGCAAAAAAATCACCACAATGAATAAAGCAGCCTTCTTGGGAAAACTACTTAAGGCAATGGCCGCAGTTGCGGGTATTTATATGATTCTACCGGAATGCCTGTCGCAGCGGGTGATCCTGGTGAATGCCGGCAGCTCTCCGCTCGAAAAGCTCACTCTTTCTCTAGCTGACAGCCAAGGTAGAGAAATCGCCTTATGGCAAGGCAGCCTGCCAGCTGCACGCACCATCTTCCTTGGTTTTGATGCCCCTTATGCCCCCTTCACCCATATCCTGGCCGGGCAACGCAGCGGAGCGGCATTTCGCCACGAGTTCGGCTATTTCTATGGGCAAAGCCGCGAAATGGTTATCGTCGCCGATAGCAGCCTTTCCAACCACCATTGGGATGATGAACTACCCGCCTGCATCATGGGCCGCGGCTTTGATTGCTGGATAGACCGCATCCTCGCACCCTTCCGCAGCCATGTCTGCCGGCCTTGGTAAACGCTGCTGCTTCAGCGCCGCAGGCCCACGGCGCGGTCCTTGGCCGGATCGATCCACCAGGTTTCGAGCAGGCCGAGATCATAAGCCGGTTTTTTCGCCGGGCGGCCGAAGCGGTCCCAATAAGCCAGCTTGTAGGTGCCGCTATACCAGTTCGGGATCACGTAATAGCCCCACATCAGGGCGCGATCCAAGGCGCGCGCGGCAGTGACTGATTCCTCACGGCTGCGGGCGCCGACAATACGCTCCACCAGCGCATCCACCGCCGGATTCCGGATGCCGGAAAAATTGAAGCTGCCGGTGATTTCGGCGGCACGGCTGCCCCAGTAATTGCGCTGCTCAACGCCAGGGGTGAGCGGCTGTGCGAAGCGGCGCATGATCACATCGTAATCGAAGGCGCGCATGCGGTTTTCATAGGCTGAGACATCGACGCTGCGGATCGTGGCCTGCACGCCGATACGTTGCAGGCTGGCGATATAGGGATTGAGGATGCGCTGAAAGCTCGGCTCAAACAGCAGGAATTCGATGCTGAGCGGTTCGTTGCTGCCCTTCAGATACGCTTTGCCATCGCGGATATCGTAGCCGGCCTGGCGCAGCAAAGCCTGTGCCTTGCGCAGATTGTCGCGGTTGGCGCCGCTGCCGTCACTTTGCGGCGGCTGGTATTCCTGAGTGAAAACCCGGGGCGGCAAGGCGGCGCGATGCGGCTCCAGCAAGGCCAGTTCGGCTGCACCCGGCAAACCGCTGGCAGCAAGATGTGAATTCTCGAACATCGAGCGGGTGCGTTTATACAGGCTGTAGAACAGCGTCTTGTTCATCCACTCATAATCGAAGGCGTAATTCAACGCCTCACGCACCAGCGGATCGGCCAGATGCGGCCGGCGCGTATTGAGGAAAAACGCCTGCACGCCGGAGGGTGTTTCATCGGGCAGCACCTCGCGCTTGATGCGGCCCTGCTGCACTGCCGGCTTGCCATCATAGCTGGTGGCCCAAACCCGGGCGGTGATCTCAAGGCGGAAATCATATTCGCCGGCAAAGAAGGCTTCTGCGGCGATATCGCGGTCACGATAATAATCGTCGCGCACGCTGTCGAAATTATAGAGGCCGCGATTGACCGGCAGGTCGGCAGCCCACCAATCCGTCACGCGGCGGAAGGTCAGGCTGCGGCCGGCATCCACACGATCGATGCGATACGGCCCGCTGGCCAGCGGTGGTTCGCTGGTGGCGCGGGCGAATTCACGGCCCTGGAACCATTTTTTCGCCAGGATCGGCATCCCGGCCACAATCAGCGGCAGGTCGCGCCGGCTCTCGCTCGGCTTGAAATGAAACACCACCCGGCGCGGCCCTTCGGCTCGCACGCTCTCCATATCCGCCAGCACCAGCTGATATTGCGGGTGGCCTTCCTTCAGCACGGAATCGAAAGTGAAAACCACATCCTCGGCGGTAATCGGGCTGCCATCATGCCAGCGCGCCTTGGCATTGATCGTGAAGGCGGCCCAGGCGCGCTCCGGTCCCAGCTCCACGCTTTCAGCGATCTGGCCATACATCGCGTCCGGCTCATCCGCCGCGCGGCTCATCAGGCTCTGATAGACCAGAGCAAGGCTCTGCGCCGTAACCCCCTTGAGGATCAGCGGGTTTAGGTTGTCATAGCTTTCAAGCTGCCACTGGCGCAATTCGCCGCCCTTGGGCGCCTTGGGATCGACATAATCGAAATGTGCAAAGCCGGGCGGGTATTTCAGATCGCCAAAAGCCGAAAGACCATGGGAGCCTTGCGCGAAGGCAGGCAGGGCGGCAATGCCGAGCATCAGCCCGGCCAGGATCGATATGGCTCGCATCAGCCCATCGTAGCGCGTGGATGCGCATTTTTATAGACTTTTAGCAACGCTTCGGCATCCACATCGGTATAACGCTGGGTGGTGGATAGCGAAGCATGGCCAAGCAATTCCTGAATGGTGCGCAGATCGCCGCCCTGGCCGAGCAGATGGGTGGCGAAGCTGTGGCGCAGGGCATGCGGCGTGGCGGTTTCCGGCAGCATCAGGGCGCGGCGCGCATCGCGCATCGCCTTCTGCATGATGGCCGGATCAAGCCGCTTGCCGCGCACGCCAAAAAACAGCGGCCCATCGGGCGTGATGGCATAGGGGCAGAGCCGCACATACTCGGCCACTGCCTGGCGCACCACCGGCAGGATCGGCAGCAGGCGCTGCTTGTTGCCCTTGCCGGTCACGGTCAGGCTGTCGCCACGCGGCTGGTCGCGGCCATTCAGGCCGATGGCTTCGCCCAGGCGCAAGCCGGCGCCATAAAGCAGCAGCAAGACTGCCGCGTCGCGGGCTTGCAGCCAGGGCTCGTCGCGCGCCGCCTCGGCTTCGCCAATCACTGCCTGCGCGCCTGAAAGGCTCAGCGGCTTGGGCAAAGCCTGCTTGCGCTTGGGCGTGCGGATCAGGTTGGCGGCGGCATTCACGGCATGGCCCTGGCGTAGCAGGCGGCGGAAAAATCCGCGCACACAACTGAGCTGGCGTGCCAGCGAGGTGGCCTCCAGGCCATCCAGGCGGCGCCGATTCAAAAACGCGCGGAAATCCGCCGGGCGCAAAGCCGCCAGATCGGCCAGGCTGGCCGGGCCGCCGAGATGCTCGGCCAGGAAAGCGAAAAACGCCGCCATATCCTGGCCATAAGCGCGCAATGTGTGGCGCGAATAGCGTTTTTCCTTGGCCAGCCAATCATACCAGCCCCGCGCCGCCAGGGTGGCATCCTCGGCCGCCAGCACAAAAAAGGCCGGCGCGGGCTGGGCTGCGCCGTCGCTCACTGCCGTGGCAGGTTGAGCCATGCGCGGATGCTCCGTTCCAGCACCCCGGCCAGGAAATTCAGCAATTCGGTGCCATGCTCGGGTTCAAACTTGCCCTTGTCACGCGAGCCGAGCGCCAGCAGCGCCGGCGGCGTGCCGGGGCCAAAATGCAGCCGCGCCAGCGCATCGGATTGCACCAGATCCGCAGCCGGGCCGTAGATGCCCGGCGCCACACCGCTTTCGGCACGCAGCAGGCTGGGCACGGCAAAGCCGAGCAGATCGTCGATACTGCCCGGCGGCAGTACATAGACGCTGCCTGAGGCCAGCCCCAGCATCTGGCGCGGATCGCCCTCGACGCACAGGCTGATCACATCCACGTCCAGCAGATCGGTCCAATCCTGGGTGGCGATATGCACCAGATGCTCAAAACTGGCGGCTTCCATCAGCATCAGCACCGCTTCATGCACGCGGGCGGTTATGCTCATATTCTGCCGCCCGGCATCAATCAGCGCCACGCCAACCTGGTTGGCACGCGCCAACTGGCCTTGCAGCCGCTGCACCATGATGCGTTGCAGGTCGGTAACATTATCCGCCACCGGTTCACGTTCCGGCGGCAGCAGCACGGCGCAAAGCTCGGGATGCCGCACCAGCAAATCGGGATGCTGTTTCAGCCAGGCAATGACGCGCGCCTCATCCAATTCACCCGCGCCCAGGTTGGCGGCAGCCGGCAGGCGGTCCGGGGCCGACATCAGGCTTTGCCCAGAATGCTCTGGCCGCTGGCCTTCCAATCGGCCAGGAAGGCATCCAGGCCCTTGTCGGTCAACGGGTGTTTGTAGAGCTGCTTCAGCACGTTCGGCGGCAGGGTGCAGATATCGGCGCCCAGCTTGGCGGCCTGCACCACATGGATCGGATGGCGCACGCTGGCCACCAGCACTTCGGTCTTGAAATCGGTGTAATTGGCGTAAATCTGCACAATATCGGCAATCAGGCCCATGCCATCCTGGCCGATATCATCCAGCCGGCCGACAAAGGGCGAAATGAACGTGGCGCCAGCCTTGGCGGCCAGGATCGCCTGCGCCGGCGAGAAGCACAGCGTCACATTCACCATGATGCCCTGGTCCGACAAAACCTTGCAGGTGCGCAGGCCATCCGGTGTGAGCGGTACCTTGATGCAGACATTGGCAGCCAGGCCGGCCAGGCGGCGCGCCTCTTCCATCATGGTGGCATGATCGGTGGCGGTGACCTCGGCCGAGACCGGCCCGGGCACCAACCGGCAAATTTCCTTGATCGTGGTCAGGAAATCCTTGCCGGTCTTGGCCACCAGAGAGGGATTGGTGGTGACACCGTCAAGCAATCCCGATTCGCTCAAAGTGGCAATTTCGGCGACATCCGCCGTATCGACAAAGAATTTCATGGTCCTCTCAACTCGTTCTGGCCCAGACCGCCCCAATCCGTGGGCGCCTGGGTGGCACTTGCATCGGCCCGGATGGTATAAGCCGTTGGTTAATAATATCCGATCAAACCGGTCCTGTCCGCCCAATGTCTGCGCCTCACCCTAATCTGCTGCGTGTGCTGCTGCCGCTGCCGCTGGGCCAGCCGCTCAGCTATCTGCCGCCGGCTGACAGCCCTGTGCCGGTGCCGGGCCAATTGGTGCGTGTGCCGCTGGGCAACCGCGACCTGCTGGGCGTGGTGTGGGACGGCGCCGCCGAGCCGCTGGCGCCCGGCAAGCAGGCCAAGGCGATCATGGCTGTGCATGATGAAATGCCGGCTTTGCAACCGGCCTTGCGGCGCTTTATCGACTGGATGGCAGGCTACACCCTGAACCCGCCTGGTGCCGTGCTGCGCATGTGCCTGCCGATGCCTGACGCGCTGATCGGTCCGCCACCCAGCCGCAGCGTGCTGGATGCCGCGCCGCTGCCGCCGGAGCTGCGGCTTTCCGCCGCCCGCCAGCGTGTGCTGGCCGTGGCGGCCGAACGATCCGGCCTGAGCCAAGCTGACCTGGCCGAAGCCGCCGGGGTCAGCCCCGGCGTGGTGCGCGGCCTGGTCGATCTGGGCGCCCTGCGGCAACGTGCCGTGCCATCCGACCGCCGCAAGCAGGAGCCCGATGGCGCCGCCATCGGCCCGGCCTTGAGCGATGGTCAGGCGGCAGCGGCACAGCAACTGGCGGCGGCAGTGGCGGCGCGTGAATTCTCGGTGCTGCTGCTGGAAGGCGTGACCGGCGCGGGCAAGACCGAAGTGTATTTCGAGGCTGTTGCCGAGGCTTTGCGGCTGGGGCGCCAGGTGCTGGTGCTGATCCCGGAAATCGCTCTGACGCAAGCCTGGCTTGATCGTTTTGAGCGCCGCTTCACCGGCCAGGCTTGGCCATGGCATTCAGAACTCAGCCCCGGCCGCCGCGCCGAAACCCTCCGCGCCATCGCCGCCGGCAGCGCCCGCGTGGTGGTGGGCGCACGCTCGGCTTTGTTCCTGCCCTATGCCGATCTGGGCCTGATCGTGGTGGACGAGGAGCATGATGCCTCCTACAAGCAGGAGGAAGGCGCGATCTATAATGCGCGCGACATGGCGGTGGTGCGGGCCAAGCATCAGGCCCTGCCGGTGATCCTGGCCTCTGCCACGCCAAGCCTGGAAACCCTGCATAACGCCAAGCGCGGGCGCTATGTGCATGTGCCGCTGCCCGAACGCCATGGCGGCGCCAGCATGCCCGAGATTGCCGCCATCGACATGCGCAAGCAGCCGATCTCGCGCCAGCGATTCATCAGCCCGGCGCTGCAAACGGCAATGCAAACCACGCTGGCGCAAGGCGAACAGGGCATGTTGTTCCTGAACCGGCGCGGCTATGCACCCCTGACCTTGTGCGGCGCCTGCGGCCATCGCCTGCAATGCCCGAACTGCACCGCCTGGCTGGTGGAACATCGCGCCAAAGGCCGGCTGCAATGCCATCATTGCGGCTTTCAGACCCGGCTGCCGGAAACCTGCCCCTCTTGCGGCGAAGCCGACCGTTTCAAACCCTGCGGCCCGGGCGTGGAAAGGCTGGCCGAGGAAGCCGCCGAACTTTTCCCCGAAGCGCGCATTGCAGTGATGGCTTCCGACACCATGACCACGCCGCGCCATATCGTGGAATTGCTGGAACGGGTTGAGCGGCGCGAGGTGGATATCCTGATCGGCACCCAGATTGTGGCCAAGGGGCATCACTTTCCGCTGCTCACCCTGGTGGGTGTGATCGATGCCGATCTGGGCCTGGCCGGCGGCGATCCGCGTGCCGCCGAACGCACCTGGCAATTGCTGACCCAGGTGGCCGGCCGAGCCGGCCGCGCCGAACGCCCCGGCCGCGTGCTGCTGCAAAGTTTCATGCCGGAACATCCAGTGCTGGCAGCCATGGCGCGCGGCGACAGCGCCGGCTTCCTGGCCGCCGAACTGGACGAGCGCCGCCGCGCTGGCATGCCGCCCTTTGGCCGTCTGGCGGCTCTGATCGTCAGCGGCCCGGATCAGGCCCGGGTCACCCAGACCGGGCGCGACCTGGCCCGGCTGGCGCCCGGCCATGGCAACAGCGACCTGCGTGTGCTCGGCCCGGCCCCCGCACCGCTCGCCTTCCTGCGTGGCCGGCATCGCGAAAGACTGTTGCTCAAAGCCCAGCGTAATACCGATATTCCCACCGTGCTGCGAGAATGGCTCTCGAAGGTAAAGCTACCCTCAGGTGTAAAACTCAGCGTTGATGTCGATCCATATAGCTTTTTATGAGCCGGCGCCTATACAACGTCTCCATGCTCAAGATTTCATCTTCTGCCCGCACCACCGCCGCACTCCTTGCCTTGCTGCTGCTTGCCGGTTGCAACGAGGACACATCGGCGCCGACCAAACGCCATACCGGCATTTCCGATTTTGAGCGTTTCATCAACAAGACCGGCGGCATGAAGGGCTTACGCACCTATCCCAAGTCGCGCACCCAGATTCTGGCCGATAGCGGCCTGGGCGTGATTTATGACGGCGCCCGCACCGAGGCTGAAGTGTTCCGCTTCCGCGATACCAAATCAGCCGATGAAATGCTGCCGGCGCTCAAGGCCGTGCGCCAGAGCCTTGGCGAAAGCGAAAACTGCGTCAAACGCGGCTATTTCATTGCTTGCGGCGAAGAAAAATTCGTCGACGTTTTCCGCAAGTGGGAATGAGGCGGGGCCGATAGGCCTGCTGCCTCATTCGTAACGGCCCGCTTTATTTCCGCGCATAACCGATTGGCACCAATGCCTGCTCGATCTCGCTGAGGATGGCGGGATCGTCGATGGTGGCCGGCATACGGAATTCTTGGGCATCGGCCAGTTTCTGCATGGTGCCGCGCAGGATTTTGCCCGAGCGTGTCTTGGGCAGGCGCTTGACCACAACAGCCTGTTTGAAGGCGGCCACCGGGCCGATCTTCTCACGCACCAATCCGACCAGCTCGCGCAGGATTTGATCCTCGCCCTTCACCGTGCCGGATTTCAGCACCACAAAGCCAAGCGGCACCTGGCCCTTGAGCGGATCGGCCACCCCCACAACGGCACATTCCGCAACATCGGGATGACTGGATAGCACTTCCTCCATGCCGCCGGTGGATAGCCGGTGGCCGGCGACATTGATGATGTCGTCAGTGCGACTCATGATGTAGATGTAGCCATCTTCATCGATGAAGCCGGCATCCCCGGTATTGTAATAACCCGGGAAGCGCGCCAGGTAGCTTTTCTTGAAGCCTTCGTCATTCTGCCACAGGGTTGGCAGGCAGCCCGGCGGCAGCGGCAGCTTGATGGCGATATTGCCGATGGTGTTCGGCTCGAGCACCTGCACGCCATCATCGTCCAGCACCTGCACGTCATAACCCGGCACCGCACAGGTGGCCGAGCCATGTTTCACCGGCAGCAATTCCAGCCCCATGAAATTGGCCGAGACCGGCCAGCCGGTTTCGGTCTGCCACCAATGGTCGATCACCGGCTTGTGCAGGATATCCTCGGCCCAATGCACTGTATCCGGATCGGCGCGCTCGCCGGCCAGGAACAGGGCGCGGAAAGCCGAAAGATCGTATTTGCCGATCAGTTCGGCGCGCGGGTCTTCCTTCTTGATGGCGCGGAAAGCGGTCGGCGCGGTGAACAGCGCCACCACCTTATGCTGCTCGATCACGCGCCAATAGGCGCCGGCATCCGGCGTGCCGACCGGCTTGCCTTCATAGAGCAGCGAGGTGGCGCCATAAATCATCGGCGCATAAACGATATAGGAATGCCCCACCACCCAGCCGACATCCGAAGCGGCCCAGAACACTTCGCCGGGCTTGACGCCATAGATATGCTCCATCGACCAGTGCAACGCCACAGCATGGCCGCCATTCTGCCGTACCACGCCCTTGGGAATGCCGGTGGTGCCAGAGGTGTAAAGCACATAAAGCGGATCGGTGGCCGCCACCGGCACACAATCCACCGGCGCTGCCGCAGCCATGGCGGCATAAAAATCATGGTCGCGGCCGGCAATCATCTGCGCTTCGCACATCGGGCGTTGATAGATCAGGCAGGCCGATGGCTTATGCGTCGCGATCTCGATGGCCTGATCCAGCAGCGGCTTGTATTCCACCACCCGGCCCGGTTCCAGGCCGCAGGATGAGGCGATCATCAGCACCGGCTTGGCATCATCGATGCGGGTGGCCAATTCACGCGGCGCAAAACCGCCAAACACCACCGAATGCACCGCGCCGATACGGGCACAGGCCAGCATCGCCATCACCGCTTCCGGCGTCATCGCCATGTAGATGATGACCCGATCACCCTTTTTCACGCCCAGGGCGCGGATGGCGCCGGCCAGCTTGGCCACGCTGTCGCGCAATTCGGCATAGCTGTAGCTGCGGATGGTGTTGGTCACCGGGCTGTCATAGATCAGCGCGGCGCGATTGCCATGGCCTGCTGCCACATGGCGATCCAGCGCATTATGGCAGGTATTCAGCTCGGCGCCGGGATACCAGCGATAGAAGGGCGGATTGCTGCCATCGAATACCTGATCCCAGGGCTTCGACCACTCGATACGCGCCGCCTGGCGCTGCCAGTAACCCAACGGATCGTTCTTGGCTTCGGCATAGGTTGCCTTGTAGAGCCCTTGCATTTTTATCCTCCCGCTAACTGGCGCCGCTTCAGGCCGCAACCAGGGCCGCCTTGGCGGCATCATATTCGCGCTTCATCCGCGCCACCAACTCGGCCACCGGCAATACATCCTGGATGCTGCCGGTACCCTGGCCAGCGCTCCAGATATCGCGCCACACTTTCTTGTCGCCGCCGCCTTCGGTGCCAAAATTCATCTTGCTCTTATCGGCTTCCGGCAGGTTCTCCGGGTCCATGCCCGTGGCCGCCACGCTTTTTTTCAGGTAATTGCCATGCACGCCGGAGAATAGCGAGGTATAGACAATATCGGCCGCCGCGCTGTCGATAAGCATCTGTTTGTATTCCGGCACCGCATTGGCTTCCTCGGTGGCGATGAAGCGCGTGCCGATATAAGCGAAATCGGCGCCCATCGCCTGTGCCGCCAGAATCTGCGCGCCATTCGAGATCGTGCCTGACAGCGCAATCGGCCCATCAAAGAAGCTGCGCACTTCGGCCACCAATGCAAAGGGTGAATGCGTGCCGGCATGGCCGCCAGCCCCGGCGCAAACCAGGATCAGGCCATCAACGCCGGCTTCCAGCGCCTTTTTTGCATGGCGCACATTGATCACATCATGCATCACAATGCCGCCATAGCTATGCGCTGCCTGCACCACTTCGCTGGGCGCACGCAGCGAGGTGATGATCATCGGCACCTTGTGCTTGACGCAGATTTCCATGTCATGCATCAGGCGGTCATTGGAATGATGCACAATCTGGTTGACCGCAAACGGCGCCACCGGCTTGTCGGGAAACTTGGCAGCATAGTCGCCCAATTCGCCGGTAATGCGCGTGAGCCATTCCTCCAGCACATGCTTGGGCCGCGCATTGAGCGCCGGAAACGAACCGACCACACCGGCCTTGCATTGGGCGATCACCAGATCGGGGGTCGAGACGATGAACATCGGCGAGCCGATCACCGGCAAGGACAGCCGGCCCTTGAGCAAGGCGGGGACAGACATGGCAACTCCTCGTTTCTGCGTTTCCGGTATTGAGATTAACGGCAGCGGCCGGTCCAGCGCAACGCCGCCACCCGGCCCGGCGCGACAACGCCACCCGCATCCAATTCACAAATCGGCGCGTATATCGCTATGCTATGCCGATGCTGAAAATCATCCTTGTCATGCTGTTTGCTGTTGCCGTGATCCTGGTTGGCCTTGCCGGTGCCAGCCGCTGGCTGACCGGTCGCGCCGAAGCCGCTTATCCCCCCAGCGGCCAGATCATCAGCGCCGCCGGGCGCCAGGTGCACGTCATCCGCCAACAACCAAAGGCAGCAGGGCAATATCCGCCGCTGGTTTTTATCCATGGCGCCTTTGGCCAGGCCGAGGATTTCCGCCTCAGCCTGATGCCACAAACCTCCGAACGGCATGACAGCATCGCCATCGACCGGCCCGGCCATGGCTATAGCGAACGCGGCGAAGCAGCCGCCACGCCGGCACAGCAGGCCGTCATGCTGCGCGCCGGGCTGCAAGCCCTGGCGCTACAGCACAAGCCGATCCTGATCGGCTTCTCTTATGGCGGCGCCGTCGCCCTGGCCTGGGCGCTGGCTTACCCCGACGAGGTTGCCGGCATCCTGCTGATCAATCCGGCATCGCATCCCTGGCCAACGCCGATTGATACCAGCTATCGCCTGGCCGGCCTGCCGGTGCTGGGTCCATTGATGCTGCACAGCATCGTCAGCCCGCTGGGCCATCTGGTGATGCAGAAAAGTGCTGCCGGCGTGTTTGAGCCGGCAGCCGTGCCGGCGGCATTCGCCGGCGTGCCGCTGGCGCTTACTGTGCGCCCCGCCACCTATGCCGCCAATGCCGAGGATATCCGCAGCCTGAAACCATTTCTTGCCGAGCAGGCATTGCATTACAGCAAGCTCAAGCCGCCCTTGCTGATCCTGGTCAGCGACCGCGACAATTCAACCTCGCCGCAAATCCACGCCCATGCCCTGGCGCGGCAAGTGCCGAATGCAACATTGATCGAGGTGAAGGGCGGCGGCCACCCGCTGCATTTCAGCCGCCCGACTGAGGTGCTGGCAGCCATCGCCCAGTTGAGCGAACAGGCGGTGCGCTAAACCTCGGCCTCTTCCAGCGGCAGGCCGGCGAGCACGGCTTCGCGGCGGCGCAGGATATCGGCGGCGGCGGCAATGGCAATTTCGCCCGGCTGTTTGCCCTCGATGCCCTTGATGCCGATCGGGCAGACCAGGCCGGCAATGCGCTCCTCGGCGATGCCCAGGTCGCGGAAGCGCTTCTCGAATCGGGCGCGCTTGGTGGCGGAACCGATCAGGCCAATATAGGCAAAGCGGTTTTCCTGCAATGCGCGCGCCACGATGCCGAGATCAAGCGCGTGGTTATGCGTCATCACCAGCAGCCAGGCGCCATCGGGCAGGCCGGCCACCTCGCGTTCCGGCGCCGGGCTCACCTCCACCGTCACATTCGGCGGCACGTGATCGGGGAAGGCATCGGGGCGCGGATCGATCCAGCGCACCCGGCAGGGCAATGTGCCGAGAATGCTGACCAGGGCACGGCCGACATGGCCGGCACCGAATAAAGCCAGGGTGAAGTTCTCGGCCCGGCGCGGCTCGAACAGCAGCGTGACATGGCCGCCGCAGCATTGCCCCAGGCTGGGGCCAAGCGGAAAACGCCGTAGGCTGGGGCCGGCCTGGCCACGCAGCATTTGCCGGGCAATGCGGATGGCCTGGAATTCCAGTTCGCCGCCGCCGATGCTGCCGCTGCTGTCGGCAGCCGTCACCACCATCTTGGCGCCGGCCTCGCGCGGCGCCGAGCCATCCACTGCCGCCACAGTCACCAGCACGGCGGCCACGCCAAGCTGCTCCAGGGTGGCGAGGCGATCCAGCCAGTCGCTCATGCCACCGGCACCTTGGCCGCTGCCGCCTTGCGCTTCAGCATGTCCTGCACCGCAAACAGCACGCGCTCGGGCGTGGCCGGCGCATCCAGTTCCGGCACCAGCTTATGCCCGGCCACAGCGGCCACTGCATCCTTGAGCGCCAGCCAGGCCGAAACACCGAGCAAGAAGGGCGGTTCGCCCACCGCCTTGGAACGGAAGATCGTATCGGCCGGATTGGCGCGGCCGCGCAGCAATTCAACGCGGAAATCCGCCGGCAGGTCGCGCGCGGTGGGAATCTTGTAGGTGCTGGGCGCATGGGTGCGCAGCCGGCCCGCCGCATCCCACCACAATTCCTCCATGGTGAGCCAGCCCAGGCCTTGCAGATAGCCGCCCTCCACCTGGCCACGATCAATCGCCGGATTGAGCGAATTGCCGCAATCATGCAGCAGGTCGGCACGCGGAAAGCGATATTCGCCGGTCAATGTATCGATCAGCGCTTCGGTGGCCGCCACACCATAGGCGAAATAGTAAAACGGCGTGCCGGTGGCGGTGGTGCGATCAAAACTCAGGCCCGGCGTGGCATAGAAGCCATTGGCAGAGAGCGGCACGCGGCGCAGATAGGCCTGGTGCACAATCTCGGCAAACGGCGCGGTCTTGCCGCCGCCGCTGACCATTCCCTCGGCAAAAACCACTTCCGCCACAGGCGCGCCGAATAATTCTGCCGCCACCTCGGCCAGCCGCTGGCGCAGGATCAGCGCGGCATTTTCCGCCGCCTTGCCATTGAGGTCGGCGCCGGATGAAGCAGCGGTGGCGGATGTGTTCGGCACCTTGTCGGTGCGCGTGGCCGTGATGCGCACGGTTTCCGGCGCGATCCCCAGCACTTCGGCCACCACCTGCGCCACCTTGATATAGAGGCCCTGCCCCATCTCGGTGCCACCATGATTGAGCTGCACCGAACCATCCTCGTAGATCAGCACAAGCGCGCCGGCCTGATTGAGAAAACTGGTGGTGAAGGAAATGCCGAATTTCACCGGCACCAGCGCCAGCCCCTTCTTGAAATGGGTGTTGGCGGCATTGAAGGCATCGATCTCGGCGCGGCGACGGCGATAATCCGCGCTCTCCACCAGTTGCGGAATCAGATCGGGCAGGATGTTGTCGGTGATGGTCTGGCCATAGGGCGTGATGTTGCGCCCGGTTTCGCCATAGAGGTTGGCCAGCCGCACATCTAGCGCATCAAGGCCGAGATGGCGCGCGATATGATCCACCACATATTCGGTGGCGGCCATGCCCTGCGGCCCGCCAAAGCCGCGAAACGCGGTGTTGGACACGGTATTGCTGCGGCAACGCAGCCCGGTGATGCGCACATCCGGCAGGAAATAACTGGAATCGGCGTGGAACATGGCGCGGTCCACCACCGCATTAGTCAGATCGGCCGAGCAGCCACCGCGCCCGGCCAGGGTCACGTCATAACCCAGGATGCGGCCGGCATCGTCAAAACCGACAGCGTAGCGCACCAGGAAATCATGCCGTTTGCCCGTGGTGATCATATCCTCGTCGCGATCAAGGCGGAATTTCACCGGCCGGCGCGTGCGGGTGGCAAACAAAGCGGCGAGGCAGGCGAATTGCGCTGCCTGGGTTTCCTTGCCGCCGAAGCCGCCGCCCATGCGCCGGCATTCCACGGTCACGGCATGGATCGGGCGGGCCAGCACCCGCGCCACCAGCTTCTGCACTTCGGACGGATGCTGCGTGGAACACCAGACATGCACATCGCCATCTTCCAGCGGCTGTGCCAGGCTGATCTGCCCTTCCAGATAAAAATGATCCTGGCCGCCCAGGCGCAGTTCGCCTTGCAGCCGATGCGGCGCGGCGGCAATGGCGGCTGCGGCATCGCCCTGGCGCATGGTGAGCGGCTGGCCGACCCATTGCTCACCCGCGATGGCATCTTCCAACGCCAGCAGGGGCGGCAATTCCTCGTATTCCACCCGCACCAGCCGCGCCGCGGCGCGCGCCGTGTGCAGGTCGCGGGCTACAATGGCCGCCACCGGCTGGCCATGGAATTGCACCATGCCCTGCGCCAACAGCGGATCGCCCGGAAATACCGGCGCGATATCGGGATCACCCGGCACATCCACCACGGTGATGGCATCCACCACGCCGGGCATGGCCCGTGCCGCAGAGAGATCGATGCTCAGGATACGGCCATGCGTGATGCCGGCCAGATGCAAGGCGCCATGCAGGCAGCCTTCCGGCTCGGGCAGGTCGTCGATATAGCGCGCCGCGCCGGCCACATGCTTGTCGGCGCTGTCATGCTTGATTGGCTGCGCCACCACCCGGGTCATGACACTGCCTCAAGCCGCAGCGCCTGGCCGCTACTGGCCTCGATGGCGAATTTGCGCAGCAGATTCTGCGCCACCAGCAGGCGATAGGCAGCCGAAGCGCGCATGTCGCTCAGCGGCGCAAAATCCTCGGCCAGCGCCAGCACGGCGGGTTCAACAGATGCCATATCCAGTTTCTGGCCCAATAAAGCGGCTTCGGCGGCATGGGCGCGCTGCGGAATGGCAGCCATGCCGCCAAAGGCGATACGCGCCGCCGCGATGCGGTCATTATCCAGCTGCACCTGGAAAGCCCCGAGCACAGCCGAAATATCCTGATCGAAACGCTTGGCAATCTTGTAAACGGCAAAGCGCGTATCCGGCCCCGGGCGCGGCACGATCACCTTGGCAACAATGCCGCGTGGCCGCAGATAGGTTTTACGATAACCAAGGAAAAAATCTTCCAGCGGCAGGAACCGCTCGCCTTCCGGGCTGAGCAATTGCAGCCGGGCGCCGAGCGCGATCAGCGGTGGCATGCTGTCGCCGATAGGTGAGGCATTGGCAATATTGCCGCCGATAGTGCCGGCATTGCGCACCTGAACCGAGCCGAGCCGGCGCAGCATGGCGGCGAAATCCGGATGCAACGCCGCAATGGCATCAGCGGCATCGCTATAGGTGACACCGGCGCCGATGCTGATTTCATCCGGCAGGATTTCGATCCGGCGCAAGGCGGCGATCTGGCCCAGATGAATGATGGTGCCGATGCGACGCTGCTGCTTGGTGATCCACAGGCCCACATCGGTGCCGCCGCCAAGCAGCCAAGTATCCTCCCAGTTGGCGCCGCGCAAAATGGTGAGCAATTCATCCAGGCTGGTCGGCGCCAGAAAACGGCCTTCAGCGGTTTCATGGCGTAAAGCCTGCCGGCGCCGCAGCTTTTTCAGCCTGGCGATGGTTTCGGCTTCGGTGGAGGAAAACTGATCCGGCCCACGGCCCATCTGCTGGCCGGCTTCCAGGATCGGGCGATAACCGGTGCAGCGGCACAGATTGCCGGCCAGGGTGTCGCACAGGCTTTCTGGATCGGTCGGCGCCCCGGTTTTGTAATGCGCAAACAAGCTCATCACAAAGCCGGGCGTGCAAAAGCCGCATTGCGCGCCATGATGATCCGCCAAGGCCTGCTGCACCGGATGCAGCCGGCCATCGGGCGCGGCCAGGTCTTCCACCGTGATCAGCGCCTTGCCATCCAGCTGGCCAACAAGCTGAATGCAGCTATTCACCGCGCGGTAGCGTAGGCTTTCCTGGCCCTCAGGGCCATCCAGTTCAGCCAGCACCACAGTGCAGGCACCGCAATCGCCCTCGGCGCAGCCTTCCTTGCTGCCGGTGCGGCGCTGATTCAGGCGCAGGTAATCCAGCACCGTCATGGTGGGGGGCACATCACTGCCCGCCGTCACCACCTCGCCACCCAACAGGAACCGCAGCGCTTCCGGCATCCGCTTGCCTCCCCCGGCCGTGTGCCGGATCAGGTCATCAAGTCGCTGCCGCGGAAGGCCCAGCCGGTCATCCGGCGCTCAAAGGCAGCAGCCACCGCGTACATCAGCACACCCATGATACCCACGACCACCAGGCCGGAAAAGACCAACGGCACGTTATAGCTGGAGGAAGCCGACAGCATCAGGTAGCCAATGCCCTCGTTCGACGCCACCGTTTCGGCGATCACAGAGCCGACAAAAGCCAGCGTGATGGCGATCTTGAGCGAGGCAAACAGATAGGGCATGGCGCGCGGAATGCCGATCTTGAACAGGATTTCGGTGCGCGTGGCGCCCAGGCAGCGCAGCACGTCACGTAATTCCGGTTCAATGGTGGCAAGCCCGGTGGCAACATTCACCACAATCGGAAAGAACGAGATCACGAAGGCGGTGATAATGGCCGGAATAGTGCCGATGCCGAACCAGATCACCAGCACCGGCACGATGGCCACTTTGGGGATCGAGTTGAAACCCACCAGCACCGGATAAAGCCCGGTATAAACCAGTTTGGATGCGCCGATGAACACACCCAGCAGCATGCCGCCAACCACGGCTAGGATGAAGCCCGCAGTAGTGGTGTAAAGCGTCTGCAACGAATGATGCAGGATTTGCGGGGCGAATTTCACCGTTGCGGCCCAGACCGCGGTGGGCGCCGGCAGCACAAATTCGGCCACGCCGGTAATCCGGCAGGCCAGTTCCCAGAATACAAACAAGCCGATGGTGACCGCCCAGGGCATCAGGCGCAGGATGATCTTCTCGCGGTTCATGAGTGTTTGACCTCCACGATACGCTCGCGCAGTTCATGCACGATCTGGCCAAAATACGGCTCGAATGTCGTGTCCAGCGTGCGCGGCCGGGGGATGTCCACCTCGCGCTCATAGACAATACGGCCGGGCCGCTTGCTCATCACAAACACGCGGTCGGCCAGAAACACCGCCTCGCGCAGATCGTGGGTGATCAGGATGGCGGTGAATTGCCGCTCCATCCACAATTTCTGCATGACGCCCCAGAGTTCCTCGCGGGTGAAGGCATCAAGCGCGCCGAATGGCTCGTCGAGCATCAGCAGGCTGGGATCGTGGATGATGGCGCGGCACACATTGGCGCGCTGCTGCATGCCGCCGGAAAGCTGCCAGGGGAATTTGTCGGCGAATTCATGCAGGCCCACAGTGCGCAGCAGATTCATCGCCCGCGCCTCGTATCGGTCGCGTTCGCGGCGCAATTGGTGCTTGTGCGGCGCCACGATCTCCAGCGGCAGCATCACGTTGTCGATGGTGGAACGCCAGGGCAGCAAAGTGGAATTCTGGAACGCCATGCCGACACCCTGGGTCGGCCCCTTCACCGGCTTGCCGCCGATGCCGATGGCGCCCTTGGTGGCCGGGATCAGGCCGGTGACCAGCTTCATCAGGGTAGATTTGCCGCAGCCCGACGGGCCAACAACGGCAACAAATTCGCCCTTCTTGATGCCGAGGGTCAAATCCTCCACCGCCAGGGTGGCCGTTTCAGCCTGCTGGTAGACCAGGGAAACATTGTCGAGAGTGACAAAAGCCTGATCCGCCATCACAGCCCCCGCCCGAATACACGCTGCGCCATGCCGATCCCCCTGTTGCGCTGCACACAAACAAGGATTGTAAGCATGTTGGGCATCGAAGTGTAACCAAATTTTGGGTGTTTTTTATGCGGCAAAGCTATTGCTCAGAGAATCGGCAATGTTTCGCATTAACCACTTTTTGTTCTTTTAATGTACGATTTATATTGACCTTCCGCTGGCCCAGAATAGAGTCCGGCCATGAAACCGGCCTGGGCCTCATCCAGCCTTTCCTGGCTGTATCTCGACCTCAACAGCTACTTCGCCAGCGTGGAGCAGCAGGAGCAGCCGCGCCTGCGCGGCAAACCCGTGGCGGTAGTGCCGGTGATGACCGACAGCACCTCGGCCATCGCCGCCAGCTATGAGGCCAAGGCTTTCGGCATCCGCACCGGCACACCGATCTGGGAGGCCAAGCGGCTCTGCCCGCAAATCCGCCTGGTGCCGGCGCGCCATGATGTTTATGTCGACTATCATCACCGCATCCTGAAAGAGATCGACAACCATATCCCGGTGGCGCGGATCGGCTCGATTGACGAAATGGCCTGCGAATTGATGGGCCGCGAAAAGCTGAAAAGCGAAGCCATGGCCCTGGCGCAACGTCTCAAGGATGGGCTGAGACGCAATGTCGGCGACTGCATCCGCTGCTCCATCGGCATTGCGCCGAACGGTTTCCTGGCCAAGGTGGCCAGCGACCTCAAGAAACCCGATGGCCTGACCGTGCTGGAAGCCGCCGACCTGCCCGGGCCATTGCTCAACCTGAAACTGCGCGATCTGCCCGGCATCGGCGCCAATATGGAACGCCGGCTGCTCGACGCCGGCATCGACAGCCTGCCGGCTTTGTGGGAACTCGGCCCACGCGAAGCCCGGCGCATCTGGGGCGGCATCGGCGGCGAGATGTTCTGGCGCGAATTACGCGGCGAGATCGTGCATCACGCGGCGCAGGGCCGCCATAGCGTGAGCCATAGCCATGTGTTGCCGCCAGCTTTGCGCCCGGCCGGCCAGGCCGAGGCCGTGGCGCGGCGCCTGGCCGCCAAGGCGATCACCCGGGTGCGACGCATCGGCTGCGCGGCCCGCATGCTGCATCTCTCGGTACGCTTCGACGACATGGCGCGCGAGAAATGGACGGCGGATTTCCGCCTCACCGAGACCCAGGACAGTTTTGTGGTGCTGGATGCGGTGGCCCAGCTCTGGCGCCGCATGTGCGCCGAAACCAAGGCCCTGCATGGCCGCCGAGTGCACAAACTGGGCGTGGCGCTCACCGATCTGGTGCCGGAAGCCGAAACCACCGGCGACCTGTTTGGCGGCGGCAGCGGCTTCGAGGCGGACCCGGCGCAAAGCGAAAAGCGCGTCAAGCTGGCCAAGGCCATCGACAAGCTGAATGCCAAATACAAGCGCGATACTGTGCATATCGGCCCCCTGCCCGGCACCGGCAGCGACCGCCAGAAAACCGGCAAAGGCGATTTCATGGGCGCCAAGATCGCCTTCAACCGGATACCGGATCAGGCTGAATTCAACGAGTGAATTGCCGCCAGCTCAGAGCCCGAGAATCTTGAGCTGTTCCTCAAGTTCGCCCTTGCCGACCGGATAGTCGGTGCCATTTCGGGCGTTCAGCATCATCTTGGGCGGCACTTTGGCAATGTCGCGCTGCACCATCACGGCGGTGCGCATGCTGAATTTGGCGCGCCAGACCAGCGCCGTGATCAAGCGGCCATTACGGGTTTCCAGCGCCCGCAGCACCACCGGCACCGGGGTGCGGCCGGCCTGCGCCAGGGCCTGGATGACAAAATTGCGATCCAGCCGCTCGATAGCATCCTGAACGGTATCGTTATCCAGCCGATTGGCTTTGATCAGCTTGGTCACCGCTACCTCGGCTTCCGCCATTGCCGATGTGGCATCCTTTTCCCGCGCGGCTTCACGCCCCGGCGGGGCAGCTTCCGGCACTTCCTTGGGTAATTCCACATGCAGGCGGCGCTGCACCACCTGCCGGATTTCGCTCAGCGCCTCGGGCGGCAAATCCGTGCGCAGGCTCAGGCGATCCAGCAGCGATTGCGCCACAAAACCGGCAATGCGCTTGGCCGCCGCACCCGGCAGGTTGGGGCGCTGCACCAGCGGTTCGTGCCAGGCTTCAACGCTGGGCGCGGCATCCAGGATCAGGTCCAGTGTCTCTTCCCGAATCTGCGCCGAGTCATTAGCCAGCAGGGCCGCCACAGCCGAGACATCGCGGGTGGCAACGATGGCATCCGACACCCCGGCGCCAAGGCCGACACGGCGGGCAATCGCCGAAAGCGCACCCGATTGCGCCGCGCCTTCAACAATCTCGCGCAGATCGTCATCGGTTAGCAGCGGCGAGAATTCCAGCACCGGGGCGGAGACAATCAGCTCCACATCCAGCGCCAGCTGCTTCACCACATGATGCGGCACATTGACCGCCGCCTTCAGCGCTTCCGACAGGATGGCGCGGATGCGGGTCAGCTCATCGCGGGCGAGCAATTCCACGGTCTGCACCGCATAGTCGCGCGCCGCACCGGCCGCTTCATCATCGGCCATGCTGGGCAGCAGGCGGGCCACCTTGTCGGCAAGCTGGGCGCGCACTTCCTCGTCGGCATCATTTGCCAGAACAAGATGGGCCTGGCTCGGCGTGGCAACATTGGCAGCGATGGCACGCCGCACCGTCGGCGCCTCGTCCACCGCCAGGAAATACAGGATTTCCGGCCGCACATCCTGACGCTGCGCCAGTTCCAGGCGCACTGCCGGATCGGGAGAGGCGGCAAGCTGCTTGGCGCTTTCGTAATCCATCAGACTGGGTCCACTTCCTCGGCAATATGGGTGCGGCCCTTGCCGCCCTTCTTGGCCACATACATCGCGGCATCGGCCCGCGCCACCAGCGCCTCGGCGCCCTCAACTGCTTCCAGCCGTGAGAAAACCGCGCCAATCGAGAAGCCGAGCGGAAAGCCCTCAACACCCCATTGTTTGTTGATTTCAGCCGCCGCTTCCATCAGCCGGGCAGCCATCGAGGCGGCACTGTCGCGCCCGGTTTCTTCCAGCCAGAGCAGGAATTCGTCGCCGCCGATACGCGAGGCCAGATCAACCACGCGCAGGGTCTTGCGCACCGCCTCGGCCACCGCCTTGAGCACCTCGTCGCCGGCCTGATGGCCGCGCACGTCATTCACTTTCTTGAAATTGTCGAGGTCGAAATAAATCAGCGTGCCGATCAGGCGGTTGCGATGATGCCGTGACAGGCGCTTTTCCAGTTCATCCAGAAAGGCGCGGCGGTTGAGCAGCCCGGTCAGGCCATCGGTATTGGCCAGGGTGTTGAGGGTCTTATGCGCCCGGCGCAAAGCCTCAACCCGCTCACGCGCCTCGGTCACATCACGCGCCACGCCGCGCGTGCCGGCCCACTCGCCCTTGCCATCCCGTACTGCCACGCAGGATACTTCAAAACAGCCCACACTACCGTCCTTGCGGCGCAGAAACACCTCCACCGCCTCCTGCGGTGCCGTGGCCGTGAACGGCCACAACGTGGGACGCGGCGTTTCCGGGCTGTCGGGCGCGGCAAAATCGGTTGGCACATGGCCTTCCAGTTCGCGCGCCGTGTAACCCATGGCGCCGCGCGGCGAGACAAAGCCGAAACGGCCATCCGGCTTGGTTTCCCAAGCAAAATCCGTGGAACAGGCCACCAGATCACGGAAAAGCTGGCGCGACTGCATCAGCGCCTGCAACAGATTGCGTTCCAGCGTGGTATCGCGGCCCAGCAGCAGCAGCTGGCCGCCATGCGGCAGCAAAGTCAGATGCAGCGCCGTGCCGCCGCGCAGGCCGGGCAGATCGGCTTTTTCCTGGCGCGGCAGGCCATCGGCCAGCGAGGCATCCAATGCGGCGGCCAGCGCCACCAGCCTGTCGGCCGCCAAAGCATCCAGCAACGGCCCGGCGGCGCGGTTGGCGAACAAGACGGCGCCATTTCCATCAAACAAGGCCGCGGGCCCCGGAAAAACCGGAATCAGCGCCGCCGGCTCCAGGGCCGCTGCGGCGATCAGGTCGAGGCTCGGATTGCTGGCAGGTTCCATGGCGGCGATGATGATCTCCCGCTCTGTTTATAACCGTGTTGCCCCGGCCTCGTCATCGGGCTTGGTTTGGCTTATTTTGCCCGCCATGCAAACTGATCCCGCCCCCACCTTAGAACGCCTCGCCGCCACCGAAACCTGGCTGTTTGACCTCGACAACACGCTGTATCCGGCGGAATGCAACCTGTTCGCCCAGATCGACCGGCGCATGGGCGAATTCATCTCGCGCCGCTTCGGCATTGACGCCGTGGCCGCCAAGCAGCGCCAGAAGGGCTTTTTCCAGCAGCACGGCACCACCTTGCGCGGCCTGATGGTGGACCACGGCGTTGATCCGGCGGATTTCCTGAATTATGTGCATGACATTGACCTGAGCGTGCTGCCGGCCCTGCCCGAATTGCGCCAGGTGTTGCAGGCCCTGCCCGGCCGCAAGCTGATCTTCACCAATGGCACCGTGGCCCATGCCGAGCGTGTACTCGGCCGCATTGGGCTGGCGGATTGCTTCGAGGCGGTGTTTGACATCGTGGCCTCGAATTACCTGCCCAAGCCGCGACCCGAACCCTATGACAAGCTGCTGGCCGCCCATGGCGTGGATCCGCGCCGCGCCACCATGGTGGAGGATATGGCGCGCAACCTGGCCCCGGCCGCCCGGCTCGGCATGGCGACAATCTGGGTGCCGACCCATTCCGACTGGGCGCAGCCGGTTGCCGGGGAAACCGACCATATCCACCATGTTGCCCCCGACCTGACTGGTTTCCTCAGCGCCCTGAGCAATATCGGCCGGAATGCCGAGCCGGCGGCAAAAGGTTGACGGGCCAGCCTTGGCGGTTATTGTCTCGCGGCTTTTATTGCGCTTTTTAAAGGAATGATGCCATGACCGACGCCGCCACCCTTGCCGGCCAATTGCAGCCCATCATCGACGCCGCCTGGGAGGCGCGCGCCGATATCGGCATCAATACCAAGGGTGAAGTGCGCGAAGCCGTGGAAGCAACCCTGGAAGCCATGGATGCCGGCATCGTGCGCGCAGCACAGAAGCTGGACGGCCAATGGCAGGCGCAGCAATGGGCCAAGAAGGCTGTGCTGCTGTCTTTCCGCCTGACCGACAATATGCTGATTTCCGACGCGCCGGGCGGTGCCAACTGGTTTGACAAGGTGCCGTCCAAATTCGTCGGCTGGAACGAACAGCGTTTCCGCGCCGCCGGCTTCCGCGCCGTGCCAGGCGCCGTGGTGCGCCGCTCGGCCTTCATTGCGCCGAATGTGGTGCTGATGCCCAGCTTTGTAAATGTAGGCGGCTATGTTGATAGCGGCACCATGGTGGATACCTGGGCCACGGTAGGTTCCTGCGCCCAGATTGGCAAGAATGTGCATCTTTCCGGCGGCGTCGGCATCGGCGGCGTGCTGGAACCGCTGCAAGCCAACCCGGTGATCATCGAGGATAACTGCTTCATCGGCGCGCGTTCGGAAGTGGTGGAAGGCGTGATCGTGGAAGAAGGCGCCGTGCTGTCCATGGGCGTATTCATCTCGGCCACCACGAAGATTGTCGACCGCAGCAGCGGCGAGGTGATCTATGGCCGCGTGCCGGCCTATTCGGTGGTGGTGCCGGGCAGCCTGCCGGGCAAGCCGCTGGCCAATGGCGAGCCCGGTCCGTCGCTGTCTTGCGCCGTGATCGTCAAGCGGGTGGATGCGCAGACCCGCTCCAAGACCTCGATCAACGAATTGCTGCGCGACTGACCGCACGGCTGAGCCCGCAGCTGCATTTTTTTGCAGCGAATCGGGCCACGACCAGGGCTAGTATTACGCTTCCTTAACCCCCGCATGCCAAATTTATCGGCATGATGATGCGCTCAATTGGCAAACCCGATAGCAAAACCCGTCCCGGCAGCCAGCCGGCGGCACGGCCGGGTGCGGAGAAATTCCGCACCTGTAGTGTGCTGGTGGTCGATGAGAACCGGGCGACGCGCAACGGCCTGCGTGACGTGCTGATCGGCATGGGCTTCAGCGCCGTGTTTCAGGCCGCCGATGGCAAGCAGGCTTTGCTGGAAGTGGCCGCGCATGAGCCCAGCCTGATACTGGTGGATTACCGCCTGCCGAAAATGGACGGGCTGATGTTTACCGAACGGCTGCGCCGCGACCCGGGCCTGAACAACAATGCCATGCCGGTGATCCTGATGGCGGCCGATGTGGATTCCACCCTGGTGGTGGCAGCGCGCGATGCCGGCGTGAACGAAGTGGTGGTAAAACCGATTTCGATGCAGGTGCTGGTGCGGCGCCTGCTTTATGCCTTGCAGGCACAGCGGCCGCTGGTGCGTGGAGGCGGCTATGTCGGCCCCGACCGGCGCCGACGCAGCGAACGCCGCCTGGGCGACCGGCGCGGCAATGCCGGCCAGGAAGCCGATCCGGATCGCCGGCAAAGCGAATCCCGCCGACGGGCGGAGCGGCGCAAACTGCCGGTGCAGACGCTCGCCGAAGCCTGCTAATGACGCTTTAATTTCCGGCCGCCAGCATGGCGAAGGCTGGTCGCACCATGCCGCGCAGCAAGGCCGGTTCCGGCCGGCAACGGGCCAGAACACGCAATCCCAGATGCAGGCCCAACAACATCCGGGCCAGATCCACTGCCGCCGCTTGCCGGGTGATGCTGCCCGCCCGCTGCCCAGCCTGAATACAGCGCAGGAAGAATGCTTCGATCTGCTCCAGCACCGAGGCAACAATCTGGCGGAATTCCGCATCCTTCGGCGCCAGTTCCAGGGCTGAATTGACCAGCATGCAGCCTCTTGCCTGGCTATCCGCCACGGAATGCTCAACAACTTCATCAAAAAACGCCGTGATCGCCATCAGCGGCGGCAGGCGACCTTCCAGGCGTTCAACACGATCGAGGAAACTACTGGCGACATAATGCTGCAAGGCACGGCGATAAAGTGTGTGCTTGTCGCTGAAAGCGTTGTACAGGCTGGCACCACTGATCGCCATGGCATCAGCCAGCGCACGCATCGATGTGGCTTCATAGCCATGCACCCAGAAGAAATGCATAGCTGCATCCAATGCCTGCATTTCATCAAATTCGCGCGGTCGCGCCATCCGCCCCTCCGCTGCTTTCGCCGCGTATTGCCTTTTCTGTTTGGTCGCACCATTTTATAACGAATGCTCTAAAATTCAATAAAAGCTTGGCTTTATGACCGACATACCCTCCCCGAACACACCGGCCGGCACCCTGCCGCTTGGAGTTTTGCTGCGTGGCCTGCTGTGGGCCGGCACCACTGTGGCGATTTTCTCCGGCTGGTTCGTGGTGACGCGCTTCGGCATGGCGCATCATATGGGGGTGTGGGATGTGATGGCGCTGCGCTTCGGCGGCGGCGCTTTGCTGCTTATGCCGGTGCTGCTTTTGCCGGCCCACCGATTGCCTGCGCGTGCCTGGGCAGAAGGCTTGCTGCTGGCCGTGTTATGGGGCGGCCCCTTCGTTTATCTGGTGGCACTGGGCCTGCAACTCACCTCGGTGGCTCAGGTGGCCACCACTACGCCGCCGCTGATGCCGGTTTTTGCCGGCCTGATCGGCTGGTGGCTGTTGCGGGAAAAGCCCGGGTTACCGCGCCTGATCGGCTATGGCGTCATCATTGCCGGCATTGCGACGCTATTCGTCAGCCAGCTTCAGGCCCGCGGCATGCCAAGGCTGGATGGCGTGGTCGTGCTGATCCTGGCTGCAATCCTGTGGGCACTCTACACCCTGCGCTTCCGGCGCAGCGGCCTCAACGCCATCCAGGCCGCAGCCCTGATCTGCTTCTGGTCAGCATTGTTTTTCCTGCCGGTCTATTATTTCGCCGGATTATCACATCTGAACGAGGCGCCCATGCAGGCGCTGGTATTCCAGATGGTGTATCAGGGCTGCCTGATGAGTGCCGTGGCTATAGTCACCTTCAACCGCGCCGTAACACTGCTGGGCGCCGGCGCTGCCGCCGCGATCATTGCCCTGATCCCGTGCCTCGCCACCTTGCTGGCCGTGCCTTTCCTGGGCGAAGTGCCGAGCCTGGTGGATGCCATGGCCACCGGCGCCATCGCACTTGGTGTGATCTTCGCGGCGCGCCCAACCCCATCCAAGCCGGCTCAGACCGCACCATAACGTGCATCCAGCGAAGCGCGTGTATTCAGCGCATCCTTGTCAAAACCGGCAATCAGCTTGTAATCCTTGGCCGAGGCTTCAAGTTCGGCGCGGCTGATGATGTCATCCAGCTTGGCATAGCCCTTGGGCGCCCTCTCCTCAACATATTGCATCACCCGCTCCGGCCCGTTGGCGCGATTGGCCAGCACAATGCGCGCGGTGGCCGGCAGGCGCTCGGCCTCATAGGCGCGCAGAGCGGCGAGCGGATCGTGAATCGTGGCCAGGCGATGCGCCAGCACACGCGCATCAATGATCGCCTGGCTGGCACCATTGGAGCCGATTGGATACATCGCATGCGCCGCATCGCCCAGCAGGGTGACACGGTCAAAGCTCCAATGTTCCACCGGGTCGCGGTCCACCATGGGGAATTCATAGATCGCCTGCGCACCCCGGATCAGCCCGGGCACATTGAGCCAGCCGAAATTCCAGCTCTCAAATCGCGGCAGGAAATCCTCAATTCGGCCCGGCCGGTTCCAGTCCTCGCGGTTCCACGGTGTATCGTTGGGATAGCGCAGTTCTGCGATCCAGTTGACCACACTGCGGCCACGCCCGGCAGCTTCGGGGTCAATCGGATAGCAGACAAATTTCTGATCCTGATGCCCGGCCATGATCATCGAGCGGCCGGAAAGATAGGGCGCCGCCTCGGTGGTGGCGCGCCACAGCACGGCGCCATTCCATTTCGGCGCCCCTTCATCCGGGTAGAAAGCCGCCCGCACGGCTGAATGGATGCCGTCCGCGCCGATCAGCAAGGCGGAACGCTGCGCCGGCAGCGCCGCACCATCCGAACGGCGCCGCAGCCGAACCGTGACGCCCGTGGCATCCTGCTCAAAGCCGAGCAGTTCAGTGTCGGTCTGCACTGCTTCGGCGCCAAGCCGTTCGCGCACCGCGTCAAACAACAGCATCTGCAAGGCGCCGCGATGCACAGAGAATTGCGGCCAGTTGTAGCCGGCATCCAAACCGCGTGCCTCACGCCAGATTTCCTGGCCGAATTTGTTGGTGTAGATCAGCTCCTTGGTGCGGATAGCGCGGGCTTCCAGGCGTTCGGCCAGGCCGAGCTCGGTCAATTCGCGCACCGCATGCGGCAGCACATTGATGCCGACGCCCAAAGGCCGGATACTCGGCACGGCTTCCACCAGGCGGGCCGGAATGCCGGCGCGATGCAGGCTGAGCGCCAGGGTGAGGCCGCCGATACCGGCGCCAACGATCAGCACATCCGGGGCTTGAGAACCGGCCATCTGCTTCCTCCCATGATTTTTAATTTTACCGGTGATTTTTGAATTGTATGGTTGCATTACAATTAGCTGAAGCTAGAATGCCTGGCAAGCGTGAGCTGGGCCAACCAGCCGCAGAGCAACATTCAGGGGGCACGGGAACAGCCTATGGCAGCCGGCAAGGCGGAACATTCTGCCAGCAGCGAGATCGATTACGGCGACCTGCCGGATTTGATCGGTTATGTGCTGCGCCGCGCCCAATTGCGGCTCTATGAGGATTTCTACGCGGCTTTGCATGGCACGGGCATCAGCCCGGCGCTGTTTTCCGCCCTGGTGCTGGTGGAGCGTAATCCCGGTTTGCAGCAGGGCCGGCTCGGCCAGGCGCTGGGTGTGGCGCGTTCCGGCGCCATGACCATGGTGGACCGGCTGGAGCGGCTGGGGCTTGTGCAACGCCAGCCGGCGCCGCATGACCGGCGCGCCTATGGTCTGCACCTGACGCCAAAGGGCCAGAAGCAGGCGGCCAGCCTGCGCGCCAGGGTGAGCGAGCATGACCAACGGATCGGCCATCGCATGGATGCCGCCGAACGCCGCAAGTTGATGGAACTACTACAAAGGATATAGAGCCTAGACGCTTTTTGGGTGGCGGATGATCCGCTAAGGTTACAAACAAGGCCGGGGCGCAACAGCCCTGGCGACCATCGGGAGGGACCATGACCAAGAAACTTACCCGCCGCCAGTTCGGCCAGACGGCAGTTGCTACTGCCGCGCTCACCGCTGGCATCGCGCCGTTCAATATCGGCCGCGCCCAGTCGCGCGTGCTCAAGATCGGCTCGATCCATCCGCGTTCCGGCTTCCAGGCCCAGCTTGGCCTGGCCTGCCAGCGCGGCATCGACATCGCCCCGCGCGTGCTGAAATCGCTCGGCATCAATGCCGAGGTCGAGATCATGAATGCGGATACCGAGTCGAATGTCGACATCGCCCGCAGCCGCGCCGAGAAGCTGGTGAATGACGGCGCCCAGGTGCTGATCGGCGCCTTCGATAGCGGCCAGTCTGCCGCCATCGCCCAGGTGGCAGAGCAGAAGGGCGTGCCCTACATCATCAACGTGGCTGCCGCGCCGCAGATCACCGAGCAGGGCTACAAATACGTCTTCCGCAACTTCCCCACCGCGCCGATGCTGGTGGGCGATGGCCTGGCGCTGATGAAGACGGTGTTCGAGCATAGCGGCGTAACGCCGAAGACCGCCGTATTCATGCATGCCAATGACACGTTTGGCCAGGCCATGGCCGGCGCGATCAAGGCGATGGCGCCGCGCTTCAACCTGCCATTCCAGATCGTCGAGACGATCAGCTACGATCCGCAGGCCAAGGATTTGTCGGTGGAAATCGCCAAGGCCAAGGCCACCAATGCCGACATGGTGATGCCGGTGACCCGCCTCAACGATGCCATCCTGCTGATCCGCGAAATGGTGAAGCAGCGCTGGGAGCCGAAGGTGATCATGAGCCCCGGCGCCCCGGGCTTTTATGAAGGCCAGTTCTACCGCACGCTCGGCAAGTATTCCGATTACCTGCTGACCAATGTGCCCTGGTACAATCCGCGCGCCAGCATCACACAGAAGCTGCTGGAGGAATTCACCAAGAGCTACAAGAACGAGCTGTTCGAGTTGAATGTCGGCTTCTCGTTTGAGGCCATGATGGTGGCGGTGGATGCCTTCAACCGCGCCAAGAGCACCAATGGCAAGGAACTGGCCGATGCCATCCGCGCCACCAAGATCACCGATCATGTGATGGCCGGCGGCACGCTCGAATTCAACGAGAAGGGCCAGAATGTCAACATCAAGTCGGTAACGCTGCAAAATATCGGCCAGCGCCCGAAGGTGGTGTTGCCGCTTAATGTGTCGGAAGACAACCTGCTGCTGCCGATGCCGGGCTGGACCAAGCGCGGCTGACAGACTTAACCAAGGGGGTGGCACCCACGGCGCCAAAAGCGCCGTGGGTGTTTTGACGGAATGCCGATAGAACTTATACTCAATGTTACTTTGCAGGGTCTGCTCACCGGGCTGGTTTATGGCCTGATGGCGCTTGGCCTCAGCGTCATTTTCGGCGTGGTGCGGGTGGTCAATTTTGCCCATGGCGAAATGATGACCATCGGCATGTATGGCGCCATCGTAGCCTTCGGGGCCTGGAATATCGATCCGCTGGTGGCCATGGTGCCGATTGCCATCCTGCTGTTTGCACTTGGCTATTTGATGCAGTCGCTGCTGATCAATCCTTTTATCAACCGGCCGGAGCACAGCCAGTTCATGCTGCTGGCCGCCGTGGCCATCATCATGGTGAACGGCCTGCTGATGATTTTCGGCCCGGATGCGCGCACCACGCTGGTGGATTATGCGCTTGATTCGGTGGAGATCGGCCCGCTGCTGGCCGACAAGGTGCGCCTGATCACTGCCGGCCTGGCCTTGCTGATCACGGCCGGGCTGTTCGCCTTCTTCCGCCTCTCGCTCACCGGCAAGGCGATCCGGGCCTGCGCCGACAATTACCTCGGCGCCCTGGTGGTCGGCCTTAACGTCAAACGGCTCTATGCCTTCACCTTCGGGCTTGGCTCGGCCTGCGTCGGCGCTGCCGGCGCCATGATGGTGCTGCTGATCGACGTGACGCCCAATCTCGGCCCTGCCTTCACGTTGCAGGCTTTTGTCATCGTTATCGTGGGCGGCCTCGGCTCGATGCCCGGCGCGCTGCTTGGTGGTGTGCTGATCGGCCTGTCGGAAGCGCTGTCCGGCCTGTTCTTTGCGCCCTCGGCCAAGAGCATGTTCGCCATCGCGCTGCTGATCCTGGTGCTGCTATTCCGGCCGCAGGGCCTGCTCGGGAGGAAAGCCTGATGCGCGCGCTGTATGATCGCCTGCTGGATGGTGTGCCGCGCCGCGCCCTCAGCCTGCTTGCCCTGCTGCTTGCCGCCCTGCTGGTGGCGCCGCTGCTGGTGGATGCCTATATCCTGTCGATCCTGATCCTAGTGCTGTATTTTGCGTATACCGGCCAGGCCTGGAATGTGATGATGGGCTTCTGCGGCCAGCTCTCCCTGGGCCATTCGCTTTATGTCGGTCTGGCCGCCTACACCGCCGCCGCGCTGTATGTACATTTCAAACTGCCTCCCAGCCTTGGGGTATTCGCCGCCATCGGCGTCAGTATGGCTTTTGGCGCCGGCATCGGCTTTCTGGCTTTCCGCTTCGGCATCGGCGGCACTTATTTTGCGCTGCTCACCATCGCCTTTGCCGAATTCACCCGGGTCGGCTTCGATCATTTCGCCTGGGTCAACGGCTCGGGCGGTTTCTTCCTGCCGGTGGAGCAATATACCCGCAACGATGTGCTGAACCTGCGCGGCCGGCCGGTGATGTTCTATTATCTGCTGCTCGGCTTCACTGCCGCCGCCTTTGTGTTCTGCCGCTGGCTGCTCACCGGCCGCATCGGCTATTACTGGCTGGCGATCCGCGAGGATCAGGAAGCCGCGCAAACGCTTGGCATCAACACTTTCCGCTACAAGATGCTGGCGGTGCTGATTTCCAGCGGCATGACCGCGATCAGCGGCGTGTTCTTTGCCTTCTACTACAACAACCTGTTCCCCGAGCAGATTTTCAACATCAGCCGCTCGATCGAACTGATCCTGGGGCCGATCATCGGCGGCCTGGGTTCGCTGTTTGGCCCGATCCTGGGCGCCTTTGTGCTCACTGTGCTGGCTGAAGGGCTGTATGAACTGCTGCATGGCCTGGGCTACGACATCCCTGGCGTCAAGCATGTTTTCTACGGCATCTGCCTCGCCGCCGTGATCATGTATCTGCCGCACGGCATCTGGCCGCCCTTGCGCCGCCGCCTGGGGCTGGAGACCAAGTCATGAATGCCGCGCCTTTGCTTGCCGTCAACGGCATCTCAAAGAGTTTCCGTGGCCTCAAGGCCGTGTCAGGCGCCAGCCTGACCGTGCCGCGCGGTGGCATTGTCAGCCTGATCGGGCCGAATGGCGCCGGTAAAACCACCTGCTTCAACATGATTGCCGGTGTGTTCAAGCCGGATGAAGGCAGCATCATGCTGGATGGCCGCAGCATCGGCGGCCTGCGCCCGGACCAGATCTGCCATGCCGGCATCGGCCGCACCTTTCAGCTGGTGAAGCCGTTCAAGGAACTCAGCGCGCTGGATAATGTGATTATCGGCGCGCTGCGCAGCGAAACCGATACCCGCAAGGCGAAACGCGAGGCCGAGGCGGTGCTCGACCGGCTCGGCATGCTCGACAAGCGCGACCAGCCGGCGGCGCAGCTGACCCTGCCGGAACGCAAGCGGCTGGAAGTGGCGCGTGCGCTGGCAACACGGCCCACCATCCTGCTGCTGGATGAAGTGATGGCCGGCCTGCGCCCCACCGAGACCGACCAGATGGTGGCGGTGTTTCGCGAGCTCAATCGCGGCGGCCTGACCATCCTGCTGATCGAGCATGTGATGCGGGCGGTGATGGCTTTGTCGCAGCAGGTGGTGGTGCTGCATCATGGCGAGGTGATTGCGCGCGGCGAACCCGACGCGGTGGTGCGCGACCCGGCTGTGCTGGAATGTTATCTCGGCGAGGAGGCCGCCGTATGAGCCTGGAAATTGAAGGCCTCGACGTATTCTACGGTGATGCGCAGGCGCTGGATGGGGTCAGCCTGACCGCGCCTGCCGGCGAGATTGTTGCCATCGTCGGCGCCAATGGCGCCGGCAAATCCACCCTGATCCGCACCATTGCCGGCATCGAACCGCCGCGCCAGGGCCGCATCCGCTATAACGGCAAGGATATCGCCGGGCTGCCAAGCTACAAGGTGTGCGATCTCGGCATCGGCCAGGTGGCCGAGGGGCGTCAGGTGTTTCCTACCCTCACGGTAATGGAAAACCTGCAAATGGGCGCCTTGCTGCCACGCGCTAAGGGCAAGGAAAAGCAGACGCTGGATGAGATATTCGGCCTGTTCCCGCGCCTCGCCGAACGCCGCGGCCAGTTGGCCGGCACCATGTCGGGCGGCGAACAACAGATGCTGGCCATCGGCCGCTGCCTGATGGGCCAGCCGGAACTGATCATGTTCGACGAGCCCTCGCTCGGCCTGGCGCCGGCCGTGGTGCAGGAAGTGTTTCGCATCATCCGTCTGCTGCATGAGCGCGGCCTCAGCATCATCCTGGTGGAGCAGAATGTTGCCGTGTCGCTGAAACTGGCACAGCACGCCTATGTGCTGGAAAACGGCCGCATCGCCATGCAGGGCAGCGGCGACGCCCTGCTGCATGATGACCGCGTGCGGCAAGCCTATCTTGGATTGTAAGAGAATACGTTCTACCGGTACGGGTTAAGGGAAGTTTCACCAAACTTTGGTGCAGTGGCGCCCGCATTGTTCAGTAAGCGGAGCATGACCCTGTTGACCACCCGTACCACCGATCTCCTCCAGCGGGGCGATACACTTGATGCAAGCCTTTGGCACCCCTTCTGCCGCCAGCTTTTTGACTACTGGCGCAGCCTGCCCCCTGCCGATCCGGCGCTGAGTTCATTGCCGGGGCGCGACAAGTTTGATCCCATCGCGGTGCGTGGCCTGCTGCCCTATATCACCATGCTGGATGTGCAGGCCGAACCGCTGCGCTTCAGGCTGCGGCTGGTCGGCACCATGATGACCACCTGGCTGCGCCAGGACCCGACCGGCCGCTGGCTGGATGAACTGAGCGGCGACATCACGAATATGCATGAGCGCCTGGCCTGGGTGGTGCAGCATGGTCAGCCAAGCTGGCGGCACGGCAGCAAACGCATCGGTCCGGGCCGCGATTATGGCAGCAGCGAAACCTTGGCATTGCCGCTGGCCGGCAATGGCGCGGCGGTGGACCGGCTGCTTTGCATCGGCATGGTTTACAATCCCGATGGGCAGCCGGTGTTGCGCTGAAGCGCGTCAGCTCATGCCGGCAAAGAAATCGTTGCCCTTGTCGTCCACCACGATGAAGGCGGGGAAATTTTCCACCTCGATCTTCCACACCGCTTCCATGCCGAGCTCCGGATATTCCAGCACTTCGACATGCTTGATGTTGTTCTTGGCCAGGATCGCGGCCGGGCCGCCGATCGAGCCGAGATAGAAGCCACCATATTGTTTGCAGGCTTCGGTCACCTGCTTGGAGCGGTTGCCCTTGGCCAGACTGATGAAACCGCCGCCATGCTGCATCAGCAGCCCGACATAGGAATCCATCCGGCCGGCGGTGGTGGGGCCGAAGGAACCCGAGGCATAACCATCCGGCGTCTTGGCCGGGCCGGCATAGTAGATCGGGTGGTTCTTGACGTAATCCGGCAGCCCCTCGCCGCGTTCGATCCGTTCGGCCAGCTTGGCATGGGCCAGGTCACGGGCCACGATCAACGTGCCGCTGAGCGACAGCCGGGTCTTGATCGGATGGCTCGACAGCAGCTTGCGGATTTCGCTCATCGGCTGGTTCAGGTCAACCTGTACCACGGTGGCGGAAAGCGCATCTTCGCTGGCTTCGGGCAGATACTTGGCCGGATCGGTTTCAAGCTGCTCCAGAAACACGCCATCCTTGGTGATCTTGCCCAGAATCTGGCGATCCGCCGAGCAGCTCACCGCCATGCCAATCGGCACGCTGGCGCCATGGCGCGGCAGACGGATCACCCGCACGTCATGGCAGAAATACTTGCCGCCGAATTGCGCGCCGATGCCATTGTTGCGCGACAATTCGAGCACCGTGCGCTCCATCTCCAGGTCGCGGAAGGCATGGCCGCCGGGGCTGCCCTCGGTCGGCAGATTGTCGAGATAGCGCGCCGAAGCCAGCTTGGCGGTCTTGAGATTGTGTTCTGCCGAGAGGCCGCCAATGACAATCGCCAGGTGATAAGGCGGGCAGGCAGCCGTGCCCAGGGTCTTGATCTGGGTGTCGAGGAACTTGACCAGATTCTCGCCGCGCAGAACCGCCGGGGTCTGCTGGTAGAGGAAGGTCTTGTTGGCCGAGCCGCCACCCTTGGCCATGAACAGGAATTTGTAGGCATCGCCCTCGGTGGCATAAAGCTCGATCTGCGCCGGCAGGTTGGTGCCGGTATTCACTTCCTTGAACATGCTCAAGGGCGCGAGCTGGGAATAACGCAGGTTGGTCTCGGTATAGGTGCGATAGACGCCGTGGCTCAGCGCCGCTTCGTCATTACCCTCGGTCCAGACATACTGGCCCTTCTTGCCGATCACGATGGCGGTGCCGGTATCCTGGCAGGATGGCAGCACGAAGCCCGCCGAGATATTGGCATTCTTGAGCAGTTCCAGCGCCACGAAGCGGTCGTTATCAGACGCATCCTTGTCGTCCAGGATGGCGCGCAACTGCGCCAGATGGCCGGGGCGGAACAGATGCGCGATATCGCGCATGGCGGCAAAGCTCAGATCGCTCATCGCCTTGTCGCTGACTTTGAGAATCTTGCGCCCGGCCGCCTCAATCACCTCAACGCCTTCGCTGCTCAGCTTGCGGTAGGGCGTGGTGTCGGGGCCAAGCGGAAAAAGCTCCTGGAACTGGAAATCAGGCATGGCGGGTCTCGCTGGTTCTGGGGCAGACGATGAGAGGCTAGGCGATCAGGTCTTTTTCTTGCGGAAGGCATCCAGTGCCACCACTTCGCCAGTGGCCGGCTTGGCCGGTTCGCCGGATGGCTCACCAGCTTGCTCGCCGGCCTTGTCGCCAGCTGGCTTGTCTGTATCGCTGGCCAATGCGGCTTCCGCCAGGGCGGCGCCACGCGCCAGACTCTCTGCCGAAGGCTGCACACGGAATTGCAGGCCGAATTGCACACTGGGATCGGCAAAGGCGGTCAGCGCTGCATAAGGCACCACCAGACGCTCCGGCACCTTGTTGAAGCTGAGGGTGACCTGGAATTTATCCTCGCCCGGCTCCAACCCCCAGAACTGGTGCTGCAACACGATGGTCATCTCGTCCGGGTAGCGTTCATGCAGGTAGGGCGGGATTTCCACCCCCGGCTGGTCGGTGCGGAAGGTGACATAAAAATGATGATTGCCTGGCAAGCCGAATTCGGCCGCGCGCTTCAACGCCTCGCGCACAGCGCCGCGCAGGGCATTTTCGACCAGGAGATTGTAATCGAGCAGCTTGCCGGCCATACCTGGACACACGCCTTGGGGGTTTCCTATGCCGGCTATCATAGCGCATCCGCCCGCCGCTATTCAATTACGGGCGTAGCGCCAAGCCGATCAACAGGATAGCGGGTCAATAGGGGCCCGCCGAGGGGAAGATTTAAGTGGGGGAGCTTCTGTTGCCCGGCGCTCCCCCGAGCCGCGCTTACCTAATTAGGCAGCGAGTGCTACGGAGTTATCGTTCGCACTTGTGATTTGACCCGATAACGGCGGTATCATGCCGGGCAAAAACCGGTCCTTTATTGCGCATGTCAAGCCTGATTCGCCCCCATCATCAAGCCAGCGTGGTTCCCCGCCCCCGGCTGGGGCGGCAGGCTGGCTTCATGGTGGAGGCGCCGGGTACTGCCCCCGGGTCCATTACGCCTATTCCGAGCGGCGTTTATCGCCATAGCCGGCAAGCCGGCCCACCACATATAAGCCTTTGCCCTGCACTTTTGAAGGGGGACGCGGCGGTTCTATCCGGGCCGAAACCACTTTATAAAGGCCGGCATCCTCCCGGGAGACCGATTCCATGTCCGTGACGCCTGAACAAGCCGCCGAAATCGAGGCATTGCGCGCCCAGAGCCAAACCACCCGCCGCGCCACCGTGCCGGCACTGGAAGCCATGCTCTATCAGCCGCTGCCGCTGCTGGACCACGGCTTTGTGCGGGTGATCGATTATATGGGCGACGATGCGGCAGTGGTGCAGGCAGCCCGGGTCTCCTATGGCCGCGGCACCAAGAAGGTCAGCGAAGATCGGGGCCTGATCAACTATCTGATGCGGCACCGCCATACCACGCCGTTTGAGATGTGCGAGATCAAGTATCACGTCAAGCTGCCGATCTTTGTGGCGCGGCAATGGATCCGCCACCGCACCGCCAATGTGAATGAATATTCGGCGCGCTATTCGATCCTGGACAAGGAATTCTACCTTCCCGGCCCGGAGCAGCTCGCAGCGCAATCGAATGCCAACCGCCAGGGCCGTGGCGACCTGCTGACCGGCGCCGAGGCCGCCCGCGTGCTGGAACTGCTGAAGCGCGATGCCAGCCAGGCGTATGATTCCTATGAGGAAATGCTCAACGAGCGGCCCGATGGCAGCCGTGTTGACGAGGACCGTTCAGGGCTGGCGCGCGAACTGGCGCGCATGAATCTGACGCTGAATTACTATACGCAATGGTATTGGAAGACCGATCTGCTGAACCTGCTGCATTTCCTCAGCCTGCGGGCCGACAGCCATGCACAATATGAAATCCGCGTCTATGCCGAAGCCATGCTGGAGACCGTGAAAAACTGGGTGCCGGCCTGCTACGAAGCTTTCATGGAATACCGTGTCGGCGGTGCCAGCCTGTCGGCCACGGCGCTGAAATGTGTGCGCCGCATGCTGGCTGGCGAAAGCGTGGACCAGGCCAATTCCGGGCTTTCGGCGCGCGAATGGCGTGAATTGCAGGCGGTGCTGAAGCCGGAATAGGCTGCGGCTTCAATCATCCTTCAGCGAGGCTTCGGCCTGGCGCCGGTTGAGCGACCAGCCGATCAGCCCGAATAGTGTGGTGCCGGCCAGCGCCAGCGCCATTGCCAGACCGCTGCCGGCCGGCAGGAAGCCGGCCGACATCGAACCCAGCCCGCCGCCGACATTCTGCATGAACCCGGCCAACGCTGCCCCGGCGCCCAGCGCGGCGCGATTGACGCCAACCGCGCCAGTGACCGAATTGGGCAGCGCCAGGCCCATGCCGGCAGCCCAGACAAGGCGCGCCAGCACGATGGCACTGATGCTATCGCCCCACAAAGCCGTGTAGAGCGCCAGCCCGCAGCCGCCGGCCAGCAGGCAGCCAACCCCGGCATCGATCAGCCGGGCGCTGCCAAGCCGGCGCGACAATACCGACGACAATACCGAACCGATGAAAAAGCCGGCGCTGCCGGTTGCGGCCAGGGCGCCATAAGCCACCGGCGACAGCCCCATGGTTTCGATCATCACCGCCGGTGCTGCGGCATTGAAGCCGTGCAGGCCAGCGAAAATCGCCATATTCACCAGGCAGAAGGCCATGAAGGCGCGTGAATTCAGCAGCAAAGCATAATCCCGCCGGATGCCGGCAAACAGCGATGTGACACTTGGCCCCGGTCGGTGGGTTTCCGGCAGGCCCCAATACAGCACCAGCACAACCAGCGCCGTGATGACGGCGGAGATCAGGAAATTGCCGCGCCAGCCAATATATTGCTCCACCAACCCGCCCAGCACCGGCGATATGATCGGCGCCAAAGCCAAGGCGGCAGACACCACCGAGGTGGCCCGGGCGGCCTCGGCGCGATTATATACATCGTTCAACACGGCACGGCCGATCACCATGCCGGCGGCAGCGCCGAAGCCCTGCGCCGCCCGCATCCAGAATAATTCGGCCAAGCTATCAACATAGGCGCAGCCAACCGAGGCAACTGCCATCAGCACCAGGCCACCCAACAACAGGTTGCGACGGCCCCAGCGGTCACTGAGCGGCCCGAAAATCAGCTGCCCACCGGCAAAACCGGCCAGATACACCATAAGCGTGAAGGGCAGCGCATCCACCGGCACGCCAAGCACCCGTCCCAGCGTGGGCAGCGACGGCAAATACATCGTCGCCGCCATGATGCTGTTGGCGTTGATGATCGTCAGCAGAAGGAGCAAACCGGGCGGGCGGGACGCAGCGGTGGCAGGCGGCATGATCACTATTCTAGCAGGGGGGAACCGGGGCAGCCCAGGTTGTATACCAGCTTTATTATCAGGCGCTAACAAGCGCCAGTAGAACCAAGCAACATGTTGGCTTCGTTGGGGTTAGAGTATATAGAGGTTTCAGCGGTACAGCCATGTCTGCCGGCGCCAACCGCCGGGCCGGGAGCGTTAGAAAGTCGCATGTCGGAAAAGATTGATTTCAGCCATGTGCGTTTCCTCATCGTCGATAACAATCGGCTGATGGGAAAGCTGGTTAAAGATATCCTGGCCATGCTGGGCGCTAGCCAGATTTCGCTCGCCCGCGATTATGAACATGCCCTGGTTGCCTTGCGATCGGGCAGCATCGATGTGTGTATCACCGAGTGGAACCTGAAGCCGCGTAGCGGCCTGGAATTGCTGGATTTCATTCGCAATGACGCCACCTCGGCCGACCGCCTGCTACCGGTAATCATGCTGACCGCCAATTCCGAGATGGAATATGTGGTTGAATCACGTGATGCCGGGGTCACCGAATTCCTTGCCAAGCCCTTCACTGCCGACGGTCTGTATCGCCGGCTGGTTTCAGTGATCGCCCGGCCGCGCGATTTTGTCAGCGTGCGCGGCTATTTCGGCCCCGACCGGCGGCGCCAGCAATTGCCTTTTGATGGTGCCGACCGCCGCGTGAAGGACTGACGCCGTGTCAAGCGATGCGCGCCCGACGCGCCCGGTTCATATCCCCAATCGCGGCGACTTGAGGCGCAAGGCGGTCAATTACAAGAAGGGGCTGGACCTCAAGCTGGACGACACTCTGCGCGCCAAGATGGAAGCGCTGGTGCAATCCTCGGCCAACGCCTTCCTGGATGAATCTGCCGAGCATATCAAGGATTTGCGCGAGCGGGTCAGCGCCATGCAAACCAGTGAGCCTGAGGCCCGCCGGCTGCTGGTGGAGGATGTGCGCGAACAGGCTTTCCAGATCAAGGGTATGGGCGGGGTGTTCGGCTATCCCCTGCTGACCGAATTCGCCAAATCGCTGCATGATTTCCTCAAGACCATCGATGGCGATCTGGATGAATTGCAGCAGGAAATCGTCTCGATCCATATCGACACGCTGTATGTTGTGATCGCGCACAAGATTGCCGGCTCAGGCGGCATGCTGGAGGCGCAATTGCGCGCCTCGCTGAAAGCTGCCGTGGAAAAGGCCAAGGGCAAGGACTGAACCCCGCCCCTGGCATCAAGCAACAGCTATGCCTGGCTGTTGGGCCCGCTGAGCAGCAATGGAGCTGGAGCCGCCCCTTGCCTGCGATATATGCGCCAGCGCCGCAGGATGCCGGCAAAAATCGCCGCCAGCATCGTGAGCAGCATGCCCCCAGCCATCACCAGCAAGACCAGGCCGAACAGGATCATTCTGGGCAGGCGCCGTGCCTGTTGCCAGGCGCGCAGCAAAAGCCGACGCATCAACGCATCCGGCTGTGCAGGATTTCGCCGCTGACCGGATCAACCGCCAACTTAACCTGGCGGCCCTCGGCATCCAGCGCCTTAACCTCGTAGCAGCGGCGCTCGCGTTCCACTTTCTGGATATCGCGATAGCCTTTGGCTTCCAGCTTGCCGACCAGCGTACTCAGCCCAAGCCAGCTACCCTGGCTGCTTGCCGCATCGCAATGCCGGTCGCCGGCCTTGGCCGGCATGGCGGTAAAGATCAGCGCGGCAGCGGCGGCGGTCGTAAAGAATTTCGTGAACATCTCAACATCCCTTGGTTTTGGGCCACCCGTTGCAGCCCGACCCCGTTGTTATGCCAGCGCTTGGCTGAACTGATCCTGAGCCCCATATTCATCTGGCGTTCAGCAAACCATGCTAAAAAAACACTATACTTTTCCGCGCCTTGATCCTTACCCTGGCCTTGCTGTGGCTGCCGTCGCCGGCTTTCGCCGACAAGGATGCCGAGCGCGCGCGCGCGGCATTGCAG